>SHWP01000008.1 GCA_009693785.1 Rhodospirillaceae bacterium
CCTCTGGCGCAGGCCCCTCTGGCGCAGGCCGCGTAAGGCTTGCCCACCGTTGCCTGATTGATATAGTCGCAAGTCCTGCTGAATGCGCGGGTTTGCCCCGGTTTTGGGCGGCCATTTGCGCAACCCGGCGGGGCCAACAACAGACGATCACGCCAGACTCTTGAAAAAACCTGTCTCATGAAACTCGTCATCGAACGCGCCGCCCTCCTCAAGTCCCTCGGACACGTGCAAAGCGTCGTCGAACGGCGTAACACCATTCCCATTCTCTCCAACGTCCGCATCGACGCGGCCAAGGGCAGTTTGTCGCTTCATGCGACCGACATGGATATCGAGATCGCCGAAAGCACGGCGGCAGACGTCGCCAAGGGCGGGGCGACCACGACGCCCGTGCTGACGCTGTATGAGATCGTGCGCAAACTGCCCGATGGCTCGCAGGTGGAACTCACCACCTCGGCCGATGGCGGGCAAATTGCGCTGATGGCCGGCCGTTCGAAATTCACGCTCGCTTGCCTGCCGGTCGAGGACTTCCCGGCCATGAGCGGTGGCGACCTGACGCATAATTTCAAGCTCGGTGCTGCGGATTTGCGCGGGCTGATCGATCGAACAAAATTCGCTATCTCCACCGAAGAAACCCGCTACTACCTGAACGGCATTTACTTGCACGCCGCCAAAAGCGATGGCGTGGCGGTTTTGCGTGCGGTGGCCACCGACGGCCATAGACTGGCTCGTGTCGAAGTGCCCTTGCCCGAGGGTGCTGCGGGAATGCCAGGCATCATCGTGCCGCGCAAAACCGTGGGCGAGCTGCGCAAGCTCATTGAGGAAACCGACGCCGATATCGCCATCTCGCTGTCAGATGTCAAAATTCGCTTTGGCTTTGATAACGTCGTGCTGACCTCCAAGCTCATTGACGGCACCTTCCCCGATTACGAACGTGTGATTCCCTCGGGCAACGACAAAACGCTCGAAGTCAACCGCAAGGACATGGCCGACGCCGTCGACCGGGTCTCGGCGATCAGTTCCGAAAAATCCCGCTCGATCAAAATGGCCTGCGAAAAAGGCATGATCACCTTATCGGCCTCTAGCCCCGAAGCCGGAAGCGCCACGGAAGAGGTCGAGGCCTCGTACGGGGCAGGCCAGCTCGAAATCGGTTTCAACTCGCGTTACCTTCTCGACATCTTGCAGCAGATCGAGGGCGATGCCGCCCGCTTCTCGATGTCGGATGCGGCTTCACCCACTGTCATTCGCGATGTGGCCGACGGCTCGGCCGTCTACGTTCTCATGCCGATGCGGGTGTGAGCGCGCTCCCCGAGAGCCGCGACACAGCCTTGCCCGTTCCGGTGTCGACCCTCACCGGCAGCGCTGGTGTTGTGCGCATCGACCTCACGGCCTTTCGCAGCTATGCCGCCTTGCGCTTCGATGCGGGGCTAAGCCCTGTCGTTCTGACCGGGGCTAATGGTGCGGGCAAAACCAATCTATTGGAAGCGGTGTCGTTTCTGGCCCCTGGCCGGGGTTTGCGTGGTGCGCGCCTCAGTGCCGTAACGCGCGTGCGCGCCACGGGCACCGGTTTGGCGCAGCCTTGGGCAGTGGCCGCTGTTGTGACCAACAACGACGGGGATGTGCGGCTGGGCACCGGCCTTGCCGCCGATGGCAAGGACAAGCGCGCCATTCACGTCAATGGGGTGGCGGTCAAAGGTCAAGCTGCCCTCAGCCGGCATTTGGGCGTGGTCTGGCTGACGCCCGCCATGGACCGGATATTTCTCGATGGCCCGGCCTCGCGCCGGCGGTTTTTAGACCGGCTTGTGACCGCTTTTGACCCCGACCATGCCGGGCGGCTGGCGGCCTATGAACACGCCCACCGGCAAAGAATGCGGCTGTTACGCGATGGCATTGAGGACAAGGCATGGCATTTGGCCCTCGAAGACACACTCGCGCGTTATGGCGTCGCCATAGCCGCCGCCCGCGCCGACATGACAAGCAGGCTTTGCGGGGCTCTGGCCGAAAGCCGGGGCCCATTCCCCGGTGCGGGGCTGGCCCTGGCGGGCGAGGTTGATCTCTGGCTTGCGGCCATGCCCGCGGTCGATGTGGAACAGCGTTTGCGTCAAGAGTTGGTGTTGTCCCGAAATACCGGCACACCCGACGCCGGTCCCCATCGCTCGGATTTGCATGTGATGTTTGTTTGCCCCGGCCATGCCAGCCATGGCATGGCGGCGGGGGCATGCTCTACGGGTGAGCAAAAGGCGTTACTCGTATCTATCGTTCTGGCGTCGGCACGGCTGCAAACGGCCAAACGCGGGTTTCCGCCTGTTTTGCTGCTCGACGAAGTGGCCGCCCATTTGGACCCCGAACGCCGCGAAGCCCTATTTGCCGAGATTTTAGCCATGGGCGTCCAAGCCTGGATGACGGGCACCGACGAGGAGCTGTTTGCAGGCCTGAGCCAGGCCGCACAATATTGGCGTGTGCGGCAGAATTCCTTGGTTCCAAGCTCTCGTTAAGGTACCTTAGGGCGGCTATTCGACCAGCCTGAATCGCCCTGAAGTCCAAGACCAAAAAGAGACCGAAATGAGTTCAACGGCCGCCACCTCCAAACTCACCACACCCCCAGAAGAACGCGCCTATGACGCCGAGTCGATCAAGGTTCTCAAGGGCCTTGATGCGGTGCGAAAGCGCCCGGGCATGTACATCGGCGATACCGAAGACGGCTCGGGGCTTCATCACATGGTCTACGAAGTCGTCGACAACGCCATCGACGAATCACTCGCCGGTCATTGCGACAAGGTTGAGGTGATTCTGCATGGCGATGGCAGCTGCAGCGTGCGCGACAATGGGCGCGGCGTGCCGGTCGATATCCATAAAGAAGAAGGCGTTTCGGCGGCCGAGGTCATCATGACCCAGCTGCACGCGGGCGGAAAATTCGACCAAAATTCCTACAAGGTCTCGGGCGGTTTGCACGGCGTCGGCGTCTCGGTTGTCAACGCGCTGTCCCACCGGCTTGAACTGCGCATTTGGCGCGGCGGCAAAGAGTATTTCATGGCCTTCAAGGACGGCGTCGCTGAGGCGCCGTTGAAAATCACGGGCGATGCGCCCGTGGTGAAAGAGGGCAGGCGCGCAGGCAAGCAGCTCACCGGCACGGAAGTGAAGTTCTTTCCCTCGCACGATATTTTCACCAAGACCGTGTTCGACTTCGGCACGCTTGAGCATCGCCTGCGCGAGCTCGCGTTTCTCAATTCGGGCGTTTATTTGTGCCTGACGGACGCACGCCACTCGGAAAACAAAACCGTCGACATGCATTACGAGGGCGGCATTGAAGTCTTTGTGAAATATCTCGACCGCACCAAGCTTGCGTTGCATCAAACCGTGGTGGCGACTGGCGAGCGCGATGGCATCACCGTTGAGCTGGCGTTGGAATGGAACGACAGCTATCACGAGAACACGCTGTGCTTCACCAACAACATCCCGCAGCGCGATGGCGGCACGCACTTGGCGGGCTTCCGCGGCGCGCTCACGCGCACGCTCAACAAGTACGCCAGCGAGCAGGCCGGGGCCAAGAAAGACAAGATCGAGCTCACCGGTGATGACATGCGCGAAGGGCTCACGTGCGTTCTGTCGGTGAAAGTGCCCGATCCGAAATTTTCATCGCAAACCAAGGATAAGCTTGTCTCATCCGAGGTGCGCCCGGTGGTGGAAAGCATTGTCGCGGAAAAACTCTCCGAATGGTTCGAGGAACATCCCGGCGAGGCCAAAAAAGTCGTCAACAAGGTGGTGGAAGCGGCCCTGGCCCGCGAAGCCGCACGCAAGGCCCGCGAACTCACCCGGCGCAAGGGCGCGCTCGATCTGGCCTCGTTGCCCGGCAAATTGGCCGACTGCCAAAACCGCGACCCGGCGCAATCTGAAATTTTCATCGTCGAGGGCGATAGCGCCGGCGGCTCGGCCAAACAGGGCCGCGACCGTAAATTTCAGGCGATCTTGCCGCTGCGCGGCAAAATCTTGAATGTCGAGCGCGCGCGCTTCGATAAAATGCTGGGCTCAGCCGAAATCGGCACGCTGATCACGGCGCTGGGCACCGGCATCGGGCCGGAAGAATTCAGCATCGCCAAGCTGCGCTATCACAAAGTCGTCATCATGACCGATGCCGACGTGGACGGCAGTCACATTCGCACGCTGTTGCTCACGTTCTTCTATCGCCAGCTGCCACAACTGATCGAGAACGGTTATCTCTACATTGCCCAGCCACCGCTCTATAAGGCCAAGCGCGCCTCTTCCGAGGTTTACTTGAAAGACGACAAGGCGATGGAAGAGTACCTCATCAACGCCGGCCTGAACGATGCGGTGCTCACGTTGTCCGGCGGGGCGCAGGTGGCGGGCGAAGATTTGAAACGTCTGGTGCTCCGTGCGCGCGATGTGAAGGTGTCGTTGCAAAATCTCAGCCGCACGCTGCCGCTCAAAATTGTCGAGCAATGCGCTATCGCTGGTGCTTTCAACCCCGATGTCTTGTCCGATGATAAACTGGCCACTCAGGCGGCCGGGTACGTCGCCAAACGGCTCGATCATCTGGAAACCGAGTACGAGAAGGGCTGGACCGGCGCGTCCGCGCCTGGCGGTGGTATCGTATTCGCGCGCACCCTCAGGGGTGTCACCGAAACTTTTACGCTTGATTCGCGCACCCTGCATTCCAGCGAGGCGCGTCACTTAGACGGCCTCGCGCCGGAGCTGCAAGTCACCTACACCCAGCGCGCGCTGTTGAAGGTGAAAGACACCGAATTGAAGATCAACGGACCGGTGTCGTTGGTCAGCGACGTGATGACGTTGGGCAAAAAGGGCGTATCGCTGCAACGCTACAAGGGCCTTGGCGAAATGAACCCCGGCCAGTTGTGGGAAACCACGCTCGACCCCAACGAGCGCACCTTGTTGCAGGTGAAGGTCAACCACGCCGACGAAGCCAATGAAATTTTCTCAACGCTGATGGGCGACATCGTCGAACACCGCCGTGACTTCATCCAAGACAACGCCCTGCAGGTGCGCAATTTGGATGTGTGAGCAAGTGTGTTTGCTTGGCCAGACGTTGAAAAAGACGAGCCTTTAGCAAACACCCGCGCAATCCCCTGGAGGGTTGCCTGATGCGTCGATATGGTGTATAAAATACACCTTTTATACACTAGGAGATCAGCATGAGTGTACGTTTCAACGTCGTTTTATCCGACGATCTGAACCGCGAGATCGACAGGGCGGCAGGGGAGACCGAGACGAATAAGAGCGAAATTCTTCGCAAGGCCCTTCAATTGTACCTCGCGGCTCGCGACGGCAAAATGCGCGGCCTGAAACTTGGCTTGGTTGAACCTGAGTCTCATAAGCTGCAAACCGAGATCGTTGGCCTGTGAGCACTATCGATCTCGACAAACCGCCTCCCACCATAAATACACCGCCTCTGTCGAACCTGAAGAAACCAGCGGCGAGCGGCGTGTGCGCCTATTCAAGGATGTCGCACTCTTCGCCGTCGCTATTGGCTTCGTCCTTACTGTCGGATGGCTATGTTATGGCGCCTTAATGTCAAGCACGGCGTCGTCCGAGGAAAAGAAGTGGGCGATGTCGGTACTCTCCGCCATGACGGGCGGTGTCATCGGCTACCTTATTCGAAAATGATGCTCTCGGCCCGGAGTCCGGAAGCGGGTTGATCTTCGTCATAGTGTAATACATACTGTATTACATGCCAAACACCCCCGTCATGTCGCTGCGCGTTTTGCCCAAGCACCGCAAGCTGGTGCGCGCCGCCGCGCGCGCTCTGAGGGACGATCCGAAGCTGACCGCGCCTATGGCCGCGCTAGTGGCGGGTCAACCATTGCCCGCCGTGCATGAACCGGCGCTCGGCCCCTTCCGCGATCAAGCGTCAGCGTTGGATTTCATCCGCGACAGGCTTGTGGCTTTTCTCAAGCCCGAGGAAATCTGGTTTTTTGGCAGCCGCGCGCGCGGCGATCACCGACCAGATAGTGATTTCGATATCTTGGTAGTCCTACCCGACGAAGCACCGCTCGATCATCGCCGCGCCTATGAGCCTGTCATGGCCTCGGGCCTCGCCTGCGATGTGGTGCCGTGCCGCCGCTCCGATTTCATGGCCGAACGCGGTGAGCCAGGGTCGATCAGCGCGCGGGCCGTCACTGAGGGCAGGCAAATCTATCGAAAGCGCAAAGGACGTCATGAGCGCTGATCGCAAAGCTACCTCGTTTCTAGTCTTGGCCCGCGATGACATCGCTGCGGCAAAGACCCTGGTGAAAACATTTCCCCGTCATGCGGCCTTCAATCTTGAACAGGCCGCCGAAAAAATCATCAAGGCCGTGCTAACCAAAAGCGGGATCGTCTTCGGAACCGGGCATCATCAATTGGGCCGGTTGGTGGGGCTGCTCCCGGCAGATCACCCCTGGCGGCAAGATTTGATGGCGCTCGACAAGCACACCCCGGCGGCGACGGCCTACCGCTACCCCACGCCGGGCGGGGCAATTCCAGCCGCGCCCGATCCTGCCCAGATCGAAGCCGATATTCGCGAACTTGAATTACTCAGGCCCGAGGTCGAGGAGTGGTGCAATGAAACATAGGTGGGCACGCAATCCCCCGGTTCCGCCTGTTAATTCACCTGATATAACAGGGATAACAGGTGGGTGTGGAATGCGGGGTTGATCGGTTATTCGGGCTTCACGGCCAGCTGTACCCGGTCGTCGTCTTGCAGAGCCTTGACGGTGCGGCAGTGCTCTTCCCAGGCATCGGCGAACTCACACAGGGCCTGAAGCATCAAGGCGCCCATGGTCTTTTCCATTTGCTTGGCCAGGCTCCACAACCGCTTTTCCAAGTCTTTTGGCAACGCCGGTTTGGCCGCAGCGTTCTTAGCGGCCGCGGTTTTGGCCTTTATAGGCTTGGCCTTTGCCCGAGAGGGTTTGGAAGCTTTGGGTTTGGTTTTGCTCTTGCTGGTTTTGCGCGCCATGACGTTCACACTCTTTTTGCAGTTCTCGCCGAGACTTTGCCGCAATTAAACTGTACGTCCAGCCGTCCCGGCCACTTGATCGGATAGCTATACCATATCGATGTCCCGCAATCCTACAGACGGCACGCCGCCTAGCGGCGATAACCAAAAGCCTGCCGCAAAAAAGAAGCGCGGGGCGGGGGCACGCGCGCCCGTATCATCAAAATCAACATCATCAAAATCAACCGCTTGGCGCTGGCTGGCCAATCTACTTGCGCTTGGCGTGTGGGCTTTTATCGCAATCTTGCTGGTGGGGGGCTACCTCGCCCTAACCCTGCCGCCGATTGATGCGGCCGTGCTGACGCGACGGCCCAATATTGTGATCCTCGATGAGGCCGGCGCCGAATTAGGCAGCTTTGGCGATATTTATGGGGCTTCCGTCGCGCTCAAGGACTTGCCCAAGCATCTGCCCGCCGCCGTTGTGGCGGTCGAGGACCGGCGCTTTTACCAGCATTTTGGTATCGACCTGCGCGGTCTCGCCCGGGCCATGGTCGAAAACGCCCAAGCTGGCGGCGTGGTGCAAGGTGGTTCCACCATCACCCAGCAAGTTGCGAAAAATCTGTTCCTCAGCCCCGAGCGCACCATCATCCGCAAGCTGCGTGAGATGGCGCTGGCCTTATGGTTGGAACGCAATTTCACCAAGGATGAAATTCTCACCATTTACTTGAACCGGGTTTATCTCGGTGCGGGCACTTACGGCGTGGAGGCAGCAGCCCAACGCTACTTCGGCCGTCCCGCCACAGAACTTGGTGTGTACCAATCGGCAGTCTTGGCCGGGTTGTTAAAAGCTCCCTCACGTTACAATCCGACCAATGACCCCGACTTGGCCAAGCGTCGCGCTGAGATCGTGCTTAGAACGATGGTTGAGACTGGCGCGTTGACATCGGCCCAAGCTGCCTCTGCCAGCCAAAACGCCACGCGCATTCTCAAAACCGCTGCGGCGGGCAAGCGAATTCAGCGCGCGCGATACTTCGCTGATTGGATTATTTCGCAGCTCGACTCGTTCGTGGGCACTATCGACCGCGACTTGATCGTACGCACGACACTCAGCGCCCCCATTCAAAGTGCTGCCGAAGCCGCACTGTCGCGCCACCTCGATTCCTCGGGTGAAAATTCAAAGGTAAGCGAGGGGGCAGTATTAACCTTGTCGCCCGATGGCGCGGTGCGCGCCATGGTGGGTGGGCGCGACTACCTGGAAAGTCAGTTCAATCGCGCGACCCAAGCGCTGCGCCAGCCGGGGTCGGCTTTCAAGCCCTTTGTCTACCTCGCAGCGCTTGATGCGGGTTATAGCCCCGATGATCTTGTCACAGATGGGCCGCTCAATATTGGCGGTTGGAAGCCGCAGAATTTTTCAGGCACCTATCAAGGCCCGATCTCTGTGCAAGCCGCCTTGGCGGATTCCATCAACACAGTTGCGGTTCGTCTGGCTCAGGCCGCAGGCCCCAAGGCCGTTGTGGCCACGGCGCACCGGCTTGGCATCACCGGGGACTTAAAGCCCGAATTATCTCTGGCCTTGGGTTCGGCCGAAGTCACATTGCTCGATTTAACGGCCGCTTATGGTCCCTTCGCTAATGGCGGGCAGGCGGTGTTGCCTTATGCCATCACAGAAATTGCCGATCAGGCGGGTAACGTGCTGTACCGCCGCCAGGGTGGTGACCTGGCGCGCGTCATTCCAACGCAACACGTGGCGACCATGAACCGGATGATGCGCGGTGTCATTGAGCATGGCACGGGCACAGCGGCGGCCTTTGGTTATCCGGCAGCGGGTAAAACCGGCACCAGTTCGGATTTTCGCGATGCGTGGTTTGTTGGATACTCGGCTGACTTGGTGACCGGCGTGTGGGTTGGCAACGACGATGGCGCCTTCATGAAGGGCGTTACGGGCGGCGGCTTGCCCGCGCGCATTTGGCGCGATGTGATGGCTGCCGCACATACGGGCCGCGCGCCGAAAGAATTGCCCGGCCTTGAGGATGATGGAAATTTACTCGCCAACTTCTGGCGCTCGATCGTTGGTAACTAGGCCGTAGCTTTCTCGGCTCGCAACACGATACCGTAGAACACCATGGTCGCGGCTGCGGTCGAGCCTACGATCACTGCAAATAGCGGTACAGTGGTGCCGTTGAAGAGAACGCCCACAATGGCGCCAACGATGGCTCCCGTGCCCATCTGAATAAAACTTACGAGACCTGAAGCTGTCCCCGCCATGTCGGGAAAGGGCCCCAGGGCCCCTGCCGTCGCATTCGGAAATACGAGTGCGCAGGAGAAGAACACCATTGAAACTGGCGCAATCACTGCGGCCAAATGCGTTACGCTCATAAGTGCGAGTATCAGCCCAATGCAACCGGCACTCACCCCGATCCACACGCCAGCCGTCATCATGCGCAATATACCTTGGCGCTTGGTCAGACGCCCGCCAATCAGCGCCCCGGACATGAATCCGGCGGAGACGAACATAAACAAGAAACCAAAGTTCTCGGGCGCTACGCCCAAGACGCCGATCAGAACAAACGCGCCGCCCGAGATAAAGCTAAACAAACCGCCGTAAGACAGGCCCGTCGTGGCGGCATAACCTAAAAATGTGCGATGGCGCAGCAGCCGCCCAACATTTTGGATGAGACGCGTTGGGTTTGTGGCGGCGGGGCTGAGGTGCTTGTTGGTCTCACTCAGCAGTAACGCCGTAGCCGTGGCGAGCATCGCACCAAAGATCGCCAACGCAAAAAACTGTCCGCGCCATCCAAAGGCCAAATGTATCCAACCCCCAAGAATTGGCGCTAGGGCTGGCGCCAACGCCATGGCCCCGGCCATGTAGGACATGATGCGCGCCGCATCTTCGCGGGCGAATAAATCGCGCACGACGGCTCGCGATAGAACCGCACCTGCGCATCCACCCACCGCTTCGACAAAGCGAAGAACGATGAGCTGCTCGATCGATGTCGCATAAGCACAAGCTAAACTCGCGAGTGTAAAGACAATCATTCCGCCTAATAGGGCAGGGCGTCGGCCGACGCGATCTGACACCGGCCCGTAGATGAGGGTGCCCAAGGCAAACCCGCCGATAAACGAACTCAGCGTTAGCTGAGCCTGAGAGACCGATGTGCCGAATGCTTCGCCAATGCTTGGCAACGATGGCAAATACAGATCAGTCGATACCGGACCAATGGCGACCAGCAGCGTCAGCAGCACAACTATTATGGTCGAGGAGGTATGTTGAGACATATATGTGGTGGTTTTATTGGCCGCCGAACCGACTTTAGGTGTCTATTTTCGAGTATTTGCCCGCAGAGTGGTTATTTTTGCCCCGGACCATGCTCGGCGGCATAAAATCTAAATAACACTATGAATTTATTCATGAGTATCGATTCATCCCCACTCTGTGAATAATCGCTGCCCACCCAGCGAAGTCGTTAGGGGAATATCCTGAGGCAGAAAGCCCATAACTAGAAACAAAAAGAATCAATATAGACCGTTTAACGAAAGTTAATTTTTGTTGCTGTAGACCCCAATGACTGGATAATCGTGCCTGAGCGCCACACAGTTAGAAATGGCGCGGATTTCCTAGGTGTTGGCCGGGTCTGAACAACCGCCGCACCTCATGGAAGGATCAACCGGGCAAGGCGATTGCCAAACCTGGGTAAGGTCCTCCAGGCCGTCAAAGTCTCACGGGGACCAAGGTGTCCCGGGGTGGCGGTCTTAAGGGTAGGCGCACGAGATACCCAGGGATGGGTCACGGCGAAGGTTCGCCGCAGCGTGATTTGTGTTTGGTTTGACGAGGAGCGTTTGCATGACCCTCATGCATCTTGTGCCGCGCCTGTTTTCGGCCGCGCACCACCGACGACCCAAGCCTGCCCCCCTCATGGCCGCGCTCATTGTGGCCTTGGCCGCCGTGTTTCAACCGGTTGGTGCCTTCGCCCGGGATATCCCCGAGGATCTCAATATCGACTTATCCAGCATCGTTGTTTCCAAAGAAGAACTGATTTGCCTCGCGCTCAATGACTATTGGGAAGCGCGCAGCGAAGTGATTGCCGGGCGTATCGCGGTGGCGCGCGTTGTGCTCAATCGCGCCATGGATGGCCGCTTCCGCTCCAACTTGTGCGAGGTCGTCAAACAATCACGTGGCGGTGCGCTGCATCGTTGTCAGTTCTCGTGGTATTGCGACGGCAAAGCCGACACGCCTTACGATCCGAAAGTCTGGCGCGATTCACTTAAAATTGCTGCAGCAGTATTACAGAAGGATTCTTCGCTGCCCGATCCCACAGATGGCGCGTTGTGGTATCACGCTGACTTCATCCGCCCCAGCTGGGCCCTGGGCTACGAGTCCACCACGATCATCGGTACCCATGTGTTCTATCGCGAAGCCGCAGATCTGGGCGATGCGCCCAAGCGCAAGCCGTTTGTCGAACGCATGAACGTGTTTGCCGACTGGGCCGCCACCCGCCAGACCGGTGGAAATCGCACGATTGCTGCTAGATAAACCGGTGCAGACTGGCGCCGTTCCTGCGAAGCCAGGCGCGCGGTTTCTTTAGATCACCCGTCAACACTGAAACTACCTGCCAGAAGGCGGGCGAATGATTCAATTGTTTAAGGTGGGCCACTTCGTGCGCCACCACGTAGGCGGCCACATCGCGCGGCGCCAATATCAAGCGCCAGCTTAACGATAAGCGCCCATCGCGCGTGCAACTGCCCCAGCGTGAGGTGGTATCGCGCACGCTAACGCGGGTGACTTTCACGCCCAAACGTTCGGAAAAATCCCGCGCCCATTCAGCGAAGACCTTTCGGGCTTGGGCTTTGAGCCAGTCCCGTAGTCGCCGCGGTAAGTGTTCGATCGCACCGGAAACAAAAATCGACTGATCATCACTCCAAACGCCACGCCGGCCTGAAGGAACTGAGCGCACAACGCGGTCCTCTCCCAGCATTGGCAAAGTCAATCCATCGGCGAATGCTATCTGTTCGGGCAAGGTGGCAAGCTGGCGTTCGATCCAACCGCGTTTTCCTGCGACAAACGAAGCGAGCAAGGTTTCACTGGCCCGCTTGGGCCGCACCAAAACTACGCATCTTTGTGCGACATCAAGGCGCAGACTAATACGGCGGGCCCGTGGGTTAACCTCGCATCGCAACCCCTGACTAAAATCAGCCATCATCAATAATCTTTCCACGGCACGATGTGCGAGACCAGCGGTCCGGCATCGCGCTCCGATACCACGCGCCCGCGCACGGAAATTTTGGCCTCATGCACGCTCTCCGGGTCGCCGCTGACCAGCGGATGCCAATCGGGTAAATCTTTGTCTTCGTTGACCAAGCGATAGGCGCATGTGCTGGGCAGCCAAGCCAATGTGCCAACGGTGTCGGGCTTCAGCACAACGCAATCGGGGACGAGCGTTTTGCGTTTGGCATAATTGCCGCACTGGCACGTATTGAGGTCGAGTAAGCGGCAAACCACATTGGTGATTTTGAGTTTAATGCCTTTGATCTGCACTTTGTGAAGGCAGCATTTTCCGCAGCCGTCACACAAACTCTCCCATTCTGTGTCTGACATCTGAGACAGTTTTTTGGTTCGCCAGAAGGGAGGTTGTGTTTTGGCGTCCACTATCGTTTTGGCCCCAACTCTTGCCGAATCCGTGCGGCGATTTGTTCGGCCGTGGCGTCGGGTTTGAAATGCGTCAGATACATCCCATCGCGATCCATGAAATACACAAACCCAGAATGCTCCATCATGTAATCACCGGGCGTTTCCTGCTTGGCTTTCTGAAAATACACCCGGTACGCGCTGGCCGCAGCACGCACTTGCTCTGCGGTTCCGGTGAGCGCCAAAAAGCGTGGGTGAAAATTGGCGGTATACTCGGCCATCACCTTCGGCGTGTCGCGTTCGGCATCGACGGTAATGAACACCAGTTGAACCTCATCGCCAATGGGCCCGGCGATATTCAATGCCTGCGTGATGGTTTGCAGTGAAATCGGGCATACGTCAGGGCAGTTGGTGAAACCAAAATAAACCAAACTGTATTTACCCTTCAGTTCGGCCGCGCTCACCGCGTTGCCCTTTTGGTCGATCAGGTCGAAAGCTCCGCCGATGGCAGCCGTTCCTTGTACCACGCCAGCACCTGGCCGTTCGGGGCGCAGGCCGGGCAGGAACATCGCCAGCAACAGCAATGTGCCGAAAAAAATAATCGCAGGGGCGAGGAAGCGTTTTGGGTTCATGTCTTTATTTGAGAGCCTTAAGCCGCCGCTCAAGCTCGGCTGCCAAAGGCCCCTGGGCCTTGCCCTTGGCCGTCGTCCAATCGCGCTGGGCTGTCACCTTGTCGCCCGCCTTGAGGGCTGCAAGCCCGCGCACGAACAACGCTTCGGGTTGGCCGGGCGCCAGCACCAGAATCTCAGCGGCGGTTTTGGTCAGCGGCTCGGGCAGGGGCGCGGCGGCATTCATATCGGCTTCAGCTAATAACACGGCTGCGTAATTCAATTTCGGCTCGATCTCGGCGGGCTTGAGCATCATGGCTTTTTGGAAAGCTTGTTTGGCACCGTCGCCATTGCGCAACACGTTGTAGGAGCGTCCCAGCATCATCCAGCCGTTGAAGTCTTCCGGGTTGTTTTCCAGCCGCCCCGCCAGGCTTCCGACCATGGCTTGGATTTGCGCCAAATTCTCGCCCGAGAATTGGCTCTTGATAGCGCTGACATCGGGGGCGGTGATGTCATTGGGGTCGCTGGGCTGAACCTCGACGGTTGGCGTTGGCGTGGCTGCGGCGCTCGCCGTTTGTTCGCCGTCGAGCGGATGGCGCGGCTCGACACTCATGGGCATGATCGCCGCACTTTGCGCCACTTGAAACATTTGGTTGCGCACCATTTCCAACCAGGGCGCATCTTTGGGTGCGCTCGCGGTCAAGTCCCGCCAAATGGCGATGGCGGTGCGCGCATCGCCATTCTGTGAAGCAGCCAGTCCCAAATAAAATCGCGCGCGCGATTCGGTCCGGTCACGGCTTAATGCTGTCAAAAAGGCCTCGCGTGCCTCGGCTGTAACCTGTCCGCCCCCAACTGTCACAACCATCTCGCCAAAGTTGGCGTAAGGGTCGGCATCGGGCGGGTTTAACGACAAAACATGGCGATAGGCGTCTAAGGCGTCTTGATAACGTTCGATCTGGCGGTAGCTGCGCGCCAGCAGGGCCCAACCCTCAAGGTTGTTAGGATCGGCTTGCATGCGCGCGGCTAACTGATCGACCAATTGCGCCATGTCATGGTCGGCTTGGCTACGCGCAGCGGGGCTGGGCATGAGTGGCGCGCCCAGGTTCATGTAAATGGCGAAGGCCAGCATGGGCACGCTCACGGCGAGCAATGCTGTTAATGCCGACCGGGCGCCGGGGCCCTCGCGCCAATGGGTCAATGCCGGGCGGCGTGCGGCAGCCAACATTCGGCGCTGAATTTCGAGTTTCAAGGCAGCGGCTTCGGACGGCGTAATGGTGCCGCGCGCGAGGTCGCGTTGCACTTCGGCTTCTTGGTCCTTTAGCACGGCCACATCGCGTTGGCCGTCATCGGTATTGCGCGCTTCGCGTACCAAGGGCCAAATCAGCGCCGCCGCGACAGCAATCGCCACGAGGGTTAGCAAAGCCCAAATCATGACGCGCGATCCTTCATGGCCTGGACTTCACGCGCCTCTGCATCGCTGAGAGTGACGGCCTCTGCTACTTGCGTGGCGGGTCGCCGTAAGCGCCGTGCCACAACAAACGCACCCACGATCAACAGCGCAAATGGCCCGAACCACAAGGCCATGGTATTGGCGGTCATGCGGGGTTTCAGCAACACGAAATCACCGTAGCGTTGCACCATGTACGAGACGACCTGCTCGTTGCTATCGCCCGCACTGATGCGCTCGCGCACCAGCACACGCATGTCTTTGGCCAATTCGGCGTCAGAGTCATCGATTGTTTCGTTCTGACAAACGACACAGCGCAAAGCCTGGCTAACCTCGCGTGCGCGCGCTTCCATGGTTGGGTCAGTCAGGCGTTCGCCCGGCAGAACCGCCAATGCTGCGGTACTGAGGAGAATAGCTGCGGTGGCGATGATGAGCCGGTTCATTTCTTCAACTGCGCGATCAACGGCGCCAAGGTTGTTTGCCAGACCTCTGGCGTGATGGGGCCGATGTGCTTGTAGCGAATCACACCCGTGGCATCGACCACGAAGGTTTCGGGCGCGCCGGTCACGCCCAACGAAATCGCGGCGACGCTTTTGGGGTCTTGGCCAATACGCGCATAAGGGTCGCCGCGTTGAGCAAGCCAGGCAAGGCTGGCCGAGGGCGAATCGCGCCAGGCGATGCCTTGAATGGGAATAGCATTTTCGCGCTGTAAGGCCATCAAGGTGGGGTGTTCGGCCAAGCAGGCCACACACCACGACCCCCACACGTTCACCAAACTTACGCTACCCTTAAGGTCGCGTGTCGCCAGGCCCGGCTCGCGCCCTGGCAAGGGCGCTAAATCGAACTCAGGCATGGGCGTATTGAGCAGCACGCTTGGGATCAAGTGGGGATCATCCCCGCGGTTGACATCAAGAAGCCGTTTACCAAAGGCGCCGATGAGCGCTGCGATGACAGCAACAGGAATAACAAACGGCCAGCGTTTGGCGCTCGTCGTGGTCAAATGCTTACTCCGCCGGAACCAAGTTCAACACAGCCGCGCGCCGTGCGGCTCCTAAACGATGGCGGCGGTCCGACAATGACACCAAGCCGCCAAAACCCATCAACAACACACCGTACCAAAGACATGGCACGAAGGGCTCATAGAAGAGGCGCGTGACAAATGCACCCTCAGCGCCATCCATATCGCCAATCACGGCATAAAGGTCGGAAATACCGGTGGTATATATCGCAGCCTCGGTGGTTTGCTGCGGTGGTTGCGTGTAGGTGCGCTTTTCGGGGTTCAAGGTAGTGATCGTGACGCCATCGCGGCTGACGGTATAGCGGCCTTCAATCGCCCTGTAGTTGGGGCCAGGAACTTCTTGCGCATTCTCAAAGGTCACACGGTAACCAGCAATCTCAATGTACTCGCCTGGCTTCAAACTTTCGATGCGTTCGGCTTTCCAGGCGCTCGCTCCCGTCACGCCGACAATCAACACAGCCATTCCTAAGTGGGCCAGCGTCATGCCATAGGCTGAGCGTGGCAAATTGATCATCCGCTCCCAACTCAACCCCGCTGTACCCTGTACGCGCGATATCCATTCGGTGATGGTCGCAACCGCAAGCCACGCCGCCAGCGCCATACCGCCGCCAGCCGCGAGGTTGAGTGCGTCACCACCGTTCATGAGCCACGTGGCGATGAGTACGACGATGGCAAGTCCGCCCGCGATTTTCAGGCGCTGCAATGCGCCATTTAAATCCGCACGCTTCCACGCCAGGAGCGGCCCGATCCCAGCCAAAATAATCAGCGGTGTCATCAACGGCACGAACACAGCGTTGAAGTAGGGCGAACCCACTGAAATTTTCCCCATCTCCAACGCATCAGCGATCAATGGGTACAGGGTGCCCAGCAATACGGTTGCCGCAGCGGTTGTGAGCAGCAAGTTGTTGATCAGCAAGCCGCCCTCGCGTGAGATCGGCGCAAACACACCGCCACCGTCCATGGCGGGCGCCTTAACAGCGTAAAGCGTCAATGAACCGCCGATGGCCACGGCCAACAACATCAGCACGAACACGCCGCGCGCCGGGTCGGCGGCGAAGGCATGAACCGATGTCAAAATCCCCGAGCGCACCAGGAACGTCCCCAGCAAGCTCAGTGAAAATGTGATGATGGCCAGCAAGATGGTCCAGCTTTTCAAGGCTTCGCGCCGCTCGACGACAATGGCGGAATGCAAAAGAGCTGTACCCGTTAGCCAGGGAATGAACGAAGCGTTTTCAACCGGATCCCAATACCACCAGCCGCCCCAGCCCAGTTCGTAATAAGCCCACCAACTGCCCAGCCCGATGCCAAGCGTCAGGCACGTCCAGGCGGCCAATGTCCATGGCCTTACCCACCGTGCCCAGGCGGCATCGACCCGGCCTTCGAGCAGCGCCGCCACGGCAAACGAAAACGCCACCGAGAAGCCAACGTAACCCAAGTAGAGCATGGGTGGATGGAACGCGAGGCCGGGGTCTTGCAACAGCGGATTAAGCCCGTTGCCTTGGGCTGGGGCGGGGTTGAGGCGCACGAAAGGGTTCGACGCGAACAGAATGAACGCAATGAACCCCACGCCAATCAGGCCCTGCACGGCCAGCGTGCGCGCCTTCAACGTGCGTGGCAGGTTGGTGCCGAACGCGGCCACAGCCGCGCCAAATAAACTGAGCACCGTGATCCACAACACCATCGAGCCTTCGTGGTTTCCCCAGACGCCGGAGATTTTATAAAGCAGCGGCTTTGCGGTGTGCGAGTTTTCGGCCACGCCGAGTACGGAAAAATCCGACACGATATAAGCGTGCATCAATGACGCGAACGCAAAACCGCACAGCACGAATTGGGTAAGTGCTGCGGGTTCGGCCATGGCCATCCAGGCGGCGTTGCCGCGGGCGGCGCCGAGCATCGGAAGCGTGCCCTGTGCCAATGCCACCAACAGCGCGAGTGCCAGGGCAAAGTGTCCAAGTTCGATCAGCATGACAGCCTCAATTCGATGTCGTCGCGGGTTTAGCCTCGGCGGCTTGCGCAGTGGCGCCTTCCGGATGCCAGTTGCCGCTTTTCTTCAACGCATCGGCCACTTCCGGCGGCATGTACGTTTCGTCATGCTTGGCTAGCACGTCATTGGCCAAGAAAACCCCATCACGTCCCATCCTGCCCTCGGCGACGATGCCTTGGCCCTCGCGGAACAAATCGGGCAAGATTCCGTTGTATTGAATCGTCAGGCTCTCGACCGTGTCGGTGACGGTGAAGCGCACCGTACCGCCGGATTTATTGACGCTGCCCTCTTCCACAAGCCCGCCCACACGCATGCGCTGTTCGGGCGCGACGGTGCGGGCCTTGAGTTCGGTGGGGCTAAAGAAAAAAACGATGTTGTCTTCAACCGCGGTTAGCATCAGCGCGGTTGCGCTGAACAAGCCCAACAACCCAAGGCCCACAAAATATAACCGCCTGCGTTTGCGTGTCATGATGACGCCCCATCGTCGCGCGAGGACTTCAGGCCACTGAATTCCTGTTCGGCGTCTTTCCAGGATTTCAGCGACAGCCACAACACGCCCACAAGCCCAATCAGCCCCAACCCATAGGCGGGCCACACGAAGGCTGCGTATCCACCCATCTGAAAATATTGGGCCAGGTTTTCCATGACCTATTCTGCCGCCGCCAAGTTAAACCGCGCGGTGCGAATTTTAGCTGACAGCAATTCTGCACGCAGGCGAATCACCAACACGGCGATGTAATAAAATTGGAAAGCCGCGACCATCAGCAACAACGGCTGTAACATCGCCGCGTTCACGCTGAATCCTTTGAGCCCGAAGATGGCGGGTTGATGCAGCGTGTTCCACCATTCCACCGAGAAATGCACGATGGGCAGATTGACCGATCCCACCAGCGCCAACAACGCGGCAGCTTTATCGCCGCGTTCTTGGTCCTCGAAGGAATCACCCAACGCGATGTACCCGAGATAGAGGAAAAACAGAATTAACATCGAGGTCAGGCGCGCATCCCACACCCACCACGTGCCCCACATGGGCTCGCCCCACAGCATGCCGGTAACAAGACACAGCGCGGTGAACACCGCGCCGATGGGCGCCGAAGCTCGCGCAACTAAATGTGCGATGGTATGGCGCCAAATCAGGAACACTGCGCTGGAAGCGGCCATGACGCCGTAGACCATCAAACCCATCCAAGCGGCGGGCACATGCACATACATGATGCGTACGGTATCGCCTTGCTGGTAGTCGGGTGGCGAGATGATCAAGGCCAGGGGCAAACCCACAGCGAAACACAAAATGCTAATGCCCGTCGCCCAGGGAAAAATCCCATTGGCGATTTTCATGAAGAAGGTTGGGTTGGCGAATTTGTGCATCGTGGCCTGTGGCAATTGATAGGCTTCAGCCGCGGCGGTTGTCGCACCCTATATAGGTGCGCTCAAGGTCGAACAGAGTGTGGCCGGGAAATGCCGCCAAATCCATGATATTCCTCAAGAAAATCGTCTTAAATTGTCTATTCCACGGCGTGTTTTAGGGCCGTGGCCGCAGCCCAGGGGCATAACGTCAACGCGAGAATGAGCAGACCGCCCAAGACCGCGTAAGGTGCGGTGGTTGTCATGCCCAGAACCGCGCCCTCCACGGCTGCGGCCCCGAAAATCAGCACCGGGATGTAAAGCGGCAATAACAAAAGTGAGAGTAGCACGCCGCCCCGACGGGCCCCCAGCACGATGGCAGCACCAACCGCACCCAGCAAACTCAAGATGGGCGTGCCGAGCAGTAACGAGATCATGAGCGCGCCATATCCGGTTGCGGGTAATTGCAATCCCAACGCAACGGCTGGGGCCGCGATCAACAAGGCCACGCCCGTCGTCAGCCAGTGGGCCAATGTTTTGGCCAGCACCAACACCACCGGCTCGACGCCACTGAGCAACAATTGATCAAGCGTGCCATCGTCGTAGTCCACGGCGAAGAGCCGTTCCAACGATAACAGAGCGGCCAACAACGCCGTGGTCCACACCACGCCCGATGCAATGCGCGACTGCACATTGGCTTCGGGGCCCACACCAAAAGCAAATAACGTCGCGGCAATGGCGAAGAAGGCGATTACCATCATCACCTCGCCCTGATTGCGAATGGCCAACGTCAGATCACGCCGCAGAATTGCGTTAAATCCGTTCATGCGGCCGCCATGATGGGTTTATTCTGGATGAAATGGCGAAGATCGAGCGTGTTGGCTTGCGCTAACAACGCGTCGCCGTGGCTCGCAATCACAGCAATACCACCGCGTTGCAAGTGCTCACCCAGCACGTTGCGCAAAGCATTTAGTGCAATGTCATCAAGTGTATTGGCGGGTTCATCAAGCAGCCATAATTGGGTATTGCCCAACAATAACCGCGCGAGAGCAACACGATGTTTCTGGCCCGCCGACAACACGCGGCCGGGCAAGTTCGCCAAGTGTGCCATTGAAAAAATTTCAAGAGCCTGGGTTACATCAGCCTGGTTGGCACCGCGCAACTCGGCCCAGAATGATAAATTTTCCTGCACCGTCAGGGCAGGCTTCACGGCATCCAAGTGCCCGGCAAATCCCAATCGCGCGCCATGTGCGGGTCCATCATCACGAATATCACCGCTATTCCAAGTTAGTGTTCCGCTTGCCGTGCGCGCGAGGCCTGCCATCAGGCGCAGCAATGTGGTTTTGCCGCTGCCATTGGGGCCGCGCAAAACTAAAGCTTCACCCGAGGTCACTCGAAACGACAAGCCGGTGAAGACGCTGCGTCCGCCGCGGCGACAGCTTAGGTTTTCGCCGCAAAAAACGGCGGTTGGGAAATTCTCGATGGTCATGGCCGGACCATAACAGAATTTTTGTCGCGGTCTGCCAGCGGGGGAATTTGGCCTGAAAAAACGGCAGCCAGTGCAGGTTGGGAGGAGGGGGGAGAGGGTTGCACCGGCCGCCGGTCGTACGGCTGTTGTTGGGGGTAGGGGAATACGCCCCACCGAGTTGCGTCTAAATCCGAAGGAGCCAAGACTAGACGCTGCTCATGAGGTTTAACGTGAGCGCCAAATGTGGCGAAATCCGGGCGCCCTCCATGACAAACCACGGCCTAGGATTTGCTAATTTAACCAATGGTTTGGCCGTTTTCTCCACAGTCCTCCCCTGGACAAGGCCGAAGGGATGTGGATGATGCCAGGCCAACGCGCGCCAACGCCGTCACAGCGAAAATGGCGCGCCGCCAGGCTCGAAATTCTGGCTGTGATCTGTTGTCTCACCCAGTGGATGCAACACATCAAGGGGACCCGCCAATGCCCACCGGACATGACAGCCTGAAAACCCGCCGTTCTCTTACTGTGGCGGGCAAGACCTACGATTACTTCAGCATTCCTGCCGCGGCAGAAAAAATCGGCGATGTCTCGCGCCTGCCCGCCTCGATGAAGGTGCTGCTGGAAAACTTGCTGCGGTTTGAGGACGGCAGCTCGGTCACTGTCGATCACATCAAGGCTATCGCGGCGTGGTTGAAGAACCCCAAGGCCCCCGATCAGGAAATCGCTTATCGCCCCGCGCGCGTTCTGATGCAGGATTTTACCGGCGTTCCGGCTGTGGTCGATTTGGCCGCCATGCGCGATGCCATTAAGGCGCTGGGCGGTAACCCGCAAAAAATTAATCCACTCTCGCCCGTCGATCTGGTCATCGATCATTCGGTCATGGTCGATCACTACGCATCGTCCACCTCGCTGCAGCAGAACATCGACATCGAGTTCGAACGTAACGGCGAGCGCTATCAGTTCCTGCGCTGGGGCCAAATGGGCTTCAATAACTTCCGCGTCGTGCCGCCGGGCACGGGCATCTGCCACCAAGTGAACGTCGAGTACTTAGCGCAAGTGGTGTGGACTGCCGAGGAAAGCGGCAAGACGATTGCTTATCCCGATACCTTGGTTGGCACCGACAGCCATACCACCATGGTCAATGGCTTGGCGGTGTTGGGATGGGGCGTGGGCGGCATCGAGGCCGAGGCGGTCATGCTGGGTCAACCCACGCCAATGCTGATCCCCGAAGTCATTGGCATGAAACTGACGGGCAAACTCACGCCCGGCACGACGGCGACGGACCTCGTGCTCACCGTGACGCAAATGCTGCGCAAAAAAGGTGTGGTCAACAAGTTCGTCGAATTCTATGGCCCCGGCCTGAATGATCTGTCGCTCACTGACCGGGCGACCATCGCCAACATGGCGCCCGAATATGGCGCTACTTGCGGCTTCTTCCCCATCGACAAAGAAACCTGCCGCTATTTGGAATTCACGGGCCGCGATGCCGGCCGCGTGGCGTTGGTGGAGGCTTATGCGAAAGCCCAGGGCATGTGGCGCGACGAAAGCACGCCCGATCCGATTTTCACGGATTCCATCTCGCTTGATCTCTCCACCGTACAGCCTTCGCTTGCCGGGCCCAAGCGTCCGCAAGACCGTGTGACACTGGCCGATGCTAGCAGGGAATTCGACAAAGCGTTGCGCGAGGGCTTCAGCCACCCCACTCCTGTGTCATCTCCTGTGACAGGCCTCACGGGCCCTTACGCCAAGGATAAACTGTCGGACGGCGATGTGGCCTTGGCGGCCATCACCTCGTGCACCAACACCTCCAACCCATCCGTGTTGTTTGCAGCCGGGCTTGTGGCGCGCAAAGCGCGCGCGTTCGGCTTGAACCGCAAGCCATGGGTCAAAACCTCGCTGGCGCCAGGCAGCCAAGTGGTGACGGATTATTTGAACGCGGCCGGGCTTCAAGCCGACCTCGATGCGCTGGGCTTTAATACGGTTGGCTATGGCTGCACCACCTGCATCGGCAATGCCGGCCCGCTCGATGTTAATATTGCCAAGGCTATTGAGACCGGCGATTTGGTTGTGGCCGGCGTGCTGTCGGGCAATCGCAATTTCGAAGGCCGCATTAGCCCGCACGTCAAGGCCAACTATTTGGCCTCGCCGCCGCTGGTGGTTGCCTATGCGTTGTTTGGCACCATCGCCAAAGACATCACAACCGAAGTGATTGGCACCAGCAAAGATGGCAAGCCCGTCTACCTCAAGGACATTTGGCCAAGTCCACAGGAAGTAGCCGAGTGCATCGAGAAATTCTTGACCAGGGCGATGTTCAAGAACCGTTACTCCGATGTCTTCAAGGGCCCCGCGCCATGGCAAGCAGTCAAGGCCGATAAGACCGAGACTTACGCCTGGCCCGCTAAGTCCACTTACGTTGCCAATCCGCCTTACTTCACGGGCATGGGCAAGACGGCCAAAGCTATTACCGACATCAAGGGTGCCAGGCCTCTGGCGATCTTGGGAGATTCAGTGACCACCGATCACATCTCCCCGGCCGGTTCGATCAAGAAAGACGGCCCTGCGGGCAAATATCTCATCGCCAATGGTGTGCAACCCAAGGACTTCAATTCATTTGGCGCGCGGCGTGGCCATCATGAAGTGATGATGCGCGGCACCTTCGCCAACATTCGTATCAAGAACGAAATGGTGCCGGGTGTCGAAGGCGGGGTGACCAAACATCAGCCCACAGGCGAGGAGCTCGCGATTTACGACGCGGCCATGAAATACCAAAAAGAAGGCGTGCCGTTGGTGATTGTGGCGGGCAAGGAATACGGTACGGGTTCCTCGCGCGACTGGGCGGCCAAGGGCACCAATTTGCTGGGTGTGAAGGCCGTGCTGGTGGAAAGTTTCGAGCGCATTCACCGCTCGAACTTGGTGGGCATGGGCGTGCTGCCCCTGCAGTTCAAGGATGGCGCCACGCGTAAGACTCTCAACCTCGATGGCAGCGAAATCTTCGATGTTTCTATTGCAGGCCTCAAGCCGCGTGGCGACGTGAAGGTGACCATCCACCGCAAAGACGGAAAATCCGAAACCATCACCGTGCTCTGCCGCATCGATACCGATGGCGAGCTTGATTATTATAAGAACGGTGGCGTGTTGCATTACGTGCTGCGCAACTTGGCGGCATAACACCCGCTTCATTCGTCTTATCAAAAGAAACCCCGCGTCGTATCCTCGGCGCGGGGTTTTTTATGCGCGAATTTTTCCATCCGGGACAAAAGGTTTTATTTCAGCACCACCCCTGCACAGGTGGGGCAGAAGTTGTCTCGGCATTGCAAGATATGTATGGCCTCTACTATGTGGCCATCAATCAACCTGGGCCCAAGGAGAATCTCACGGCTGTACTCGCAGCCTTGGCGCCAGGCCTGGGTCCGCAAATTGTATCGGCACATACCGACCCGGTTGGGCCGTTGGCCGCCCATATCGCAGTACTCACATTCCTGCGCGATCCAGTCGAGCGTATCCTCAGCGAACAATATTTTGCTCAGCACCATGCCGCCGTAACTGGCCACCCAGCGCCGCCGATTTTGCCGCCGCGTAACCCCGACCATCCGCTTAATTGTATTGGACGCAATCGATATCTGCATTGGGCATGCCGTCTGGCAGGTGTCGAGGTCAACGCCGAAACAGAAGTGATCAGCCCGGTATTAGCCATGGCCCGCGCCGTGATCGAGCGTGGATACGCCATGGTTGGCATCACCGAGAAGTTTGATCAATCGATTCAACTCTTGGCCAAAATATTGAATTGGCAGCGCGTGCCTAAAACTGTGCCACAACCCCACGCGCAATCAGGCCGGCCTAAAACCAACGAAGTCGATCCTGAAATTGTCGCATGGGCGCACGAGGAAACCCGGTATGATCAAATCCTGTATCAAGCCGCATTAACCCGGTTCGAACACGACGTATCCGGGGCCAGAGTGATTGAGGGGGAGTAACGCCATGTACTTACACCGCCGCCGACTATTGACCACCACCGCAGCAAGTATTGCCGCGTTGTCACTAAGCGATTCCACTGCTCATGCCCGCGACCTACCCACCGCCAACCCCAAATCCCAAGGCTTTGATCCCGAGCGTTTAAAACGCATTGGTGTGGCTTTGCAGCGGCGCATTGATGCGGGTGAAGCGCCGGGCTTTTTGGCAGCCATCATGCGTAATGGAAAAATTGTGCATTTTGATGCGCTCGGCTATCGAGATATCGCGGCTAAAACGCCCATGTCGCGCGACACCATTTTCCGCATCATGTCGATGACCAAGCCTATCGTCAGCGTCGCGGCCATGATGCTGGCGGAGGAAAACCGCTTGCGGCTCACCGACCCGGTGGCCAAATACATTCCATCCTTTGCTAAACAGCAGATTTACGTCAGTGGCGAAGGCGACAGCATGGTCACTGCGCCCGCCAGGCGGCAAGTGCAGGTGCGCAATCTCCTCTCACACACATCGGGCTATACCTATGGCATCTTCGGTAATACGCCTGTCGATAAGCTGCACAATCAGCGCAAGCTTTTTCCGCAATTTTTCAAATCGCTCGCCGAGTTCGCCGATACGGCCGCCACCATGCCGTTGATGTTCGAGCCCAGCACCAACTGGAATTACAGCATATCCACCGACATTCTTGGCCGCGTTATTGAAATTGCCTCAGGCCGCACGCTGCCTGAGTTCTTGCAAGAGCGCATCTTGGGGCCGTTGGGCATGACTGACACAGCGTTCTCGGTGGCGCCGGCCAAGGCAGCGCGCTTTGCCAATTCCTACATCAAGAAGCCCGAAGGCCTGGTGATCGCCGACGACGCCAAGAAAAGCCCATTCCTTGCACCACCTGCGACACCCTCAGGCGGTGGCGGTCTAACTTCAACAGCAGATGACTATCTCCGCTTTGCCACCATGCTGCTGAACGAGGGTGAGTTAGATGGCGTGAGGTTGTTGGGCCCGGAGACCGTGCGCCTCATGCGCGCTAATCATTTACCCGAAAAAGTCACCGAGGCGCGAGGTGCTGGCTTTGGGCTTGGCTTTGGCGTCGATGTCGTCACCGGTAGCCGTGGCTACTACGGCGGGCCCGGAACATTTCATTGGTCGGGTGCCGACCGCACCCACTTTTGGGTTGATCCCGTCAACCGCATCATCGGCTTGTTGATGACGCAAATGGAGCCCTTTGATACTAATTTCGAAGAAGACATGCGCGCGCTGACGTACCAGGCGCTGATTAGCTAAAAGCTTCGCGGTTCACGCTAAGCTTAGTGTCCAACGCAGGGCGAGATCGATCTCGGCCATGGTTTCCGCAGCGATCAGTCCCACGATTTTGCGCAGCCGTTTTCGCGACAGGGTCATGATTTTATCGGTCATGACCTGCGACTTGATATTAAGTCCGTTGGCTGGAGTTGGCTCGACGTTGACGCGGAACGTCTGCTCGCCCCGTAAGTCACTCGTCAGCAAGCAGACGGAAATCGTTTCGTGATCTTTATTCAAAATATCGGATTGCACGATGACCGCCGGGCGCGGTTTACCAAAATCGCCGGACGCAACAACAATGACAATTTGGCCGCGCTTTAGGTCCATTCATTCATGTCCGCGGCCAGGGTATCGAGAAATTCGATGGCCTCGCGTTCGCCAGGAGTATTACGAACAGCCGCTATGTCACGCTGGACACGCGCGATAAAAGCAGGGTCGTTAATGTTTGGAACCCAATTTTGCACCAACTTGAACCCCTTGGCGCGCATGCGGGCGCGATAGGCGCGCATTTTTTCGCTCGCCGTCATGGCGCGGCGCTTGATTGAGCGGCGCGTTTGCTTGATCTTCTTTCTTGCGGTCGCGGGCATTACCAGTCTCCAATATGGTAACATGTTACCATAAATCCCGCTCTACCGCCAGATATGAAAGCCCATGACCGAGCCTGCAATTCCCGGCCTCACGCGTCACTTCGCCACCATCGGCCAGCGCCAGGTGCATTACCGGCGTATGGGTCAAGGCCCTGCGCTGATCGCGCTGCACCGCCTGCCGCGCTCGTCCAAACACATGATCGCGTTCATGCAACAGGCGGCAGATAAATTCACCGTCATCGCACCTGATATCGCGGGTTATGGCAATTCTTGGCAATTGCCACCCCCTCCGGTGGCGCCCGTGAACTACACCCCACCGTTTCGCGATTACGTCGATGACATCGACAACCTGATGAAGGAGCTGGGGATCAAGAGTGCCGTGCTCTACGGCGAAGGCGAGGGCGCGGCCATCGCGTTTCAGTTAGCCATGCGCGATGCAAAGCGGTTCCCGGCTGCCGCGCTTGATGGCTTGATGATGATGACCGATGTCGAGATTGCCGTGGCCAAGCGCTCGATCCCGGTGTTTGAACCGAAGTGGGATGGCAGTCATCTCGCCTGGCTTTGGGCGTTCTTGCGTGAGGAGAATTGTTTTTCGCCGTGGTGGGTCAAACGCCAGGACTCGCGCATCGACAAGGACATGCCCGGCCCCGAGGAACTCCATGACCGGTTGATTCAGTTTCTTGCCGACGGCCGTGTGCCGCCAGGTCCCACGCGCGCCGCTAAAATCACCACCATCACGGGTGAGGGTGGCGATCACGGCCGCGGCTATCACCTGGGCATTCTCTCGGCGCTCGACTTCAGACCGAAAGTCCATTTGCCCAACGTCGCCATGCCGATGCTGTTCACGGGCTCGCCCACCTATCACAAATATGTCTCGCTCGCGCGCGTGTCAGGGCCGTCTAAATCATGCTCGTTTAAATTGGCAGCGCACTTGGTCGAGGCGCGTGCCGAGGCCATCAGTTTCTTGATTGAGCATGGCGCCCGTGTGCCCCCGCCGCCCGCCGCCCCGCCGGCCAAGCCCGTGCCGCACACGCTGTGGGAAGATTTCGTGCCGATCCCGGGTGGACAACTGCATGTTCAAATGAACGACGATGTCTCCAGCGTTCCCCTAATTGTGCAGCACGATGCGGCCTCGTCCGTGGGCACGGTCGAGGCCATTACGCGCTCATTCATTGGGCGGCGCACGGTGTTGGCGTTCGATCTGCCGGGCTCGGGCGAATCCGATAACACGATTGGATACGACAACATTGAAGTTGAGCACTACGCACTTGTGCTGAAATCAGTGCTGGAAACGTTTGGCCTGGAAAAGGTTGATTTTTATGGCATGTGGGGCGGCGGCTTCGTTGGGCTAGAACTCGCCCTCATGCAGCCCACGCGCATCCGGCGTTTGGTGATGTCCAACGTCTTTCAACACGAGGGCGAAGAACAAAAACTCATCCAACAAAACTACACGCCCGAAATCAGTCCGGTCTGGCACGGCGGTCATTTGATGCAATGCTGGCAGCAAATGCGCGATCAAGGTATTTACTATCCGTGGTTCGACCGCAGTGCCAAGGGTGTCATCAAGCGCGAGCCATTCCTCGACACGGCCATGGTGCACGAGCGGGTCTGCTCGATGCTCAAGGCCGGCAACATGTACCGCACCGCCTATCAGGCGCATTTCCGGTATCCAACCTACGAGAAGCTTAAAAAATCGCCCGTGCCTACGCTACTGGCAACCACGAAGTGGGATCCCAATAACCCGCATACTCAAGCCGCAGCCAAAGCTGCGCCCGATGCGAAGTTTCAGTTCCTCGACGAAGGTTTTAATAAATGGGGCGAGAGCATTTTGCCATTCTTAGAGGCTGGCGACCGCTAAGCTTGAACCGCTCGCGCATCCACCTGCTCGCGCCGGGCGATATATAGACAACTGCCGATCAACACGCTCACACCCACGAGCATGATGGGGTCGGGCACGTCTCCAAACCAAAAATAGCCGATGATCAGACCGTAAATGATGATCGTGTAGGTGAACGGCGACACGGTCGAGGCCGGTGCGACCTTCAAGGATGAACTCATCAACACTTGGCCAATCCCGCACATCAGCCCCTGTCCCAATAGCCAGGCCAAGCCCACCGCATCGGGCATGCGCCATAAGGCCGGCAAAAATGCACCCAGCACCACGATTGAGAACACTGTGAAGTACAACGTGATCATCACCGGATGTTCGGTGCGTGTGAGTACGCGCAGGGCCAGGGTCATGATGGCGAAGCCCAGGGCACCCAACAGTGACCACGCCGCACCGGGGCCGAATACACCCAGGCCTGGCCGTAAAATAATCAGCACGCCCACAAAGCCAATCATGATCGCCAGCCGACGGTGCCAGTCAACGCGCTCTTTCAACACGGCCATCGACAGCGCCGTGACTATCAGCACGCCCGAAAACCCAACCGCGCTCACGTCGGCCAGCGACATCGTGCGGTAGGCGACGATGTAGCAAGCCATGCCGCCGGCACCTACCGCACAGCGCAGCAGCATCAGCCACGGGTGTTTGGTGATCCAGCCGCCCTTGGGCACTTGGTTGATGAGCGGCAGCAGAATCAACATCGCGCCCACGGCCCGAAAGAACAATATCTGCAAGGCGGAATAGTCAGAGGTCAGATGTTTGGCGATGGCGTCCTGCACTGCGTAAACGCCAATCGAAATCAACATCAGCCCAATACCGTACAGCGGGCGCTGGTTGGTTTTGCCGCTTGGCATTGCAATGTCGGTCATCTGGATGGGCCCCAAGGCCATTTCTACACGTGCGGTGCGAATGGACCAAGCGCCCTCACAGCTTGGTGATACCCTTTTACGCGCAGTTTCGGGCATAATGTGCTGCATGATCTCACGTCGCATATTCGCAACCACCACCGCCGCCGCTCTTGTTGCCACACCAGCGCGCGCGCAAAGCCGCGCGGTGTTGGTGGAATTGTTTACGTCGCAAGGTTGCTCATCGTGTCCGCCTGCCGATGCGGTGCTGACACGCCTGTCACAGCGCGCGGGCGTGGTCGCGCTCGCCTTTCATGTGGATTATTGGGATTACATCGGCCGGAAAGACCCCTTCGCCTCGCCGGGCGGCACCAAACGTCAGCGCGACTATCGCGTCACATTCGGCAACAGCTCGGTCTACACCCCGCAAATGGTGCTGAATGGCACCGTTGAGTTTCCAGGCCAAGACGAAGCCCAAGCGCTACGTGCGGTCGCATCAGTGGCCTCCACATCGGGCCCAGACATCACCATGGTGCGCACTTCATCCGAAGTGCGTATTGAACTCGCGCCCGCATCGGTGCCGGGCGAGATGGCCGTGTTTGGCGCGGTCTATGCCTCGGCCAAGTCCACGCGTGTCTCGCGCGGCGAAAATGCGGGCCGCACGCTCACCAACTCCAACATCGTACGCAGCTTTGGTGTGCTGGGCGATGATAATGGTGATGCCACAGCCATTTCATGGACGCCTAAGCTTGAGGGCGCTGCCGTTGGTGGCCTTGCTGTTTGGATACAGCCCAAAACGCTCGGGCCCGTCATCGCGGCGGCAAGTTTAACGCTTGGCGGGGCGGCTTAACCCAACGCCTTTTCCAACATGCTCGATAGCCGTTTGGCAAAGGCAACCGGGTCGGCGACCGGTTCGCCTTCGACAATACGCGCTTGATCCAGCAACAGCGCGGCAGCGTCATCGAAGGAGCTGCCCGATAACACCATCAAGCGCTTGATCAGGGCGTGCTTGGCGTTGATCTCCAAAATCTTGCGTATGGCCAAACTTTGCGCATCGCCATGTTGTTTGAGCATGCGCGCCATATGTAGGCTGACACCGCCGGTATCGGCCACCAGGCATACAGGGCTGCCCTTTAATTTATCGGTTGTGCGCACGTCGGCCACCGCGGTGCCGAGGGACTTTTTCAACTTCTCGATCAGGTCCTTGATGGCCTGTTCGGCCGCGGCACCTTGTTCTTCTTTCTTTTCCTCCGCCTCGTCTCCCTTGATCTTGGCCAGGTCATCGCCCGCTCCCGCCACAGTTTTGATCGGCTTTTTTTCGTACACGCCAACCGAGGACGCCCAGAACTCGTCAATCGGGTCGGTCAGCAGCAGCACTTCAATACCCTTGGCCATGAAGCCCTCAAGCTGCGGGCTGTTTTTCAGCATCGCGGCATCTTCGCCGGTGATGGTGTAAATGGCGTCTTGGCCTTCTTTCATACGGCCCGTGTAATCCTTCAACGACACCCAGCCCTCGTGCAGCGACGAACGGAAACGCGCCAGCTCCAGCAATTCATCGCGGCGTTCGAAGTCCTCGTACAGGCCTTCTTTCATCACTGGGCCGAACACATCCCAAAACTTGGCGTAGTCCTCAGGCATTTCGCTGCGCTCTTTCAAATCTTTCAGCAACCGTTTGACTAACCCGCCTTGAATTTTGCGCAGCACCGGGTTGTCTTGCAGCATCTCGCGGCTGATGTTGAGCGGCAGGTCGGAGGAATCCACCACGCCGCGCACAAAGCGCAAATAGCGCGGCATTAAACCTTCCAGTTGGTCCGAGATGAACACGCGGTTCACATACAGCTTCACCGCGCTTTTGCGTTCCGGGTTGAACAGATCAAACGGCTTGGTGGTGGGAATGAATAACAGCGTGGTGTATTCGATCGCGCCCTCGGCCTTGAAATGCAGCGTGTGCCAGGGCTCGTCGAAGGCATGCCCAACGTGGTGATAAAATTCTTTGTATTGGTCGGCGGTGATCTCGCTCTTGGGCCGGGTCCAAAGCGCGGAGGCGGAGTTGAGCGTTTCGGCTTTGGGCTCGTTGCCCTTATCCTTGTTGGCGTCTTTTTTCTCGCTGGGGATGGGGTCAAGAATCACCGGCACAGCGATATGATCGGAATAAGTTTTGACGATTTTGCGCAGGCGGAAGGTTTCCAGAAAATCTTCCGCGTCTTTTTTCAGATGCAGCACGATCTTGGCGCCGCGCGCCACATTGTCTGCCTCGGCGATGCTGAATTTGCCTTGCCCGTCACTGGTCCAGCGCCAGCCCTGGGTTTCGCCTGCCTTGCGGGCGAAGACCTCGACCTTATCGGCCACCATGAACGAGGAATAAAAGCCCACGCCGAATTGGCCGATCAGGCTTACGTCCTTGGCTTTATCGCCGCTCAAGGCTTTCAAGAATTCAGCCGTCCCCGATTTGGCGATTGTGCCTAAGTTGGCGATCAACTCTTCGCGGTTCATGCCCACGCCATTGTCGGCGATGGTCAGGGTCTTGGCGGTTCTGTCGACAGAGAGGTGAATTTCGAAAGCCTTACCGCCGTCATCGAGCAGCTTGGGGTCGGTGATGGCCGCATAGCGCAGCTTGTCGCAGGCATCCGAGGCATTGGAGATCAACTCACGCAGGAAAATTTCGGTATTCGAGTACAGCGAGTGCACGACAATATCGAGCAGCTTGGCCACCTCGGCCTGAAATTGCAAATTTTCCTCTGGCTTGGTTTTGGTCGCGGTCTCGGCCATGGCGCTAACCTCTTAATCTACATTTGCGTGCGCGCCGGGAACTCGCTCACCCGGTCGGGCGGTCATATGTAGCTCAATGGCAGGTTCCGCAAGGGGTTTGACCCCGTTCGGGCATCAGGCCTAGCCCGGGGGCGGGCCTCCGGGTCGGCCTGGAAATCCAGGGGGTCCGCCTGGCCCGGTGCCAAACATCCCTCCGCCCGGACCGCCCGGGGCGATTCGCGATAGAAACACGGCAAATTCAGCACGCTCTTCTGGCGTCATGGTGGCCGCCGCCCGGCTAACGGAGCGGTGGAATCTCTCAAGCAGGCTTTGGTTGGCGGTCCTGAGCTGCACCAAGGCTGCAGCAACGCCCTCGGCATTGAAAGGCTCAGTGGCCATGGCATCTAACACCGCTTTGCGGGCGGTTTTCATTTGTGCGGCGGAGTCGTCCGGCGCAGACAGTTCCGCTTCGACAATGGCGCGCAGTTTTTGAACCGTCGCTGGTGTTGGCCGCCCGCCGCCCGCCATCACTTGCGCAATGCGCCAAGCCGGTGGCCCCGCCACACCGCGTACCCATTGTGCGCCGATAAATCCCACCAGCAGCACATTGAGCATCAACGAGACCAGGGCGAAGATAGTAACCGTGCGTTGCGTAGCCATGTTATTCTCCGGCGCGGTGTTACCAGGTAAACTCTATCTCTTCGCTACTCATCACGGGCGGCAATGGTGCGACCCATCCTACCGCCGATCCCAGCATCAAGCTTGCGGCCAAGCTTATCGCAAACAAAGGCCTTCGGAAGAAGCCGATGACATCGCCTGTCGCATCGGCCATGCGCGCGCGCGCGCGCGTGGCAAGCCAGGCTGGTGTCTCTGGCGTGCGCCACAGATCAAGCGCGTCATTCAATGGCTTGGCTGTTGTTATTTCTGATTCACGCTCGGTGTGTGTGGTCATGATGCTTTGGTCCTATGGCTCGAGTGCTCTCAATTCTACCCGTAACGCCGCTTTTGCCCGCTGTAATAACTGTTCCACCGCACCCACCGATGTCTTCATCGCTGCAGCCGCATCGGCGAGGCTGAGATTCTCATAGTGGCACAACACGATCACCATTTTCTGGCGAGCTGGCAGTGCCCGCACTGCATTTGCCACAGCGGAAGCCTGTTGGTTTGTCTCAGCCGCCGCCTCGGCATCGGGTTGGCCGTCTGCCACATCTAGGCCGTCGTCCAAGGGCCGCATAATCGACCAGCGTTGGCGGCTGCGGCTCGCGTCAATCACGCGGTTTAAAACCGCCCGCCTGATCCACACGCGAAAGCTGATGGGTGACAACCAACCCTCACGGTAATCTAGCATCCGGGCCAAGACATCTTGCGCGATGTCCTCGGCTTCGCTCCGCGTTCGCGTGAGCCTATAAGCCACGCGATAGACGGTATCGACATGACGCTCAACCAGCGTCCGCCGTGCACTGGCATCGCCATTGCGGCCTCGTTGCACCAACTCTTCGTCGCGATCGGCCAGCGGCATCCATTAGGCGACTCCTGGCGTGCTAGCACACAACGAAGAACAGCCCGCTCAATCTCTAAGACGCGCAAGTCCGCCAAATCCTACGCAATTAATTTTGCGTAGGAATAACGCCCTTGGGCCGTCTTCTTGTTATCGGGCCGGCATTGTGCCGCCGATTTGATCCAAGGAGATATGCATGAACAGCAAAGGCAAGCTTTTGATGCTGGTGCTGGCGTCGCTGATCGCGGCGCCGACCGCGATGGCGCAATCAAATACCATGCCGGATAACGTCAGGAAGCGGCTGGAGTCCCTCAGCCCCGAACAACGCGCACAAATCGAGCAGCGGCATGCCAATGGCGGCCAGCGCCCACCGAACGTGACTCCCGGCCAGCGCCCACCGAACGTGACTCCCGGCCAGCGCCCACCGAACGTAACTCCTGGCCAGCGTCCGCCAGGCGTTGGCGGTCCTCCGGCTGGCGTGACCCCTGGTCAACGTCCCGGTGGCGCCACACCCGGCCAGCGCCCGCCTGGCGTTGGCGGACGTCCGCGTGGCTAGCCCACGGCTTTCTTGCTTTGGTGAGTGCGGCAGCCGCCAGCTTGGCGCTGCCGTGCTCATCGCGGCATGTCTGGTTTCTGGGTTTGTGTTCGCAGCCGATGAGCAAGTGCCAAAGACTCAACCCATCAAGCACATACTTTCATTGCAAGACCTGATCAGCGCCGTCGATGATGCGCGCTCTGCCAGTGCTAACCAATCGAGCACACTACCTAATGATTGGTTCTCAAGTCCTTTGGTAAAACCTCACGGCCATTGGCGCTTTGGCGTGGCGCTTGATGGCAAGCTGGGCGGCTACGGCGATGTGAATTTAGGCGTACGCCTGTCGCGGCCCTTTTAGCCCTCTGATTTCAAGGGCCTTGCAAGAAATAATTCTGCGTTTGCCTGACGTGAATCAATTGCAAAGGCCATCCAACCGGCCCATCATTTCGGCATGGTCAAAAGTGTGACGAACACATAAGGCCTGACGCTAGTCGATTTCGCTAGCGCCGGACATGGCTCTAGCGGGGTTGACCGCGCTTTGTTGTGGCCACCTGGGCGCGCAATCCCGACGGCGGTGCAAGCAAAGGGAGCACGTGCATGCAAAATCAAGTCCAAATTTCTTTCCACGGCATCGACCACTCTGAGACAGTCGAAACGCATATCCGCGAGCGGGTATCCAAACTCGATAAATTGTTCGGCCGTATCACCAGTTGCCGCGTTGTCGCCGAGGCCCATCACAACAGCCACGCTCACACCAATGCCGCCCACCGCCCGTTCCATGTCACGATCCGGCTTGATGTGCCCGGCACCGAGCTGGTGGTCAAAAGCGACAAGAAAAACCCGCGCGGCCATGATGATTTGAATGCCGCCGTGCGCGATGCCTTCGGCGTCATGGAGCGCCAAGTCAAGGAATATGTGCGCAAGAAGTGGTACGATGGCCGCCGCCAGGTTGCTAACGAATCAGCGCTCATCGATGCATAACCTCTCCTTTAGGAGAGATCGCAACGTCAGTTGCGGGTGAGGGCGTGTTGTTTAAATTGAGCCTTGTTGAAATTCGTCTAGAATCAAATCACCCTCACCCCAGCCCTCTCCCATGGGAGAGGGAGTCAACGCTTCATTACTTTCATCTGTGAACGACTCATCGCAACCTTCAAATCCCAGCACGGCACCAATCACCGCTGTGCTGGGGCCCACCAATACGGGCAAGACCTTCCTCGCCATGGACCGCATGCTCGGTCATGCCACCGGCATGATCGGCTTTCCGTTGCGGCTGCTGGCGCGCGAGAACTACGACAAGGTGGTGCGCGCCAAGGGCGAAAAGGCCGTGGCACTCATTACGGGCGAAGAGAAAATCGTCCCAGCTAATCCGCGTTATTTTGTCTGCACGGTCGAAAGCATGCCGGTCGACCGGCAAGTGGCTTTTCTGGCGGTCGATGAAATTCAACTGGCCGCCGACCCCGACCGGGGCCATGTCTTCACCGACCGGCTGCTCAATGCGCGCGGGCAGGTCGAGACGATGTTCCTGGGTGCCGAGACGATCAAGCCTCTGATCCGCAAACTGGTGCCGTCGGCGCAGTTCGTGCAACGCCCGCGTTTTTCCAAGCTGATCTACTCGGGCGCAAAAAAACTCACCCGGCTACCGCGCCGGTGCGCTGTGGTGGCGTTTTCGGTCTCCGAAGTTTACGGCATCGCCGAGTTGTTGCGCCGTCATCGCGGCGGCGCTGCGGTGGTAATGGGTGCGCTCAGCCCCCGCACACGCAACGCTCAGGTCGATATGTACCAAGCGGGCGAAGTCGATTACCTGGTGGCTACCGACGCCGTGGGCATGGGCCTCAACATGGACGTCGACCACGTCGCCTTCGCCTCCATGTCAAAGTTCGACGGTCATCGCCCGCGCCCGCTGGCCGCCCATGAAGTTGCGCAAATCGCCGGGCGGGCCGGGCGTCACATGAACGAGGGCACCTTTGGTGTGACGGCCGAGCTAAACGACATCGACCCCGATATCGTCACCCGTGTCGAGGGGCATGAATTCCAAAACCTGCCGTTCATTTTCTGGCGTAACACCGATTTGCGCTTCACACGGATTGATACCCTGCTCGCTGGCCTGAAGGTCCCGCCGCCCGATCGCGTTCTGGTTCGCCCGCCACCGGCCGAAGACCAATTGGTGCTCGAAGCGCTGTTGCGCGAACCCGATGTGCGCACCCGGGCCAATGCGCCTGCCCGCATCCGGCTGTTGTGGGACGTGGCCCAGGTGCCCGACTTCCGCAAGCTCAAGCCCGAGCAACACGCCCGCCTCATGAGCCAGGTGTATTTGCATCTCACGCAAGGGCCCGAGCGATTGCCCGCCGATTGGGTGGCCGCCCAGGTGGAACGCATCGACCGTGTCGATGGCGACATTCACACCATGATGGACCGCATCGCGGCCATCCGCACCTGGACGTACCTCGCCCATCGCACCGGCTGGACAGAACGCGCGTTAGAGTGGCAAGAACGCACCCGCCAAGTCGAAGACCGCCTGTCCGATGCGCTGCACCACAAGCTCACCCATCAGTTCGTCGACAACCGCACGGCGTTCTTGGTCAAAAAATTACGAGGAGACGATATCCTGTCTGCCGAACTTTCCGATGATGGCTCCGTCAGTGTCGATGGTCACCGTTTAGGCCGCCTTGAAGGCTTAAGGTTTAGCGCCGAGCGCACCGGCCTTAAGCTTGCCGACCGCGCCGTCATCAATGCGGCCAATGCGGCTTTGCGCCCGGTCATCGCTGCGCGCGTCGAGGCCATTGCGGTAGCGCCCGACAGCGCTTTCATGCTTGATGAGCGCGCGCGACTTGTTTGGAAATCCACGGACGGCATCACGGCGGCAATTGCCACGCTCGGGTCAGGGCCCGAACGCCTGAAGCCTGTCATTCAAGTTCTCATCGATGAGCGCATCGATGCACCACAGCGGCTTCGGGTCGAGGAGCGGCTTCGGGCCTGGCTTGGCCATCACATCAATACCATTCTGCAGCCCCTGATGGCCGCGCGCGATGCAGACGTGCCCGGTTATGTGCGCGGCATCGTGTTTCAGTTATCCGAGGGCCTGGGCAGTGTGCGGCGTGAGCTGGTCGAAGAGCAGCTCAAGGCGCTCGATGACGAGCAACGCAAGGTCCTGGCCAAGCTTGGTATTCGGTTTGGATTGGATCAGGTGTACCTGCCGATGTTGCTCAAGGCCGCGCCGATTCAGTTGAGGGGCCAGTTGTGGATTGCTGCCCACCCCGATGTACCGCCACCGCCGCTGCCCACACCCGGACGCGTCTCGATCCCACTGGCCGCCGATGTGCCCGAAGCCTTCACAGCCGCCTGTGGTTTTCGCGCGACTGCGGGGGTTGGCTACCGTATCGATATGTTCGAGCGATTTGCCGCCGAGGCCCGTAAACACGCCCGCGAAGGCCAAAAAACATTTCCGCCCGCAACATTATCTTTGCTGGGCATCAAGGCCGAAACGGCCGTGGCCGTACTGCGCGCGTTGGGCTTTGGCGCGGTGATCGAAAACGAAAACCTCACCTTCGCCGTCATTCGCGCCAAACATCATGGCAAGCAGCGCGGACAACATCATAAGGGCCAAAAAGGCAAGGGCGGCGGGAAAGGTAAAACCACGCGACCCAGCCCGCCACCCGTTTCCGAAAAACCCATCAACCTTGATTCGCCATTCGCCCAACTCAAGACCATGCTGACTAAACCTCAAGCTGCACAGGTCCCCGTTGTCAATGTTGCCTCGCCTGCAACATCTGAATCTGCGGCGGCCGCGCCAGATCAAGCCCCCACGTTGGAACCTACACCCGCCCCATGAGCGCTGAGGCTCAGCCCGTCACTACAGTGCGCCTCGACAAATGGCTATGGTTAGCACGCTTTTGCAAAACCCGCGCTCTCGCGCAAAAACTGATCGGGCGTGGCCAGATTACGCTCAATGGCGCCACCATTCGCAAACCCAGTGCATCGGTGCGCCTGGGCGATGCGCTGGTTGCAACCTTGGGCCCGGTAAAACGCACCGTCGCCGTGAAGGCCTTGGGCACACGGCGCGGCTCGGCCAGCGAGGCAAAAGATCTCTTCGATGAACCCACACCGCCACAACGCCTCGACCGCGACGAACGTGGCGTGTTGCTACACCGCCCACTGTTGGTGCGCCCTAAGGGCTCGGGCCGCCCAACCAAAAAACAGCGCAGAGAGATCGATAAATTTTTCGAGAGGTAGGAATGCCCCATATTTCTGGGAAATATAATATTTGTCATCGCCCGGCTTGACCGGGCGATCCAGGGTATCATGCTCATTCGATGTGCAGGGCTCTGGGTCGCAACCCTGGGTCCTGGGGAGGGCCTGTCCTCGGGTCGCGCCACGCGCGAACCCAGGGGCCCCAGGACGACGATGGTGGTTGCCAACCAGCGCGGCTAAAGATCTTTCAGCCACACCAGCGATAAATTACTCGCGGGCATGGGGATGATCTTATCCAACTTAAATCCCGCCTCGACCGCGACCTGAGCGACGTCATCGACCTCGCGCAGGCCCCAGGCTGGGTTGCGCGACTTCAGGGACTGATCAAACGTGATGTTGCTCTCGGCCAAAAAGTCGCCGTGCAAAATGTAAGGGCCATACGTGAAGAGCAGCGCGCGTGCGCCTAAAATATTTGCGGCACTCGAAAACAGCGCTAAAGTTGCAGCCCACGGCGAGATATGAATCATGTTTAGACAGATCACCGCGTCGGCCTTGGTGATGGGCCAGGGCATGTCCATCACATCCAAAGCAAGCGGCGCGCACAAATTTTGCAGTTTTGTCTCCGCACGGTAGGCGGCGATACCCTCGCGTGCCTCGGCGTTCGGCTCGCTGGGTTGCCAAACTAGGTTTGGGAAGGCGTCCGCGAACGCTACGGCGTGATAGCCGCCGCCACTGGCGATTTCGAGCACCAAACCATGGCTGGGCAGTACCCCGCGCAGTGCTTCGACCAAGTGGGGGGCATTGCGAAGTGCCGAAGGATGGGGTTGCGGCGGCATCAGCCAGCCTCGATCTGCGGCCAAGATATCCACGCGACTTGACGCAGATAATGCAAATCGAGTACCCGACTAGGGGATAGAAATTTATCGCCTGGCCCGACACGGTGCCACGCGCGCAGGGGAGAGTTGCACATGACCTACGTGGTGACCGAGAACTGCATCAAGTGCAAGTTCATGGACTGCGTCGAAGTATGCCCGGTGGATTGCTTCTACGAGGGCGAGAACATGCTGGTCATCCACCCCGACGAATGTATCGATTGCGGGGTCTGCGAGCCTGAATGCCCGGCCGAGGCCATTGTTCCTGACTCCGACGAGGCCGCAGCCAGCTGGACCGAGCTCAATAAAGAGTACGCTGACAAGTGGCCGAACATTACCGCCAAAGGCGAGTCCCCGGCCGATGCCGATGACTGGAAAGATAAACCCAATAAAAAACAATTGCTTAGCGCAAATCCTGGAAGTGGTTCCTGAAGTTAGCCACTTCCGCTACGGCCCCCTAAAAGGGTTTTCGGCTGTATTTTTCCACAGAATTATGATACCTTCTTTCTAATCCGTCGGGGGAACCGGCGGATTATTTTTTCCCTGCCCTGGGACTCGCGGAAAGTCTCGTGAGTCATTGATATATAATAATTTTAATGGCTGGGAATGAGGGCCGGGTGGTTTTCGCGTGGTGGTCTAAGGGGCCGCCCGGTCACCGTATCGCTGCAGTGCAAAAAACCAGTCCACAGGCACGTGGGCTGAGTTGGGGGACGAGCGGCGGGCGGCAACAACAACAATGTCGTGGAGAGCGAGACCGAACATGCCCAATAAGAACATGCTCAGCAAGAAGCCCGACCTATCGGTGAAAAAGCCGGTGGTGAAGCTTGTCCAAAAAACCAAGTTTGCAGCACCCTTTTCGGCTGGCGACTTCGTGGTTTATCCGGCGCACGGCGTCGGCAAAGTAACCACGCTCGAAAACCAGCTGATCGCTGGCCAGAAGATCGAGTTGTTCGTCATCAGTTTCGAGCGCGACCGCATGACGCTGCGCGTGCCGATCATGAAGGCCGAGGGTGCGGGCTTGCGCAAACTCTCGACCCGCAAGGTGATGGAGAGCGCGTTGCTTACCCTCAAGGGCCGTGCGCGCGTCAAACGCGCCATGTGGAGCCGCCGCGCCCAGGAATACGAAGCCAAGATCAACTCAGGCGACCCGGTATCCATCGCCGAAGTGGTGCGCGATTTGCACCGCGGCGCGACCCAGCCCGAGCAGTCCTACAGCGAACGCCAAATTTATGAGCAAGCGCTCGAGCGCTTGGCCCATGAAATGGCGGCCGTGGAACGCATCAAACCCGAAGCGGCCACAGCCAAGTTAGAAAAACTACTCAACGCTGCTTAAGCGGTTCAAGAGTTTAGTGGTGCGGACGGCCCCGGAGTAATCCGGGGCCGTTTTATTTTGCAAGCCAAGGTCTAAATTCTTGTCCGTCATGACGACTCTCAAGGCATTTTTCACTGCTGCGCTACTGGTTGTTGGGTTAGCTGCCCACGCCGCTTCGCCCGATGGGTTGCCTCGAGGCGAAGTGGGCATCGTGGCTACTGTCATCGATGGCGATACTGTACGGCTGAAAGATGGCAGCGCCGATATTCGCTTGGTTGGCATTCAGGCGCCTAAACTGCCGTTGGGCCGCAAAGGCTTCAAGGCATGGCCGTTGGCCGATGAGGCGCGCCAAGCCCTTCTTGCGCTCACGCAGGATCGCCAGGTTACCCTGCGTTTGGGCACGACCGCACGCGACCGCAACGGCCGCACGCTCGCGCATCTCGTGCGTGAGGATGGCGTGTGGATTCAAGGCGAGATGCTGCGCCAAGGCTGGGCCCGCGTATACACCTTTCCCGATAACCGGCAACTTGCGACCGAGTTGTCGGCGCTTGAAACCGAAGCGCGCGACACAAAGCGCGGAATCTGGGCCGATGAATTTTATGCTGTGCGTGAAGCGGCCGACGCGGCGGCGCTGATGTCAGTCCTCAACACCTTTCAGATTGTTACGGGTACAGTGCACGCCGTAGCCAAAACCAAAGAACGCATCTATCTCAATTTCGGTGATGACTTCCGTAGCGATTTTACGATCTCAGTCGACAAACGCGATTGGCCGCGCTTCGATGACGCAAAGCTCGATCTCAGCCAACTCACAGATCACACCATCGAAGTGCACGGCTGGCTGGTGTCACGCAACGGCCCGATGATCGAAGCCACCCACCCCGAGCAAATCAGGGTCGGCGCTAGAAAATGATTTAGAATCAATGGGTTATAATACAACCCCAGAGTGCATATTAACCTGTTGATTTCATTACATTTGCGCAAATTTATCCCTGTAATTTTCCTGTTAAAAACAGGGTCCAAACATCCCAGCACAACTTCAGATAGATTCTCCTTCAAGCGATCCGATGCTCATCGACCAGGGTGATCTGGAACAGCTTGCCGTCCTTAAACCAATGCCAGGTGCGGCCCCGGTCAATGGTGTTGGCTGCCAACTGGATCATCTCGCACACATCGACACCGGGCTGATCCTCAAACCAGAAGTGAACATAGAGCGTCCGGTCATCGAGCTCACGCACCGAACCCGAAATGCGCCCGTCGAACACGGCGCGTCCGTTCGCATATGTCGCATCGAACACCAAACTGCGCGCACGGCCATCGGGCCAGGTGTAAAAACTTTCTTGGCGATAGGTCAGGCCATCCTTACCGTCGTCAGGAAAAGAAACATTGATCTTGAAGTCGTATTGATCAAGCAGCTTCATTTGCGGCGTGATGAACCTATACGTGCCAGCCCAGGTGCCTTCGTGGCGCGCGAGCAATGGCATGCGGGCTTTGATGATGGACATGCTGACCCTCGTTGCTATGCGCTCATTCTAGACGTTCTGAAGCAGGGTGTGTAAGAACCCGCATCATGATTCTCTCACCCATCGACCCCGCAACGCTGTCTCACATACTCAACGCTTTCGAGCATGGCCTCGATGGTATTTCACATGCACAGGCAGTCTTCCAGCGTATCGCCGCTACGCGCCAATACGCACCGAACTTCACAGCCGACCGGCACGCTGGGCGAGGCAAGGCGGTTGCGCTGGCGCATCGCCTAGGCATTGCAACACTCGACGAAGATCCGGCTTCTGCGTTCAGTTGGGATGGCCGCTTGATTCGCACACGTTCGGAAACCAGCGGGGTGTTTCACGAAATTGCCCATTGGCAAATTGCACCGCCGACCCGCCGCGCGCTGTATGATTTCGGATTGGGTGCTGGGCCCGAGACGGGGCGCATAGCCGAGGCCAACGCTGCTGCTTGTGTCGACGCGGCGACGAAGGAGGAGGAAGAAAACCTCGCCTCACTGCTTGGCATTTTGTGGGAAGTCGAGAACGACGAGCCAGCCATTCTCGCTTTCGCCGAACAGAACTGGCTCGAACTCCCCGACCGCCCACAGACTCAACGCCATTTTGTTGACTATCTCGATAAGCTTGCGGCGCGCGGGCTGGTTTAAGAATCCGAGCGCAGGTCTTGCTGGAACTTGCGGTTATCGGGCGTATCGAGGTCGCACTGCACCCGCATCCAAGTGGGGTTGATGCCGATGCGATCGGCACCTGGCGCACTCCAACCATAGGCCAGGGTCGGGCCGCTCTCATCGCCCTCTTGCACCACGGTGACTAATGTTTCGCGGTACATGCCGTACGACCAGTTGTTGCGCAGAGTCAGCACCATGGGCCGGCCATCGGGGTGATTGAAGAAATATGTGCCGCCCTGATCGTGCATGACGATGTATTTATCTGTGGTCATCATCGGCTTGCCTGGCGTTTTGGGAAAATCAACCATGCACGCGAACATGCGCGCGCGCTCTAACTGATGCCAGGTGAAGTCGGCCACTTGCTCGCGCGGTTTGTCGGTTGCGAAGTCCATGATTCTGTCGCGGAACCAATATTTCGTTGGTTCTAAACGCACCTGATAGTCCGAGTAACCTTTCTTGCCTTCCTCGCCGAAGATGCAGGTTTTTGTCTTCATGCCGCCTTGGAAGGCGTCTACATCGCGGCGCAGATACACTTCGCAGCCTGCCAGTACTTGCGTGTCTTTAATCTTGATGCCGTTGAGAATTTTGGCGTCATTGTGCGCGCCTAGCCACTTCTTGCGGTCTTTGAGAAAATGCATCGTCACCTTGATGGCTTTTTCGGTCTCGTCTTTTTCCAGCACATAGATGCGCTGGCGGAAAATCGAGGTGGGGTCGTTGTTCTTATATTCCTCAAGATAAAGAACGTTCTTTCCGAATGCCGGCAGATCGACCTTGCGTATGGCCGAGTGAACCCGCAGATGCGCGCCTGATTCGAGAGTCTTCTTGCCCGCGTCAGCGTCGAACTGCAGTTGTTCGTGGTTGTCAAAATCGCCTGCCCACAACTGCATGACGTAGTTGAGGTCCAAGTCCAGGAACCGCAAATTCTCGGATTTCTCGGCGGGCAGAACCGTCACCGCATTGGGCGGGCGGTATAAGGTTTTGGCTTCAGGGGCGGTTTGCTGCGCGGCCGCTGACGTTGCAAGACCAACGGCGCTCGCGGCAATTAACGCTACAGCTTTGAATCCCGGCATGGCGTCCTCCTATGCACTGAAGGCCCAAGCGTAGGGTGGTCAGCTAGCAATTTCTAGCGTGCTAACGCGGCCAATCGTAGAATTTATTTGCTCTCGAAGCGTGTCGCGCCGTCCCAATCTGGTGGTGGTGGTGACGACAAATACTCCGACAGCCTGCGTGCGAACAATTCGCCAGGGCCATCATTCGGAAATTTGTCGGTGTGATTGATCACAGCCGCATAAGCCTTTTTCCAGTCCCGCGACGTATATGCCGCCCACACCTTAGCCCACGACTCGCACAGGGCATTCACAACAGGATCGGCTTGCTGCTCAAGCGGCCCAATCAGTTCCGCAATTTCTACCGGATGAATCGCACCCTTGGGCACCACCATATCGATTGGCCGGAATAAAAAATGCGAGCTAGTTTTTGCCACGATGGCGCCGCTGGCCAAAATTTGTGTGCCGTAGACTTTGTTCAAACCTTCTAGGCGCGAACCCATATTAATGGTGTCGCCGATGGCGGTGTAATCCAGCCGGTCGGCCGAGCCCACATTGCCCACCACCGCATCACCCATGTGAACAGCTAGGCGCGTGTACCACTCTGGTTTGCCCTGGGCTTTCCAACGTTCGTTGAGCGCGTTCGATGCCGCCCGCGCCGCCAGCGCCGCGCGGCAGGCGAGTGTTTCGTGATCGGGTTGTTTCAGAGGCGCGTTCCAAAACGCAAACACCGCGTCGCCCACGTACTTATCGACCGTACCGCCGTGCTCAAGCACCTGTTGCACCACGGCCTCGAAATACTCCGACATTTGTGCCATCAAAGCTTCAGCGGGCAACGTTTCGGCCATGGTGGTGAAGTCTTTGACATCCGTGAACACCACGCTCAGGGCGCGGCGTTCACCACCCACTTCCATGCGGGTGCCTGAGCGCACCAAATCTTGCACCAGGGCCCTGGGCACGAACTTAGCGATCTGGCCCAGGGCTGACTTCATGCGGTCGAGTGCCTCGCCCAGGCGCGCGATTTCGCTGATGCGGCTGGAAACAGAAATGGGTTGATTCAGATCGAGCTGTGCGATGCGCTCGGTTTCCAGTGACAGCGCTGCCATTGGCTTAGAAAAGCGGCGGGCCAAAAACACGATGACGGGAATCGACAGCAATAGAAAAACCAATGAAATTACCGCTGCGTTGCGCCCAATGGCATTGAATGTTTCGGTGAAATTTGATTCCGGCAATGCCAAAGCCAAATACACGGGCTGCTCACTTTTTACCTCGCCCTCGATGCCGAGGCGGATGACCGTGGCTAAGTAGGCGACTCCGTTGACTTCAAGCGCACTCGCGCTAAAACCCCCTCGGTATGAAACCGATGCAACATGGCTTGCGCGACAGGATTTGTCAGTGCATCCGCGTCGGGTAATTGGAATGGTTGGCTGGCATCGTAGGGGCCCGACCCGATAAGCATTGCCAGATCGGCGTGGGCCAACAACTTGCCATTGCCCAAGAATAGAAACAGTTGCTCGTTTTCATCGGCCGCCAAACCGCCGACAATCGCCGATAACTGGGCCAGCGGCACGTCGGCAGCGATTACGCCCGATCGGGCGCCGGCGAAGGCATGGGCGACGGAAACGCCCGGCTCGTCGATCACGTCGATGACATAAGGCATCGTCTCGACGATATCGTTGGGTGCGGCCAGAGCCGAGCGATACCAAGCGCGATTGCGCGGATCATAACTCATCCCGGCTTGAGTTTGACGTGATAGCTCGACCCCAACCGCATCAAGAAACCGCCAGGTGTCGGTCGGGCTTGTGGCATTGGCCGTGATGATATGAACCACAAACGCAGTTTTTTCAGGCATGCCCGGCTTGGGGTTTGTGCCGCGCGTGGCAATGACCTCGAATAACTCACCGTTGTCATAGCCAGCGTGAATGCCCGACACATGCGGGTAGCGCTGCAGTACGCTCATGAACGCGCGCAAGTATCGCTCGCTCTCGCCGCCGCCAAAGCCGGGGTCGGCCGCAAAGGTCGACACGGCAAAACGTAATGGCCCGAACAATGCTTGTTGTTGGAGTGCGACTTCGGTTTGGTGGCTTTGAAACAGCTGATTGCCGGCATCCATCGCCGCTTGGCGGCTTTTGCGGTAGCCTTCCCAAATCACCACGCCGACGGTGAGTGCGACCAGCGGCACGAAGGCGGCCAGCAGCGCGGCCAGCAACGAGATCGTCCGGCGCTTTGGGCGGTCATGGGCGTAAGGTCGATTTATTTTTGAACGCGCTTGGATAAATCGATAACGCGGTCACTGAGATATTTGATCCAATATTTAAGGAAGGGATCGGCCCGATCCATCTTCTCTGTCACTTTTTCCCGGCTCACGGTCATGACTTCGCAGCCCGATTTGGTGATCGCCGAGGCCGTACGTTTGGCGCCGTCTTGCATCAATGCCAGCTCGCCAAACATCTCGCCGCGTTTGACGACCGTATAAGTGATCATCTCGCCCTTTTCGTTGACACCGATAATATCAACGTCGCCTTTCAAGACAACAAAGGCCGATAACGCCCGATCTCCCGATTGGAAAATCATGGCATTGGGCTCGAAACTCTTTCGCTCGAATGCTTTATCTGAAAGATCCATAGCCGTACCTCGTCCAGCGTCAGCCCCGACTGTCCACGCCCCATCATTTCTCAGCCCGCATGAAGAGGCAACCGGCTTAACGCCCACAAACCTGTGAAAACCCGATCACATCGCTGTGTTTAGGCGGCTTTGGGCTTTATCCACGCGGCATAAAGGGCGGGTAGCACGACCAGAGTCAGCACGGTTGCCCCGGCCAAGCCGCCAATGATGGTAAACGCCATGGGTCCCCAGAAATTGCTGCGACCGTCGTGTTACTTGGCCAGTTCCATCTCATTAAACGCGTAATGCGTTCCGTTGATAAGCTTGTAGTTCTTGACCCGCGATGACACGCCCACAAACGTGGGCGACTCGTACATGAATAACGCCGGCGCTTGATCATGATAGTGCCGCGCGAGTTGGTGGCGCAGGTCCACCGCCTTGGCCTCGTCGAATTCGGTGCGCGCAGCGACCATGAGTGACGTCACGCCGGTGTCGCAATACCACGGCAGCATGCGCTGGCAAGAGTGCGCCAACACCGAGCGCGTGACATCCAATGTAGGCCAGCTTTGCCAGTCGACGGGAAAAGCCTCACCAGAGAATTCAGTAGCTCGCAGTGCGTTGTAGTACTGCACTGCGGGAATGGTGCGAATCTCCATGGTCACGCCAATCTCGCGCAAGTCGGATTGCACTTGCTGATAGATCGCAGAGTCATTGGCATCAATGCCGGTGGCGGCATCCATCACAAATGTAAAGCCCTTCGCATAGCCCGCCTCGCTCAACAGCTTTTTGGCTGCTGCGGGATCGTAAGGGTAGGGCCTGATTGCGGCGTCGTAACCATTCACACCGCGCGCAGCGGGCTGGCCGGTCAATACAGTGGCGCCGCCTAACAGGGCGTCAACAATGCGTTGGCGATTCACGGCCATGTTCAAGGCGCGGCGCACGCGGACGTCTTGCAGGGGGCCCTTCTTGAAGAGAATGAACGAGATGCCGAAGATGGCGGGATCGACGCCGCCAATGCCTTTGTTTCCCGCCTCTTCCAGCACTTGCAGGTTATCGGGGCTTAGGCTCATGGCAATATGAAGCCGCCCCGCCAGGATGCCCGAGGTGCGCGTCGACGCTTCGGGCAGAGCAATCACTTCCAAGCCCTCTAGCTTTGTTGGCCGCCACGCATTTTTTGCTGCACTCAGCTTCCACACATTGTTGGTGATCTCGTTCATTTGAAACGGCCCGGTGCCGACAGGCTTGCGCGCAAATTCGTCGCGGCCCAAGGCCCGCCATGCCTTTGGTTCGCCGAACATCATGCCCGTCATGTAGCGCGGCAGCAGTGGCGTAGGTTCAGTGGTGGTGATCTCGACCGTCAGCGTGTCAATCGCTCGCGCGCCTTTCAAAATGCCAATCTCGCGTTTCAAGCCTTCGCGAATCGCATCGTCCGATGTGATGTATTGTATCCCCGTGACAATGGCGTCGGAGGTCAATGGTTCACCGTTATGAAACCGCACACCATCGCGTAATTTAAAGCGCCAGGTCAGCGCATCAATTTTCTCCCACGACACAGCCAGTGACGGCTGGACTTTGCCGGCTTCGTCAAAGCGGGTCAGCGCATCAAACATTGCTGCGTTCGTCCACACGGTTGGCGGCAATGATGTGCGATAAGGGTTGGCCAGGGACGGCGGTAGAATGTCCACGGCTATACGCAGGGGTTCGGCCTGCGCATCTGCGATCAGTGCCATTGCTGCGATGACGGCGCCTCGCCAAATCTTCACGGCGATACCTCGAGTTGATCATAAGCGATGAGATTGCTGAACATGCTGAAGTTTTTCACTTTATCACTCAGGCCCACGAACAACGGCAGCTCATAGAGGAAAATCGCTGGCGCCAAATCGTGATAGGCCTGGCCGATCTCTTGGCGCAACTTCAAGGCCTTTGCTTCGTCCCATTCCGACAAAGCTTCGCGCATTTTGGGGGTGAGCGATTCTTCGCAAAACCATTTAACAGGCCTGAAGCAGGAGTGAATTTGCAAGGCGCGCCACACATCCAAAATTGGCCAGGCGGGCCAGGCGATGGGGAAGGCGTCGCCCGTGAAATCCACGTTGGTGGTTTTGTTCAGATAAAGCGTGTTGGGCATCATCTTGATGTCCATGATCACGCCAATCTCACGCAAGTCCGATTGCACTTGCTGAAACACCGAGGTGTCGCCTGCCGAAGCGCCGTTGGGCGCGTCCAAGACAAACGATAACCCATTTGCAAAGCCCGCTTCGGCCAATAGTTTTTTCGCCGCCGTAGGATCATAAGGGTATTGGGGGATGTCGGGGTTATAGCCGAAGGCTGAACGTGAGGCGGGTTGGTTGGCGGGCACCGTGCGCCCAGCCATTAGCTGATTGACGATCCGCTCGCGGTTCACGCCCATGTTGATGGCGCGGCGCACGCGTACATCAGTGAATGGCCCGCCGCGCGTGGTGATGAAGGTGATCCCGTATGCCGACGAGACCATGTAATTTTTAACTCGCCCGCCCATGGCCTCAATTGCGCCGATATTGTCGGGCCCAATGACCAATGAAATATCAACCCGCCCACCTTCCAAGGCCTGCACGCGGCTCGCGCCGTCGGGCAACATCAGAATTTCAAGACGCTCTATTTTGGCCGGATGCCACGATGCCGCAAACTTTGACAACGCCCAACGGTTCGTCTCGATCTTGTCGACCTTGAATGGGCCAGTGCCGACGGGCTGCCTGGCGAATTCATCCCGGCCCAATTTGCGCCAATGATTGGGCTCGACCATCGGCAACGCCGTCATATAGCGCGGGAAAAAAGGCACAGGCTCGGTGGTGACGATGTCGACTGTTAGATCATCGATGGCCCGAGCAGACTTCAGAATTGATAACTCTCGTTTCAGCAAGTCCTTGGCAGCGGAATCGGACGTCAAATAAGCCACCGCATTGACCACCGCATCCGACGTGAACGGCGCGCCATTAGAGAAAACTACACTTGGCCGTAGATAAAACCGCCAAGTTAACGGGTCGATGTTGTCCCACTTGATGGCCAAAGCAGGCTGCAGGATTGCGTTGTCATCGAAACGGGCGAGCGCATCGAACACGGCTGCGGTGGCGTAAATGGTGGGCGCCAACGACGTGCGAAACGGGTTGCCTTGAGACAACGGCAGGGTATCGACGGCGATGCGCGCGGTTTGTGCCTGGGCCGCCAGAGACGCAAGCTCCATGAATAAAATGAAAAAATATTTCATCTGCGCGCCGGGCTAATTTTTTGTGATCTCATCGAAATTGATGAAGCCATGCGTTTCCTTGAAGTTGGCGATGTTAGCACGCATGCCCGCGAAGCGCGGCAACTCATATAAATAAAGCGAGACATATTGGTCGCGGTAAAAGCGCATGACTTGGTGGCGCAACTCAAGGCCCTTTGCTTGGTCAAATTCGGTCAATGCGCCGGTGATGGCAGGCATGATGCGCTGGTCGCAGTACCAAGGCTTGCTCCACAAGCAGGAATGATTTTGCATGGGCCGCAGCACATCAATCGTGGGTTCTGTGGCGTAAGTCAGGCCAAAGCCGTCGCCGTTCCAGCCGCCTTCCACCACCGCGCGGATGAGTTCGTTCACCGGGAAGGGCCTAATCTGCATTGTCACGCCGATGGCCGCCAAATCTTGCGCAACCTTTTGATACACCGCCCCGTCGGCAGGCCCGGCACCTATCACGCCCTGCACCGTGAACGTAAATCCATTGGGGTATCCGGCTTCAGCCAATAGTTTTTTGGCAGCGACCGGGTCGTAAGGAATCGGTGGAATACTTGGATCATGGCCGTAAGCATTGCTGGGGCCTGGTTGTGTGGCTGGCACTGTTGCGCCGCCCAACAACCCATTGACCAACGCCTCGCGGTCGATGGCGTAATTCAACGCTTGGCGCACGCGCACATCTTTCAGCGGAGTTTCTTTATCGTGATGAAATTGAATCGCCCAGACTGAGGCGTTGCGCCAGGTCAGACCCTTACCACCGCCTGCTTCGATGGCTGCGACTTCGTCGGGGCCTAGGCCGATGGCGATATCCATCTGGTCGGCCAGCACGGCTTGCACCCGCGATGAGGCTTCGGGGGCCGCAATCCAATTGAGGCGGTCGGCTTTCGGCGCGCGCCACGACTTTTTGAACGCCGACATTTTCCAGCCCGCCACATCGGACCGGTCGAGTTTGAAGGGGCCCGTTGCAATTGGGTTTTGTGCGAAGCCATCGGGGCCAAGTTTGGTCCACTGTTCCGGCTCGACCATGTACAGCAGGGGTAGAGATCGCGGCAGGTGAGGCACCGGGATGGTGGTGATCAACTCAACAGTCAAATCGTCGATCTTGCGCGCGGTTTTCAGAAAATTTAGTTCACGCGCCACGACTTCGCGCGCGGCCTGGTCCGAGTGAAAAAAAGCAACCACATTCACCACGGCATCGGCGGTAAACGGCACGCCATTGGAAAACGTCACGTGGGGCCGCAGCGTCAGCCGCCATGTTAGGGGATCGATATTCTCCCAGCCCACGGCCAGCCAGGGGTTAACCTTTCCGCTGTCGTCGATGCGGGTCAGGCCATCGAACAGCGACGACCAGGTGAAGATGTGGGGTGCTCCGGTATTGCGGAAGGGGTTACCACCCGAAGGTGGCATCGTCGTCGTGCCTACACGCAGAATGACGTCATCGGCCGCAGCTGAGGCACAGAGTGCTGAAAGCAGAGCAACTGTGGATAATGTTTTAAGATTTTGCCAGAAATGGTCCATGAAGCTCCGGGCGCGGGTTGTGGCGTTTTTGCCACAGGGTAGCTGTTTCCAGATTATCCTATATAAAGCATCTTGAGCCGGGCAGGGGTTCGGGCTACGCCTATCTGCCACAGGGTTGCGCAACCTCTTGCGCCCGCTTGAAATTTTCGATTTTTCGTACTGTTGGGGGACACCATGATCCGTAAATCTCGTTGGGCGATTAGCACGGCCGCTGTCGCCTTGTCGGTGGCGTTTATTCTGCCAGCCCTGGCTCAGCCGGTTCTTGAAGAAATCATCGTCACGGCGCGTAAACGCGAAGAGTCGCTGAAAGAAATTCCGCTGTCGATCACGGCCTTCTCGGCCAACGACATCGAGAAAAAAGGCTTCAAGGGCCTTGAAGATATCGCCTTCGCCTCCCCCGGCGTTCAGTACTCGAACCAAGCCGCACAAATTCCCGGCCGTTACAATTCCGCCATTCGTTTCCGCGGCATGTATGTCAATTCCGAATCCCCCTCGCTGCAATTGGGTTCGTTGTTCATTGACGGCATTTACGTTTTGGGCGGTACGCAATCGATCCCCGTCAGCGACTTAGAACGCATCGAAGTGATCAAGGGCCCGCAGTCGGCCTACTTTGGCCGCAATACCTTTGGCGGCGCCATCAACTACATCACCAAGACCCCATCGACGACCGACTACAAAGGCAAGATCAGCGCTTCGGGCGCGACCTATGATGAGTACGACGTGTCGGCTGATCATGAAGGGCCGTTAGTTCAAGATAAATTAGCCTATCGCATTGGCACCCGCCTTTATTCTAAGGGCGCGATGTTTACGGCTACTGACGGCGGCGGGCTGGGAGCAGAATCGAGCAAGGCCATCAACGCCACGATTTACGCCACGCCAACCGACGACCTGACATTCAAAGCACGCGCATACTTCGATCGCGACAGCGACGGTGCTCCGGCCGGCGGCGAAATTTCCGGCGTGCGGAACGATACATGCACGGGCAAAACCGTGCAGACGCAAGACCCAGCCTTTCTCAATGCTCGCCCAACACAATATATTTGCGGTCAGATCCCCAAGCAGGGTGTGGCGCGCTCAACTCTTGGCACCACCAAAATTATTGACAGCAACACCAGCCTGTTTCCAGCTCAGGCCGCGCTCATCAACAATCCCAACATTCTCATCAATCAGTTTGTGAAGGGCGCTAATCGGCCCGAGGTTAACGTTCCCACCGTTGATCACATGGGTCTGGAACGCAAAGTCTTCCGCGCTTCTTTCAACCTCGATTACGGATTTGCCGACGGCTACGATTCGTCACTACAGGGCGGCTATAACCGGCTGCAGGCCAGCTGGATACGTGACTTCGGATTGTCACCGATTGAAAATTGGTATTCGCGCGACCCGCAAGATGCGACCGACAAAAGCATCGAATTGCGCATCAGCTCTCCGCAAGATCAAAAGCTGACGTGGCTGGCCGGCGGCAATTATTACAAACAGGTCTATCTCTCAGCAGGCGCTGGCGGCGACTCAGTATCGTTGTGCACGACCATTTCGCTTCCGCCCGCCGCAGGCCAACGCTGCCCACCTATTGCATTCACAAGCGTCAACAATCTGTTCCAAAACACCGACCGCATCAATGCATGGGGTGTCTTCGGTTCCTTGTCTTACGACATTACCGAAACCTTTACGGCAAACCTCGAAGGCCGTTATCAGAATAACAAGTCATCCACGGCCACTTTGACACCCCTTCCATTGTCCAAGACCGACAAAAACTTCCTGCCACGCGCCATCTTGCGCTGGCAGCCGACCGATGAAACCAATGTCTATGCCAGCTATGCCAAGGGCGTCATCCAGGGCGCCCCTAATGCTCAAATTGCTGCCGCGACAGCAAATGAGCTGAGACAGTACACTGCGCAAATCCCAAACGCGGCCTCAACGCTCCCGCCTGAAATTCTCGATATGTATGAATTGGGTTGGAAGCAAAGCCTGATGGACAATCGCGCTAACTTTAGCCTCGCCACCTATTACGGAAAGTGGAAAGGCCAAAAGGGCCGCGGTTTGGCGTTGGTGCAGGAAGATTGCGGTAGCGCAAGCCATGGGTTTAATGGCGGCTGCACCACAGGCACACCGCTTGGTCTCAGCGCCGCCGGACAGCCAGCTCGCAATCTCGATGGTTCAGCGTTCTTCAATTCACGCAACGCCAACGTTGCAGGTACGTCAAAGTTGTGGGGCCTAGAGTTTGAAGGCAATGCGGCCCTGACCGAACATTGGGATATGCACGGCAACCTGACCTACGCCCGTTCGAAGTACATCAACTACTTGTTCAACTTCTTTGCCTTCAATACCGGGTTTTCGCAAATGAAGGGCAACCAAAACCCGCGCTTCCCGAAGTGGTCGGGCACGATCAACTCCGGTTACACGGCCGATCTGACCAAAGATTGGGATTGGTTCTTGAACGGCGACCTGATTTATTTCGGCAAGACCTTCTCTGATGAAAGCAATCTCGCATTCTGCTCTGGGTATTGGCTCACCAATGCCCGTGCCGGAATTGAGAAAGAAAGCTTCCGGCTCGAAATGTTCGTCAAGAACGTCTTTAACGACAAAAACTGGACGGCCTGTAACCGGTGGACCTCCTTCGACGAGTCCGTCAACTTGGCCCTTCTCACCCGCGCCCAGGGCATTGCGGTCTCGCCGCAAAACAAGCGTCAATTCGGCCTTCGCACGTCACTCGATTTTTAGAAGCGATTGCTCTGAACTCATCGGAAGGGCCCCGGAGCAATCCGGGGCCCTTTGCTTTAGCTAAAATATTCTAAATTCTTATTATAAAATGGTATAATTTACCCAATCATGGTTAGTCATCGTGCTATTGGTGCCACATGTTGAGCCAATTCTGATCAAATCGGGATAATCGCTGTTGAGACGGTTATAGCTTCAATGTACCTGTTAGGCGTTAAGAAACCTGAGGTTGCTGAAAGGGTTAGCGGCTTTGCGGTTCGAAAATTGGGGGCAAGTCATGAGCCAAAAATCACGTATTGCATTGGGCATTTCGGCGCTGGCGCTGTCAGCCGCGCTGGTCATGCCGGTGTCGGCGCAAGTCGCGCTGGAAGAAATCGTCGTCACAGCGCGTAAACGCGAGGAGTCTCTGCAAGAGATTCCCATCGCCATCAGCGCATTTTCAGCCGCGCAGCTTGAGCGCGCGGGGTTCAAGGATTTGCATGAACTCTCGCTCAATGTCGCGGGCTTGCAATATCACAGCCTTGGCCTTGCCATTCCCGGACGCGTCAACTCCTCCATCCGTTTTCGCGGCATGGACGTGAATACCCAAAGCCCGACGTTCCAATTGGCCACACTGTTTGTCGACGGCATCTACGTGTTGGGTAACACCGAATCAATTCCCTTCGACGACGTCGAGCGCGTTGAAGTGGTCAAAGGCCCTCAGGCCGCCTACTTCGGCCGCAACACTTTCGGCGGCGCCGTCAACTACATCATGAAAACACCTTCGACCACCGACTACTCTGGTGAGGTTAAGGCGTCTGGTGCGACGTATGATGAGTACGATGTTTCTGCGTCATTCGACGGCCCGATTGTACAAGACAAACTCGGTGTCCGCTTTGGTGGCCGCCTCTATTCCAAGGGAAGCATGTTTACCGCTAGCGATGGCGGCGGGCTTGGCGAAGAGTCGTCTAAGAGCCTTCAAGGTACGATCTTTGCTACGCCGACCGATCAATTTAGCGCGCGGGTGCGCGTGTTTTATGCCAAAGACGATGACGGCCCACCAGCAGGCGGCAACATTCCCGGCCGCTTGAACGATACCTGCACAGGCAAGACGATCACTACCAAGGTCGGCGATACTGCTCGCCCGGTGCGTTACATCTGCGGCATCGTGCCCAAGCAAGGCAAGGCCATCAACGCTCTTGGCCTGCCCAGGATTATTGACAGCAATACAACCTCAACCTCGGGCCGCGCGCTGCTGTCGACTGGCAATGCGAATTATATCCTGACCAACCTGATCAAGAAGCCACAGGCCGCCGCTCTTGCTGGCGTGCCAGAGCTGGATCGCATCGGGATGGAACGCAATATTTTCCGCCTCTCGGGCAACAGTGAGTATGAGTTCAGAAACGGGATCACAGCCACGGCTCAAGGCGGCTATAACAAGCAACAAGTGAACTGGGTGCGTGACTATACCTTCACGCCATTCGACAACGCTTATTCGCGCGATCCACAAGACCTTGAAGATTATTCACTCGAAGCCCGCCTTGCCTCGGCGCAAGACCAAAAACTTCGCTGGATGGTTGGCGTGAATTATTACGAACAAGACTTGATCACGTCAGGCACGGGCGGAGATTCAATTTTCCTCTGCGTCGACACGATTCCTGGCGTGCTCTTTGGCACCTGCCAAGTTCCTGCCAATCCCCTGACGGCACCCGCGGTTTTGGCGTTCACAAACTCCGCGGCAAATACAGACCACGTGGAAACGCGAGGGGTTTATGCGGCCTTGTCGTACGACATCACCGATCAACTGACCTTCAACCTCGAAGGCCGCCGTCAGAAAGACCTGTTGGTTCGCGGTCTGGCGGTGCGTACCAGCGCCACGTTCAAATCGTGGTTGCCGCGCGCGATTTTGCAATTCAAGCCGAATGATGACACCAACATTTATGCATCTTACGCAAAAGGCGTCATTCCGGGCGAATTGAACTCAGCCGTCCTCGACAATACATCGGCGAGCACACAAGCTCAGTTCACGGCACTCGGCATCCTCAAGCTTTTGCCCGAAGAAACACTCGACAGCTATGAAGTCGGCTGGAAACAACAGTTCCTCGATAACCGACTGTCCGTAAATTTGGCTGGCTATTACGGTGAATGGGTCAATAAGAAGAGCCGCATTCAAGCCGCAATCCAGTTTACCTGCGGAGAAGGCCCCAATGGGGTCCTGACCAATCCCGGTTGCCGTGGTGCGGCCTTGGGCGAAGCGGGCGCTGGTCAGCTTGCCAGAACGGCGCTTGGTGCGTTCTTCTCGCCCACCAACGTCGTGGTGTCGGGCACGTCAAAGATTTGGGGCTTTGAGTTAGAGAGCAATGCTGCTCTGGCCGAAGGCTGGACGGCAGGTTGGACGCTCGATTACGCGGGAAACAAGCTCACTCAATTCACCGCCAACTTTATCCTCCCCTACGCCAACTTCTCTAACGTGAAGGGTAACGCCCATGCGCGCTTCCCGAAATGGTCCGGCTCTGTGAATTCAGCTTACCAAGCTCAGTTCACGACCGATTGGGAATGGTTCGTGCGCGGTGATTTATCTTATTTCGGCAAGACCTTCATCGACGTCGACAACCTCGCTCAATGCGATTCGTACATGCTTGCTAACGCTCGCACAGGTATCGAAAGCGAAAGTGCTCGCATTGAGTTCTTCGTGAAAAACCTGTTCGACGACAACAATTGGGCGGCTTGCGCCCGTTTCTCGGAGTTCGACTTGCCGACCGATGTGACGTTCTTAACGTCCTATCAAACCGTGGTCGTCTCGCCGCAAAATAAGCGGCAATTCGGCATCAGAACATCGATCAAGTTCTAACCTAAATCCCGGGGCCGCCCCTCAAAAGGCGGCCCCGTTGCTTTCTGGCTCAGCACAACGAGGTGGCCATGGTCTCTCGATTGATCGCCAGCGTTGCACTTACACTCTCAACGTTCGCCACGCCTGCCTTGGCTGAAACCGAAGCCGACGTTGCTCAATTCATGGCCCTTGTGGCCGGTGAGTACAGCAACTTGCCCAACGTCGAGGCGGCCAAGGCCAAGGCAAACCCGGGCGAGCAGTTGGCTGAACCCTTGCGTGACGTTCATCACATGTACGCAATACCGGTCGACATGCCCAAGGTGGGCGCCCACGTGGCCTATATCGAATGGCGCCATGATAGCCCCGAGGGCGCGATCTCGGGCCAGCGTGTGTGGGCCTATGATGCCAAACCCGATGGGATATTGATGCGATTCCATACGCTCAAGCCCAAGGCCAAGGCTGTGCTGTCTGGGCTAACTAAACCCGATGCCAAAACCCGCGATCTTGGGCCGGATGATCTGAATGCCTACCCCGCCGCCTGCTTCATGCTGCTCAAACGCGAAGGTGCGGGATATGCGGGCACAAATTTACCGCTTGGCGGATGCGAATTCCCCCGCACGACGGTGGCTAGCGGAACCATGAAGGTTGACGCCCACTTGCGGTTCTTTCCAGGGTTCCATGGTGAAAAAACAGAAATCCTAAGGTTGCAGGCCGGTGAAAATGCGGCTGGCCGAACCCCCGAAATCGAAGACTGGGTTTATCAACGAATCCGCTGAGGGTGGGGTTTTATTTTCGGGCTCGCCCGCACGCCTCATTCCGATTAGAGCGAGCAATGTATAATCGGAATCGAGTTGCTCGCTCTATGTATTTGTTGGAGCATCGTTTTTGCCGAAAACCGGAAGGCCACTTTTCGGCACGATGCTCTAGCTTTGCGCGCCAAAGGGATGCTCATGAAAAAAGACACCAAAGTTATTCACGCGGGCCAGAATAAAAAGCGCAATTCTGGCATCGTAAATACGCCTGTTTACCATGCCTCCACCGTGGTGTTTTCCAACACCGCTGAGATGCTGGACGCGCAAGACCGTTCAATCAAAAAGCGCGAGAAGCACCTGTTCTATGGACGGCGCGGCACGCCGACCCACTGGACCCTGCAAGAAGCCATCAGCGAGCTTGAAGGTGCTTCCGACACGTTTCTCACGCCCTCGGGCCTCAGCGCCTGCACGCTGGCCATCATGGGCTGCGTCAAGGCCGGCGATCATTTGCTGGTCACCGATTCTGTGTATGAACCCACGCGCGGGTTTTGCGATTCATTTCTCAATGGCTTCGGAGTGGAGACCACTTATTTCGATCCGCTGATCGGGGCGGGAATCGCCTCGGTCATGAAAAGCAACACCAAGGCGGTGTTTTGCGAATCGCCCGGCTCGCACACTTTCGAAGTTCAAGATTTGCCCGCGATTGCTCAGGCGGCCCATGCCAAGGGTGCCCTGGTGCTGGTCGACAACACCTGGGCCAGCCCGCTGTATTGCCAACCGCTCAAACTTGGGTGTGACATTTCCATTCAGGCCGCGACTAAATATGTCGTGGGCCATTCCGATGCCATGGTGGGCACCATCGCCGTCAACGACGCGGGCTTGCCGGGTGTCGCCAAGGCGATTTCCGCCGTGGGCATTACTTTAGCCGCCGATGAAGCCTATTTGGCCACACGCGGTTTACGCACCCTATCCGTGCGCTTGAAACAGCATCACGAAAACGCGATGAAAGTTGCGCTGTGGCTGCAATCCCGCCCCGAAGTCAAACGCGTGTTGTTTCCAGCCCTTCCCAACGATCCCGGCTATGCTTTGTGGAAGCGCGACTTTTCCGGCGCGACCGGCCTGTTGGGGGTGGTGTTCAAGCGCACCTCGGCCGAGGCCGTGACTGCCATGATTGATGGCATGGAGCTATTCCCCCTGGGCTTCTCGTGGGGCGGCTTCGAAAGCCTGATTGCCCCTTCCAACCCCAGCCGCTCCGTGGCCCGCACTGCCCGGCCCTGGACCGAACCTGCGCCTGGGGTGCGCATTCACGTCGGTCTTGAAGACCCCGATGACCTGATTGTCGACCTGGAAAAGGGCCTGGCCAGGTTCAATAAGGCGCTGGTGTAGCCCCCTATTCACGGCGTGGCCCAAGCCCCAGTTTTTCGTGCTTTTGCAAGGCGTTCTCCGTAATATGCCGGTGGGGAATAGGGGGTTCGCGCAAGCGTCGGGGTGACGCCGCGAGAGCCCTTGCGGAAAGGAATGTTACGATGAATCTTCAGTCCGGCCCGAACCGGGGCGATCAGCCTGCGGAGGGGCAGCAGTCAAAGACTGAGCGTCAATCTGTTGTCGTGCGCTTTGCAGGCGACTCTGGCGACGGAGTTCAACTTCTTGGTTCTCAGTTTTCACAAGAAACCGCGCTCGCAGGAAACTCGCTGGCGACGTTCCCAGACTTTCCCGCCGAAATTCGCGCCCCCACCGGCACCACCTATGGCGTCTCGGCCTTTCAAATTAATTTCGGCTCGCGTGAAATAAAGACGGCAGGCGATCAGCCCGATGTGTTGGTGGTGTTCAACCCTGCCGCGTTGAAGGTCAATCACAAACAATTGCGCCGTGGCGGAATCGTCATTCTCGATTCCGGCACCTTCAAGGAAAAAGAAATCAAGCGCGCCGAGTGGGATTCCGACCCGCGCAGCAATGGCGTGCTGGCTGACTACCGTGTCATCGAGATTGATATCTCCAAGCAAGCGCTTGAATGCGCCAAGCCCTTTGGCGTGTCGCAAAAAGAAGCGCTGCGCACCAAGAACATCTGGATGCTGGGTCTGGTGTCGTGGATGTACGACCATGAAATTCAACCAATCGCCGATAGTCTAATTAAAAAATTCGGCGCTGAGGATCCCATTGGCAAGGCCAACGTGGCGGCGTTAAGGGCTGGTCATGCTTACGGCGAAATCCACGAAATCTCGGGCGAGCTGCCGCACGTTCATTTTCCGGCGGTGAAGTTTGCCCCCGGCACCTATCGGCTCATCTCTGGCGCCGAGGCCTTGGCATGGGGCTTAGCCGCAGGCTCGCACCTGGCGGGCCTTGAGGCGGTGTTGGCGTCTTATCCCATCACGCCCTCCTCGCCGATCTTGCACATTCTCGCGCGCATGAAGCAGTTTGGGATCACCACATTCCAAGCCGAAGATGAAATCGCGGCCTGTTGCGCGGCCCTGGGCGCATCGTTCGGCGGCAAGCTTGGCATCACTGCATCGTCTGGCCCAGGCATCGCGCTCAAAACCGAAGCCATCGGCCTTGGTATTTCCACTGAATTACCGCTTGTCATCGTCAATACGCAGCGCGCTGGGCCTTCTACCGGGATGCCCACCAAGACCGAGCAATCGGATTTGTACTTAGCCGTGTGGGGCCGAAATGCCGACGCGCCGATTCCGGTGATCGCTTCGCGCTCGCCGGGCGATTGCTTCGATGTCGCCATCGAGGCGGTGCGGCTTGCGACCAAATATATGACGCCAGTGATGATTTTGTCGGATGGTTATATCGCCAATGCGGCCGAGCCTTGGCGTATTCCCTCCATGGCCGATTACAAGCCCTTCAAGGTGAACTTCCGCACCGACCCCAACGGCTACAACGTGTACATGCGCGACCCCAAGACATTGGCGCGGCCGTGGGTGAAACCCGGCACGCCCGGCATGATGCATCGTATCGGCGGCATCGAAAAAGATTCGCTCACCGGCAACATTTCCTACGCCGACGCCAATCACCAACACATGACCGACACACGCGCAGCCAAGATCAACAACATCGCCGACGATATCCCCGAACAGGGCGTCGAGTTGGGCAACACCAAGGGCAAGCTCGCGGTCGTGGGCTGGGGCTCGACCTACGGGCCCATCAACCGCGCGGTCACCAATATGCGCGAACAGGGCTTTGATGCGGCGCATATTCACATCCGGCATATTTGGCCCTTGCCGCGCAACTTGGACGCGCTGCTGAAAAGTTACGACAAGGTCTTGGTGGCCGAAATGAATAACGGCCAAATGCTCACCCTGCTGAAAAGCCAGTACCTCGTCGATGCCAAGGGCTTGCTCAAGGTCTCGGGCCAGCCGCTGAAGATCGAAGAAGTTCAAGATGCCATTCGCGCGCAGCTCGGCGCGTAAGGAAGAAATGCCATGAACATTCAAACCCCGCCTGAAAAGCTTTCGGCCAAGGATTTCGCCTCGGACCAAGAAGTCCGCTGGTGCCCCGGCTGCGGCGATTACGCCATCTTGAAAGCCGTGCAGATTGCCTTGGCCAACATGGGTGCTAAGCCCGAGAACACGGTGTTTGTGTCGGGCATCGGCTGCTCGTCGCGCTTTCCTTATTACATGGCGACGTACGGCTTTCACACCATCCATGGCCGCGCGCCCGCGATTGCCTCGGGCCTCAAGATCGCGCGCCCGGAATTAGATGTGTGGCTGGTCACTGGCGATGGCGATGCGCTCTCCATCGGCGGCAATCACCTGTATCACATTCTGCGCCGTAACGTTGACGTGAACCTGCTGTTGTTCAACAACGAGATTTACGGCCTTACCAAAGGTCAATACTCACCCACCTCACGCATCGGGCAAAAATCGCCCTCCACGCCCACGGGCTCGATCGATAGCCCCGTCAACCCGTGTCAGTTCGCGCTGGGCTCCAATGCCCGGTTCGTGGCGCGCGGCATCGACATTCAGGTCAAGGAGTTGGGCGAATTATTTTTCCGCGCCAAGGAGCACAAGGGCGCCTCGTTCATCGAGATCATCCAGAACTGCATCGTCTACAACGATGGCGTGTTCTCGGATTTCGCCGAGAAAGCCGTGGCCGCCGAAATGCAGGTCCACGTCAAACATGGCCAGCCCATCGTTTGGGGCAAGACCAAGAACAAAGGGCTGCGCCTGAATACAAAAACGCTCTCGCTTGAAGCCGTGACTATCGGCGAGAACGGCGTGACCATCGAGGACATCCTGGTTCACGACGAAAAAAACAAAGTGCTGGCCACGCTGCTCTCGGGCTTGCGCCCACCCGAATTCCCCGAAGCGCTGGGCGTGATTTATTGTGACCCAGCACCATCGTATGAGCAGCAGGTCAAGGCCCAGAACGATGCCGCGATGGCCAAGGGCCCCGGCGATCTCGATAAGCTGTTGCGTGGCGGCAAGACCTGGACCGTGAACTAAGAGGCAGAGCAACGTGAAGCGCCGCTCTTTTATCAAAGCTGCCGCTGTCGGCGGGGCTTCGGTTAGTGCCGCGCCCGCTTTATCTCAAGGCTTGATCGAATGGCGCATGGTCACGAGCTGGCCCAAGGGCTTGCCGGGCCTGGGCACGGGCGCCGAACGCTTGGCCGCCAATATCACCGCCATGAGCAATGGCCGGTTGACCATCAAAGTCTACGCGGCCGGTGAACTGGTTCCAGCTTTTGGCTGCTTTGATGCGGTTGCGAATGGCACCGCGCAGATGAGCCACGATGCGGCCTACTATCACAATGGCAAGTCCGAGGGCTGCCCGTTCTTCACGGCGTTTCCCTTTGGCTTCACGGCGGGGGAAATCGAAGGCTGGGTGAAGTACGGCAACGGTCAGAAGCTATGGGACGAATTATACCTGCCCTTTGGCATTCGCGGATTTTTGGCAGGCAACACCGGCACGCAAATGCTGGGCTGGTTCAAAAAAGAAATCCACTCGGTCGCCGACCTCAATGGCCTGAAATTCCGCGCCCCGGGCAACCAAGGCAAGATTTTGCAAAAACTCGGGGTCACGCCGGTGACGCTGCCGGGCGGGGAGATTTTTCCGGCCCTGCAATCGGGCGCCATCGATGCCGCCGAATGGATCGGGCCCTATAACGACCTCGCGCTGGGCTTCTATCAAGTCTGCAAATATTACTATTCCCACGGCTATCACGAGCCCGGTCCTGCGTTGCAACTGATGATCAACGAGCAAGCCTGGCAATCATTGCCCAAGGATTTGCAGGCCATCATCACGACCGCGGCCGAAGCCGCCAACCGCGACATTCTGGCTGAATATAACGCACGCTCGGGCCCTGCTTTGCGCACCTTGGTTGAGAATCACGGCGTGCTAGTGCGCGGCTTGCCCGAAGACGTGCTCATCGCCTGTGGTGAAAAAGCCAACGAAGTGCTCAACGAAATTCACGCGGGCGACACCACGCCAAACAAAATCGTGAAGCGAATTGTCGAAGACTTTTTGGCCTTCCGCGCCGATGTGGTTCCCTGGACGCGGATTGGCGAGCAAGCCTATCTCAATGCCCGCCGCCTGCCGTTTGAGTTCAAACTCAAAGCTTAACGTGGCTCGACCAGGTTTTCGAAATTATCCATGTAGGGCTTGTTCTTACCCGCGCTAGGCGGGTTGAGCAGGTCGGAAAAGTCATCTCCGACCGGAGAGCCCGCGGGCGTTATCGGCGCGGTTGATGGGGTGGTGGCATCATACACTTGCGTTTCCTGCCGGAATAACTCACCGGGCAGCCATGTCGCAATTTGCGGGAATATCCACAGTAGTCCAAGCCCAATAACTTGAATCGTCACGTAAGGCACCGCGCCGCGATAGATGTCGATGGTTTTAACCATGGCCGCCGCCACGCCACGCAAATAGAACAGTGCAAAACCAAATGGCGGCGTGAGAAAACTGGTTTGCAAATTCACGCCAATCATCACGCCCAGCCACAATGGGTCGGCGCCTAATTTGATCAACACGGGCGCGGCAATGGGCACCACGATAAAAATGATCTCGAAGGTGTCGAGAAAAAATCCAAAAAAGAAAATTACCAGCATGACCACGAACACCGCGCCTGTGACACCGCCCGGCATGGATGCAAGCGAGTCGTAGACTAAATTTTCACCACCTAAGCCGCGAAAGACCAAGCTGAACACACTGGCACCCAGCAAAATCACGAACACCATCGAGCTAATGGTGGTGGTCGAACGCATGACTTCGCGCAAGATTTTCAAATTTAGTTCGCGCTTGAAAGCAGCAAGAACCATGGCGCCAATCGCGCCGACCGAGGCCGATTCGGTGGGCGTAGCGATGCCAGCCAAGATCGATCCGAGAACCGCCAGAATCAGAATTAGCGGCGGGGCCAGGGCGCCAAACACGCGGCCAAGCAACTTTGCCCGGTGTTCGACTGTCATCTGCAAGGGCGGGCAAGAGGCGGGGTCGGCGACGGACTTAATAAACATCCATAGCAGGTAAAGCACCACCAGGCCCAGGCCCGGCAACATCGCACCTGCGAACAACTGGCCCACAGAAATCGGTTCGGGTGACATGTTGCCCAGCGACAGTTGGGCTTGCTGGTTGGCGCCTTGCAAAATATCGCCAACAAAAATCAGCACGGTCGAGGGCGGAATAATTTGGCCCAAGGTGCCCGCCGCGCAAATCGTGCCCGCCGCCAGCTTGGGGTCGTAGCCCGCGCGCATCATGGCGGGCAGCGAAAGCAGGCCCATGGTCACGACGGTTGCCCCGACAATGCCGGTGGAGGCGGCCAGCAGCGCGCCCACCAATATCACCGAGTACCCAAGCCCGCCGCGCAGCGTGCCAAATAGTTCGCCCATGGTGGTTAGCAACGCCTCGGCGATCTTCGAGCGCTCCAGCATCACGCCCATGAACACAAACAACGGCACCGCCACCAAGGTTTCATTCACCATGGTGCCGAAGTAGCGCCCCGGCAACGCCGACAGAATGGACGGCTCGAACACACCCAAGCCCAAACCAATGGCTGCAAAAATCAGCGCTACGCCTGCCAGGGTAAAGGCCACCGGGTAGCCAATCATCACGGCGAAAATGGTGGCGATAAACATCACCACCGAGAGAATTTCGCCGATTAAAATGCCGCTCATTGCCCGCTGCCCTGCTTAAACGCGCTCATCTGTCACGCGGTCTTCGTCGTGATCGATGATGACATAACCGGCCAGATACATGGCGCGGCGGGCAAGCAAGGCCAGCCCCTGCACAAACACCAACGCGCAAAACACCCACAACGCCGATTTTAAGAGAAACAGCGCCGGCATGCCGTCGGCCGTGCTTGAGGGTTCACGGATGGCCCATGATGACAGAATGAACGATGACGACGTGGCCGCCACGATGCCAAGCCACGGAAACAAGAAAACGAGGGTGCTGAAAATATCCAGCCAGGCTTTGCGGCGTTCGGGCATGCGCCCGTAAAAAATATCGACATTCACATGGCCGCGGTGAAGGAAGGTGTACCCAGCCCCCACCAGAAAAACCGCCGCATGCTGCCAGACGTAGAATTCTTGCAGCCACGGATAGCCCACGTTGAATCCATAGCGCAGCACCACAACCGCAAAGCATGTCAGAACGCAGCCCAACGTCAGCCAGGCGACCGCCCGGCCAATATGCTCATTGACCGCGTCAACGCCATGGATAAAACCCGTGAGAAACCGCAAGGCCGCGCCCCCAAACCCAAGTCCCTTAATTAACCCTTCGTAGTGGCGGCGGCAAAGGGGAAAGCTTTGACTTTCCAACGCCATTCATCCGAAACTGCCCTATACTTACCCCATGGTTCCCGACCCAAGACAGCAGCGTAGTTTGCCATGAGCCTGACCCCCCTCGACGAAGCCTCGATCGAAGTCGTCACTTACCCCAAGGGGAAAGTGTTGTTCCGCCAAGGCGAGAAGGGCGGGGCGGCCTTCATTGTCAATTCGGGTGCAGTGGGCATTTATCGCGAGAACAGCGGCCGCAAGGTCCCGCTGGCCACCGTGCGCAAGGGCGAGCTGTTTGGCGAAATGGCGGTGATCGATAATTCACCGCGCATGGCCACCGCCTTCACGCTGGAAGAATCGACCCTGATGATGATCTCGGTCGAGGTCATGATGGACAAGATGCGCAAGTCCGATCCATTCATCAAGGCCTTGGTCCACATGCTAATGAACAACCTGCGCAGCGTGCACGATTCCTACACGCCAAAGTCGCGCAGCCTGCTCGACTCAGTCAACGCCCTACAGCGGCAAAGCGAGATGGTGATTCGCTTCATGCAAACCAATGGCGTGCCTGAAATGAAGGGCGAATTAGAGGCGAAACTTCGCGAGTTGGAAGACGTCGTAAAAGAACTGCGCGCCATCGCTATGACGCATCGGGGCGATGACCGCCGCAACGATGCCATCCCAAGCGAGGCGGATCTGCCGCAGTAGTTACTCGTAACTCGGCGTTTCAGCCCAGCCGTAACCAACCTCGCGTAAAGGCACGCCCGCAAAATCGCGCGTGATCTCGCTCACCTCACGCCCGCCCAGGGCTTCATAGAAAGTGCGCGCCGGATTGTCGGCCAGCACCCACACGAACAAGCCCTTGAGGTTGCGTTGGGCCAGCCGGTTTGACAGCGACAAGAATAAACGCCGCCCATGGTCGCTGCGCTGTACGCGCGGGCTGATATACAACGATGAGATTTCCGCCTCGAAGCGCGGTTCGCGGTGCCGGATGCGCCCGCCCGAGGCAAAACCCACGATCCGCCCGTCGTTGTCTTCACTCACCAATGTGATCAGGTCTTTTCCGCCGCGTTCGAGCAGGCGAACCCAACCGATAGTGCGATTCTGTACCGTGAGGGTATCCAGATAATCTTGCGGAATAATGCTGCGGTAAGCCGCGCGCCATGTGTCCACATGCACCTTGGCGATGGCAGGCGCGTCGTCGGTTTCAGCGGGCCGAATCGTCAGCATGGCGCGCAGTCTAGCATAGGGGCGGCCGGCCGCTTAAGCGGATGGTGCCGTAGCATTGCATAAAAGCGCAAGAATCGGGTCGGCAGAGGGGCGGGCTCTGTCTAGTCTTACGGCATCATTAAATAAGGTGTTGCAATGAACTTCATGTCATCCCCAGCCGATCTTGACCCCATCATGGATTCCTCGCGCGATTACGCCCGCATCGCCAAGGCGATTGATTTCATCGTGGCTGCGCGACCGCGCCATCCGGCGCTCGAAGAGGTCGCCGCGCACGTGGACCTAGGCGCGTTTCATCTCCAGCGGCTGTTCAAACGCTGGGCGGGGGTTAGTCCCAAGCAGTTGATGAGCTACCTAACGCTCGAGCACGCCAAGGGCGTACTCAGAACATCAGCCTCGGTGCTGGATGCAACGTTTGAGGCAGGTTTGTCGGGCCCCTCGCGATTGCATGATTTGTTTGTCACGCATGAAGCAATGACGCCCGGCGAGTACAAAGACTTGGGCCGCGATCTGGTGATTCGATATGGTGTGCACGACACGCCCTTTGGCCGCGCCTTGCTGCTCGCGACTGAACGCGGCATCTGCGGGTTGGACTTTATCGATGGGCCCGATGGTGAGGCCGTGCGGCATGCCCAAACCCAATGGCCGCTCAGTACGTTCATTCTCGATCAACCCATGACGGCAAGCGTCGTAACGCGCTTATTCAGCGGCCAGCCCGGTCCAACGCCGCTGCGCCTGTTGTTGCGTGGCACGAACTTCCAAGTTCAAGTTTGGGCGGCACTCATGCGCGTTCCATCGGGCGCTATCGTGTCCTACGGCGATATCGCGCGTGCGACGGGCAAGCCTGGCGCCAGCCGCGCAGTGGGCGAGGCCTTGGCGCATAATCTCATCGCTTATCTGGTGCCCTGTCACCGCGTGTTGCGCTCAACGGGACTATTCAAGAACTATAAGTGGACACCAACCCGCCGCCACGCCCTGCTGGCTTGGGAGGCGGCGCAAATGGAGCAGACCGGAACAGACCAAAGCGCTATTTCACGTTCTGCTTCTCGGTTCCATCCTTGATCTTCTTGTAATAGGTCCAGCTGGTCTCGTTGGGCCGTGTATCGTTGGTTGGCGGCGGCTCTTTATATTTCGGGAAGTTGCGGTTGATTTGATCTTTCAAGGTCGGGTCGAGATCTTCAAAACTATTCACCGAATTACCCGCCGTCACAAAGATCATGATTCCGGGCCGGCCTTCCATGTTCATCCACGGCAGCCATTGCGAGACGCGGTTCCAGGCCAAGTGATTACCCTCAAGCGACTTGGCATTCGAGTCGAGAATGTTCTTCGGATAAAAGCGCGTGAAAATTTCCATCGCCTGGTACATGCCGCCCATTTCTTTTTGGTACCCAGCCAGCAGGGGGTTTTCGTAATACAGCGGCACTTCCGAACGTCCGCTGAACATATCTTTGCCCATGGGCTCTAGCTCGACCTTGATGGGCGTGCCGTCTTTGGACCTGGCAAATGTCGGCTCGCGCATGTTCACCGGGTCGTTGGCGACATGAATTACGGTGTTTTTCGCGCCGGTATAGGGGTTGTCCCACGCTTCCAATACCGCGTTCGTCTTGGGGTCGAGATACAGCATGATCTCGCGGCTGACCGAGCGATAGCCCTCGCCGCGATCCTTGTCCTTGGTCGTCGCGCATTGGCGCACATTCGTGCCGACAACATTGAACAGCAGGCGGTCTTTTTCCCACGGCACCCGTCCATAAGCGCGGCCCCACCAGGTGCCGAACCGCACCTTGCCGTCTTCGGTCGATCCGCAAGTAATCTTGCGCGAGACGATCAGCGCATCTTCAGGTTTGCCGAGATCAAGCGTGCGCGCTTGGGCCGCAGCGCCAAGCGACAAACTGGCCCCTAGCAATAGGATTGCCTTACTTAAGCTACGCATTTTTGTGCCCTCCCGGCTGACCGATTGTCCTTGGATCGGTAATAGTAGACCTCGCGATATGTGCGTAAACAAGGCGATTCGGGCCGATTCGTTGACTCGGCAAACGGCCAAAACCCTATTGATATCAAGCACTTTTTGCCCGTAATCTGGCCCTTAAACGGCACTCGCGCGCAACGCTCGGCCAAGCCTCGATCTGGCGGGCAGGATGCGAGCCATATAAAGGCGGAGAGCAAAATGAAACGTTTGATTGTGACAGGTTTGGGGTTCGGGCTCACGGCGCTGACCGCAATCGGCCACGTTCAACCCGCCGCCGCTCAAACGTTCAGCAACATGATCGTCTATGGCGACTCGTTGTCGGACTCAGGCCGCCTGTTCGCGATCACCGGTGGCACGCAGCCGCCTAGCCCGCCCTATTTCAATGGCCGCTTCTCCAACGGCCCAGTGTGGACAGAACTGTTCGCGCCAAAACTAGGCTTCGCTTTTAATCCGGCCACCAACTTCGCCGTCGGCGGCGCTGAAAGCGGCACGGGTGGGCCGGTCGGCGTCGCAACCCAAATCAATACGCTCTCGGCTGCTGTTCCGGTCGGCGCCAATACCCTGGTCGTGGTATGGGCGGGCGCCAACGATATGCAAAACCGCGCGGCCACCACGCCGTCTGCCACGCTGATTGGCCAGGTGGTCACCAACGTCTCGACGGCCGTGGCTACGGTTTCAGCGCGCGGCGGAAAAACATTCTTGGTTGGCAATCTGCCCGACCTTGGCCGCACGCCTGGCGGCGTGGCCTCGGGCCGTGGGCCATCGCTGACCGCGCTCAGCCAAGCTTATAATACTTCATTGGTTGGTGCGCTAAGCGGGCTTGAGACGTCGCGCAATGTGCGCATTGTGGTGATGGACACCTTCGGGTTGTTCAACGACGTGCTGGTCAACCCATCGCTTTATGGATTCACAAACACCAACATTCCTTGCCTGGGCACAACCGGCCCCACGGGTGCTTGCGCCACGGCGGCGGCGGCCCAAGCCTCGCTATTCTTTGATGCGATTCACCCCACGGCTGCGGCCCACGCGATCATCGCCAATTTTGCCGCCGCCACCTTGGATCAAGATGCCAATGTGGCGCGCGTCGCGGCGGTTACCTCATTCATCGCACCGCGAATTCTCGATACGCTACGGCAAGGCACCAACGACCGCCTCAACGTCTTGCGCCTAACCAACACGCGTGAACGCTCGACCCTGCCCATGGGGGTTTATGGCTCGGTCAAATACGCCAAGGGCGATCGCGACAACGGCGCCAATGTCGCGGGTTTTGACTATGACATGCTCGCTTATACTGTCGGCTTTGACCGCGTTTACAGCGATGGCTTTGTGCTCGGCGCTGCGGCGAGTTACATCGACGGCAAAGCCAAGCTCGACAATTCGCGTGGACAGCAAGATTTCACGGCCCAGGCTTTCTCGGCTTATTTCGGCTATCGCAACGCGAGTTTTTGGCTCGACCTGTCGGGGGCGGGCAGCTGGGAAAACTATGATCTCGCGCGCAATACCGCGTTTGCCCAGCGCGCGGCGGCCTTGGGCGATACCGGCGGCAATAGTTTTTATACCGCTCTTGATGCCGGTGTAGATTTGCTCGACGACAAAACAACCAGCATTGGCCCGATCATCGGGGTGCGCTACCTCAATGCTGACATCGATGCCTATACCGAAACCATCGCTGCCATGTTCAATACGGCTACAGCCGAACAATCGAACAAAGGCGTGATTGGCTCGGTCGGCGCACAAGCCTCGGGTGTGTTCGTGTCGGGCAACACCGCCTTCGCGCCCCATATCCGGGTTGTGTATGAAAAAGAACTCGACAAACTCGACCATGCCGTGGCGATAACGACAGGTGTCGGCCAAATCCGCACCGCCACTGGCGGGACGGGCAAGGCCGATGCGATACTTGTGGACACGGGCGTGAATATTCAGGCTGGCGCCAACATGACCTTCACGCTTGATTACGAGGGCACGCTCGACCGCTCCGATGGCAAAGATCATGCCGTGGTCGGGCAGTTTGTATATTCGTTTTAGCCGCAATCCCCGCAATTCACATTCCGGTTGAGCGCGCGACGGCCTGTTATTTGCCTGATATAACAGGGTTAACAGGCTGCCCGCTGAATTGTGAATACCGTCGATAACACAGCCCGCCCTTTTCACGTTTCCTTCCGGTTGTAGTCATGGTCATCCCCGTTTTTTCTGCCCGTAATCCCCGCACTGGCGTTCATGATTATCAGTGCGAACACACCACGGCCTCTGAGCTCGACACGATCATCAAGCGCCTGCGGGCGAACCAACCAGGCTGGGCCGCCCTCTCGGTCGATCAACGCTTGTCAGCGATGGAGCAATTCATCGCTACGGTCGAGCGGCACAAGGTTGAAATATTCAATGCCCTGAAAACCGATACGGGGCGCATTCGCATTGCTCAACTCGAAACCGGCGCGCTGGCCGGCCAGTTCAAACGCATCGCCGATGACGCCCGTGCCATGTTGGGCGATATCGCCACCCGGCCCTCCATGGTGCCCCACATTCTTGGCAGCGGGCATTACGTGCCTTACGGCGTGATGGGCAATATCACGCCTTGGAATTTTCCGCTGCTGCTGTCGTTCATCGACACCTTCCCAGCGCTGGCTGCTGGCAATGCGGTCATCATTAAGCCCAGCGAGGTGACGCCGCGTTGGGTTGACCCGCTGCGCAAGGCACTTAAAGAAGTGCCAGCCGTTGAAAACGTTTTGGCCTTCGCTCGGGGTCCCGGTGATACCGGGGCGGCCTTGATCGAACGGGTCGACCTTGTGAGTTTTACGGGCAGTGTTCGCACCGGGCGCAAGGTTGCCGAGACGGCCGCTAAACGCTTCATCCCGGTTTTTCTGGAGCTGGGCGGTAAAGACCCAGCCGTGGTTCTCGCCTCGGCCAATCTCGACATGGCCGTATCGGGAATTTTGCGAGCCTCGGTGGCTGCAACAGGTCAGGCCTGCCAATCGCTAGAGCGGGTCTATGTCGCCCGGCCCATATTCGATGCGTTCGTCGAAAGGATGGTCGAGAAAGCCAAGGCCACAACACTTGATATTGACGATGCCGAGAATGGCTATGTCGGCCCGTTCATTTTCGAACGCCAAGCCGATATCGTCGCCGATCATCTCAAAGACGCCGTGGCCAAGGGCGCAAAGATACTCTGCGGCGGGCAAATCATCACCAAGGGCGGAAAATGGCTGGCGCCGACGGTATTGGTGGATGTGACGCATAAGATGAAGGTGATGACCGAGGAAACCTTTGGCCCCGTCATTCCCATCATGCCGTTTGACTCATTGGACGAAGCCGTCAGTTTGGCGAACGATACAACCTATGGCTTGTCAGCCTCGGTGTTTGCTGGCTCCGCCGATGAGGCCATGGCCGTGGCCCGGCGTCTCAATGCCGGGGCTGTGAGTATCAATGACGGCTCACTCACCGCCATGGTGCAGGATGTCGCCCACGAATCCTTCGGATTTTCGGGCATGGGCGCTAGCCGGTTCGGCCGCGAAGGCATCTTGCGCTATGTCCGGCGTAAGGCGGTGTTTACCAACACCCTCGGCCCCATGGATGTGAACGGCAAGATCGTGCCGTTGGCCTAATCTGGCCCGCTAAAAATTTCCGTGACATCACTTGACGACGGCCTAAGCCATCCTAAATGCAGTCCTAGACGGATGCCTTTTTAGGGTCCGATCTGGGCGAACCGGCGCGGCCCTTTGGGCGCGTAACCATGCTGGATGGCATGGCTGCCCCCATGAACTGCGCCGATCGATATTGCTCATTGGAGGATATCCATGCGTACCCTTGATCTCTCCCCCCTGTTTCGTGCCAGCGTTGGCTTCGACAATCTTTCGCGCATTCTCGATAGCGCCACGCGCCTCGACGAGGCGCAAACCGCTTACCCGCCTTACAACATTGTGAAAAATGGCGCCGATGCGTACCGCATCACTTTCGCCGTGGCGGGTTTTGCACAGCCTGACATCGACATACAGGTCGAGAACAACACCCTTACCGTGAAGGGCAAAACGGCCCTCGAGCAAGACAACGTCAGCTATATCCATCGCGGAATCGCTGGCCGGTCGTTCGAGCGCCGGTTCGAACTCGCCAACCATATTCGCGTCGATGGCGCGCACATGGAAAACGGCCTGCTTCACATCGACTTGAAACGCGAGGTTCCCGAAGCGCTCAAGCTGCGGCGTATCGCGATTAGCACGCCTGACCAGTCCACGATCACAGCGCAGGCTGCGTAATCAACCTGCGATAGCTAACCTGCGGCCGGCCAATTCCCCCTCGGACACCCCCAAACCTGGGGATCCCCTCTCCCCATGTCTGAGCGGCCGGTCGCAGGCCCGTCGTGTACGCAAGCCAATTGCGCTAATCTTGGGCCATGACCGACAGCGCAATTCTATCTTTCTACAGGCGCACAGGCACCGATCATGCCGGGCGAAAATTTGACGAGATTATAAGTTGGGATAACCGCCGCCTGGAAATGGTCCACGACCATATCCAGTGGCTATTTCCGTTGCCCGAACCCAGCCGGTTCAATCCCGAAGCGCCCCTGCTATCGCCCGTGGACATTGGAGAATTCCGGGCTGACCCGTCACTTCGTGCGCGTGTCCTTGCAGCCCTTGACCTGATGCTGGGCTTTCTAGGGTTCACACGCGCTTCGGGCAACATCACGCGGGCTGCGAACTTTTCCGAACGGTCAACCAACTGGCTGGATGCCGCCAACCACAATCACTTGCGTCTCACGCGCATTCTCCTGTTTCTTGGTCATACCGGGCTGATAGACGAAGCGGTGTCCCTGCTGGCGTGCCTTGAAGATGTTGCCGCACGTGAAGGCCGCGAAGTTATTTCAAGCCGGACCTTGTCATTTTGGCGCGACGCGGTGAAATCGCGGCGTTAACATTACTCATGACAACTAGGGAGAGACAATCATGGCGCGGCCCGAGCAGGTGATTTCTGTCAACCCGATGCTCGAAGAAAAATTCGGGCTTAGCTATCTCATCAAGTCGGGCAAGACGCTGTACATGGCTGGCATTCTTTCGGCCGACGATGTCACGTTCGAACTGGTGGGCGCTGGCGACATGGCTGCACAAATCCGCCAGATCTACGCCCGCATGCAACGCAATCTCGCCAAGGCAGGTTGTACCTTGCAGCACGTCGTCAGTGAGATCAGCTTCACGACCGACGTCAAAGCTCTGGCCGAAGCGGGCAGTGTGCGCCGCCAAATCTATCAGCAAGCGGGGGCTGCCCCGCCGGTGGCCACGGCCGTACAGGTGGCCGGACTTTTTTTGCCGGGTGCGATGCTAGAAATTCACGCCACAGCAGTGCTGGACTAAACCGTATTTAGCGTTGGGGTCGCGATTTGTCCTGAGACAAGATCGGAATTGATCTCGCTTCGTCACATTAATGCCTTGCGCGGTAATTTAGGCTTCTCTCACGGCGATGTGACTCTTCATTGCCATAATCCTCTTGCTATGGTGAGCACTAACCGTTGGACACCAGCGCATGGGGCATGGGGGCTTGACTATGGCGCTGGTTTGCTCGGCTGACTCCCTTGAACGCCGTGCCAACCCCTCGACCGACCCTTTTGTGGCGCCGGGTGAATGGGCATGACCAAAGCGAAATTTGTTCCTTATCGCGATTTTCTTGAACTACCCGAAGCCGATATGCGCTCTCGCGCCGAGGCATTTCGCGTCACCATGGCGCGGCGGCGCTCGATTCGTCAGTTTTCCACCCGCGCTGTCGACAGAAGCGTTATTGAGGAATGCGTTCGTGCGGCTCATTCAAGCCCAAGTGGCGCCAACATGCAGCCTTGGCATTTTGTGGTTGTGTCTGACCCGTCTGTGAAGGCCGAAATCCGGCGCGGCGCTGAAGACGAAGAACGCGAATTTTATAGCGGGCGCGCGGGCGAGCATTGGATCAAAGCACTAGAACCCATTGGCACTGTCCCACTCAAACCATTTCTCGATACCGCGCCGTACCTGATCGTGGTGTTCCAGAAGAACTACGCCATTTCCTCGAACCATCAACGGCTCAATCACTATTATGTGCCTGAAAGCGTTGGTATCGCGGTGGGCATTCTCATATCCGGTTTGCAGCACGCAGGTTTATCGACGCTAATTCACACGCCTCGGCCGATGGGCTTTCTGCGCCGTATCCTCAAACGGCCCGCCAATGAACGGACCTGTATGATCGTGGTCACGGGGTATCCCGCGCCCGATGCCACGGTACCGGTGCTGAAGAAAAAAGCGTTCGAGGATACCATCACTTTTTTCTGACAATGCGAGTTTAGATCAGCGCGAAATAACCATAGCCCTAACAGCAAACCGGCCCCTTTTCATATCGAGAAGGGGCCGGATACTTTTAATAAAAAGACAGCGTGCTTACTGCGGCTTAGATCCGCCTTCACCCATTTTCGGCCCGGCGTTTCCACCACCCATGCCCTGGCCCATTCCTTGCCCTTGGCCACGCATAGCCGCCATGGCTTGCTTGCAGCCATCCGACATTTTGTCGCGGTTCTTCATCACGCATTGCATGGTCGGCTGACCCGGTTTAGCATCGGCGCAGTGAGTTTTAATGTCTGCTGCGCAGGCATCGCCCATGGCGGGGTTATGCGGTGCTGGTTGTTGGGCTTGTGCCGTTGACACAAAAATCGCTAACGCTGCTGTAAGACCAACCCAAGTTGAATTTTTCATGATGATACCTCTTCAATGTTCAGAATTTGATGGCGGTGCATCCTAACACTGCGCCGCAAGTTGGGCATGGAGAACATGGCCCCCAAACAGTGTTGATACTTTTTGTATTGGTGCCCCCGGCCGGACTTGAACCGGCACGGCCGTTACCAGCCAACGGATTTTAAGTCTGTTTCCATCATCCGGTGACGTCCCCGCAAGTATTTCAGACTCCGTTAAACCCTTATAAAATACCGATTTCAGTTCCATATCGTTTCTGGACGTCCAGGATAGTGCGTGGTACCCGTATGGTACCCGTGCGGTTCTGGGTACCAACGCAGCATTGCTCAACACTCTTTGCGAGGGCGCTATGACTGAAAATTCCCGCCTTACAGAAGGAAACATCAAGCGGGCCACTGTTGCCCCAGGCAATGAGATGACCCTCTGGGACGGCCAAATTCGGGGCCTTGGCGTGCGTGTTCGCAATCTAGGGGGCCGCGTCTCGAAAACCTGGATCATCAAGTACCGGAATGAAGCCAAAGCACAACGCAAGCTCACCTTGGGCGAGTGGCCTGGCGTAGCCGTACCTAAAGCCCGCACGTTGGCGAAGGTGCACATGGGTAAAATTGCCGAAGGCGCGGACCCAGCCCGCGAGCGGCGGAAGAGAAAGGAAGCCGGTACTGTTGCCGAATTGCTTGCCCGTTTCCTCAAAGACCATGTGAAAGCCAAAGGACGAAGCAAGACCACGGAAAAGGAGTACAGCCGCCTCGTAGAAAGGGTCATTAAACCTGGGCTGGGCGCGGTGACGGTTGCGGCAATCGAACGCGATGACGTGGCGCGCTGGTTCACAAAATTGGCCGACACTCCTCGGCAAGCGAATCAGGCGCTTTCGGTTCTCTCAAAAGCCATGAACTTGGCAGAAATTAGTTGGGGGCTGAGGGCTGCCTATTCCAATCCATGCCGAGGAATTGATCGCTACAAGGAAAATCAACGCGACCGGCACCCCAGCCCCGATGAATACAAAGCCATTGGGAGCGCTCTGGCGACCCTTGAGCGCGCGGGCACCATCACCAGCTTTGCCGCTAACGTTATTCGAGTGCTGGCGCTGACCGGGTTTCGGCTATCCGAGGCGTGCAATCTCAAATGGGCCAATGTGGACACAAAGGCTGGGATTATCACCTTGGGAAAAACCAAAAGCGGCAAGGGCAAGACGCGTGTTGTCGGCACCGCGACTTTAGCCATCCTTGCAAGCCTGGACCGCGCTAAAGGCCAAGACGAGAATTTTATTTTCCCTGGGCACTCACCCAAGGAAGCGATTTCAAAGTGGATTATCGAAAAGGCTTGGCAGCATATCCGCATCAAAAGCGGCGTGAAAGACCTTCGCCTGCATGACCTTCGCCATGGTGTCGGCACCGTTGCCGCTGGGCTGGGTGCCAATGCCTTTTTGGTCCGCGACAAGCTGGGTCATGCTACGCTTCAAATGACGGGCCGGTATGTCAGCAAGCAAGACGATCCGCTCAAGGAATTGTCCGAACGCGTTGAAAGCCAAGTTTCCGCTGCAATGAGGGGCGCAAATGCCAAGGTCATTGCGGTAGGTGGACGACGCAAGGCACATCGTTAACACGGCGCAATCAACCCGAGGCCCAACCACGCCGGATGTTTGGGCAGCCGAGCGCACCAACTACTCGCGTGACGTTGCTGCGATGGCGTTGGCGCAAACTATTGGGGACAAGGTGGAAGCAGCCTACCGGCGCGGCGACCTCATGGAGAAGCGCAAGCGCATCATGGACGATTGGGCGAAGTTCTGCGGCACAGTCGCTAAGGCGGGGAACGTGGTGGCGATCAATCGGCGCTAATCGGAACCCCGCTCCGAGGTCAATCCAATGTGGCATGCAGAACTTCTACTCAGTCCCTGGGGTTTGTTCCAAATAGCCCCATACCAATGATCGGCTTCTGCCGACACCTCGGGAGTATCGGTTCGTCGAACTTGCGACGAATGAGTTCCCCCAGCGCTATGCGCTCGGCCCCAGGAATAACGAGCTGGCGACCATCCGCGCTGTATTGAGGTTGATAGCTAACCGGATTGCCAATCCGCTCAGTTCCAGGAATGACAAACTGCATACCGACTGAAGTTTCCTCAGCTGTATATTTGGGCTTCCTCAGCATACTGAACTCCTGAGATTTGTGACGTTGCTATTACACCGCAGACCGACACCCACGACCACACAAGCCGCAATCATACTCAAAACTATCCCCAAGAATTTTGTAACCACGCATTCGCACTTGGGATTATCTTATTCACAGACGCTACAGATAGACGCTCCCAGAAATGAGGACGGTGATCATGGCTATAAGATCGACTTTTACTTGTGTTGCTATAGCAGCGGTCTTGCTTGCTGAACCCACCGCTGCCGCAGAACTCAAGATCGCCGCTTGGAACATCGAGCACTTGGCCGAGAAGAACGGTGAAGGGTGTAGGCCACGCGACGACAAGGACTACGCGGTCGTTAGTAAGTATGTGAAGCAGCTCAATGCCGACGTGATTGCCATTCAAGAGATCGACAATGGTGCTGCGGCAGCGCGTGTTTTTGATCCTGCCACTTACACCATTGAGATGGGGGATCAACCCAAGCGTCCCGGCTATGAATGTAAACGTGGAGACAGCACTTCTGGCATCTCAACTCAGCAGCACGTTGGATTTGCCATCAAGAAGGGCATCCCATACGTCCGGAATGCTGACTTCAAAGACCTCGATGTCAATGGCCTGAATAGCTTGCGTTGGGGTGTGGACATCACGCTCACTGGCAAAAAGCCGCTTCGCCTTCTCTCGGTCCACATGAAAGCTAGCTGCCCCGCCCAGCCGCTTGCGACGGACACCCAAGACTGCAAAACGTTACTCAAACAGCAACCCGTCTTGGAAGAACAATGGATCGAGAAGCGTTACGCAGAAGGCAAAGCTTTTATGGTGATTGGTGACTTCAATCGACACTTCCTTACACCCGGTGACGAGTTCTGGGCGCTTACTAATGACCATTCTGTGAAATCGCTTCCAATCGCGACCCCTCCCAAAGTCGGAACAACTCATTGATCGCGCGTGGAAATACGCCGACTGGGTGGGGTCACGTTTCGCGCGAAAGATGACCCCTCTGATTCCGCATGTTTCCGAATGAGATCAATGGCCTGA
>SHWP01000009.1 GCA_009693785.1 Rhodospirillaceae bacterium
GCCCGAACTATCCTGTGGTTTTACGAACACGCCATCCGCATTGTAACCCTCGATCACTTTCTTGAGTTGCACGAATTTCTCGTACGGGTTTATTGCCGGATCGCTCGCCCACAGATTATTGGGCAATCCCCGGCCTGAGTTATAGGCGCCCTCGTAAACCACCGGATCATCCCACAGCGCGAGATTGGATTTGGCGTTGGCGCGGGCATGTCGTAGCGCCTTCAAGTCGATCGAGCCTTGCAATGGCACGGCACCTGGCCCATCGGCCACAACCTGCAACGTGCCGTCGAAATTCACCACCTTGCTGTAGCCCCGATTCATGAATGTGAGTTGCGATTGGCTATGGGCGCGATACTCGCCGCCATGGCCCGCTGTGATTACATAGGCGGTGTTTTCGAAGGCGCGAGTATGGCGGCTGAGGTCCCACGCGCGGCGGCGAATGTTATGGGGCTCGGATGTGGGGTGAATGATCACTTCGGCGCCCCGCGTGACAAAGCCGCGCGCGGTCTCGGGGAAGTTCATGTCGAAGCAAATCTTGGTGCCGAGTCTGCCAATCGGCGTGTCGGCCACCGGGAACAAATGTTCATAGCCGTACTTGTCGACGTATTGAGTGTAAACGCTGCCTGGTGTGGTGTCGGGCAGCATTCCAAACACATCCGCGCAGTGAATCTTGCGATAGCGGTGAATCAGGTTGCCACTGTCATCGAAAATAAACGCAGTGTTGAAGAATCGCCCAGGCCATTCGGGGTCGAACTCGAACACACCACCCGCCACATAGGATTTGGTGTCCTGCGCGAACCTGGCCAGCTTGTCAGCCTCGGGCCCCGGAAACGAAATGCCGATGAGATGCGCCAGGTGCGACGAGCGGCTGCCGAGCGGGCTGGCCGCGCCGGTGAGAAAGAATTCTGGGAACACAACCAGACGCACGGCGGGCGAACGTGCCACCCAACCGATCATATCTATTGCCGCATCAAGATTGCGCATGCGGTTTTCGAGCAATTGCTCGGGCTTGGCCGAGCCCACCGAGACGCATTGACAGAGTGCAACTTCGTAGCGGTCTTCTTGTTTTGGCGCGGGCGGCTTGGCTTGCGCGGCCATCAAGCATTGCGATTCCTTCACCCAATCCGCTCGCGTGGCGGGTGAAGGCCGAACCCTGCCCGCCTTGGCTTTGTAGCCTGGCCCATACAACGGCATGCGCACGGTGGCCAAGTAATTGCCCATGGGCTCTTGGCGGCGGCGGCGTAAATTTTCGAGATCAATGTCAGCAGTGAAGAACGACTCATCGCCCCCGGCGGCAACCTTGGTGCCCCACCATTCGGCCACCATCGACGCGGGCGACAACTTCACCGAAACATTGCCGCGCGTGATGGATGTGGCAGAGGCCACGGCGACATAACAGATATTCTCGTAGGCGCGGGCCTGGCGAGCAGCCATTCGCGCTTCGAAGTTTTGATCGCGGCGTTCACGCGATGGATTGAGAATGATTTCCGCGCCAGCCATGACAAGCGCACGCACGACTTGCGGATAAAGCACATCCTCGCCACACAACACGCCGATCTGGCCCAATGGCGTGTGGGCAACTTGAGCGCGATAAGGAATGAATGTGTCGGCGACGGTGTCGGTAAAGCCCTCAATCAGGTCGGGCATCACCTTCGCTGTGCGCAGGATTATTTTGCCGTCTGGGCTAGCGAGAAACCCCGCCGATCGCGGGGCTGCCTCTCCCGTTACGCGAACATAAGCCGAAGCACCTATATATAAGTCGTGCTCCCTCGCCAGCCGCCCTAGCAAGCCCGTGACCATTTGCTCTGCGGGCGCGTCATGTTCGCTGCCATCGCCATGGGGCAACACGGCAAGCGCCGGTCCAGTATCGACGAGGGTACGTCTGGCCTCGCCCAATACGGCCGACAGAGTACCTTCGTCCTTCACCGTCCATGGTGTTTGCACAACAATCATATCGGCCCCGAGCGCTGGAACTCTCTCGCCTTCTTATCGCTTACATTGGCCATGGGTCATAACGGGCTCAAGCCCGGCTGGAGGCAAGTGGTCGCAGTGCGGTCTGTCATTGCATGATCAAATCGCTGCGCGAACACGGCGGCCTAGCAAACGCTGCCCCTAGTCAGGACTTGGGGCCCATAACACCAGGCCTCGGTTTTGCTCAGATCAATCCATCTGAAGTGAAATTTTGGTGGGATGCTCGCCAAGCACCGACAAGACGAGCCAGGGCTTTGCCTTGTTTTGGTAGACCCGCGTCGGGGTGAGCTTGCCATAACTGCTTTTCTTGACGTCCAGCACGTCTGCGTGATCGCACCCAATCACTGAAATGATCGAATACCCCGACTTCTGCCGCGTCGAACGGACCCGCTCGGCCTCGCCGGAATCCTCGCAGACATCGACCACCAAACCATGGCGGCAGGTAATCAGGTCATAATGCGACATAGCGGCTCCCTTGTTTGCTCAAGCATCATGGCTGGATGCGGCGTTGCCACCCTGATGGGCGTCAATTTTAGGTATTGCAGGCGCTAGCCGCTTGCCGCAGAAGGGCAACAGAACAGCCATTAAGCAAACACATATGAACGCTTCGCCCGGACAAACACTGCGCACGCCGCGTCAGCTCGCAAGAATCGGATTAGTGAAGTCTACCGATGTTGCTGGATTGGAACAGGTAACAACACGCTATGCCATGGCCATTACGCCTCACGTGTTGGAGTTGTTGCGCCAACCCGAGGAAGGTAACGCCATTGCACGCCAATATTTGCCAAGCGTTCATGAATTGATCGCGACGCCGAACGAGATCAGCGACCCCATTGGCGATGCCGCCCACAGCCCGGTGAAGGGCGTCATCCACCGCTACCCCGACCGCGCGCTCTTGATGCCGACTCAAGTCTGTGCGGTTTATTGCCGGTTCTGCTTCCGGCGCGAGGCCGTGGGGCCCGACTATGGCGCGCTAAACGACGCCGAGTTAGAGACAGCGCTGAATTACATCCGGCAATCGCCAGCCATTTGGGAGGTTATCCTCACCGGCGGCGACCCTTTGATTCTTTCTGCGCGGCGCTTGAGCGAGATCATTGCCGCGCTTGACGATATTCCGCATGTGGCAACTCTTCGTATTCACAGCCGTGTGCCCGTGGCTGCACCCGAGCGCATCGACCAAGCATTACTCGACGTTTTAGCAGCGACACACAAACCCATCAATCTTGCCATTCATTGCAATCACGCCGCGGAGTTAACGCCAGCAGCGGTGGCCGCATGCCAGCGCCTGCGCAAGTCTGGCGTCGCACTGTTCGGCCAGAGTGTGCTGCTTAAGGGCGTAAACGATGACGCAGTGATTCTAGAGGCACTGTTCCGCGGCATGGTTGCTGCTGGCATCAAGCCCTACTACTTGCATCAACTCGACCGGGCGCCCGGCACATCGCACTTTGCCGTGCCAATTTCACGCGGGCAGGAAATTGTGAAAAACTTGCGTGGCAAGCTCTCGGGCCTCGCGCAGCCAACCTACATACTCGATATTCCTGGCGGTGCTGGCAAAGTTCCAATTGGCCCAGGATACCTGAGCGGTGACGATAATTATCTCATGGTCGAAGACCCTCACGGCGCAAAGCACGCCTTGCCCGCTGGGTAAAGGCTATCGCTTCTTCTCGAATACGAACCACTCTTTGGTAAAACGCTGGAACGGTGCGCAATCAAGATTGAACCAGCCGTCGAGGTAACTGAATTGTGTGGCTGTAATTTTCATCTGCGACCAGGAATAAATTGGCGTGCCGTTGGGCGCAGGAAACGCACACGCACCCCTTTTCATCGCCCCTGAGAATCCGTCGCCATCTGACTCAAAAAAGACATCGCAACCTTTCAGGCCTGCCATGTCGGCTGGAGTGACGCCCGATAGTTTTGCGGGATCGAGATATGCACCTGAAGTCTGCGTGACAAAGTCGGGTTTGTCTGCGGGCCAAATGTGCAGATTGAGGCGCAGCTTCTTTTCCACTGCATCGACTTCAAAGCCATAGATGCGCTGGCGGGTCACTTTGCCCGGCATACGCGCATCTTGCCATTCGGCATAAAAGACTTCGGGCCCGAAACTGGGCAAATCGACCTTACGGATAAACAAGAGCGTGGCCGGGTTACGCTCTTTCTCAGGTAAGCCAATGGCCGCCTGGGCTTTAGCTTGGGAAAGGTTGTCGTAATCTCCCGCCCACAAGGCTACAAATCTTTGAAAATCCTGTGCTGGATTGTCAGCATGTACCCGATTTGGCACTAGAAAGCCCAGAACAAAGGCAAATAAAATTGCCGGATTCAGGCGATTCATGGCGCGTCCTTTCATTCAGCAGCTGAAGGCGGCGGATAATCTTTAACCCGTTGGCTCCCATGGGGGATCGAGGCTACAGTATCCCCCGAACAAGGCCTAGGGAGCATAACCCAAGGCCGCATCAGCAGCGGAGTGGGATGTCATGGCGGCGGCAAATCATCATCATGTTGTTATTGTCGGTGGCGGAGCGGCAGGAATTACTGTCGCGGCAGAATTACGCCGCCACGATCATGAAGACGCACTCGATATCGCGATCATCGAACCCTCTGAGGCGCATTATTACCAGCCTGCCTTCACCCTGGTCGGCGCTGGGGCCTACAGCCTCAAAGCGACAAAAAAAGCAGAAGCGAAGCTGATCCCATCTGGTGTCACCTGGATTAGGGATGCGGCCGCAGGCTTCGACCCGGACAACAACACCGTGCTTCTCGGCTCGGGTGGAAAAGTGTCGTATGACTACTTGGTCGTCTGCCCGGGCATGAAGCTAAATTGGGATGGCATCAAAGGCTTGAAAGAAAGCCTTGGTAAGGGCGGTGTGTGCAGCAACTACTCGCCCGACACCGTGGAATATACTTGGACCTGCTTGCAGGCCATCAAGCGCGGCGACATTGCTTTGTTCACGCAGCCTGCTATGCCGATCAAATGCCCGGGCGCGCCACAAAAAATTGCCTACCTCACTGCTGATTTTTTGAAGAAGAACGGCATCCGACAATTCGTTGATGTGAAATTTTTAACCCAGACGCCTGCGATTTTTGGCGTACCGTTTTACGCCAAGGAGTTGGTGAAGATCGCTGCCGCTCACGGCATTGATGTGCGCTATCAACACAACCTGACTGAGATTGATGCTGGCGCGCGCAAAGCCACCTTCGACATCGTTGGCGGAGATAAACAAGGCCAGAAGGTCACGTTGGATTACACCATGCTGCACGTTACCCCACCGCAAGTGGCACCCGATGCCGTGCGATCAAGCCTACTGGCCAACGCGGCAGGCTATGTTGATGTGCACGCCAATTCATTGCAACACGTCAAATACAAAAATGTATTTGGTTTGGGCGATGCCTGCTCGACCGCCAATTCGAAAACCGCCGCCGCCGTGCGCAAGCAAGCCCCAGTCGTGGTGCGCAACATCAACCACCTTTTGCGCAAGGGCCAGATCGAGGAAGCCTACGATGGCTATGCCTCATGCCCGCTGACAACGGCATACGGCAAGGCGCTGATGGCTGAGTTCATATACGGCGGCAAGCCAACACCCACCCTGCCACTCGACCCCGCCAAGGAGCGGTGGGTGAATTGGTGGATCAAAACCACAGGCCTGCCAATTCTATATTGGGACTATATGCTCAAAGGCCACGAGGCTTTTCCGGGGCACAACACGAAGTTTCAACCACCGGCTTAGCGCTTTACCCAGTTTGCTGCATCGTTGGGATCGCCTTTGCCCGCATAAACGGCCGAGGCCGGATACGCATAGACGGGGCGCGTGAAAAGCGTCTGGTTCTTCGGCAGCGGCAAACGGTATTCACCCGGCAACGGAATTGTCTCTTTCGGTTTGGCGGCGATGAGTTTGTCGGGCGCCGCCCCCTTCTCTACCCAATCCTCCATCGCGCTGAGAGAATCTACGGCGTCAGGGCCGGGGCCGCCCCGGCAATGGTACATGCCGGGGATTACGAACAGTCGGAAGAACGGATCGAGTTTATCCTTGCCGCCAAAGGCTTTTTCATGAGCGGCGTACACGTCGATAGCTGTGGCAGGTGTGAGCGAGTCATCCGACCATGAATGGTAAAGCAGCAATTTACCGCCTGACTGCTGGAATGCCGCCAAGCGCTTGCCATCAGGGCCGAAGGACGGCAGTTCGTCCACCGGCGCGAGGCGAACCTCGTGTTTGGCGAAATCTAACTCTGCCAAATTTTTAGGCGCATCGGGCCCACTGAAGCGGCGCAAATAATTGCGTGCAACACCTTCCATACCTGGTGGCTTGCCATTGAGCCTGACCAAGCTTCGCAACCAGCCCAACTCGCCGCCGCGCGAGTAACCACGACTGGCGTATTTCACCCCGCCGATGCCTGTCACGCCTGCATATATCTTGGTGGCGGCCTCAGCCTGCTCGGGCGTCAAGCATTGGCCTGCCGGAGCTTTACCGCACGTGGCTGTCGCGGGATCGAAGGCACAGGCTTCCGCATTGCCAATGATGCCGTCTTTTACCCCATCATCCATATCGCACGCATTCAGAGCGGCCTTGTGCAGAACGCCAATTGCTGCCTCATCAAGAATGCTCGATCCATCGACGCGGGTATTAGCCTTAATTGCCCAGGTGATGTTGGGCACAGCAGCACCTGCAGCGGGCGCCCCCGCAATAATGCCATCGTAATCTTCGGGGTACATCAACGCGGCCGTGAGCCCTTGCCGCCCGCCCGTGGAGCAACCGCGATAATAGGCGTGATCGTGCGGGCGGTTGTAATAGGCTTTAGCAACAGCCTTCAGCAGTAACGTTGTGACATGCGTGGAGCGGTGTGCAAAATCTTCCATCGCTTGCGGATCATTCGCGAAGGCCATGTCCTGCTCGGCATGACCCATGTCGGTATGAGCAACGGCGTATCCGCGAACCAATGCATCGTCAGTGCGTTCCATTTGAATCGCGCCACAGAGCCCGCCGCAACCCGCCATCATAAGTCGACCCTGCCAACCGGAGACCGGCAAACGGATTTCGACGGAGTTCTTAGGCGCAATATTTGCGACAACGCGGCAATAGCCGGGAAGGCTTTGGGTTTCGCCAACGCGTTCAGATCTTGAAATTGTTACAGCCGCCCCAACTGCCTGGGAAAAATCTTGGATTTTGAGTGAGGCGCAAACCGCATCATCAATTGCCGCCCAGGGGCTACCGCCGGGGTCTTGTGCAAGGACGGTTTGACTCAAGACCACGCCAACGACAAACACAAGGCCACGAATCATGGCGATACCCTCAACGTTTGTGCCAGTTCACCGCATCGGCAGCACTGCCCGCGCCGGAATAGACGGCTGTAGCCGGATACGGAAAGAGCGGCCTGCTACTTAGCACGGTTTCTGGCTTCAATGGAAATGGCCGATAACTCTGTGCAGGAAGATTTGTTTTGTAGGCAACTAATTTATCCGGGGCCGTACCCTGCTCGACCCATGTTTCCATGGCGCTCAAAAAATCTGCCAAGTTAACCCCATTGCCGCCACGGCAATGGGCCATTCCTGGCAGCATGAAAAGCCGGAGGAATGGTGGCAAATTATCTGCGCCAAATGCTTTCGCTTGAGCCGCATAGAAATCGAGCGAGGAGGCTGGCGTGGCGTCGGTATCGGACCAGCCATGATAGAGGAGAATTTTGCCGCCTTTGGTCTTGTACTGCGCCAGTTTCTTGCCGTCGGGGCCGTAATCTAAAAGTCCGCCAAGTGGCCCTCCCGTCGTACCATGCTTGGCGTAATCGAAGTCTGACAGTTTAGCTGTAGGGCCAATGACAGCCTCGACCAAGAACGCGGCACTGCCAGCGCGACCGGGCGGCTTGCCATCGCGGCCAATAAAGCCCGCAGTCCAGGATGCTTCGCTGCCTTTAGCGTAGCCCATCGCATAGAATGGGGAGCCGTCACCGCGCCGCGCACCATTGTAAATTTTATCGGCGGTTGAGACTTGTTCAGCAGTTAAACACTGGTCTGAGGCCGAGCCCTCACATTGCAGCGAGGCCGGATCGAACGCACACATTTTTGGATTGCCGATAATGCCGTCTTTTAATCCATCGTCCATGTCGCAGGCAGCGACCGCCTTTTCACCCAACAGCGAGATCGCCTTGGCCGTGAGAATCGGGCCGCCATCGGGCCGCGTGTTAGAGGCATAGGCAAAAACATTGTGAGGTGTCACCATTTGTGCGGCAGGTGCACCCGCAATGATGCCGTCAAAATCCTCAGGGTACAGCAATGCCTCGGTCAATCCTTGCCGTCCGCCCGTGGAACAGCCCCGATAGAAAGCATGATCTTGTGCGCGGCCGTAGGTTTCAGCCACGACAGCCTTGGCTAATACGGTCGCAAGATGCGTCGAACGGTGCAGCCAATCTTGCACCAGCCCTTTGTCTTTCGACCATTCGCGCTCGTCGCCCGATGGCGGAACCTTATGGCCCATGTCGGTGGTAGCAACGGCATAATTGCGCAGCAACGCATCGTCGCCCGCAGCAGAATTAATAATACCGCACAAGCCGCCACACCCAGTAAACAGAAATCGACCTGTCCAGTCTTTCGCGGGCATGCGAACCTCAACGCCGATGGAGGGCGCTATATTTGCAAGTATATGGCAGTAGCCGGGGAGATCGGGCGTCGCGGCCATAAGCTTGGCCGACTGAATTGTTACCGCCGCGCCAACAGCTTTTGAAAAATCTTGCGCCATAACGGCAGTGCAGTTTCTTTCATCAATGCTCACCGCGGCATTAGCCGCAAGTGCTGCGTTAAGTGATCCAAACAAGAATATGGCAGCAAATCGGAGCAACATTGGACTCTCCTTCGCTATTGCAGCGATGTCATGCGCTTGTGCACGCTCGGCAGATCATCGGAACGCCCACCAGCAACCTTATCTGTGTCGACATACAGCCAGCGGTCGACACGCTGGTAGTTTTGCTCAGTCAACGTTAGCATGTAGCGCACGGCACGTTTGGGCTCATCGGGCTTCATGGAAAAGACGCATGCCTTTTCCTTCATCACAGCGTTGAAAATATCGCCATCGCGAGTCCAGAACACGTCACACCCCGGCAACAAATTAGCGTTATCTTTGGTCAAGCCAGCCAGCTTACCGGGATCAAGATGCGCCTCGCGTACGGCTTTATCGTCTTTGATGAAATACAGTTTCATCCGAATCGCGTTTTCAGCTGCATCAATTTCAAATGTTGCGATGCGTTGGCGGATGACGTTCGTCGGATCGGCGTCACGATATTCCTCGATATAAAACACATGCTCGCCAAATGCTGGCAACGTGACAGGCTTGTTGATGGCGTAAACTTCGGTATGGCGTTCAGATTCTGGAATGCCCGCGCGCTCTTCAGCCCGGTACTGATCATGGTTATCGAACTCGCCCGCAAAGAGCCGGGTCAAATCAGCCAAATCTTGTGACGTGGGCGTGGCACTCGCCTGCGTATTCAGAACCAACAAACCTGCCAAAACAAAAGCAAACACACGGACCACGGCAACACTCCTATAGCTATGCCTTAGTCTAGCAAGCTATCCGCCTGTTGAGATAGGCCTTACCCATGCCGGAGCGTGATGGCCCAACGGTACTGCTGGCAATGACCACGCTGGGGGTGTGGTACTCATCTGCGCGACGGGGCTCAGAAATCCAAGCCGCCCCCAGGGCGTATCTCGTTCCAAGGACCACGCATCGATTTCACCGCGGCTGATGGGCTCACGCGCAGCCGCCGCATCGGCCAAACCAAAACTCTGAAACCACATAGCCGTGCGTGCGAGCGATGCCTTCACATGCCAACTGCCGCCCTCTTCGGCGCGACGCTGCAATGCGGCGATCACGCCTAAGGCAGCCAAATACCCGGTGCAATAATCGCTGGGCGCGGCGGGAATGACTTCGGGCTCCAGAGCATCATCAATTGTTTTGCCGCTATGTTCCAATGCCACGCCTGTGCACGACTGCGCGAGTTGCTCCCAGCCAGGACGATTTGCCCATGGCCCCGTGTGGCCATAACAGTTGATCGACACATAAATGATGCCAGGCCGCAACTTGGCAACAACATTGGGCCCAAACCCAAGCCGCTCCATGTCACCTCTGCGATAGCCTTGTGAAAACACGTCCGCAGTTGCTAACAATCCGCGCAGTGCCTCAGCGTCCATCGGATCAGGAAGGTGCAAGAACGCAGCACGTTTGCCATGGCCCGTGTCGGGGATAAAAATCGGAATGCTGGGTAAATGCGGCGATGAAATATGCAACACCTCAGAGCCATGCTCGGCCAAACTGCGCGCACACGTGGGTCCGGCCAAAATGCGCGTGAGGTCCAGAACTCTCACGCCACTCAAGGGCCGGTCGGCAAGTGGCAATGGTACCGGTGGCGCATCGCCAATACGTTCGATGGCTACTAATGGCTCCTGACTAACGGACTTGCCTTGGTCATGGGCGGCCCATTCTTGCGCAGTACGCAGAATGGCACCGCATTGGCTTGCCTGGGCCAGCGTATCTTCCAACTCACCAGAGTTCCATTGTTTGACCGCAGCAGCGATTGCGACACGATCATTTTCGCAAGCTAAAATTTTCAAAGTGCCATCCCGCAGATGTGGCAAAGCGCCGTGCAGATGAATCCAACGCCCATCCTTGCAGCGATAAATCGCCATGGTCGGCACATCGCCTTGTGCAGCTGGAAAAGGCCGGCCATCAAGCCGTAAATGACGAAAGCCCGTCAGTGATGCCGCTGCGTGACGCACATTGACTTTTATATTTTGCGACTTGCCGCCACGCTTTTGCCACAACCCCGCAGCCGCGCTGGCCACGGCACCAATGGCACCCGCCGCAGCCTCGCCCACGCGAAAGCGTGTCGGTAACACAGGGTCTGCGCCTGTGAAGACCACCTGAGACAGTCCAAGGCTGGGAAACAGGGCCGTGAGATCGGAAAATGCTGCGTTCATTTTGCGTGGATTGAGGTGTGCTTTATCTCGCCGTCCGTCAATGTAAGCGCTAATCTTTGCGCCGTCGCCGAGTCTTGAGGGGAAGGAACGCACCATGGACGCCACGCCAGCAAAAATGCGCAAAACCTATATCGACGCCCGCCATGGGCAAATGCATGTGCGCTATGCCGGGCAGCACCATGGCGAGCGCCGCCCACTGCTGTGCTTCCACCTCAGCCCTGTCTCGGGCGTGATTTACGAGACTTGGCTGACCGAAATGGGCCGCGACCGGCTGACCATCGCGCCCGACACGCCGGGCTATGGCATGAGCGATTACACCCTCACTCCGCCCGAAATTAAAGACTTCGCCCAGGCCATGGGCGATGTGATGGATGCCTTCAACATCAAGGAGGCCGATGTGATGGGCTATCACACCGGTTCAAAGATCGCGGTGGAGCTGGCGCGGCAACGCCCCGCGCGCATCAAGCACCTCGTGCTGATGTCCGCCCCCGTCTACACCGAAGATGATTTAAAGAAACAACGGGCTGCCAATTCCATGCCCGAGGCCGATGCCGAAGGAAAATTCTTGGTGGCCGCGTGGAAGGGTTTGCTGCAATGGCAGGACAAACGGGCAAGCCTCAAAGATACGCTCAAACACTTTCCCGATCACCTGCGCGGCGGGGATAAGCGCGGCTGGGGCCATCGAGCGGCCTTTGCCTACACGTACCCCAACACAATCGTCGATGTGAGCGCGCCGATTCTGGTGTTCAACCCCGAAGACGATTTGGTGGAATACACTCCGCGCATCAAGCCGTACTTGAAGAACGGGCGCGTGAAAGACCTGCCCGGATGGAGCCATCAGTTGTTGGACTTCAGCGCCAAAGAAATGGCTGCGATGGTGCGGCCGTTCTTGGATGAGGATAAATTCCCGGCTTAGTTTAGATTCTGACCGAGCGTTCACTGACCTGTGGATCGTGGGCACATTGTTTCACGTGAAACAATTGAGCGGGTCGAAATCTACACCAGCGCGGTATGACGCGGTGCAATATGACTGTTCCGCCTGTTAAGCCTGATAAAACAGGGTTTTTATCAGGCGGCGTTATACCGCTGCGGAATAATTATTCACGCGCGGTATAGTGCAGCGCACCAAAGCCCCGAAGCGCTGGAACAAGATGTTCGCCGGACAGCTATAACTTACCGATACCCCAACTCGGCTGGCGCACTGAGGTTGCGATAGCGCTCACGCAATTTGGTTTGCCGCGTTTCCAAGCTTTGCGCTTGACCCTTGATGAACACGTGGGTCGGCGCGGCACCTGCTTCGAGCGGATCCATATCCCAAATCACCACGTCGGCATCCTTGCCCACGGCAAGCGTGCCATATTTATCGGCAATGCCCCACATCTCGGCCGGATTTTTGGTGAGCGCCGCCAATGCGGCCTCACGCGGCAAGCCGTTGGCGGCGGCAATGCCCGCGTAAAACGCCGCGTTACGGCCATTGTAGGCGACGTGCTCGCCCATCACGGCGATGGCGATTTTCACGCCAGCGGCATTTAACTTCGCCGCGTTTTCAAGCGTCGCACCGAGGGATTCAAAACGGCTGGGCAAATTATCCGTGGGATCGAGAATGACCGGGATGCCAGCTTTGGCGATCTCTGCGGCTACTTTCCAGCCTTCGGCGGCGTCGAGCAGGATGACTTTCAATTTATACTCGGCCGCCAACGCGATTACGGCCTGAATATCCGATGCGCGGTCCACATCGACAACCAATGGCATTTTGCCGTTGAGCACGGGCAATAACGCTTCGAGATCAAGGCGCGGCAACACTGTTTCGCGCGCATTGCCCTCGTCGAAATCGCTTTTGTGGCGCTCAAAATAGCGCGCATCGGCAAAGGCCTGACGCAATACCATCCACACCGCGCCGCGCGCACCACCGGTTAAGCGTTTGGCGCGCTCGCCAATATTCATGAACATCGCGATCTTGGGCTGAATGCTAAACGCCGCCCCCTCGCCTAACGACATCAGCGCCCCTTGTCCCGCAAACATGGTTTTTCCCAAATCGGGTGCAGTGATGGCGCGGGTTATGCCCTTTACGCGGGTAATGGGGATCAATGCCGAGGCGGGATTGATGCCCGGTGCCAGGTCAAACGCGGCGCTGAACAGGGGCGAATCGGCTTCGGTATCGTTAGTCGATTTTTCCAACTCGATTTCGAGAATGCCAAGCCGCGTGTATGAATTCATCAAACCAGGCGTGACATTGGCGCCCTTGGCATCGATCACGCTTGCACCCGCCGGAGCAGCCAGCCCCACGCCCACAGCCGAGATCACACCGTTGTCGAAGACCACCGTGCCATTAGATATGGTGCCAGCAGATACGGTATGCACCGTGCCGTTGACGATGGCGACAGGAGCAGCCTGAGCCGCAGCGGCGAACAAACTCGCGACCACAAACACGCCCGCGTGAACATGCAATGTTTTCATCGCACGTCCTCCTTGTTGATATAGCCCACCTCGAAGTCGGATCGGTATTGCTTGGCTGGGTCGTCGTAATCGTAGGTTAGCGCGCCATCGATGAATACCTTCTCGGCATGGCTATACACGCTTAACGGGTTAGCGCTCCAGATAACCACGTCTGCCATCTTGCCTGGCTCTAACGATCCCGTGCGGTCATCAATCGCCAGCGACTTGGCGGGATTGAGGGTGTTCCACTTGATCGCCTCGCCGTCGGAAATTTTCAAGCCCATGCGCCGCCCGGCGGCAAGCGCCTTGGCTGCATCGAGATTGAGGCGTTGAATGCCCACGGCAGAGTCAGAATGCACCACCGCGCATGCGCCCGCATCGTGCATCAACGCGATGTTCTCTTCGATGCCATCAAGCGATTCCATCTTGAAGCCAAACCAATCCGACCACATCGAGGCGCAAATGCCTTCTTTGGCCAGCACGTCGCGGACTTTGTATGCCTCAACCGCGTGATGGAATTGTGTAACTTTGTAGCCAAACTCTTTGGACATATCGATGACTTGCATCATTTCGTCGGCGCGATAGCAATGCATTTGCACCAGAATGTCGCCGCGCAGCGCCGCCGCAAGCGTGTCGAGTTCCAAGTCGCGTTTGGGCGGCTTGGCGGTCGCATCGTTTTTCTTACGCTTGGCCTCGAATTGATCCCACTCGTATTGATATTCCAGCGCCTTGATCCATGCGGCGCGATAGCCAGCAAAATTCGCCATGCGCGTCGCGGGCGTGCGGTTCTTCTCGCCATAAACACGTATGGGGTTTTCACCACAGGCCATCTTTAGGCCGTACTTGGCGCCCGGAAATTTCATGCCTTGAACCGAACGGCTCCAAACGTTCTTCAAAATTACCGAGCGTCCGCCAAACAAATTGGCCGACCCGGGCAAGATCTCCATGGCCGTTACTCCGCCCGCCAGCGCGCGAGCGAACTGCGGGTCTTGCGGCCAAATCGAATGCTCGTCCCACACTTCGGCGGTATTCGGGTCGGTGGCTTCGTTGGTGCCTTCCACCCCAGGTACGCTGGGCGAAGGGCCCACGCCCATGTGTGAATGGGCATCGATCAGGCCCGGCGTCACGAACTTGCCCTTACCGTCAATGACCACGGCCCCCGCAGGTGCCGCACCGCCCTCGGTAACGCTAACAATCTTGCCGGCGTTCATGACAACGGTCGCATTATGAATGGTCGCCCCGGTGCCCGTATGCGCTGTGGCGCCGACTATGGCCGTCAACACCGATGGCCGTGGCGTATAGGTACTGGGATAGGGGTCAGTGATGATGTCGGCCAGGCGCTTGCCCGCAGCCGACCCGGCAAATTGCGCCGTAGCAGGCGCGGCTGCAGCCAAGGCCAAAACGCTTACTGTGGCCAGGATGTGAATGCGCATGACGGTTCCCCCATGTACCCTTTCATGTCTTTGGGTACGGTGACATGCTGCCACCGCTTCCCGCAAGCCACCTGAGTTCCATGAATTCTACCAAGAACACCGCTCACCAAACCATCACAGGCCGTATCGCTTATCTGAGCGACCGGTCGGCCGATTCGGGCCGGGAGCGGGGCTGGGAAAATTTCAGCATTTCGGTCTTTGCCGACCGGTCCATGACACTGCGCGCCTGTAGTATGATCGCTGACACCCCGCATGTCGTGCGCGACGTAACCCAGACGGTCGACGCCGCGATGAATCCGCAAGACTGCTTTGTTCGTGTGCGCACGGGCGGCGCGTTTACGGGCTCAGGCTGGTTTCGTTGGGGCGGCGGAACGGCAGAAGGCGAAGCCTTCACCGCAGCCGAAGGGCGTGTGCGTGAACACGATTCCTATGGGCCAGGGCCTGTGATTTTTTGCAACCACTCTATTGTTGGCGATGCATGGATGACAGCTGCTTACCCATTTGCGCAGGGCAAAGGCCTCGCGGCCATCTCTAATATGTACACAGCCTCGCGAAATAAACAGGGCGCCACGGGGCCATCACTCAACCGGCTTATCATGGGCCTGATGTGGCAAGGCACCGAGACCATCACAGTCAAAGCCGGGCAATTCGAGGTCAATAAATTCAAGCTCAACGGCATTGATCGTTCTGAAGATCTCTCGCCTGAAAAACTGGCTTATGAGATTTGGGTTCTGACCGACGGTTCGCATGTCCCGGTTTTGTCCATGTACCGGGGCGAGCGGCGGTATGAGTTGGTGACTTATGCGCGTGATTAAAAAATTCCTGATCTTCGGTCTTGCGCTTTTGGCGGGACATTCTGCCGCTGCGGAAAAAATATTGCGTATCGGTGTGACCTCGCTACCGGGCGATCTCGGCGGGCCCTACGGAAACATTGTCATTCCCTCGCTGTTGCCATCGCTAGCAATTTACGACCCGATCGTGAAGTTCGATGCTACTGGCACTGTGGTGCCAGCATTGGCTGAATCATGGCAGATGATTACGCCGACAACTTGGCGCTTTAAATTACGCGCAGGTGTTGCGTTCTCCAACGGTGAGAAACTAGATGCGGCGGCTGTCGCGGCGGCAATTAATTACCTCGCCTCTGAGGCTGGATTATTGGAGGTGGTGGCTCAGTTGGTGGTCGACGTGAAAGAGGCCCGCGTTGTCGATGCCCTGACCTTGGATGTCGAGACCGAAGCGCCCAATGTTTTGCTCCCGCGCCGGCTTGCCGGTGTACGGATTCCTGCGCCGAACGCCTGGAAGGATCTTGGCCGTAAGGACTTTGGCCTCAAACCCGTGGGCACTGGGCCTTTTATGGTCGAAGACTGGGGCGCGGCCAAAGTTATTTTTCTGGCCAATCGCGCCTCTTGGCACGCACCGGTGATTGATCGCATTGAAATCTTGGAGGTCAACGACCTCAATGCACGCGTACTAGGTTTACGTACCGGCGCGCTTGATATTGCCTTCGATGTGGGCCCAGAGGACCGCTCCCTGATTGAATCGGCCGGTGGGCGCATCAATATCCGCAACACGGGCCGTATCCAAACCGTGGCATTTGTATCCAACAAGCCATCGCCGGTGGCCGATGTGCGCGTGCGCCAGGCGTTGAATTATGCCGTTAACAAGCAGCGCATTATCGATGTGCTGCTGGGCGGCACTACAACACCGGCCACTCAAGGTGCCGTAAAACAAGCCTTCGGGTTTGAGCCGTCTCTTGAGGCCTACCCCTACGACCCAGACCGCGCTCGAGCAATGCTGAAAGCGGCAGGCTACGAACAAGGCTTCGACATGCTGCTGAACTTTCCGCCCGGCGTCATGGCTGCCGATGAGGCCTATTATCAACAGGTCGTCTCGGACCTGCGCGCAGTCGGTGTGCGGGTTACAATCGAGACGTCAACTTTTGTGCAACATATCACCCGAATCAGAACGGGGGGATGGCCGGGCCTGGGATTTGGCATGGACTTTAACAACATGCCGACGCTGGATGCCCTGTGGTCAATCCGCATTCATAGTTGTCTGTGGGCGGCCCCCTGGCATTGCCGCCCGGAATGGACCCCCCTCATTCGCGCTGCTGAAACGGCCACCTCGGTGGATGAACGCCTCGCCCTTACCCGGCAATTACTCAAGCTATACCATGACGAACCGACTGGGGTTTTCCTCTGGGAAATGCCTGGAATCGATGGAATTGGGCCGCGCGTGCGCAATTTCACCCCGGGGCTGGGGACTTTGAACTTCGATACAATGGACGTTGCCCCATAAAATTGTAGTAAACCTTCTGACACGCGCAGTCTTTTTGCTACAACTGCGGTTGGGGATATCATTGAAAATGCCAGTGATCGACTTTTTCCGCCCACCCTTTGCCATACGACGAAAACTCGCGGTCAGCTTGGCAGCGGTGAATATCGTTGGCACGTTGATATACTCATCCCTGTCCTACCAGGCTGTGCGTACCAGTACGCTTGGCGCTATCGATGAGGTTTTGTGCGCTGCGGCTGAGGGGATACAGCAAATTGTCCCGCCGCTGGTGATTAATCAAGCCGAGACTGCGGATCGCACCGAGCCCCTATGCCGCTTGGGCCAGAGTGTTCGCAAGTAATTTCAACGTCCTTTATTGGCCGTTCGCTGGTATTTTTGAGCGTTGCGGTCAATTCCATCGTGTTTACTTCGCTCTTGCTCCAGGAAAAGCTCACAATGTTGACGTAACTGGCCGCCGAACGCCTTTGCGGTGGCGGTGATGTTATCTGGGCCGATTGATTTGAACTAGTTGAAGTCGTCTGAGCCCCTTTCTCGCCAACATTGCTACCAATCAAGTAGAGTCCGAAAATTATCAATCCCACGAATTGCCAGAAGCCTAATTTGAACTTGACTACTTTGGCACCGCACATATGACACGCGTCTGCCTTCGTGCTAATTTCGTGTCCACATTCCTTACATGCCTTTAGAGCCATGACTAAAATCTCCCGACATGCCAAATTTTAGTTCTATTTTGACTAACGTTTTCTATTTCTTTTTCTTTAAACGCGGCGGATGACAAAGCGCCCCAGAGGTAAATGGCCTGCTGCCGGTTTGGACAACACTGACCGGCCCACATTGAGTGGTCCGGGTTGAATATTAATTCAAGGTTAGTTTTTCGACCAGTGTGGAGTTAGCCTGCCGAGTGCCCGGTAACGCGGCAGTCGAATCTGGCGAGCTGATCACTTCAGGAGCCGACGGCCTGCACCTGGAATCAGACTCAGAGTAAAGATTGGTTACTCTCCCTCTCGCCTCACCCGCCCTCATCGCCATCGATATCCTTGCCAGTATAGTCCTTGATCAGCGCGGTGGCGATCAAACTGCATACCGCACACGCCGCCACATAAATGGCAATCGCCGTGCCGGTGCCGTAACTGGCAAACAGCGTTGCGGCAATCAACGGTGCGGGGCCACCGGCGATGACCGAGGCTAATTGATAGCCCAGCGATGAGCCCGAATAGCGCACGCGGCCCGTGAAGGCCTCGGCGATCAGGGCGGCTTGCGGGCCGTACATCATGTCATGCGGGATAAGCGACAACACGATGGCCACGAAAATCAGCGTGGGCGATTTGGTATCCAGCAGCCCGAAATACACAAAGGCGAACACGGCCATGGTCGCCGCGCCGATCAGGTACATTTTCTTGCGGCCAATGCGGTCGGACAAATGCCCCGACAAGGGGATGGTGACGAACGACAACATCGCGGCCACCAGCACGGCGGTGAGCAGAAAGTCGCGCGAGACGCCCAAGGTGGTGGTGCCGTAGGAAAAGATGAACGCGGTGAACACATAAAACGGCGCCTGCTCGCCCATGCGCAGCAGGGCCGAGAGGATGATTTCTTTGGGGTGCCTGCGAATGGCCGCTAACACCGGTTGGCGTTCGATGCGGTTGGTGGCGGCCAATTTGGCGAACGCGGGCGTTTCTAAAATGCCAAGGCGGATATACAGGCCCACGCCCACCAGCAAAATCGACAACAAAAACGGAATGCGCCAGCCCCACTCCATGAAGGCATCGCCCGACAGCGCGCTGAAGCCCAGCACAGCCGCGTTGGCCAGGAACAAACCTGCGGGAACGCCGAACTGCGGCCACGAGGCGATATAGCCGCGATGGGAATTGGTGCGCGCCCATTCCATGGCAAGCAACACCGAGCCGCCCCATTCGCCGCCCACGCCAATGCCCTGAATGAAGCGCAGCACCGTCAGCAGCACCGCGCCCCAAATGCCAATCGTCTCATACGTTGGTACCAAGGCCACCAGGAAGGTGGCGATGCCCATGAGCATAAGTGTGGCGATCAGCGTGGCTTTGCGGCCGATGCGGTCGCCATAATGGCCGAAGATGGCCGCGCCCACGGGCCGGGCGGCGAAGCCCACCGCGTAAATCAGGAACGCCTGCAAGGTGCCCATGAGCGGTTCGGACGCCGGGAAATACAGCTTGGCGAACACCAGCCCGGTGACAGTGGAATAGAGAAAAAAGTCGTACCACTCGATGGTGGTGCCGATGGTCGAAGCGATCACCGCGCGTTTGAGTTGAACGTGATGATCCGCAGCCGAAAGCGCGAGCGCGTGTTGCGGCATGGTACTGTCAATCGTCATGGCAAATAAGCTCCCCCAGAAGGCTCCCGGCGAACGTTAGCATAGGTGTAGAGGGGCCGCGCTAGGACTTGGCGATGGAATAACGAATGGCGCGCACCTCGATTTTCTCCTCTCCTGCGGGCGTGCGCAACGTGACGCTGTCGCCCTCGCATGATTTCAACAAGGACTTGGCGATGGGCGAGACCCAACTGACCATACCAGCTTCCAGATTGGCTTCATCGATGCCAACGATGCGCACGGTTTTTTCATGGCCATGTAGGTCGGCATAAGTGACGGTTGCACCGAAGAACACCTGATCGCGGATTTTCTGAAGTGCTGGGTCGACCACCGTGGCGCTTTCGATGCGCTTGGTGAGATATCTCATACGCCGATCGATCTCGCGCAGGCGTTTCTTGCCGTAAATATAATCGCCGTTTTCCGAGCGATCGCCATTGCCCGCCGCCCACGACACCACCTCGACCACCTTGGGCCGCTCGACACGGGCGAGTTGGGTGAGTTCGTCGCGGAGTTTTTGAAAGCCTTCGGGCGTGACGTAGTTCTTCAATCCCGCGCCCAAGCCATCGGGCTCATCTGCGAGATCGGCGTCATCGGCGTCGGACTCTTTGACGAAGGCTTTGCTCATGTGGATTGAGGTGTTTTCCTTTTATTGTCATTGCCGGGCTTGACGCCTAGTTTTTATTAGCGACTAAAAGAAGCTTAGAAAAACTTGGCGTCAAGCCGGGGAATGACAAGTAAGAATCAGTCTGGCAGCATTGATCTACCCTACTCCCACTTCACATTCTTCATGGCCTTGAGCTTCTCCATCACGCTGCGGCGTTGCCAATAAGGTTGCTTGCGCATCTCGGGGTCTTGCTCGCCCGCGTTATGGGCCTCGACATTGCGGATGATGGTTTCAGCCGCCTCAGGCTTGAGCACCACCACACCGTCGCTGTCGCCCAAAATAATATCGCCGGGATAGACAATCACCCCGCCGCAAATCACGGGAATATTGAGCGAGCCAGGGCCATCGGAGGTGGTGGCGGTGGCCGAGACCGCGCGCGCGAAGATGGGCATTTGCGCACGCTCACGCGCGAGCAACGCCGAGTTCATGGTGGCGCCGTCGATCACCACGCCCGCCGCCCCCGCACCCTTCGCACCCATGGTCATGCTCATGCCCCACACCGCCACATCGGTGTAACCGCCCGCATCCACCACGATCACATCGCCGGGCTTGGCGTACTTGGGGGCCAGCTCACCCATCATGCGGTCGTACCAGTATTCAGGCCGCACGGTCAGCGCCGGGCCGCAGATGCGCCAGGTGGGGTCGAGCGGCTTGATGCCGGGGTGCATGGTTTGACGCGGGCCCGCCTCGAAGCCCGACACACCCACATGCAGCTTGGCTACTTTTGCGACAAGTTCCGCCGATGGGCGCTTGAAGTCGGTAATTATGGTGTGCGTGGCGACGCTCATGACAATTCCAGTTGTGATCGATTTGCTCTAATCTCGCGGCATGAAGCATAGCCACATGCCCCATATTCGCAATCAGATTACCGCCACGTTCTTCGCACTGATCACCCTGTGCGCAGCGCATGCACATGCCGAGAAACACTTGCGCGTCACCACTTATAGTTTGCCGTTGGCGCAGGGCAACGTACACCGCTCGACCAGTTCGTCAGAGATTTACATTCACACGGCCATGTTCGATCCGCTGACCATCGTGGACGAGAGCGCCAAGGTCTTGCCGTGGCTGGCCGAACGCTGGGAATCGCGCGACCCGCTGACCTGGCGGTTTTATCTGCGCAAGGGTGTGAGCTTTTCCAACGGCGAGAAGTTCACCGCCGACGCCGTGGCCACCAACCTGAATTATCTGATCTCGCCAGAGGGCAAGCGTGAATCTGTCTCGCGCACAGTCACCTCGATCGCGCGGGTGGATATCATCGACGACTATACGGTTGATATCGTCACTCATTTTCCCAACATCATGCTGCCGGGCGAAATCGCCATGGCACGTATGATGGCGCCGGGGCAGTGGCGGCGGTTAGGTATGGAGGGCTTTGCCAAAGAGCCTGTGGGCACTGGCCCCTTCAAGGTCGACCGCTGGGATGCCGCGCGCATCGAGCTCTCGGCCTTCACCGGTTCCTGGATCAGGCCCAAGTCCGACAAACTGACGTTCCTCAAGTTGCCCGATGCGGTCTCACGCACCCAGGCTATCCTGTCAAACAATGCCGATATCGCCATCGTCATCGGGCCCGAGGACGTTGCTGTGCTGGAAGCCGCGGGTCACACGCACCATATCAGCCGCGGCACTGGAACCATGGGGCTGGCCTTTCTGAAAGACAAAGGCGGACCAATAGCGGATAAACGCGTACGCCTTGCGCTCAATTACGCCGTCAATAAAGAGCGCTATATCGCTGCGTTGTTGAACAACGCCGTCTTGCCTGCCAGCCAAGCCACACCGTCGTATGCCATCGCCTTTGACCCGTCCTTGAAACCGTTCGAATACGACCCCGCCAAGGCACGCGCCCTACTCAAGGAGGCCGGTTACGAAAAAGGCTTTACGTTGGTGGCCGAGGCGATTTTGGGCGGCAGTGCCGCCGATACAGCAATTTTTCAATACATCGCCCAAGACTTGGCCGCCGTGGGTGTGACGTTGGAAATGCGCAGCATTCCCAACAGTGAGATGATTAAGAAGGTCAATTTCGGCGGCTGGGCAGGCCAGGCCTACAACATCGACTTCAATGTCAAACCCAGTTTGGATGCCTATCGCACCCTCGACGTCTGCCTGACCCGGGGCGGCTATTATTGCGATGAGGATTTAATGCCAATCATCCGCGCGGCGCGGGTGGAGTTCGACATGAACAAGCGCGTGGTCCTGGTGCGCCAGTTGCTCAAGCGCCTGCGCGATGATCCGCCGACGCTCTATATGCATGAAACCGTCATGTTCGACGGGCTGCACAAGCGGGTGTCGGGCTATAAACCCATGAACCTAATCATTAACTATCATCAGATTGACGTGACCGAATAACAGCCCGGTGCCACAATTGCGCCAGGCTGGGCAACTTAGGGTTCTAAACCTCGAACTTCGGCATTTATTGAAGCCCTGGAACTACAGTAGAAATTAGCCCTATGCGGAACGGTTGCTTCGGCTGCTAAAACATCATAAGCAGCGGTTGGGTTCGCTTTCTGCGTTCGCGAGACCGGGATAGATATAAGCTCGGCTGCTTCTGGGCCGGGTCTTTGGGGTGAGATGAGTACAAAAAAGTTCGATAAAGACCGGCGCGGCGATATCGACATTTATCTCGGGGAGCCGAACGAGCAAGTGCGCGAAAGCATGCGCGCCATGCTGCGTGGCGAGGGCTTCCGCGCACCCGCACCTTCGCGCGCATGGAAGACCTCCTCAGCGCGTTTGCTCAGAATTCCCCTGACCTGTTGATCCTCGCCGATGACATGCACGCCTCGACCTTCCAGTTGGTGAAGGACGTCCGTCAGTTCAAGATGGGGCGTAACCCCTTCATCCTGATCACGATGATGGTTGGTTCTGAAAACGACACCAACATCAAGAAGGCCATTTTGGCTGGCTCCGACGACGTGCTGGTTAAGCCCGTCTCGCCGGGCAAGATGCTCGACCGTATCGTCCACTTCACCTTCAACCGCTCCCCCTACATTGTCACCACCGATTACCTGGGGCCCGAGCGGCGGCGCAGCACCGATGACCGGCCCTCGAAGATCCGCCAGCTGCTGGTGGTCAATACCTTACGCGACAAGGCCGAGGGCAGGCGTGTGTCCGCCTCCGAGCTAAACCGCCAGGTCGAGCGCTGCATGACCGACGTGATGGCCTCGCGCCTCGACAGCCATGGCCTCAAGCTGGGGTATATCTGCAACCTCATCCTCAAGGCCTACGAAGAAAAGAAAATAGATAAGGCGGTTCACGACAACTTGCTGGTGCTGGTGCAAGTGCTGGAAGACGCCGGCCGCACGGCAAAAATCTTGGGCGAGCCCGATCTGGCCGACATTTGCGTCGACTTGGCGCGTCAAGTCGAAGAACTGGCCGAGGCCTACGAGAACCCGCCCAGCAGCGGCCTGGCGATCTTGCGCAAACTCACCCGCGCCTTCGACTTAGCCAAACAATCCACCGAAAAGCGTTTCTCACAAAACGCGGTCAAGCCCGATCAAGCTAAGGCCGCTGCACCGCCACCACCGCCCGCGCCGGTCGATAGCGCGGCCAAAGGTGGTGACATCACCATCAGCGCCGAAGATTTGCTCAAGGGTTAGCGGCACATCAGACGCACGTATGCCTGGTTGAGTACGCCATTCTACAATCCATAGCGCCAAGCGCCTAAACCTAAGGTAAACCGCCATCTTTTTGGGCACGGCCAACACCAAATATATGTTGGCTGTGCTTGCATCCCTACAACTAATCCGAGATGATTAGGCGCTGTTTGGAACGTCCTGAGCTTCACACCGCAGAATAGAATCGTACGCCGTCATGCCGCGCCTCGATAAAGAGATGATGCGCAAAATCACCGTCTATATCGGTGAGAAGAACTATTACGAGCGCAATCAGCTGCGCGACATGTTCAAGGCCCAGGGCGCGACCCAAATCGTCTGCCACGCCAACCTCCATGGCCTCAAAGAGGTCATGACGCAGGTGCCGCCAGATCTGTTGCTCATCGCCGATGATTTCGACACCGATGTGTTTAGCGCCATCAAGGAAATCCGTGGCCAGAAGCTGGGCGACAACCCCTTCATGCTGATCGCCATGCTGGTCGACGCCAACCGCCCACAGTCCCTGAAACAAGCCATTGGCACCGGGGTCGATGACATCATCGTCAAACCCCTCACGCCCGACCGCATTCAGGACCGGCTGAGACTGGTCACCTTCCACCACCAGCCCTTCATCGTTACCGACGATTATATGGGGCCACAGCGCAAGAACATGGAATTGACAGGCCGCGTGCGGCGCATCGCGGTACTGAACACTATGCTCGAGAAGGTCAACGGCCGTGAGTTCGACAAGACGACGTTGAAGCAAGCCGTCGATGGTTCATTGCAACAAGTTCTGCAAGCCAAGCTCGACCGCAAAAGCTTCCGCCTGGGCGAGGTGTGCGAACGCTTGGTGAATGCCTTCGACACGGGTAATATTAACGAAGAAGTCCAACACGACATGATCATGCTGGCCGACGTGCTGGGCGAGGCCTCGCAACTGGCGGGCAAATTGCGCGATCCATCGCTGTCGGGGTTGTGCGAACAGTTATCGGAAAATGTGCGCGGCATCGCTGATCATTACGATGATGTCTCCTCCAGCGAAATTGACCTGATTCGCAAGGTCACATCGGCCTTCAAGATGGCCATGAACGCTGGGCCCGCCGCCGAGGAATCCCAACCCGATGCAGTCGATCTTTCGAAGCTCAGCTAGCTTCGTTACACTTGGCCCATGACACTATCTCGCCGGGTTGTCTTGAGTGCCGGAGCGTCTGCATTGGCGGGCTCGAGCGTTTTGGCCGCGCCAGGCCAAACCCGTTTGCGCTTTGGCGCCTACTTGGCGCCTGCCAGCAATACCATCAAGTCCATCGTCGGCCCGTGGATCAAAGAGGTCGAGGCCGCTGCCGCAGGGCAGTTGGGCTTTGACCTTTATACCGGCGGATCTTTGGGGCGCAGCCCGTATGCCGCCTTCGACCTGCTGCGAGCGGGCGTGTCGGATATCGCCTTTGCACAACCCAACTACACCCCCGGCCAGTTCAAGCAGCTGCAAGTGCTGGAAGTTCCATTTCTGACGCGCAGCTCCGTCGAAGCCTCGGTGGTCGCCTGGACATTGTATGAGCGAGGCCTCGTGAAAGGGTTCGATGACGTACATGTGCTAGGCCTATGGACGGCAGAACCGGGATACCTGTTCATGCGCTTGCCCGTACGTAATTTCGACGATCTCAAGAATCTCAAAATCCGCACGGGGGGGCGCCTCGAAGGCGAATTTATCGAACGGCTGGGCGCCACACCCGAGGCCATGTTCACCGCCGAGGTCTACGAGGCGCTTCGCCGCCACACAATTGATGGCGCGGTACAGGGCATCGTCTCGGCCCATACATTCCAATCTTATCGGGCTGTCTCGCACGTCCTCAAGGCCCCCTTTGGTGTGATGTCGTTTGCCCTGTTGATGAACAAGCGCGCATGGGAACGCCTGCCACCAGAGTTGCAGGAAATCCTGACCGGCAAGGGCGGCCTGCACTTGGCGCTTTCGGGCGGTACGGCCTATGACAAATACGCGCGGGAAATAGACGCAAAATTTCACGCCATCGGGACCATGACCTACGTCGAGCCGTCGCCCGAGGATATCGAACAATTGGAAGTGGCGGTGAAACCCCTGGTGGATGCGTGGATCGAGCGCACTGAGAATGGGGCCGAAACCTATGCGGCGGCTAAAGACATTCTGGCGCAACTGCGCAGCCGCGAACGGGCGAGTTGATCATGCGTGAATCCAACACGCCCTCGCCGATCGAATCGATCATCAACCGCGCTGTTGATTCCATCGCCACGCTTGGCTTTCTATGCCTCGTTTTTATCGCCTTCCTGACCATGATCGACGTGGTCCTGCGCTATCTCAATCTTGCCCGGTTTGATGGCCTGAAAGACTTGACGGAGGTCGCCTTTGCCGTGGTGATCGCATCGTGTTTTCCGGCGGGCTTGAAAAAAGGCAATGCCGTGACGGTGCATCTGCTTGGCAAGGCCTTGGGCAATCGTTGGCATGCCTGGTTCGACGTCATCGGCGCGGGGGTCATGTTGGGTCTGTTCGCCTTGCTTGCGTGGCAATTCACCGCGCTGACATTGCTGTACCAAGAAGCGGGCCGAACCACGTCGACATTGGAATGGCCCACCGCCCCCGTGTGGTGGATCGTCTCGGCACTCATGATGGCCTGTGTTGTCGTGCAACTTTGGGTCGCAGGCGCTGCGCTGCGGGCCGCGTTCAAGGGCATTCCGCGCCCGAGCCACGGCGAAAGCATCATGGAATAGGCCGCGCCACGTGGATGTAACCCTCGTTGATCCGGCCGTGATCGGTTCTCTGGCCCTTGTCGCCGTGCTGGGCATGATCGCGCTGCATGTTCCCATCGGTGCGGCCATGGCCCTTGGCGGTTTCATCGGCACTGGATTGATCATCGGTTTTGGCCCGGCGGTGGCAATTCTGGGTATTGACCCCTCGCAACAAATCGCCAGCCCCGAGTTGGCAGTGATCGCCTTGTTCTTGTTGATGGGCAACTTCGCAGGTGCGGCGGGCCTATCGGCGGATCTTTACCGCCTCGCGCAAGCCTTCATCGGTCATCGGCGCGGCGGATTGGCCATGGCCACGGTGGCCTCGTGCGCGGGGTTCGGCGCAGTGTGCGGCTCGTCGTTGGCCACGGTGGCCACCATGGCGCGCATCGCCCTGCCCGAAATGAAACAGCGCGGCTATGCGGATTCGCTCTCCACCGGTTCGATTGCCTCAGGCGCGACACTGGGCATCATCGTGCCGCCCTCGGTGATCATGGTGCTCTACGCCATCCTGACCGAGCAATTCATCACCGCCTTGTTTGTGGCTGCCGTCGTACCCGCCATCATCGCCACTGTGGGTTACTTGATTGCCGTGCGCGCATCTGTCGCGCTCAACCCCGAGGCCGGACCAGCGGGCCCGCGCGCACCGTGGCCGGAACGCTGGAAAGCCGTGAAAGAAAGTTGGGGCGTGCTCTTGCTCGCGGTGTTGGTCTCGGGTGGTATTTATTCAGGTATCTTCACCGTCAATGAAGCCGCCTCCGTGGGGGCGGCCTTGGCAATTATTTTCGCCTGGGCACGCGGACGGTTAAACCGCACATCATTCTTCAAGAGTTTGAAAGAAACTGCCGCCTCCACCGCGCTGATTTACCTGATCATCATTGGCGCTAATATTTTCGGCTACTGCATTTCACTCTCGCACATCCCCGATATCATCATCACCGCCATCGAGGCACTGCCGATCCCCGACCTCATGATCATTTACCTGATACTGGCCATGTATATCGTGCTGGGCGCGATCTTCGATGAAGTCGCCGCCATGGTGATTACTCTGCCCTTCGTGTTCCCCGTGATTACGGCGATGGGTTACGACCCGGTGTGGTGGGGCATCATCAACGTGGTGGTGATCGAAATTGGCATGATCATGCCGCCCATCGGGATCAATGTGTTTGTGATGCAGGGCATGGCGCCCGGCACCAGCTTGCGCACGATTTACACCGGCGTGATGCCCTTCGTGGTGGCCGATATCATCCGGCTGATTATTCTCGTGGCGCTGCCAGCCCTAACATTATGGCTGCCGAAGCTGGTGGGGCTGATGTGACGCTTAGAGCGAGCCGCGTAAATTCAGAATCGAACGGCTCGCTCTATCTATTTGTTGGCGCATCGTTTTTTGCCGAAAACCGGAAGCCCACTTTTCGGCACGATGCGCTAGCCAAAAAGCCGGGCGGCAACAAACGCGAAGAAGAACCCCACGGCATAGATGCCAAGCGAGCTGTAGAACGTAACTGTTCCGAATAACCTCAGGCGCTGGCACGCGAGCGCCAGCTTGGGGTCTGCCGGGCACGGCGTACCCCGATTCACATAACGCGCGACGCCAACCAGCGCCAACATCGCCCCGGCCACGCCAAAGACGATACCCTTGTGCTCGGACAATACAATAAGCTGCGGCACCGCGCTAACCAGCCCCGCCAAAGCCGCACCCGCGCCTATCGACACCAGCAAGGCTGGCAACGCGCAGCACACCAAGCATCCGCCCGAAAAGAACAGACTCAACGTCGACGCGGCGATCTCGCGCGTGGCGATCCGATCGATCATAGGGTTCGCTTAAGGCTGGCGGTCGATACCGACCACCGCGTACCCGGCATCGGTGATCAACTTGGTCACGGTGTCATCGGCCAGCGTGACCTCGGGCTTGGTATGAACCGTGACCTTCCGGCCTTCGAGGTCGACCTTGATGTCGGCCACGGCAGCTTGCTTCTTGAAGGATTTTTCGATGCCGGTGGCGCAAAACGCACAAACCATGCCGTTAACCGTGGCAACGATGGTTTCGGCCTGCGCCGTTGGCGCGGCCAGCATGGCAAGAATGAGGAAGTAACGTGTGTGTCGCATGATGCACCTATCTTAAAACTGTTGAGCCCAATTGAACATCACTTCTCCGCGCGTATTAACCCCGCCCTCAACCAGCAATGCCTTGTAAAACAGGCGGACCAGCGGCGTGACAGCAGTGCTGCGGTTTTTGGCGGGGTGATGGTCGACCTGAACCATGATCCAGGTATTGATGTCATCGTAGTTGGCCAGATACGGCGCGAACCCGATGCGGGCGCGCTGCCAGGCCGATTTTTCGATGTGATCGGCGTACATCAAGCGCAGCTCGTAGGAGGTAAAAATGCGCCGGGTTTCGTAATCGGCTAGCATGCCCGTCCATGCCGCGAAGCGGGTTTTGCCAGGGCCCGGACCATCGTCATGCGCAAACCCAACGCCGGTCATGGTGAAAATGTTGCCTTGGCCGTCGGGCATATTCCAACGTTTCACTAGTGTGTTCACCTGTGGTCCGAAGACGGTGAACTTGTCGCCGTGGATTTCCTTCTTGCCGTAGAAACCAACCGCGATTTTTGGCGTGAGGGTGTAATCGAGGGCAAGCGTGGAGCCGGTTTCGTCGTTCTCCTGCATGATCATCGTGCCGCCGACGTATGAGATCGGCTTGGCGAGGGCGGATGCACCCAAGAACAACACCGTCGCAACAAGAACGCTTCTTGAAATTTCCATAGCAATTAAATCCAAGGCCTGAGTGGCAGCCGTCACAAGACGACGGCTTGCGCATGACTTTAGGGTGAGGGAGCGGCGCGGAATCAAATCCCGCGAGCGCTCAGGCCGTTGGAGGGGGCAATAACGGTGGGCGGGCAACTGAGGTATATGCGCTGCTTGTACCGTAGCCAACAGTGGTCGTTGCGACGTGGGCCACAGGCGAGAACGACAAATCTGCAATAACCTGATTGCCGCACATCGCGCCACAGCCCTGATCGAGGCTACAGGCATCGGGGTTACAGCCAGCATCGGGCGGGCACTGACAGTCCGACGACAGAGCCATGGACGCCGCTGCATGATGGTTCAATGCGTGCGTACCGGCGAGGCCCGCCAAGATGAGGGCCACAACCAAGACTCGCGAGACAATGCGGCGCACGGAATTCATGACGGCAGACTAACGCGGATTTTCAGGCCAAGAAAATCACAACTCCGTCAGACGGAGTCCTCAATACACCACCACGCTGCGGATCGACTTGCCCTCGTGCATCAGGTCGAAGGCCTTGTTGATGTCGTTCAGCGGCATGGTGTGGGTGATGAGGTCGTCGATGTTGACCTTGCCCTGCATGTACCAGTCGACGATTTTGGGTACGTCAGTTCGCCCCCTCGCCCCGCCGAAGGCCGAGCCCTTCCACACGCGCCCCGTCACCAATTGAAACGGACGGGTGGCGATTTCCTGGCCTGCGCCCGCCACGCCGATGATGATGCTCTGGCCCCAGCCCTTGTGGCAGCACTCCAACGCTTGGCGCATCACCTTTACATTGCCGATGCACTCAAAACTGTAGTCGGCCCCGCCACCAGTGAGATCGATGATCTCTTTCACCACATCGGCGCTCTTGGTCGGGTTGATGAAATGCGTCATGCCGAACTTGCGTGCCAAAGCCTCGCGCGCGGGGTTGAGGTCCACACCGATAATCTTGTCGGCGCCCACCAACTTAGCGCCCTGAATAACATTGAGCCCGATACCACCCAGGCCAAACACGACAACGTTGGAACCTGGCGTGACCTTGGCGGTCCAAATCACAGCGCCGATGCCCGTGGTCACCCCACAGCCGATGTAACACACCTTATCGAAGGGCGCGTCGGGGCGGATTTTGGCCACGGCGATTTCCGGCAGCACCGTGTAATTGGCAAAGGTCGAGGTTCCCATGTAGTGCAGCAACGGTTTGCCCTGCCATGAAAAACGCGAGGTGCCGTCGGGCATCACGCCCTTGCCCTGAGTTTCGCGGATCGCTTGGCACAGATTGGTTTTCCCGGATGTGCAGAATTTGCACTGGCGGCATTCGGGCGTGTAGAGCGGAATCACGTGATCGCCCTTCTTCACCGATGTCACGCCCGCACCCACATCCACCACCACGCCCGCACCCTCGTGGCCCAAAATGGCTGGGAACGCACCCTCGGGGTCATCGCCCGACAACGTAAAGGCATCGGTGTGGCAAATGCCGGTGGCTTTGACTTCCACCAGCACTTCACCCGCGCGCGGGCCCTCCAATTGCACGGTGTCGATGACCAAGGGCTTGCCAGCCCCCACGGCGATAGCGGCGCGAACGTCCATGTCTCAAGCTCCAGGTTAAAAATAATAGCTAAAAATGACGGCGCAGATTGGCCGAGATTCGCGCAAAGGAAAACCCCGGATCGGGAGTTGCCCGATCCGGGGTGGAATGGGTTTCAGCAAATCCTTGTTATGCCTGGATGACCTCGACAAGCTCGCCCACGGCCCCTTGAATCGTGAAGCCCTTGGGCCGAATCCCGCCTGGCATGGGAAAGGCCCCCTCGCCGACCGGCTTGATACCGGCGGCCTTGCACATCGCCCGGCATTTATCGAGGTCTTTAACTTGCATGGTGATCATGGCCAGGCCCGTCTTGTCGAGCGCACAGGGGTAAAGGCGCCCTTCAGGCATTTTGAATTCCCAAATCTCCATGGACACATTGCCCAAGGTCCCCCACAGGAAATAAGTTTCGCGTGGCGCGCCGATCAACTCGTTGCAATTGCGCTGATGGCAATCCATCTGGCTGGTGCGTTTCAGTCCAAACGCCTTCAAATAAAACTCCTCGACCGGGCGCTGATCGAGGCTGACTAAGGAACAGCCACCCGCTGGCGTATGCAAACTGGGCTCTTTCCACTCTGGCCGGTCGTTGCGCAAGTTGATGGTGATGAAAAGTTGCTCTCCACCAGGTCCGAACGGCGCATAACTCATGACGTCCAGATCGCGCCGATCACCCTCAGCGCGGAAGAAATAGTACCGCGGCGGTGAGATCATTGGTGTGCCTGCCGAAGCCAGTGCATGGTATGATTCCGCGGCATCGCGCGCGCCGCCCTCCATCACCAGCAAACCCGGATCCCAGCAGTTGGCCGGAGGCACTTTGCCGCCTGCCCTCGGGCGGATCTCTTCGGCGTCGGGTGCTGCTTCAAGAATACGGATGGTCGCGCCACGCGTTGATTTCGGCGAGCCAATCAAGGCACAGCGTCGGCCAGCCTTGCCAGCGCCAGGTGCGGTGGACATTGTCTCGGAAAGCTTGCTGTCCGAGAGCAATTCAAAACCCATCACCTGGGTATAGAATTTGATGCTTGCATCGACATCCTTTGAGACCGTGGTAAAGGCCGCCACCTTAACCTCAAGCGGGTTTGAGCCCTCCATCGGCACCAGGGGCCAGCCCATATGCCTTATCGGTTCGGCCGCCAATGCCTGCCCGCCTAACAAAGCCGGGGCCAGCCCAGCGCCCGCTTTCAAAATATTCCTGCGTTCAAACTTGCTCATGACAGCGCGCCCTTTATTTTGAGATGCCATAAAGAAAAACCGGGCAAGCGATAAATCACTTGCCCGGTTGGTTGGTCGATAAATGTTCGCTCGCGTTAGAAGCTGTAGTTCGCCCTGATCCCAAGCATGCGCTTGTCAGGCAAGCCATAACGAATTTCTTGGCCGGTGGCGAACGTGAACAGCGCCTCCGGTCCAAGCGTCGCATCGACTGCGGTCGTGTCTTTGGTGAGGTTTTTCACGAAGGCTTCAAGGCCCATATTGTCGTTGCGAATGCCAAGGCGGAGGTTGACATTGGTCTTGGATCCCACCGACGCGGCATTAGCGAACTCGACGAAGAATTTACCGCGATGAGTATAGTCGATGCGGCCATACCAGTCGAAATTGCTGGTTAGCTGGTCGGTATACTCGCTTGAGAGCGACCACGAATGCTTCGGTGCTTGCGGCAGCCGGTTGCCAACGCCGTTTGTGGTGCCACGGATCGTCAAGCAGTCGCCGCAGGTAAAGACGCGGATGCTTGAATCACTGTAGCCAAAGGTGCCGGAAAAATTGAGCTGCTCGGTGACTTGGAACTCGCCTTCAAGCTCGGCCCCCTTCAGATTGACCGAACCGACATTGGACACGGCTTGAATCTGATTCACACCACCTGTGGGCAAGGTGAAGATGATATTGACTGGCACCTGCCCGTTTCTCCAAAACGCCTTATAGAGCGCAAGGCGGGTCTGGACACGGCCATCCAACCACGTCGATTTTAAGCCGATCTCGTAGTTGTCGAGGCGTTCTTCGTCAAACGGAATATTGACGCCGAGCGCAGTAAATTGCGCCAAGACCGACGGTGGTTGGATCGCCAAGTTCGCGTTGAAACCACCTGGACGGAACCCGCGTGACCACAGCGCATAGGCTGTGGAGTTTTCGGTGTAGTTGTAATCAACTGTTACGCGCGGTGCGACGCTCGTGAAGGTTTTCTTGAACAATGGGCCGCCACCGACAATCAGCGCGCCAGTCGATGTCGTTAAAGCCTGTTGTTCAATTTTATCCCGCTGATAGCGAACTTCACCGCTCACCGTCAGATCAGGCATCACGTCGTAGTAGACGCCACCGAAAACCGAAGGCGTGTGGCTTTCACTCCGCGTGGTGCTCGACAACACAAGATTGCCAATCGGCGTGGTGCCATAGACGCCCGCGCCGCCAGGATTTTTGAATTTCAGATAGTTCGCACCAGCGAGAAAGCGAAGGTCGCGATCGCCTGGAGATGTCAGGCGTAATTCCTGGTTAAAGTCGCGATTCCTACCCTGGACCATGACCAGCCACAGGATGTAAGGCCGCACACCTGGGGCTGTGCTAAAGGTGTTACGAACGTTCTGTCCATCACGGAAAGAAAGGTTGGAGATCTGAGAAACTTTCTCTTTGCGGAACGCCGTGATCGACGTGAGGTTGTAACCTTCAGGCGACGTATAATCGATCACCATGTTGGTTTGGAGAGAATCGCGCCTCAGGCCGCCGTGCTGCAAGTAATGGGGATCAAACGCAGTCGGGAACTTGGCGACATTATCGATCAGAACACCGCGCGCCGCTGCGTCAATTGTCCATTGCGCCGAGATATATGACGCCGGGAACTGGTCGGCCTTCGGGATCGTGCCGCAAAACCACAACCCGCCATTGCGCGTGCCGCCAAGGTTGCACGGCAGGTCGGCAGGCGGTTTCATGGCAAGTTGCGCTGGCGGGCCGTCGTCATCTTTGAAGCGCGTGGCGTAAATCTTGACTTTCAAGCTATCGGTAGGCGTGAAGACTGCTTGGCCCGTAACTGATTTGGTCGACTGCTGACCCAGCTTACTGCCAGTGTCGGCAAAGTTGATGTATTGGCCACCCTTATTCATGTAATGTCCGTTGATACGGATCGCAAATCGCTCGGCGACGACAGGGCCTTCCAAACTCACCGAACTATCTGTTGAACCGAAGCTGCTGTATTCAGCCTTTACGCGCCCTTTGAATTCATCCGATGGATCTTTGGTGACGTAATTGACGGCGCCTGTAAAAGTCGACCGGCCAAAGTAGGCGCTTTGCGGCCCCTTCAGCACTTCGATGCGAGCGACGTCGGTCACCTCTGGCGTCGCACTGCCGAGGACTGGCGCGCCATCGACGAACAACAATCCTGGCGCGATCGAGAAACCGCGAAAGACGATTTGTTTGCCCGAGCGGTCATTGCGCCCCGAGCCACCGCCCACCTGACTGACAGAAAATAAACCTGGCGTGAAACTCGACACTTCGGAGAGTGAGGTTAACCCGATAGACTCAATCGACTTGGCTGTGAAGGCGGTGATCGCCAACGGAACCTGCATCAAACTTTCTTCGCGCTTACGCGCGGTGACCACAATTTCTTCCAGCTTGACGTCTTGCGCCTGGACCCCTGACGCGAACATCACCAGAGCCGTCGTTAGTAGCAATCCCTTACGGCATGTCATGCGTAGCTCTCCCCCTTAAAACCATTGATGCGAAGGCACTGTATCGCAGATACCTGAGTTAACGTGTGCACGCCTTCACCAAGACCGTGCCATTGTACACATGCCCGGGTTGCCCCGCAAATCCGCAGGATCACAATTTTGAAGCATGCCCAGGGAGTGATAAGGATTAATGCGCGTGTTAGGGGCGCTCGCAAAGTAAGATTAAGAACTTATCAGACAAGCCGTGCAGGCTTCTATTTATCCATGATTTATTCATTGTTCGCTTCTCGCTTTTCCAAACCGCTGACCAGGCGCATGATCGGCACCCAATTTATGAGGAGAGTAGGCCATGGACCGACGCGATCTCATGACTCGTACAGGAATTGGTATTGCCGCCGCCGCGGCTGCGGCGTTGTCGCCTAATGCGAACGCCGCCGGACCGGCAATGGCGATCCCGAAGGTCAATCCATCGGGCAAATTGCTGGTCAACAAAGACCGCGCCCGGCAAATCATGGAGCGCTACAAGATCGACGGCCTGATCGCGGCGACCGCCGTCAATGTGTACTACCTGAGCAACCTCACGCCCTTGAATGTGCGCTATCGCTCCGAGCTTGGCGGGTTCGCGACATTTCCACGTGACCCCGACCAGCCGAGCTTTGTGCTATGTGGAACATCCGAGACTTTCGACATCGCCAACCGTGATCGCGAGATCCCCGAACAGATTTTCTTCACAGGAATCAAACCCGACGCCGTGGTCAAGCCTGGTATCGAACCAGAGGCGTCGCAACCACGCGAATACATCTCAAGCAAAAATTGGCAGTTCACGGAACGCGAGACGAGATGGCTCGCGATGCAAAAGCAGGCGCTCGCCACGGTGGCGCCTGGCGCTGGGTGGGCGATCGCGCGCGCGTTGAAACGCTCGGGTCTGACCAAAGGCCGCATCGCGGTTGATGACATGCGGATCAAATACTTGCTTGATGAAATCGGCTTTGAGGGCGTCACCATTGTTCCAGGCGATGACCTGTTTAAGTTGATCCGCATGGTCAAGACGCCAACCGAAGTCGAGATGATGCGCATCGCCGGACGCAGCAATGGCGAAGCGGCCATGGCGACCATGCGCCGGTTTGAGGCAGGCATGACCTTCGATGATTTCGAGAACATGTTTCGCCAGGAAAGCGCCAACCGCGGCAACCAAATGCTTTCGATCCTCTGCGGTATTCCCGGTGGCATGCTGCCCGACGGCGTAGCCGTTAAAGGCAGGCCTTATCTGATCGATGCGGTCAGCACCTTTGGCGAATATAACGGCGATTTCGGCCGCACGCTCGTGCTGGGCGAGCCCAGCAAGGAAACGTTGTTTCGGGCCAAGGCGATGGAGATCGGGCGCGATACGGTGTTTGCCATGGCTAAGCCTGGCGTCAAATTCTCGGCGGTACGCCAAGCCGGCTTCGACGCCATGGTCAAAGCTGGCATTCCCGAGAAGGCGGTGTTCGTAACCCCCCATTGCGTAGGCCTAGTTCATTCCGACCAACCTTTCCGCCTTTCGGGTATCGATGACACCCCGTTCGAGCATGTGCTGGAAGAGAACATGGTCCTGACCATCGACTTGCCGCACCTTGAAATCGGCTATGGCGGCGGCCATTTCGAAGACTTAATCCGCATCACCAAGACCGGCGTGGAACCGTTCAATGAATTGAGCGGTCCATTGGTCGTGGTGTAAACGCCTGAGAACTCAACGTTCTATTCAGATTGCGCCCCCACCGCCCGCAGGCGCAGAATAACGCCTTCAAATATAGGAGGCGGATATGGTGGAGCGCAGAGACGTGTTGAAGGGTGCGGCAATGGGTGCGGCAGGGTTTGCAGTGAGCGGCGCACCCGCGCATGCGAAGCTCGCGGGCACCATCGAGATTCCCGGACAGGTCAAATACCCCGGCGTCGACGGCAAGATGCTGGTGAACAGACCGCGCGCTTACGCGATTCTAGAGCAGCACAAGCTCGACGGCTTGATCGCGCTCAACCCCATGAATGTTTACTACCTGACCAACACCCTGCCGACGATGACCAAGTTCCGCAGCGACTACAGCGGCTTTGCCACCTTCGCGCGCGACCCCACACAACCAAGCTTCCTGATCGCTAGCAGCGCCCAAGCCTGGGATGTGGTCAACGGCGACCGCGAGGTGCCTGAACTGATCACCTATGGCGGCAGCACCAGTTGGGACGCCCGCGCCCAAGGCGCTGTCCAACAGATGAATGTTGAGCCCAAAGCAATTTCCAGCAGTTACACGGTCCGCCCAGGTGTGCCCCTGACACCGCGTGAACAGCGCTGGGCCAATGCCCAAAAGAAATACAATGCTAATGCGGCCGCTGGCCCTGCCTGGGCGATTGTTCGCGCACTCAAACAATCGGGCCTCGCCAAAGGCCGCATCGCGATTGACGACATGCGCATCAAGTATCTGCTCGATCAAATCGGCTTCGAGGGCCCGACCTTCGTTCCGGGCGAGAGCATCTTCCGCATGATCCGCATGGTCAAAAGCGAGACCGAAATTCCCCTGATGCGCATCGCAGGCCATAACAACGCGGTCGCCACCATGAATACGATTAAGTCCATCGAGAAAGGCATGACCTTCGCTGAAATCGAGCGGCGCTTCCGGGTTGAGTGTGCCGTACTCGGCAGTGAGATGACCTCATTTCTCGCGGGCGTGACGATTGGCTTGTTCCCCGATGGCGAAGCTGTGCCGGGCAAGGCGTTCCTGATCGATGCTGTCAGTCATTTCAAAGAATACCACGGCGATTTTTCGCGTACGGTGTGTATCGGCGAACCACCCAAGGACGTCATCGCGCGCGCCAAGGCCAACAAGGTTGGCCGCGACGCCGTGTTCGAGGCGATCAAGCCCGGCGTGAAATTCTCGGACCTGCACCGCATCGGCAAGGAAGCCCAGGTAAAGGCCGGCATGCCGCCCGAGATTCTCATCGTCAATGCGCACACCTTGGGACTTGAGCATGGCGACAACCCCATGCGCATGGAGATGAACGGCCCGCCCATCGACCATGTGTTGGAAGAAAACATGGTGTTGACGGTCGACCTGCCCTACATCGAAGTGGGCTGGGGTGCGGGCCATAACGAAGACCTGTTGCGCGTGACCAAGACCGGCTTCGAGCCCATGAACACCATCAGCGACCCGCTAGAGGTTGTTTGAGCCAAGCCGGGCGGACCCCGGCCATGGGGCGTGTTTCTTTTCGGGTTGGCGCTGCGGTGCTGGCTGGCGTGGCGGCGTTGGGGCTGGCGTGGTTTGCGGCCGCTGGCGAAGAGCCGCTGTACCTCACCCCCGCGCAAATCGACTTTTCAAGACTGTTGCCGCCACCCACGAGCGATGAGTCCGAGGCGACCAAGCTTGAAATCGCCGAGCTTCATCGCGTTGTTCAGGACAGTTCACCTGAGCGCAAGGCGCGCGCACGCTACGACCACGACAACGAGAACCTCACCATCTACAACGAACTGTTCGGGCCAGGGTTTGATCTCACGCGCTTGCCATTGACCAAAAAACTGTTCGACGAGGTGCAGCACGACCGGCGGGCCGCGACCGACTTAGCCAAGGAAACATTCCACCGCCGCCGCCCCGCGGTGCAAGACCCGACGCTCGCGCATTGTGGTGAATCCTGGGATCCCTACAGTTCCTACCCCAGCGGGCATTCTGCCTGGGGGTTTTCTTCAGGCGTTGTGCTGTCCGCAATGGTGCCCGAAAAGACCTCAGCGATTCTGGCGCGTTCGCGGGAATTCGCCGAAAGCCGCATGGTCTGCGGCATGCATTTTCGCAGCGACACCGTCGCCGGCCAAGTGGTTGGCACTGTGGTGGGCGAGCGTTTGCTCGCAAACCCCGCTTTTAAGGTGAAATTCGATGCCGCCACCGCGGAACTGCGCGCGGCGATGCCGAAACCTTAAAAACTCCCACGCAAGGTCAAAACAATATCTTGATTGAAGCGGACCCGGCGAGATTCTTGACGCAAGGCTGGCGAGAACCCACGGTTGCCGGTGTAGGTCACACGCTTGCGAATGCCCCCGGCCCGAAGGATGCGCCGGTATTCAAGCTTCGCGGTCATACCCGCGAACGCGCGCATTTCCGCGAAAGCCGTGCCGTCGAACTTTCGATTGAAGACATGCCGATAATTGATGTCAGACGCCGCGCGCCGGCCTTCATCATCAACGCTGAGGCCATAGGCCAAATCACGCCAGCCGGTATCGTGGCGAAAACCCAACGTATAAAAGTGGTTGGCGTAATCTTGAAACCTGGTTCGCGCGCCCGTGAAAGCATCGGTGCCACGCGTGCGGCGCACTGTGCCATTGGCATTGACAACGACCCCAGGCAGGCCCAACGCGCTGAGCCGTATGCTGGCCTTAGCCTCTAGGCCATACATACGGCCTGAGCCCGTGTTACCGACCGCCGAGACAGCACGGGCCGGGCCAACCGGGATATTATCAAGCCGGTCCGAGATATCGTTGTAAAACGCTTTGAGCGAGGCAACGCCGCCATCGTTCGGCAACCGGCGTTCATATGTCAGTGCGTATTCCCAAGCCTTTTCAGGCACGAGGTCTGGGTTGCCAGCGTTGACTACGTCCGAACGGGCATCATCGTCCTCGAATGTGGCAACGAAATTTGCGAAATCGAGCTGGCTGACATTGCGATGTACAAACGCGCGCAGTTGCGACAGTGGCGTAATGTCATAACGCAGATCAACCCCTGGGCGCACAAAAAACAACGATCGCCGGTTATTCACGTCAACTCCGGTTTGATTGAGCTTGGAATACTCCAGCTCAAGGTTGGTATCAACGAACAGCGACGAGGTGGCTTGCCATGACAGCGTGGTGAATGATTCAAACCGCGTCTCTTTAATTTTGGCTTTGGCGTTGAATAAAACCACGCGTCGCAAGGTGCCGCCTTGGTTGGTAAACAGATCGACCGTTTTGTCGAGTGTGTTAATGGCGACTTCCGCACCTGCTTCAGCGTTGATCGCCTCCGACACGTCCTGGCGATAGGAGCCACGCACAATTTTCTCGGAGTTCACACGATCTTCATTTTGCAATCGTGTCAGCGTCTCCGCGCGGCCTGCCAAGGTGAGCTTAAAGGGGGTGTCGCGATCAAACGTTCCATGAGTATAAACGAAGAGGCCCTTGAATTGCCCACCTCCCGTAAAATCGTGCGTGTAGTCGCCGCCAACCTCCCACGTCTTCTTGCCTGTGTCGGCGACACGGTCATCAAAAAACAAAAACGAGGATGGCGTAACCGGCAGGGCATAGCTGTAAACGGGAAACTCTTCGACTTCTTCTTCGTTTCCATAGCGGCCATTGAGCGCCAGCCGGTCGCCGTTGGAAAAGGTGTAGCCCGTGTTCGCGGTCAAGGCCCGTTCGTCAGCGATGGTTTCGTTGATCTCGAACTGACGCTGGTAGGGAAGTTCACTGAGGTTGATATAAGTTTCGATGCGATCGCGCTGTTGATAATACGGCCTGTCTTCGACAGCGATATTATAAGTCCAGGCATCAATCGTGCCGGAATAACTGGCGCGGCCATGCCATTGCACGCGCCCTTTATTATAATGTGTTGCACTGGCTTCCCAGGAGCCCGAGCCTGTCGACTCTTTCAAAACGACATTCACCACCAACCCTTCGCTACGCACATCAAGGCCCGCGACCGCGCCACGAATGACTTCAACACGCTCGACTTGGCGGGCTTGGATTCGTTGCAAGGTCGCGGCGGTGTCATTTGTTTTTCCCGCTAGCCGTTCGCCGTTGATCAAGATTTGGTCGCCAGTTGAGCCAAAACCACGGCGCTCGACTTGCTGCCCCCCCGAAAACCCACCGCCGCCATTCCCATTGAGTTTCACAACGTCTTGAATGCCGGGAATACGATTTAAAATATCAATCACGGTAACAGCGCCCGACTTGGCGAAAAATTCCTGCCCGTACAAAACGCGCGTTCCATCGGCGGAAACACTGACCCCCGGTGATTTGAGCACGGCCTGTTCGGCAGCAGTTACGCTTGTCTGTGGCGGTACATTTTGGGCAAGCGCACGGTTTGCCGGACCAATCGAAATGCCAATGGTCGTGCATACCAACGCTGCACGTACCAGTGCTTGGCAGTTGCCAACACTGTTATTCGGCGGCGAGGGGATCAATTTTGGAAGACGATCGTTAATGGCAAATTTCAAAGGACCAGCCTTGTTCGCAGAACGCACAGCGGACGCCCGCATGCCATGTGTGCCTACCCAAGGCTGGTCAAGGCCACAAGACCTTGGCTGAACTATCATCTATTAATACTGCGGCTGGCAGGCCGGTCCCTAGAAAGTTCCGCGCAGGGTGAAAGCGATGGCCTGCTCGAACAAGGCGCTGCGCGATTCCTGACGCAGAAGCGTTGAAAGGCCCCGGTTACCCGTATAGGTGAACCGTTCGCGGTGGGCACCTGCACGCAAGAACCGGCGAATTTCCAGCTTGGCCTTGACCGCCCCAACGGCTCGCATTTCGACGAAGGCGGTGCCATCCAAGTAACGGTCCAAGAGATGATAGTAGTTAATGTCTGACGAATAGCGCTGACCTTCCTTGTCCATGGTCACGCCATACGAGAAGTCGCGCCATTCGGTGTCGTGGCGAAACCCAACCGTATAAGAATAATTGGGGTGATCTTGATACTTGGTGCGCGCGCCGGTGAAGGCGTCGGTCGCTTGCGAATGGCGTAACGTTCCGCTGGCATTCACGACTGCCCCCGGCAACCCAAGCGCGCCCAAGCGAATACTGGTCTTGGCTTCGACGCCGTACTCACGGCCCGGCCCGGTATTACCCACTGCCGATACCGAACGTGTTGGACCAACAGCGATGTTGTCGATGCGATCGCTGACATCGTTATAAAAGGTCTTGATCGAAACCACTCCGCCGTCGCTCGGCAACCGCCGTTCTAGCGTCAAAGCGTATTCCCATGCCTTTGTGGGCACGATATTTGGATTGCCCGCGTTGACCACATCGGACCGGTTATCGTCGTTTTCGAAAGTGGCGACGAAGTTCGCGAAATCGAGCTGGCTAATGGTGCGGTGGGCGAAGGCGCGAAGTTGCGTGAGGGGTGTGACGTCGTAACGCAAGTCCAGCCCAGGGCGCACGAAGAACAACGAGCGGCGGTTGTTCACATCGGCGCCGGTCTGGTTGAGCTTGGAATATTCCACCTCAACATTCGCATCGACAAACAATGAAGGCGTGGCTTGCCATGATAGGTTGGTAAACGGCTCGAAGCGCGTCTCGCGGATATTAGCTTTGGCATTGAACAAGATAACGGGGCGCAGGGTGCCGGATTGATCGACAAACAACTGCACTGTCTTGTTGAGCGTATTGATGGCCACTTCGGATCCGGCTTCGGCATTGATCGACTGAGATAGCCCCCAGCGATAGGACCCGCGCACGATCTTCTCGGAATTGGCGCGGTCTTCATTCTGCAAGCGAACCAGCGCCTCGCGTCCACCGGCGGGTGTCAGCCTAAAAGGATTGGTGCGATCAAACGCGCCGTGAGTGTAGACGAAGAGGCCCTTGAATTGGCCGCCGCCGGTAAAGTCATGGCTGTAATCACCACCAACTTCCCAGGTCTTCTCAGCCGTGTCGCGTTCCCGGTCATCAAACACCACGAACCTCGACGTCGCACCGGAAAGGGCATAACTATAAACGGGGAATTCTTCGAGTTCATCTTTGTCGCCATAGCGCCCGTTCAGCGCCAAACGATCACCGTTCGTGAAAGTATATCCGGTATTGGCGGTCAAGATCCGCTCGTCGACGACGACCTCATTGATTTCGAACTGGCGTTGATAAGCAGCCCCGCTGAGGTTGATATATGTCTCTACGCGGTCGCGTTGTTGAAAGCGCGCGGCCTGTTCAACGGCGACATTGTAAGTCAACGCACCAGCCGATCCGGAATAACTAGCCCGGCCGCCCCACCTGACCCTGCCGCCGCTATAGTGAGTGGCGATACCCTCCCAAGACCCCGAACCAGCAGACTCCTTCAGGACCACATTGACCACCAAGCCCTCGCTGCGGACGTCAAGGCCAGCGACGGCCCCGCGAATCACTTCGACGCGGTCCACTTGGCGGGCTTGAATACGCTGCAAGGTTGTCGTGGTGTCATTGGTCTTGCCCGAGAGTCGCTCGCCGTTGATCAGAATTTGTTCGCCTGTGGAACCAAAGCCGCGGCGTTCGTTTTGCTGAAAATTGCCGCCCGGAAGCAAGCTGTTATCGAGCTTCACGACATCTTGAATTCCGGGAATGCGCTTCAAAATATCGACAGCGGTGACAGCTCCGTACTGAGCAAAAAATTCCTGGCCGTAAATGACCCGCGTGCCGTCATCGGACACACTCACGCCTGGCGCATTAATGGGAACTTGGATGCTGTCTGCTTGTGGCGCTGGGACCGAAGCACCTTGCGCCAAGGCGGCCTCTGTCAGGCCAACCATAAGACACGCCAAGGCCACGCAGCGCCACGTTTTGCAGTCACGCCCGCTGGCGCTCAGCAATGGTAGGCTTGGGTGCAAAAAGGAATTAACAGAGAAGATCAAAACATAAGCCTTGTTCGCTGAGCGCACGACAGGCGCCCGCGTGCGATGTTTGCCTACCTGACGGTAGCCGCCGCCACAAGCTCTTCACCGAATTGTCACATCAGTTCGCGATCATGAGCGTGGGCCGATGATCACGAACGCGATCACGACCAGAACCAAAATTCCCATGATCCACAATGCAATTGGATCGCGCGGCTTGGCCTTATCGGTTTGTGGTGTTGTCATCGGTTCGAGTCTCCATGGGCTATTAACAAGATGAATATGCTCTCAGTCGACCCCAGTTTGATGATCGTCTCACGGGGCGATCCAAGGCCGTTCGCTATGCGGACATCGAGGCAAGACCGCCTAGCTCTGACATTCATCGCATAGCCTTCCAGCGGCACTCGATGAGACCTAAGATTACCTCGCAAAAAGGGGGGCGATTATGCGTCAAAAATTTAAAGCGATCTTGGGCCTGGTTGCGGGAGCTTTCTGGGCAGGTTTGGCCGTGGCTAAACCTATCGTGTTTGAAAACGTCACTCTAATCGACGGCACCGGGCGGCCAGCGATGGCCAACAGCACCGTCGTCGTCGATGGCCACCGCATAACAGCTGTCGGCCAAGGCAAAGTGACGGTTCCGCGCGGCGCCAAACGCATTGATGGCACCGGCAAATATCTCATTCCCGGCATGATGGATCTGCACCTTCACCTGATCGGTGGAGGAGCATGGAAAGATTCCAGCGCGCAATCGGGCAAGCCGCTTGATTTCGATTTGGGTCTACAGACTCTGCAAGGCTTCCTCTATTACGGCTTCACGACAGTCTACGACGCCGGAAACAACCCCGCGTTCATCCTGCCGATGCGCGAGCGCGAACGGGCAGGAAAAATAATTTCGCCGCGCATTTTCGCGACGGGGCAACTGCTGTCGTATCCCGGCAGTTGGAGCGTGGGCTACGCCGGGATTGGCGTGCGTGATTGGCCCGAGACCATCAAGGACCTTGATCTGCAACTCTCACGCAAACCCGATATTCAGAAAATCACCTACGAAAGCTTCGGGGCCGGTCCCAATCCGCTGATCAAGTCTTTACCCAAAGACTTGATGGCGCAAATGATCACCTACCTTCATCAACACGGCGTACGCACGACCGCGCACATCGCCAACGAAACCATGGCCCGGGATGCCATCGCGGCGGGCATTGATACGCTTGCGCATGCGCCAGGCGTGGGCGTGATCACGCAAGATTTTGCCAAGATGGTGGCGGAGAAAAAAATCCCGATCCAAACCACGCTATCGGTGTTCGATGAAATCTCGCAAATGGATCAGGGCGTGGGTTTTCTGAAAACTCCCGAGTATGCCGCTACGGTGGACGCAGGCGAGATTCCAGCCCGAGAAAAGTCGCGCGAACGTTACACCAAGCTCGGTTGGCCCGCGTGGTTCACGACCATTCTGCCCTATGCCAAGCGCAACTTGAAAATGATCCATGACGCGGGTGGCATATTGGCGCTGGGCAGCGACCGCACTTTCGCCCCGGCGGGTTTGCGGGAATTGGAGTTGGTAGTGGATGCTGGAATCTCGCCGCTCGACACCATTCGCATTGCCACGCTCAACGCAGCCATCTTTCTCGCCCGTGAAAAAGACCTCGGCTCAGTCGAAGTTGGTAAATTGGCAGATCTCGTTTTGCTGTCAGCCGATCCCACCGCCGACATTAAAAATGTGCGCAGGGTCGAGATGGTGATGAAGGGCGGGAAAATAATCGACCGGAGTAAATTGAATTTACCGGTCAACCGCAAAATAAAATAGCGGGGCCGCCGTGCTTAGGCGTGCCAGTTCGAGACCAGGAACTGAGATATCTCGGGCTTGATATTGTACCAGCGCGCGTCATTGCGGGTTGAGTCGATGACGACCAGCTTGTCGTCCGTGTTCATGGCGGTCCAAACTTTGTTGCCAACCGCTTGAGCATCGAGTTCACCGTGCATATAAAACACGTTCTTGTTGATGCGCGCCCAGCTCACGCCAAACGCTTCAACGGCCTCGCGGATTTTATCATCTCCACGTTCCGGTCTGAATAATTCAAACGCAACGAAGATGTTGCGCATCTGCGACGACATGACGAAACCCCTCGCGACTTTCTATAGCAGTACGATAAACATTCCCGCGGGCGCGACTCCCAACAGGTTTGTCCCAGGTTATATGCTCAGTCGTTAAGAAATATTCAATTCCATGGGTTTGGCAACCTGAAAAGAGCAGGCGCCAATTTGTCGAAATACCTGAAAATCCAAGACAAAGGCACACTTTTTGAGCGATTTACCCGCCAGGTACTTCTAATAGCTGGTGATTGATTAGCCCTACCCTGCCAGCGCCGGGGCAACCTCGGTCATAAGCCGGGTCATATTCGTCATGGCCAAGTGCCGATCACCGATGACATCGACAAATGTCGCATATCGGCGGGTACCGGTGCGTGCCATGTCCTCGCGAAACCAGGCCACCACATCGGCCACGCTGCCGATGGGGTTATTGGCCATGAGTTTGGCAACCATGGCTTCCTCGCCAGCACCCTTTTTCTCGGCGAAAGTCAGCAGGTCTTGCAGTGCAGGTCCAAAAGGCCCCGTGGTCGCCGTTGGGTCAAACGCCCCGGTGCGCCCAGCACGCAGCCAATCGCGAAAACGCGGGGTGAACTCGGCAAAGGCCTGCTCGCGCGTATCGGCAATATGCACGCAGGCACTGCCCACATGAACCGGTCTTGGGCCTTTGTGCCCAGCAGCACTGAGTGCCGCGTCATAACGTTTGACAACAGACTCACGTTCGGCATGCGTTTGGTGCCACGACAATAACAACGCCAACCCGCGCTTTGCCGAAATCATCATGGTGCTGTCATGCTGGCCCGCGACAAAAATCGGCGGATGGGGTTTGGTGAAGGGCCGCGGATACACCTTCACCGGCGGGAACGGCCACAACGACGGACTTCCATCGCTGAGCAGGCCATCGACATACTCGGCTGACAAAGCACGATGAATCACCTCGACGCCATGATCTAGCGAGGTGGCAAATTTTTCCAATGGCATGCCAAACACCATGGCGTCGAGCGGATAGCCGCCCCGGCCCAAACCTAAATCGAACCGGCCGCCCGACATGTTATCGAGCATCGCCGTTTTTTCTGCGATGGCGACGGGGTGTTGCAATGGGATGAGCGAGATGGCGTTGCCGACGCGGATTTTTGTGCTCTGCGCTAATAAGGCCGAAGCCATGACCAACGAATCTGGGCAGATTGAGAAGCCCAAGAAATGGTGCTCGTTGATCCACACCGAATCACAGCCGAGCCGTTCGGCTTCGCGCGCATAGAACAGCGCATCGTCGTAGACGGCGCGATGAGACTTACCGCCGATATCGTTGAGCGAGAGAAAGGCGCCAAAACCAACCATCATCGCGCCCCAAACTGCGGCCTTATTCAGCCGCTTGCGCGGCGTCCACAACGGCCGGTTTATCTTTGAGCTTGAAGATTTTGATCGCGTTGTTTCGCAGAATCTTAGCTTTGGCCGCCGGACGGAAGTTATGGGCCTCGACTTCTTTCATGGCGCGGCGCGGGTCGACCACGGGCCAATCGGTGCCGAACATGAATTTATCCTGGCCATAGCTGTTGGCGTAATGCACGGCCTGAGGCGGCCAATACTTCGGCGCATAAGCATCGCCCGCCATGAAGATATTTTCGTGTTTCCAGCACATGGAAATCATTTCATCGACCCATGGCGTGCCAAGGTGAATGCCAATGAGCCTCAGTTCTGGAAAATCGATGGCGACTTGATCGAGCAAAATCGGCTTGGCCACGGTCGGTAAGCGGCGGTCTTTTTGATAGATCAGGTTTTGACCCACCTGCATCATGATCGGAATGTCGAGCTCGCAGCACTTGGCGTAGTACGGATAAATCTGCGCCGCATCGGGCGGAATGCCAAACCAATGCGGATACCAGTGGGCGGCCACGAAGCCGTATTCTTTCACCGCCACTTCCAGATCGCGCAGGCCTTGCATGCCGCGCGTGGTGTCGACCCCGGCTGCACCCGAAAAGCGGTCGGGGTATTGTTTGCAAACTTCATAGACACGCTCGTATTTGAGTTCCGTGGAACCCTTGATGCGTAAATCGCCGCAGCGGGCCGCACACAAGATCGAGCGGGAAATGCCGGCCTCGTCCATCATTTTAATGTAGTCCTCGACTTCCACGCCCTTGCGGATGGAGGAGTCCTGGCGGACCTTGTCCTGGAAGGAACTGTCGGAAGCCACGGCCCCGCCGGTGAACTCTTTCGAGGTGCGCAAGTTGACCACGATGTCGATGGCGCCGTTTTGCGGTGCGGGCATGGGCTTAGTCCTAAATATGGCCAGGAAACAAGCCAATCCCCGTAGCAGCCAGGCCCGCGCACCGTCAAGGCGGCCAGCCTATGGGCGCGGGGTGAGCTAAGATGAAAATAATATAGACGGAGCCAGCCTCCGCGCTGAATGATGGCGGCTAGAATGACAAAGAACCAAAAGTTCCAATGGGGGTCCATATGCGCGGTGTTGTAATTGGTTTCGCGTTGAGCATCGCCGTGGCGGGAAGCGCCGTGGCGGCCGAAAGCATGAAACCTGGAACTGTATTCCGCGATTGCCCCACCTGCCCCGAAATGGTCGTGGTGCCGCCAGGAAGTTTCACCATGGGCTCTGATGCCAAGAACACCATGCGCGGCGGCGAAGCCCGGCCCGAGGGCCCGGCCCGTCCGGTCACTATCGCCAAGCTCTTTGCCGCGGGGCGCATGGAACTGACCAACGCGCAGTTTCGCGCCTTCGTCAAAGCCACCGGCCACGTCTCGTCGCGGGATTGCAGCATCGGACTGGGCAAAGAAGAGTTTGATAAACTCGACTTCGAAGGGCCCTTTTTTGGCCGCAAACCCGCCGATGACGAAGCCGTGGTCTGCGTGTCGTGGAACGATGCCAAAGATTATGCCGCCTGGATGTCAGGCGTGACAGGCAAGCGCTACCGGCTGTTGACCGAGGCCGAGTGGGAATATGCAACCAAGGCGGGCGCCAAGACCAAATGGCCGTGGGGCGACAACGACCTCGACGCCTGCAAGTACGAGAACACGTATGACTTAGACAGCGCAGCAGACATGCCTGCTGGAGCCAAAGTTAATTGGGAGGCACTCGCCTGCCATGATGGCCAAGGCCGCATCGCCAAGGTTGGCTCGTATCCACCCAACACCTTCGGGTTGTACGACATGCTGGGGAATGTGTGGGAATGGGTCGAGGATTGTTCGCTCGAACTTTATCCCGCCACACCCAATGACGGCTCTGCCGTTCAAGTGGCTGCCAATTGCGAGAAGCGCGGCGTGCGCGGTGGCAGCTGGTACACCCGTCAAGACCGCCACCGCACCACCTTCCGGGGCCGCGATGCATCGACCGACCAAGCCCATCATTTCGGCATCCGCATCGCGCGCGATATTGAATAGACCGATACCGGCATAAGGACACATCACCATGAGATTTTTTCCTCTTCTGCTATCGGTCGCAGCCGTTGTTAATCTTGCCGGATGTGCGTCATCCGGCGGGCCCACCAAAGCGTTTCGCGATTGCGCGAATTGTCCGGACATGGTCCGCGTTGCGGGCGGCACATTCCAAATGGGCTCGGATCGCGTTGAAGAAATGCGCGCGGACGAAACGCGGCCCGAAGGGCCAATCCGCACCGTCACCATCAAACGCGCGTTCGCACTTGGCAAATATGAGGTTACCAACGCTCAATTTCGGCAATTCATCAACGCCACGGGCTACCGCCCATCGGCGGTGTGCAATACTTGGGTTGGTAAAGAAGCCCTCGCCGTAATGGATTGGCGTAACCCCGGCCATAGCAAGCCGCCCGCCGAAAATGAACCGGTGGTGTGCGCGTCGTGGTACGATGCCAAGGCCTATGTGGCGTGGCTGTCGGGTGTAACCGGAAAGCTTTATCGACTACCGACGGAAGCCGAATGGGAATATGCCGCCAAGGCTGGCAGCAGCACCACATGGCCGTGGGGCGAAGACGAAACCCAGGCCTGCAAATATATGAACACTTACGATCTTGATGCCAAGGATAAGATCCCGCCCGAGCGTGCAGTACGTTGGGAAGCCACCAACTGCCGCGACGGATTTGCCGAGGCCGCGCCCGTGGGCTCGTTCCCAGCGAATGCCTTTGGCTTGCATGACATGCTGGGCAACGTGTGGGAATGGAACGAGGACTGCTCGCCCAAACTTTATGCCGCCAAGCCCGATGACGGCTCGGCCTATCAGCACGAGAAGTTGTGCGACATGCGCTCGGTGCGCGGCGGCAGTTGGCAAACGCGCCAAAGCCGCAACCGGCCGACCTTCCGGGGCCGCGACCCCGAACTGCGCGCCTCGCACATCTTCGGGTTCCGGGTGGCGAGAGATTTGGATTAGCGCATCGCACCCAGCTAAATCTTTGTGCCTTCTTTATCCCACACTTTCTTTTGAGCATCCCAGGCGTCAGGCGCCTTGGCGCCAAAGGCCGCGGGGTTCATTTGCCGCGTGACGATGGGCAGCGTCGAACCATCGGGCTCGAAAAATTGCCCGCCGGTTTCGACCGTGAGATTGTCGATAATTTTCTTCAGATGCGCCGCACTTTCATCGACCGTGAACACGCCCATATCGGCGGTGGATTTGGTTTTCACGAAGCCCGGATGCGCACAGGCGACCGCGATGCCGCGCGGCTTTAGCAGTAAGGACAGTTGCATCACCACCTGATTGAGCGCGCTTTTGGATGAGCGGAACAAAATCATTCCTGCGGGCGGCTTTGAGCCAATGCGGCTGGATAAGAAAAACATTTTTTTCTGCGCGCTGGCCGCCACATTCTCCACAAACGTTTCAGCCAGTTTCATCTGCGCCATAGTGTTGATCTTGAAGGCCTCCATCCAGGCCTCGTAGTTGGTATCGCCAATCGTTGAAGCCGGATTGTTGGTTTTGGCGGCATTGCCCAACAGCAGGTCGATGGGTTTGCCCTTGAGCTTCGCGCCAAGCGCGTCGATGGTGGCGAAGTTGGCAAGATCGCAGGTTTCAATACTCAATTTACCTGGGTGCGCCTTGGCAAGCGCTTGCAAGTCAGTGGCATTCGCCGGATCGCGCACGGGGGCAATGACCTCCCATCCCTCGCGCAGATAAAGACTCGCAAACCCAAATCCGAGCCCGCGATTAGCACCCGTGATCAGAACTGTGGGCATTATAGTCCTTCCTTACTCCGCCTCAATCACGCCGAGTTTGCGCAAACGTTCAATCACCTGCTGCTGCAGGCCCTTGAAGTGCTCAGGCGTGGGGTCTTTGGTCATCAATGAATTGGGTGGATAGAAATCTTTGCGGGCGTAGGTCGAGGCATACAAGTCCATGCGCAGCCGTGTCGGGAAGTTATTGATATCGGCGGCGTTACGCGCCCGGCGCAGCGCGGTGATGTTGATATCCGAGGCGGCCGCAACGGTTTCGCCAAAGCCCGCTTCATTCAGCACCCGGCCCTCGAAGTCGATGACCTTCGATAGCCCATCGCAGGTGTTGTCGAGAAACGGATAGCCGATCATGCCCGCGGAATTCGCCGAGACAACGTAGGCCAAATTTTCAATGGCCCGGGCGCGCTTCATGATGTCCTTGGGCGTCAGGCCGGTTTTGTAAGGCTCTGAGGTGGGATGACAAAACACTTCCGCGCCACGCAAGGCAAAGCAACGCACCAATTCGGGGTATTGGATTTCTTCCGAAGCGATGCAGGCCAAATTGCCGATGGGTGTTTTCGCCACGGGGAACAGCGCATCGGCCCCGTAAATATCCAGATACTTATCGAGGTAATCGTGTGGCGTGGGCGTGAACATCGACGTCAGGCGGTGATAGTGCAGAATCAATTTCCCCGCCGGATCGAAAATGAACGAGCCTTGGAAGAACACATTGGGGAAGTGTTTGTCGCGCACATAGGCATTGCCAGCCAAATACACTTTGGCGTTCTGGGCAATAGCTGCTAGCGCGGTGTATTCGGGTCCGTCGACATCCACAGCCGCCAGCCCCGCCCATTTCGGAATTGACATGCCCATGGGAACCCCGGTCATGAAATATTCCGGCAGCACAAACAATTTGGCATCGGGCCCAGCCGAAATGCGGCTGCCGGGCACTGTGACCTTGAGGCGCTCAATGCAGCGCATCATCATTGCTTGGGCAGTGGCCCGGTCTGGGCAGTCATTGACCGGATGGCAGGCGAGCTGCATGGGCACGGCTCGATAAACCAGCATTGCGGGTTCCCCTTCCCCTGGCGGCGTTGGCAGATTAGCGTGGCTACACGGCAACGCAAATCGCATGATACCAGCGGTATGCTACAGCGCCCGACACCATCACGTTTTCGCCATGAATGATTGCGACAAATCATGGAGTTGAAAAGAACAGGTCCGAAATGACGGTATTTATGAGATCAGTGTCCATGCCCACGGTGTTGATGTCGTTGGCGCTTGCGGCCTGCGGCAGCGACGGCGGTAATGGCGGGCCCGGACGGCGCGAAGCGGGGATGTATATGGAAGGCTTGGGCGGGCGCGGGCTTATCATTCGCCCCGGGCCAAGCGCGAACGAAGCTTACTCCGGCGGGATTGATCTAAAAAAGCGCGGCGACTGTGCGGGTGCAATCGCCAAGCTTACGCCCGTGGCTAACCTTGGACCTGGCTATGAAAATGCGCAGTCGGCTTTGAGCGAGTGCCTGCTCGCTGGTGCGGCAACCCCCGAAAGCAGTCAATACATGGAGGGCTTAGTGTGGCTAATCCGCGCCGCCGACGGCGGCTGGACCGATGCACAAGGCAAACTTGCCCAGATTTATGCCCTTGGCCCTGCAAATCATCGCAACCTTGATGAGGCGGCATTGAGACTGGCACTCTATCGCAGCAGCGCATCGGTGGCACGGCTTGGCTTCACGCCCTTGGAGAAAAACGTTGAAGACCGCATTGCAACTGCCGTTGGCCCCGAGCGCATGAAAGCTGCTGAGACTCGAGCCGCCACTTGGCAGCCCAAGTTGTGGGTTCCACAGCGGCCAGCACAGGACTCAGGCCCAGAAATGCGCGGCCAGCGTCGCGGGCCACCGCTACAGCAACATCTACAACTTGCTCGTAGTTAGCGTTTTTTCTTCGCCGTTTTCTTTTTTGCCGGTTTCTTCGGTGCGGATTTTTTCTGGGCTGCCGGCTTTGCTTTTTTCTTCGCAGGCTTGGCCTTCGATTTGGCAGCTTTTGCTTTGACCGGCGCCAACTGCCCTTTCGACGGCACGCTTACGCGTTGTGTGAATTCGAACATCTCCTCGTTCGGACCCTTGGCTAGCATGGTCTTGTAAGGCATGCCGTCATCGGTGATCAGCGTCGGCGGCGTGACAATCTCCGAGCCGTACACGCGTAGCTTTTGGTGGAGTTCATCGAGGTTCTTGGCATCGTGAGTGAGCAACGAAAAGCCAAGATGGCCGGGCTTCATGCGGCCCACGAGCCGCTTGCCGGTGCGATTGAAGAAATGCACACACAAAATTTTGCCGCTGGCTTCGGGCGGATCGCCATAAAGCAGGAAGTGAATGCGTGTGCCATCGGGCGTTCCGGTGAGGTTATTGACCTGGCTGCGATAGGCTTCGGGCGTTTCCGCATCGCCGACCGCTTTGAGGCCAAGCACCCCTGAATAAAAGGCGCGCGTGCGTGTCAGATCGCCTGCGACAACAGAGATGGTGGGAATTTCGCTAAAGGGGCCGTCAGGCGAACCGGCGCGCATCGATGTGGGGAAATGACGGTGACCGACCATGATCAACACCGGCACGCCATCGGGTCCTGAGAACAAGCACTCCTCGCTGATCGTGTCGCCGATTTGGTGTTTGACGGGTTGCGAGCGGAATTTGTAGCCCGCCATCTCGATCTTGCGCACCGAAGGCAGTATCGGATCAGCGACATAAAAGTCGATGGCCTTGGGCCCAACATCGGTGCCTGAGTCGGCATTGATCGCGCCAAAGTCGAGTCGGACTTTTTGCGTGGGCGTTGGCGTGAATTCCACCAAGCGCAGCTGCCCGATCGGGTAGCCCTTGCACGATAACACCGCCATGTTCGCCTTGGTGCCGGGCGCGATCCGCCAGGCGTTGAGCAGACTTTGCGGCACGGGGCCGGCGCGCTCGACCTTCAGCTGCATGATATCGCGAAACAGGCTTAACGCCTGTTTCATGTTGGTGACACCCACGGTCGCAAGTCGCATTGCCGAAACCATGCCGTTCCCCTTCCTTGATCCAAACGCCAGCCAAATGTGTGCCTTCTGGGCAGTAGTCCACTGCCCAGAAGCGGGCCTATTATGGCGGGGGATGATTGAGCCGCCTAGCGCGGTTGTTTGTGATTGGAGGGGATAATGCGAGCCCTGCTCGGCATATTAATTATCGCCATAACCTGGACTGAGGCCGCCTGGGGCCAAGCTTCGGCCATTCCAGCCGACATGCGCAACCGTGTGACGACCGAGCTTGCGCCTGGGCTTTATACCTTTGGCAGCTTCGCGGCACGCAGCATTTTTGTGGTCGGCGAGGACGGTGTGATCGCAACCGATCCTGTCAACCCCGACTTCGCCAAGGACATGCGCGCGGCCATTACCAAGATTACCGATAAGCCTGTGAAGTACGTGGTGTATTCGCATCAGCATTGGGACCACGTACGCGGCGGGAAGATCTTTAAGGATGAAGGCGCTACGTTCATCAGCCATGAAAATTGCGTGAAGCATTTCACTGCCGACCCAAACCCCGATGTCGTGATGCCCGATAAAACTGTGAAGGGTGGCGAGAGTGTTTCGGTTAAAGGCAAGACGCTGAAGTTGATGTACTTTGGGCGCAATCATGGCGATTGCATGCTGGTGATGCAGCTTGAAGGCGCAGACGTTTTATACGTAAACGATCTGGTGACCCCCTACTCCCTCGGCCTAGGCTTCATGCCCGATTATAATCCAAAGGAATGGGCCCGCACTCTCGGCGAGTTAGAAGCCAAGCCCGATTGGCAGCGCATGGTAGGCGGACATGGGTTGGAATTTGGAAAGCGCGATGCAGTCACGCAACGCAAGCGGTTCTTAGAGCAGCTTATGGCTGCGGTGAAGCCAGAGTTCGACAAAGGCCGCAGCGCCGACGACATTGCTGCAACCATTGACCTGCCCGAGTTCAAGAACGTGCGTGGTTACAAGGAACAAATCGCGCGAGCTGCCGAACGTATTTATCACTACTATGAAATGGGATGGTGACCATGAAGCTTTCAATTCTAGCCACGGTAATATCAGCACTTTCGGCTAGCGCCTTCGCAGCCGATGCGCCCACTCGTGAAGAGTTGTTGAGACCTGCCCCCAACCCCGCCTGGAACCGGTTCGTCGTTGGTAAAGGCGAGACTCTTGAACTTACGCCGGGCGTTTACACTTACTCGGGCAGTGCCCGGACTATTTTCATCGTCACCAAGGACGGCGTAATTGCGACCGACCCAGCGACGCCCGCCGACGCCAAGGCAATGCGCGAGGCCATTCGCAAGGTGACCGATAAGCCGGTGAAATATGTGGTCTATTCACATAACCACTGGGACCACGTGCGTGGCGGGCAAATTTTCAAGGACGAGGGCGCGAAGTTCATTTCCCACGAGAAATGCGTGCAGCATTTCAAGGACAAGCCCGATCCCGACATTGTCATGCCTGACATCACGTTCCCCAAGAACTACACTGTGAAATTAGGTGGGCGTAAATTGGAGCTGATCTATCTCGGCCCCAATCACGGTGACTGCTTGGTGTTTATGCGCCCTGATGGCGATGCGCATAAATATTTATTTGCCGTCGATATCGCCACGCCCGGCGGCGCGCCGCTAACATTCATGGCCGGCTACGATCCTTACAACTGGATACGGACCTTGAAAGAATTAGAGGCAATGGATTTCACCGCCATCATTCCCGGCCACGGCGTGCCCCTGGCCGATAAATCAGCCCTTACCGAGCGGCGACACTATCTGGAAGCGGTGATGGCGGCGGTAAAAAAGGCCACGGATGAGGGTATGCCCGCTGACCAAATTGCCGACAAAGTCCGGGTCCCTGAGTTCGCTTACTTGCGCGGCTACGATATTAATGTCCGGGACAACGTTCGCCGCATGCAGGCGTTTTACGGGATTGGTGAATAATGGATCAGGTTGCGCGGCGCGCGCTATTGGCTGGCGGCAGCACAGCCACTTTGGTCGCTGTTGCGCGAGCTGCTCATTGCGTTGAGGCAGCAGCCCCCAATCTTGCCGTTGATTACGTCAAGATCCGCGCACGCATGGATGGCAACCCAGTCTATTGGTTGTCGCGGGGCGTGAAGTACCTGCTGGCAAATTATCAGATCACGCCGCTGCATGGCTTCAACATGGTCTCATGCGTCGTGGCCGATAAGACAGGCGATGGCTTCACCGTGCGCACGCTTGAGGCTTCATTTGCCGTCGATGTTGCTGGCACGACGTTGGTTGATTCGTTTTTCAATCCGCTCACCAAGGCCAATGAAAAAATCCCCGCCGTTGCACCGCTAGTGGTGGGCTACGATTTCGCACCCGATGGTGCCATGACATTGCCTGTGGCTGATCCGCGTCGTGCAAACACAGATTTTTCTGGGCAAATATTGCCGCGCGCGGGTATGAGCAGTCACATCGCCATGGAAGAACGCTTTGTGGTCCGGCCGAAAGGCGGCGGGGTCAGCGCGTTGAGCGAAGTGATTAAGTACACGGGCGTTCAATCATCATGGCAGGCTGCAAGCGGTATGTTTATGCGGGCCACCAAGACCCTGGTTGTCTTGCGAAATTGGAATTTTGGCGGTGGCGATGCGACGGCCATGCTGCTTTCGACGTACGATGGCCAAAAGTTTCTGACGTTCGATGACGTCATTGCTGAAGCAGGCCGGGACAAGATCGAACAAGCCCAACCCGGCTTTGTGCAAAAGCTCGCCGCGTTTTTGTAAGACAGAGCATATGCAAGTCAGTGACATCGACGCCACCAATGCCGCCACGCTGGCCGCTATTCGCGATGGCCGCGCTGTCGTTGACCCAGGCGCGTTTCCATACATCGGATTTTACAACGTCGATCTGTTCGATTGCCCGCCGTTTGTGATGTACACGGCCGACGATTGCCCGCGCGCGCATAACATTCTCTATCAACGTGAATTCGAGCCGATGTCGATGCTGATCTGGTGCAAGCTTGCGCGCACTGCCACAGGCATTGTCGATTTGGGCGCACATGTGGGGGTTTATTCTTTGGCGGCGTCGGCATTGCGCCCTGATCTTAAAATTCAAGCCTTCGAGCCGAACCCCTATGCCTACACGCGATTGCGCCTGCACAAGACCATGAATGGGTTTCAGAATCTGGTCGACCATCCCTACGGCGTAGCGCGCAAAGAAACGATGGTGAAGTTCAGCTGGCGGCTTAAGGGCAAGCACATGATTTCGTCAGGCGCCTCGATCGGGCATTACGGCCCCGAGACACCGCAACAAACTTTAATCACGCAGATGATCTGCCTCGACGATACCGACTTTCATACCCGCATGGGCGCACGCCCGCTAATCAAGATGGATATTGAGGGGTCAGAGGATCACGCCATCGACGGCATGACCAAGATTTTCGCGTTAAAGCCTGATTTGCTATATGAAACCAACTTACAAAAGGCCGCCGATAAGCTCACGCCGATGATGCAGGCCTTAGGTTATTCGTTCTACTTAGTGCGCGAGAAACAACGCCAATTGGTGCACCGCGACCGGCTTTACAAATCGGATTTGGAAGCCGGGGATCTCAACCAATTTCTGACCGTGCGCCCGCGCGCCGAAGTGGCGGCGATGTTTAACGTCGTCGCAGCGTAATTATTTTCTACAGCTTGGTCGGATTTGGCGCATCGCCATAGACCTCTTTCGGATCGAAAGCCTTGGCGGCTTCTTCGTAATTGAGTTTTTCAATCACATTGCCGAGTGGTTGGCCCAAGGGCACTGAGCGGTAAAAGCAGCTTTTGAAACCGACATGGCAACTGGCCCCCGAGCCGCCCACACGCACGCGCAGCCACACGGCGTCTTGGTCGTCATCGATGCGCAGCTCCTCGACCTTCTGCACCAGGCCAGAGGTGCCGCCCTTGTGCCATAAAACTTGTCTACTGCGGCTAAAGTAGTGGGCCTCGCCCGTCTCGATGGTTTTGGCCAAGGCCTCGGCGTTCATGTAGCCCACCATTAGCAACGTACCCGTCTCGGCATCGGTGGTGATGGCCGGTAGCAGGCCCTGGTCGTCAAACTTCGGGGCCAAGGTATGACCCTCCTCGACCTGCTCAACGGAGAGGCGCTTGCCAAAGGTCGGGGCTGCGGCGGGGGTCATGGGGTTGGTCCTTGATTGAGTCTGGGGCTGGAGATGCCCCCCGGGCCTCGGAAAGTCAACCAAGGGGTCTAACCAATCCGATGGCTTGATGTGGGGCAACCGGGTGGTTTTGCAATCCCAGGGCCGTTGGAGTATCACCCCAGGCATACAACCCCTTGCCCGCAGGCCCTGAAAAACCGTCTATGTCATTGATTCTTTACAATACTTTGATGCGACGCAAGGAGCCGTTCACCCCCGCCGACCCGGCCCGGGTGACCATGTATGTGTGCGGCAACACGGTTTACAGCTACGCCCACATCGGCAATGCCCGTCCGCCCGTGGTTTTTGACGTCCTGCACCGGCTGTTGAAGGCCCGGTATGGCCAGGTGGCCTATGCCCGCAATATCACCGATGTAGATGACAAGATTAACGCCGCCGCCAAGGCCCAGAAGGTGCCCATTACCGCCATTACCGACAAATTCGCCCGGATTTACCGCGAGGATATGGCCGCCCTAGGCGTACTACCCCCCACCAGCGAACCCCACGCCACGGGCCATATTCGCGAGATTGTGGCCATGATCGAAGGCCTCATTGCCTCGGGTCATGCCTATGCCGCGGAAGGCCATGTTTTGTTTAATGTTCCAGCCTTTGCGGCCTATGGCCAGCTCTCGGGCCGCAACCGTGACGACATGGTTGCCGGTGCCCGGGTCGAGGTTGCCCCCTACAAAAAAGACCCGGCCGATTTTGTGCTGTGGAAGCCCTCGACCCTCGACCTGCCCGGTTGGGATAGCCCCTGGGGCCGGGGCAGGCCGGGTTGGCATATCGAATGCTCGGCCATGATCGAGGCCCACCTGGGCCAAACCATCGACATTCATGGCGGCGGCAACGACCTGATTTTCCCGCACCATGAAAACGAGATCGCCCAGAGCGTGTGTGCCCATGGCGGTGCGCCGCTGGCCCGCTATTGGATGCACAACGGCTTTCTGACCATGGACAAAGAGAAGATGTCCAAGTCGCTGGGTAATGTGCTGCTCGTCAACGAGATCCTAAAAACAGCGCCAGCCGAAGCAGTGCGCTGGGCGCTGCTGAGTGCGCACTACCGCCAACCGTTGGACTGGTCCGACGATCTCATCACTCAAGCCAAGCGCACGTTAGACCGTTTGTATTTAGCGCTCGATCAAATCAAAGGCCTTTCTGCGGCCAACACCCAAGCCCCTGCTGCCGTCATCGCGGCGCTCGACGACGATCTCAACACACCTATTGCCATGGCCGAGATTGCCAACGTCGCCCGCATGCTGAACTCCGCTACCACTGATGCAGACAAGGCGCGCCTGAAAGGCGAATTGCTGGCGGCAGGTGCGATGTTGGGTGTGCTGCAACAAGACCCTGCCGTTTGGTTAAAGGGCACCAGCAGCACCACTGATGTGAATGCCTCCGAGGTTGAGCAACTTATTGCCGCTCGCAATGCCGCGCGCAAAGCGCGTGACTTCAAAGAAGCTGATCGTATCCGTGATCAGATCGCCGCCTTGGGCGTGGTGATCGAAGATCGTGCCGATGGCACACATTGGCGCAAGGCAGGATAAAGCATCATGCCCAACACCGCGCGCGCTATCGATATGCTCAAGACACTGGTGGGGTTCGACACGGTTTCGCGTAAATCGAATTTGGCCTTGATTGAGCATGTGCGCGGACTGCTTGCCGCGCACGGTATCGAGGGCCGCTTGGTGTACAACGACTCCAAGACCAAGGCGAATTTACTGGCGACCATCGGGCCCAACGTGGCCGGTGGGGTGGTACTGTCGGGTCATACCGATGTGGTACCGGTTGAAGATCAAGACTGGCATAGCGACCCATTCCAAGTCGTGGAGAAGGACGGCAAGCTGTTTGGGCGCGGCACGTCCGACATGAAGGCTTTCGTGGCGATTGCGTTGGCCGCCTTACCCGACATGACTAAGGCAGGACTAAAACGACCCATCCATTTTGCTTTCTCTTACGACGAAGAGGTGGGCTGTGTTGGCGTGCCTTCGCTCATCAAGCTGTTGAACGCCGAGTTACCCAAGCCCAGCGCCGTCGTGGTGGGCGAGCCCACCGAGATGAAGGTGGTGACCGCCCACAAAAGCGTGACGGGTGTGCGCACGGTCATCACGGGCCATGAAGCCCATTCCTCACAACCCCATCGCGGGGTCAGTGCGGTAATGGTAGCGGCAGAGTTGATCGAATTCCTGCGGGCCGTGAGCGCCGATGCGGCCAAGCGTGGGCCAACCAATCCGCTATTCGAGCCTGAGCACACCACCATTACCATCAACCGCATCGAAGGCGGCACCGCGCCCAATATCATGGCGGGCCATTGTGCCTTTCAGTGGGACGTCCGCTCGCTGCCCGAGGAAGACCCCACCGTTTATATCCGCCGCTTCACCGACCATTGCCGCGATGTGGTGCTGCCGCGCCTGCATAAAATCTCCACGCTCTGCAAAATTGAATCGGTGGCACGCGCCAGCACCCCTGCCCTGAAGCCTGAAAAAAACTCAGACGCCGAACAACTCTGCCGCATGCTGACGGGCGATAACGTCACCCGGCATGTGTCCTTCGCCGCCGAGGCGGGGCAGTTTCAACATTCAGGTTTGGCGACCGTCATTTGCGGGCCAGGTTCCATCACTCAGGCCCATCAGCCCAACGAATTCATCGACGTAAGCCAGGTTGAGCTGGGCGTGAAATTCGTCGACGACTTGATCAAGCACTTAAGCCGGTAGTCAGGGCAGATCGCGCGCAACCCTGAGGCCCAACTGGCCATAACGATCAGCAGGCTTATAGCGCCCCCGGTTGGCCGAACGCCGGCCTCGGTATTCAACGCTCCATCCCCCGCCGCGATAAACACGATAGGCGCAATTGTCTGTTATCAGTGCCGAGCCATCGGCAGGTGCGTTGTTATAGTTTTCGGTATGACAGTCCTCGATCCATTCCCACACATTGCCGTGTACGTCGTGCAGCCCGAAGGGATTGGGTGGATAAGAGCCCACCGGCGCAGTTTCGGCAAAACCGTCGCGGCAATTCACCCCGGGCCAGGGCATGCCTTTGTGTACTTCGACTGAGGTCTGATCGCGCCCGTTATCGAACCGGCACAACTCGTCTTGATTGGCGCCAGAAAAGTATGGCGTGGTCGTGCCGCCACGCGCGGCATATTCCCATTCTGCCTCGGTCAACAGGCGGTAAGGCTTGCCGGTTGTTTGCGCCAGCCATGCCACGTAGGCCTTGGCATCGGACCAATTGATGCAAACGACGGGGTGCTCAGCGGTTTGCGCAAAATTCGGATCGCGCCAGGTCTTGCCCGCCTGCGTTTCCCACTTGGTCCCAGCCCAGACACTGCAGTCAGGACCGGTGGGATGGTTGGTCTTGCTCACAAACGCGGCGTATTGCCCGCGCGTCACTTCGAAGCGCGAGACTGCGAAGGGTTTAGCGAACGTCACCCGATGTTGCGGACTTTCGTCAGGCTCGTGATTAACCTCGGTCACAGCCGAGCCCATCATGAACGTGCCCGCCGGGACCACGATCATCTCGGGGCATTGGCCGCAATCACGAAAATTGGCGCCAGGCGCAGGCGCGTTGCTTTGCGCCCAACCTATGCACGGCAGGAACGTCAGGATGAGAAGACAAACGATGGAGCGGGTGAAGGGAATCGAACCCTCGCGTCCAGCTTGGGAAGCTGGCAGGCTACCATTACATCACACCCGCACTGAAGAAAAATCGTGCAGCACGAACGCGTGGAACATACGCGTATAATGTCGTAGCGTGCCGGTCTGGCCAAATCAAGCGAGCGGGCAGAGTAGGATCATGGAGTTTTTGGGCTTGGACCTGTGGACCTGGGTGTGTGGCGCTGTTCTGACAGCAGCCCTTGTCGCTTTATCGATTGTTGATTTCCGCACCGGCTATTTGCCCGATGTGATCGTGGCACCCTTGGGCCTGGTTGGACTGGCGGTGGCTATTATTGGCTCGCCCATCAAGGTGTCGTGGGTCATGGCGCTGATTGGGGCGGGTATTAACACGGCCTTATTTTACGGCCTACGTTGGGCGGTGAGCCGCTGGAAAGGCCGCGAGGCCATGGGGCTGGGGGATGTGAAGCTAATCGGCGTAGGTGGGCTATGGTTGGGGCCCTGGGGCTTGCCCTACATCATGGCCGCAGCAGGCATCGTCACTCTTTTTGGCGCATTGATCGCTGGGATCGTTACAGGCAAACCAGTTTGGCAAGGCGAAATGCCACTGGGACCGGGCTTGGCCTTAGGCATCCTCGGGGTATTTATCGCTGCCGTAGCGGGATGGCCTTTGGGGCCGATGTAAATGGCTACAACAACTTTGCAGCAACTTGACGGAGATTGTCGGCCACGCCAAGGACATGCGGCAGGTCGAGTACATCACGCGGCAGTCTGTGTTGCAGGTCCAGCGCCCAGGTATCAATAAACGCGCCCGTGGCGGCGCGGATTCCGGTGGCTGTATCTTCCACAGCAACGGCAAGATCGGCTTCACATTCAAGGCGCTCTAACGCCGCCAAATATGGATCGGGGTTCGGCTTGCCGCGCTGAACACAATCACCGCCGATAACGGCATCGAACGCTGCATCCAAAGCCCAGCGCTTAAGCCAGCGTTGAGTTTCGGAAAGTGTATTCGACGTGACAATTGCTGTTGCCCAACCGCGCGCACGAACGCCCTTAATCAGGTCAACCGCACCCGGTGCAGGCGGTGCGTGCTCATACGCTGCCGCAACCAGCGCCAAATAACGCGCCAGTAGTTCATCGTTAGATTCGGGAAGGCCGTGCGCCTCGCGGAGCATCGCCAAGCCAACCGTCAATGGCGGACCATTGATGCGGTCAAACTCCTGGTCCGTGGGAGTTTTGCCACGCTGCTTTAGGAACTGAGTATAAACACCCTTGAGAACGCCCAGGCTATCGACCAACGTTCCATCAAAGTCCAGCAGCAGCGCGCGAAAGGCCGGCAAGCCGTGGCTCAATCGTAATACTGACGGGTGGCATAGGCCGCCCGGAAACCGGGCGAGAGCCACGACGGTCGCGGAACAGATTCATATTTCTGGTTCAACTTTGCCATGAGGCTATAGCATATCTGAAATACGAATCGGCTGCCGGTTTTCGGCGGCATTCCTTTGTGAATTCCGTGCGTGTCCTCGAAGAAGGTCGCGCCAAGCGGGCCCGTGACGGTGCGAATCCATTCCGGTGGAAAAATGCCTTGAACCGTGTCGTTGGATTTCCGGTGGAATTCCATCCAACTCCAGAATCGCTCTTGCTCTTCGACGGTCGGCCAGGTTTTTGCGACCCATGGAGATAGTACAGAGGTTGTATGGCTACGTTCGACGAACATGTGCGGGCCGTTCGAGCTGTTTACATCGCTGAGATAAACGAACAGCTTCAGTTCACGAAAATCGTCCCGGTCATTGTGAAAATATTGCATGCCTGCTTCGGGCTGATTGGACGGATATGACCACCAAGCTGTAAAGATACTCATGGTCGGCGGTGCCTGTAGATACGCTTCTGCCAGCGCCAAAAGGCGCGGATCGTGAGCGACGCGTGCAAACGACGCGCAATTCGAGATGGACGCTTGATCGAAGCTGGCAAACCTCATGTTGTCCGGGCACTCGGCCAACTTGCCCTCGACCATGGAACTATCGCCAAAGTCATTATTCCAAAAATAGGCTTTTTGGTTCTCGAAGTGTGTATGAATCTCACTGATTTCATCGTTTGAAAAAAGCGGCGGGAACCAGGCAAACCCTTTTTCCGTCAGTTCAGCGACAACCTTTTTATCCTCAGCTGACAGATCATAGGGCTCGGCCATTTTTCCGTAGGTGCGGTTCAAAAACCCCGCAGCACTATGACCAAGGATATCGAGATTGCGCCGGTCCAAGCCGCCCTTCAGGAAATGTTGGATCAGCGCAGCAGGAATTATTGAGTCTTTTATTTCAATCATGACCTTGCTTTATCCTTTAGGCGCTCAGGGCCGTGGCGCCCATTCAAACTGTTTCACCGAACATAGATTAGGCTGCCAGCGGCGACAATGCTCGCGGACACCATTCGACCCGCGACCGGTTAAAAATACCTTGCGCTATATCAAGAGTTATCCTCGTTTGAAGCCCTCGTTGCGTTGAAACCGGTCGTTGAGGGACGCAATCTCGGGATGTTGGGCAATGAATGCGATAATATCCGCCATGGCGAACGCAGGATTAGCTGCGTAGAGCCCTTCATAAATTGCGGTCACAAACGCAAAGTCCGCAGGTTCGTCCACCGTCCAGCGATGGGCCGAGAGATCCTCGCTGTGCCTTAAATTGGCGATTTTGAACCGGCCAGGCGTTTCATATAGAAACGGCATCACGTGTTCGCGTTGCCACGCCTTCTCCGCCTCACGCCAGGCCTGTGACAGGGCGGCAAAGGTACAGACCTCCGCATCGAGACCGTCCGGAAATGTCGGCGGCTGAGTGTTGCAGGCAAAGTCAGCGCCACTTGTCAGCGCCAACTCAATCACCTGGTCGATTACGGCCCAGTCCGTAAGCGGACAATCCCCCGTCAAACGCACAACATGGCTTGGCGTAAAAGGCTCGGCCGCGCGGTAGACCCGGTCCAAAACATCCGTGAGTGAACCGCGCGAACAGATCACCTGTGCGTTTGCACAAACGCCAGCCAATCTATCATCAGTGGCATCAGTGCTGGTCGCCACGACGATGGTATCGATCAGGCGCGAGCGTTTGAGGCGCTCGATTTGCCGCAAGATCATCGGCTGCCCCAAGATCGGCTTAAGAACTTTTCCCGGCAAACGACTTGAGGTTGTGCGCGCCTGGAGAACAGCAACGACCTTACGATCCATTGTTCCCTGGGCCCTTTGCATTATGGCGCGTAGGGGGAGTCGGCATAGGCCGCAGCCTCGGATTTGCGCAAAATGATAACCGCTTCGCGTGATGAGGGCGCCAGCTTAGCAGCATCCGATAGAATGATTTGATGCTCGCGCCGGTAGGCGGGGTTCCAATCAAACAGCCGCCCGTAATCCATTTTATAGCTAAAGAGCCCTGGCTTGTGGTGATAGGCATTGCGATATGGAAAATCGGGCAGGAAATCATAGATGATCACCCGGCCTTGGTCGGCCAAGACCCGATCACATTCCGAAGCGATCTTGAACAAATCCCTGCGGTCGCACAGATAAAGGCAAAATCCGAAGATCACCGTATCGAACGTCTTGTCTGCAAATGGCAGCATCTCGGCTGTACCGACATGGAGATGTAATAACGTAAACCGTGCCTTACCATCGGCGATAGCTGACTCGGACGGATCGATGCCAGCGCAGTGGGTAGCGCCTTGGTGGCGAAGCCACTCGAGGCGCCAGCCATTCATGGCGCCAACCTCAAGCACCCGGCCCGCCTGGAATTGGATACTACTTAGGGCTTTGGCTACGGGATCGCGCGCGGCCGCCTCGGCGACATCGGCCAGCACCTCGCGGTTACGTTTGAAATATTGGTCGCCCTCGCCTTCGAGGAACGCTGATTTTTGAACTTGCTCAGACATGGGGAATGTAAGGCTAGGCCGATTGAAAAATACGAGACTGAGGAGAAAGCGTTAGTAACATAATAATGCCTTCACGGCGAACGGGCATCATTACTGCGGCCAAACCCGGGGATCGACCAAGGCTGGGTCATCGACCGCAAGGTTCATAAGATCAACGGGCTGAGCTACGGAGGTGGCACTCCGCCATGCCCGAGTAATCTCACGGAATTCTTGCAGTGACGTGACCCCCACAACGGCCGCAGCGACAGCAGGTTGAGTGTGAACAGCTAGCAATGCAGCTTGCAGCATCGAAACCTTTGCCGTAGCGGCCCATGCCTCAAGACGCTGAACAGCAGGCCGCAACGCCATCAGATTCCTTGGGATCGATGCCGATCCGGCCAAAATAACGCCTTGGAGAAAAATAGATCGCGCATGAATTTCAACCCCGGCTGCTGCAAGCCTGGCCAAATGCCCGCTTTGACGCAAACGTTGGTCGAGCACACTGTAGGGAAGTTGGACTAGATCGGGCTTACGGCGCTCTAAAAGCGCGTCAATTTGAGTGTGATCGTAAACCGACGCCCCGATCTTCTTGGTGAGGCCTTGTTGACGCAGTTCGCCCATCAACGCCCACAATTCAGGACCATGTGGACCCGTAAGATCACCACAATCATGCGCCATCAGACCATCAACCGCTGCAACGCCGAGCTTTTGTAGCGAAGCCGCGAAAGCTTGACGCCAAAAAGCGAGCGCCTCTTGCTGGCTCAGGCCGGGCGTGATTTTGGGAAGTTTGGTGATGATCCGCAAGTTACGCGAGCCGATGTCAGCCTTACCCAAGGCTGACTCGCTCTCGCCGTAAGCAGCCGCGGTATCAATAGTTGTGACTCCGGTATCGCAGGCATGGTCAAGGATACGCTCAATCTCGGAAGACTCGACGCGGCCACGGGCGTTGGTGGCGCCGTATGCAAGGCCGAATTGAACCGTGCCGAGGATGAGATTCATGGCTTTTCAGGCCCAATTTTAGTCGTGTGGCGCGTCATGTAATCTGAAATAACTGCCATATACTGCTTGCGCGCAATGCCGAGCGTTGAGTTGCCCGCGAAAATCAGTGAGGATGTTCGCGACAGTCATTACAACGTCTTGAGATACCTGAAAACAAACGAATGAACATCGACCCGATTTCGATTGCTGGCCGACGCATCGGCCCCAATGAACCCCCTTACATCATTGCGGAACTCTCGGCCAACCATGGCGGGGATCTTGAGCGCGCCAAACGCATCATACGATTGGCCGCAAAAGCTGGCGCTGACGCCATTAAATTCCAGGTCTATACGCCCGATAACATGACGCTGGCCTGCGATATGCCGGGCTTCACGATCGAGGCCGATAACCCATGGAAGGGCCGGCGGCTCCACGATCTCTATGCCGAGGCGCAAACACCTTACGAGTGGTTTCCCGAGCTTTTTCAGGTCGCCAAGGATGCCAATATCACGCCCTTCGCCAGTGTGTTCGGCCTAGATGCGATTGAGGCTATGGAACGCCTAAATGCACCGGCTTACAAAATCGCATCTTTCGAAGCAGTTGATCACGACCTGATCTCGGCCTGCGCCAAGACCGGCAAGCCGCTGATCATATCGACCGGGCTTTGTACCAATGCCGAGGCTGCCGAGGCTTTGCAGGCTGCGAGATCGGGTGGCGGTAAACAAATTGCACTCTTGAAATGCAATAGTTCTTACCCAGCCGACCCGGCCGAAACAAATTTACTGGCCATGGTCGCGATGCAAGATCAACTCGGCGTGCCGTGTGGTTATTCCGATCATACTCTGGGTGTAGCGGCCTCGACTGCAGCCTGCGCACTAGGGGCTTGCATCATCGAGAAGCACATCATTGACGCGCGTGACCCACCCACGGCCGATAGCACATTCTCGGCCTTGCCCGACGAGATTGCCGACCTCGTGAAAAGCTGCCGCATTGCATTTTACAGCCGCGGGATCACGACGCTGGGCCCGACCCCGCGCGAGAAACCCAGCTTGGCATTCCGGCGTTCAATATATGCCGCTCAGGACATTGCCGCCGGGGAATCCTTCACCGCAAAAAATACGGCCGTGATTCGGCCAGGCCTTGGCCTTCCGCCCAAACAACGATCCAAAATTATCGGCAGACCCGCTAAACGCGCGATTAGACGTGGCGAGCCCCTTAGCCAAGATCTTATTGGCTAACGCATGCAAACACGCCGGAGCGATTTGGAAAGTACCATGTGATGCGTGCTTATCCTGTCTCGCCAGAAATTAGGGTCATCGTTAATTTAGAGCCAAAAACCTACTCGAACGACGTTGAATTCATTCTCGACGCAGAATGGCGCATGGCATGCGAATCGAACCCCAGTCTTTTTAATGGCGATGTGCTGATTTATGGCCGGCATGAGACAGATGCGGCCGGACGCATTACGTTAATCGAGGGCTGCTTTATCGACTATCGCACCCTCTACGGAAGCCGGAAACGCCCCGATGTGTTCAAGGACCAACTTCCCATCCCATTGGGTGTTTCGGGAGTCACGGTTTGCCAGGATGGATTGGTGTTTGGACGGCGCGGGCCAAACAGTGCGTTTGGCGCCGGGCAATGGGAACTCATCCCATCGGGAACTATTGACCGTTCGTGTATCGCGAACGAAATCCTCAATTATGCAACCTTAGTTATGCATGAATGCGAGGAGGAAATTGGCCTTCACAGCCAACACCTCGCCAAACCCGTGCTGCCGTTTGTGTTCTTGATTGGCCGCGATCAGGGCGCCCCCCAAGCCGACTTGGGATTGCTGTTGGAATTCTCGCAAAGCCGTTCTGACATCGAGGCTTTGTTTAAGTCGCTGGCTGTTCGCGAGCACAGCGAGATCGATGTGATCGGCATGGATAAACTTGCCGCCGCGGCACATACCTTAAGCCCAATGCTAACGACTTCCCAAGCGCTGGCGGCCACTTATCAGCAATACACGAAAACCAGAATAAAATAACGTGCTATTGAGGGCTAATCAGGAAGAGGCTGTCGTCAAGAGATGTCAATTTGATCTTACGGCTTAGGCCTTCGACATCGCGCAAATACTGCAGTGTGTTTGCAACCTGATCAACTGTCGCTGACATCTTATCTTTCTGCACGGCGCTACGTTCAGGCCGCGCATAGCCCTGTGGCAAGGGGCTCCATTGGTACGCGGGGTCAATTTTAGCTCCGCGCGCAGCCAAGGCATCGACAAATGCCCTGGTCATCTTTTTGGCGGCATCGTTGCTCGCAAGATTAGGAAAGTAACGCAACAATTCAGCACGATAGGGCGCAGTGTTGGCGATCGGGCCAGATGCGGATTTAAAATAGGCCGTAACCGCTTCCGAGGCTTTTTGCCAGTCTGGAAATATCGGATTGACCTTGCCCATTACATAGAGCCGGTACCAAGGTGAATCAGCTGCGGGACTTAAGTTGATCGCAGGTTTGCCCATGACAGCGGCTTCAAGCCCGGTGGTACAACTGGTATGCACGACAAGATCCGAGGCTAATATCCATGGAATGTGGTGAGAGCGTGGCACCACGCGCACACGCGGATGATTGTTGGCCGCCTGTTGCCAATACTCTGGCTTTTCGCCTGGGTGCGGGCGGATCACGACCCGATGCGATGCCAAGTGATTAGCGGTCCAATTCATCATCGCGGCCATCGCTTGCCGATTGGCAACCTCAAAAGCGACGTTCTGATTGAACTCTTCAACGGTCTCAGGCTTCTTCGGGTCGAGCACTCCGGCTTGTATGGCGATATTGGCAACGCCCTGCAAACTTCCCCAAACAGAATTGGTATAACTGTAATTTGTGTTGAATAGTACGAACGGGCCGACCTCATCACGAATTTTTTGAGCTTCACCGTCGAATTTCTTGCGCAGCGCTGGGCCCATCAGATCGACCCGCGGATTTCCAGTCACAACAACCTTGCCCCGCATTTGCGGAAAGGCTTGTTCAATCGCCTCTTTGTGCTGATCGGATTGCGCCAAGAACAAGTCGCACGCCTCAACTGCGATGGGGGAAAAGGCTTTCAAGAAACCATCGGCGACCGCCATGGCCAAAACCTCTTCGTCCGTTGCCGCGACGATATGGCCGCATGCTTTGGCTGCCGCCATGGAGCGGGCCTGAATGGCGTTCACAGTTTTGGCGACCACGATGCCCGGCGGAAAATTCGCGAGGTTTTGAAAAATGGACCATTGTTGGCCGACAATAACCGACAATCCAGCCTCTAGGGCATGGGCGGCCATGAGAAGCCGGGAATCGAACTCCCGGTTCATGATCTCGATTGTCAGATAAAGGACGGGTTGCACGATGATGATCGCTTAGCAGGTATTATTATAAGACCGAATTAACTAGCAATGCCGAGAGCCGATTGGCTAAGGCTTTCGCGTACTAAATTCAATGTATTTCGGGTGTTCTCAAATTATTAGAAGACCGGATCTCGGGGCATGCGATTGCGCTTGCCTGTAATCGCGATGCCATAGTCAATTTCCGCGGCGCTGCCTGTATCGAGGAAGATAAATTCGGGTAATTGGGGCGGTTTGACATCGGTAATGACGTTGGACAAAACCGGACCTTCAGGGCGGGGCCACACATCATCCCATTGCCCCATGATACCAATATACTTGAATAACGCCTCGTCGCCTTCCCATTGCGCGATAATCACAGGGTCATCGGCGCTTTCCTGGTAGTGCAAAATATTCTCGTTATCGCGTGCGTTGAATTCAAGCGTGAGGGCGAAAGCCGTAGGGCGGCCAGACCGGCGAAACAGCGGCTGAGTCGTCAACCCCGCGATGCGCTTCGGTTCACCACGAAACAGGCTTTTTCCATCGGCAAAGTCGCCAATCAAACCTTGTAATGGCTGGCGGATATAGTTCCGCTTAAGCATCATCTGATCAAGGTCGACCATTTGGTCGCTCAGATTGGTGCGCAACCGCAGGACCAAACTCATACCCTGCATCAACACGACGCTCACAAGTGACACTACCATGAGCATCACGATGACTTCGAGAAGGGTGAACCCCCTCGCATGACCATGACGGCGCGGCCGGGTGGCAATCATTGGTTCGAGCCAGGCGTGAGGCCCGGCATCAAGGCAATCGACTTGGCCTCATAACCAACCTTGCGTGCAGTGAAATCGAACCACGGCGCACCATCGCGCAGTACCGTCACGTCGATAGTATAGAATGCCACGCGAAACGAACCGAGGCGGCCGGAAAGATTTGCCTCGGTTTCGGGGTCGGTCACGGGAGTGCTCACCCACTCCACCGACAGGCGATTCGATAGATTGATCGCCGCCTTGGGATTCGCCATGGGATTAAGAACCTCAATGAAAGCCATGACTGTTTTTTGGGCTTCCGCGCGCAGGTTCGATTCTGCGGTGCTGGTAATTTGACGCGCCGACTCGGCCACGAAGGACATGACCGGAACCAAGGCGATGCCAAGAATGGTCAGCGCGACAATGGCCTCAAGCAAGGTAAAGCCGCGCACTCGATGACGTGAAACGTAATGCCGGGTCATAATTACTTCTCCACCGGCTCGCATCGCGGGGCGATCAGCTGATAGCTATAGACGGCGCGGCCCATGCGTACTTTAAGATCCCCGCCACTGCAAAAACCGCTAGCGCGGTAGATGATGGGCCGCTTCGTATCGAGTTTCCAACCTTCGGGTAGAGGGATTTCAGCGCGGGCAAGAAGCACAGGTGTTTCAACGATCAGTGGTTTGTCTTCACCGTCTTTCGTCATCCGGAAGGTTGTGAGCGATGGGCCTTCAGCCGTTGACGTCTCATTCGTTGCTTCAATGACTAAATCTTGGCCCCTTCTGTAGGCTTCATAAGGCAAACCCCGCAGTGCGCGCTCAAGGCTTTCGCGGTTCAGTGCAAAATCGAGCCGGTCGGACATGGTTGCAAGCTGCGGGGTCGCAACCATGGCAACCAAGCCCATAATGGCGAGAACCACGAGCAACTCGAGCAAAGTGAAGCCACGCTGGTGATGGGCCATGGATTGCTTCTTTTGAGGCCGCTGGAGCTTAGCGGCAACGCGCTATTGTTTCTTCGCTGTTTCCGTAGTGGGTAAAAACCCAATATCTGCGTCAATCCCCTCGCCGCCGAGCTGGCCATCAGCGCCATAGCTAAACAGCGTCATCGTTGTGCCCGTTACCGGGCGGTAGACATAGGGGTTGCCCCACGGATCAAGCGGCACATTTTCAGATAGGTATGGTCCACGCCACTTACGCGCCACGCGCTCGTCCTGTGGCGGGGTCATGAGCATGGCGAGGCCCTCTTCCTCGGTGGGGAATCGCCCAATATCGAGCCGCATGGTCTCGATCGAGGCCTTGAGCATACGGATTTGCGTATCAGCGGCTATGACCTTCGAGGTGTCAACCCGGCCGAGGAGCTGCGGGCCAACCAAGCCTGCCAGCAAACCGATAATGACAAGCACGACCAACATTTCGAGCAACGTAAATCCGGCCTGTAAACGCGACCGCCTGATTTGCGTCAGAACGTTGGTTAATAGCGATTGTTCAATTAAATCCATGGCCCGGCTCATAACGCCACCTGATTGACGCTGGTAATTGCTAACATGATTGCCGCCACGATTCCACCGATGAACCCGCCAATCAAAAGAATGGCGATGGGTTCGAGCATGATGAGAAAGCGCTTCATGCGTTGGCGGCCGGAATTGGCGTATAAGTCCGACATCGACTTGAGCAGCGTATCGAGTTGGCCGGAAGTTTCGCCAACTTGAATCAGGCTCACGGCCGTGGCCGTGAAGGCATCTTGGTTGCCAACAGCCGCCGACAGCGACTGGCCACCGCGGACAGACTTCGAGACCTGCACGAGCTTATGCTTCAAGCTTTCCAAGCCAATGGATTCGCGCGCGAATTCAAGCCCGCGAATAAGGTCGATGCCATTCGCGAGCATGGTGCTGAGCATTGAGCCCCACCTGGCAAGCTCGGCCTCTAAGAGCCATGTGCCAACCAGCGGCACATGATCGAGCCACTCGCGGATTTTTTGGCGCACTTTTGGCCGGCGCAGCAATGACCAAATGCCAAAGCCAAGACCAAGGGCCAGCACAATGAGGTATTCCTTGGCAGCATTCATCGCCATACCGATTTCAAGCACCATGCGGGAAATGAAAGGCAATTGCGCGGTCTTGCCTGCGAGCATGGCCGAGAAGCGCGGCACGACGACAATAAAAATGAACATCACCGCGGTAAGGCCGCTGATGACAAGGATGGCAGGGTAGGTCAGCGCGTTGCTGATATCCTGGCGCACCGCTAGGTCATAGTTCATTTGCGCTACGCCATCTTGCAGTGCGGGGCCAAGGCGGCCGGTGGCTTCGCCTGAAGCGGCCAGTTGGCCAAGGTATCCGGGTAGTGTGGGAAAGGCCGCGCTGAGCGATGGCGCGAATGGTTCGCCCGCTCGCAAGCGGCGCTCGACGAGGCCCAAGCTTTCGTTAAAGGCCGGGTGGATGGATTGATTGCGCAAGCTTGCGACAGCATCAAGCAGCGGTATGCCCGCACTTAGCAACAGGGCCAATTGTTCCATCAGCAAGGCATCGTCGCGCGGCGATGGCGGGCGCTGAAACCAGCGCCGTTTTGCCGCAACCGGGCGTGACACGACCAGCGACACGGGCATGAGGCTGCGGGCCTCGAGCGCACGATGGGCATCGCGTTGCGTGCGCGCCGGGATTTGCCCCGTGACGATTTTGCCCGCCACATCGAGGGCTTGGTAATCGAAGAGATTGGTTCCGGATACGGACATTTTTATAGACAGTGGCCGGGATAAGCATGGCTGACCAACCATTGGCCCGCGCGCATCAATAACCGGCTATGAACGGCGTGTATTTTAGGCCCGTTATTTCTAAGGCATTGAGGGAATTTTGAGGAGTTAAAGGGCTGTTATGGGCCGCTTGGCCGCCTTTTGACGAACAGCGCCGCCAAAAGCAAAACGGGAGGGCGATTGCTCGCCCTCCCGCTTGAGAAGTTTCAGCTAATCTCAGACGAGATTAGTCAGCGCTGGTAACCGCCGTACGACGTCCGGACAGATCGCTGAAGAAGCCAGCAGTCTGGTTCCAGTTCACGTGCTGAGCATAGCCCGTGATGTTACCGGTGACGCGCAAGCGATAGAGGACCGATGCGCTTGGGGTAACTGCAGGAACAGAGCCAGATTCCAACGCAGCAGCGGTGAGTTGGATCGCGGCACCTGACGGAACTGACGCCGAGGTGTACGTTCCCAACACAACACCAGTCGTGTCGTTGGTCAATACAACACTGACGGTGCCAGCATTCGCGCCCGTGTTGGCGACACGGAGCAGAGACGTGTAAGTCACCGCGCCTTGGCCAACGCTGGGTTGGAAGCTGTTGAAGTCGATGTTGAGGCCGCTACGGTTCAAGCCCGCAACCGTGCCCGATGACGCCGGAGCAGCAGAACCACTAGTTGGGGCGGCCCAAGTAATCGTCCCAGTACCAGCAGCAGTTTGGTCGATCAAACCGGTTCCGTTGAAGTCAACGCTAACAGTAATCGCTTCGTTGACGCTCGCCGCGCCCGTGACCGTGAAGGTCACAAAGCCGCTTCCATACTGAGTCGGAGTTTGCGACAAGACTGTAGTAGTACC
>SHWP01000048.1 GCA_009693785.1 Rhodospirillaceae bacterium
GGCAACATGGTGATCACCACGAGCAAGACTGACGTGCTCGACAAATATCACCACCTCATGCCCTCACCGCCAGCCAACGTGAGGACGTTCAATCCTGCCGGGCTCGAAGAGGCCAAGGCCAATTTTATCAAGATCATTGCCGAGAATCCTTCGCCCAACCCTGCCCCAGCCATCGCCAAGACCAAACCGACGCCTGGAAAACTGTGGCAGGAATACTTCCAAGTCGATGGCGGCTCGATGTATGCGCGCCGCAATGCCGATGGCTCTGGAAGGCCGATTGTGTTCATCCATGCCAGCGCGGCGTCGAGTTATGCGATGGATCGATTCATGACGCCTCTGATCGGTAAACGGCCCGTGCTGGCGATTGATCTGCCCGGGAATGGCGAGTCCGATAACCCCATGGGCACGACGGTTAGCGTCGAGGCGCAAGCTAAGTTTCTCGCCCAAGCCATCAGAGCCGCCGGATACCATGAAGTCGACGTGTTCGGTAATTGGGGCGGATGTTGTGTCGGCGTCGAACTTGCGATTCAAAACCCAGGCCTGGTCAAACATTTGGCACTACCAACGCTGATGATCTTGGACGACGCCACACGCGACGAGCATCTAGCCAACTACACACCGACCATCGAGTACGAGGAATTTGGCGCGCATTGGATCAAGGTATGGAACATGGTGCGCGACCAAGAGCTTTACACGCCGTGGTACCGGCGCAAAAAAGATCACATCATTCGCAGCGGCGAACCGGATATCTCACCCGAAGTGATTCACCGCCGCACGGTTGACCTGTTCAAGTGTATCAACATCTATCAGGCCGCCTACGCAGCGCACTTCCGTTACCCGGTTCTGTCCAAGCTGCAACAAGTCGGCTGCCCGATCTTGCTGAACAACCCCGACAGCAGCGCGACTAAAAAAGCCCTTGCCGCCAACAAAAGCGCCACTGCAAAAAGCTTGTCACGCGATTACGCGGCACTGGCGGGCGAACTTCTCTCGTTCTTTGGATGATGACAATGCCGATTGAGGTTTGGGGCTTTATTCATATCTTGTTATTCGTGTTTTGGCTGGGAGCCGACGTTGGCGTTTTCGTCAGCGCGATTTTCGCCAAGAATCCGGCTTATTCGTTTGAAACACGCATGACGGTGCTGAAGGCCGGGCTCATCGTCGACACGTTTCCCCGCATTTGTTTCGCCTTGATCTTGCCCGTGGGCATGCACCTGACGCGCGAGCTCAATCTAACGCCCATCCCGTCGTGGCTGTTATGGTCCTCGTGGGTGGTCGCCATCGCATGGATCGTGGTGATCTTTGCGATCAACGCCAACCAAGGCAAACCCATCGCCGAGGCTTTAAGTAAAGTGCAGTTCGGGTTTCAGGCCGTGATGGGCTTGTGCTTTACGGTGCTGGGGTTGAACTCGCTCATCACCGACGACCCGATCTTTCAAACTTGGTTTGCAGTGAAGAGTTTGCTGTTTGGCTTGGTCTATTGGGCGGCTATGGCGATTGACTTGTGTTTCCGCCCGTTCCTGGCGCCATTCATGGAAATCGGTCAGCACGGCTCCACGCCCGAGCGTGAGGAAGCCGTGACACGCGCCATCAACAACACATTGGTCGCCGTTTCGACGCTCTATGTGCTGATTTTTATCATCGCGTTTCTAGGCAAGGTGAAGCCGTTTTGAATCTACGCATAATAACTTTCGTTGCCGCCATTGCGCCTTCGTCCGCCGCGTTTGCCAGCGACTATTGCGCCGACAAAGACACCGCCGTCGACATGACGATTGTTTCTGTTGTGTCTGATCAAGCGAGATACGTGCAGTACCGCAGCGCGCTGGCAGCCTCGCAACTCATCCCGAAATTTGGTGGTGAAGTCATTGCCGTCGGAACGCCACTCAGCGCAACGCCAGACATGCTTGAGGGCAATTGGCCAGAGAACCGGCACACGTTTATCATTCGCTGGCCTTGTGAAGGTGCGGCACGAGCGTTTTGGAATTCACCCCAATACCGTACCGAGATTTTTCCGTTGCGTGATGGTGCGGGCAGCTTCGATGTTGCGCTGTTCCCGGCATACTTAACAAAGTAATTGGCGTGACAACAAGCTAGTTACCGTCCCAGCCACATGCCCTCAGCGCTTCGATCATGTGCGGTGGTGGTGGCGACTGTGCTGTGATAGCCGGACGGTTGGGATAGAGTGGCAGCGATATCGCGCGCGCTTGCAGCATTAATTCACCGGCCACGCCCTTACCTTTCGCCCCATAGAGTGAATCCCCAACTACCGGACATCCTAGTGTCGCACAGTGCACGCGAATTTGATGGGTGCGGCCTGTTCGTGGTTTTAACTCCAACCACGTGCGCCCCGCGGCTTGGCCAAGAATGCGGTAATCCGTGATTGCATCTTGGCCATCTTTGGACACGATCATTTTCCAACCGCGTTGCGGTGTTTCTTTTTTCAACGCCAGATTAACGCGGCCTTCGGCTGAAGGCGGCGCTCCTTCGACAATGGCCCAATACGTTTTTTCGATCCGTCCACTTGAGAACAACGCCCCCGCCTTGCGCAGCGCCTTGGGATGACGTCCCAACACCAAACACCCCGAGGTGTCGCGGTCGAGCCGGTGAACCAGCGCCGGTGGTTTAGGCAAACCAAAACGCAGTGCGTTAAAATACTGCTCAAGGTTCGGGCCGCCTTTGGGCCCAGCATGAACGGGAATCCCCGGCGGCTTGTTGACGATGATAATCAGCGCATCGCGATAAAGAATTCGTGCCTGCATCTCATCATGCGTCAAGGTGACGGCAGGCCCCGTCTCGACCTGGTCATTGTCATCAGGTTGGTGTGGCCGGGGGTGTCTGCCGCCCGGGCGTTTCCCGCCGGGGCGTTTGTCCCATGGCCGATGGTCACCACGGCCCTTGGCCTTTGGGCCTTGGCCGCTGGACCCCTTATCCCGGTCGCGCTGGCGATGGCGCACGTGACGCACTCCGATTAATGCCGCAGTGTTGATGGCTGTGCTGTATCTCAGCCGGGAGCGGAACGCCAGCCGAACGCTCGCCGGCCCTGTGCCCGGATGGTTTTTTCTAATTCCGTGGCGACCTGGCTCATGACCGTTTCCCAGTCGCCGCGCACCGGTTGGCGAAACAACCGCGCGCTCGGGTACCAGCGGGTGGTATCACCATGCGAACGCCAACGCCAATCGGGCGCGAAGGGCAGCAAAATCCACACGGGCTTACCCATGGCACCCGCCAGATGCGCGGTGACTGTATCGACCGACACAACAATATCCATCAGCGCTACCGCAGCTGCCGTATCGGAAAAATCCACCAGTTCGCTGCCTACTGAGCGCAAATTGAGCATCGTGCCTAACATCGCCGCATCGCTATCGCGCAAATCCTTTTGCAGGCCGATAAATTCCGCGTCGGCCTGCAACAGTCGCGAGAGCAAATCCAGCGGCACGCTGCGGTGACGGTCATTCTGATGTGTGGGGCGGCCTGCCCACACAAGCCCCACGCGTGGCTTGGCCTTTGGTCCAAGGCGAGACTGCCACTGCACTAATTTTGCCGGTTCGGGTTTGAGATAGGGTGCGCGGCTGGTGGCTTTTGTCGAATTGATACCGAGTTCGAGTGGCAAGCTTAACAGCGGACAATGACCATCGAAATTTGGCAATGTTTCGCCGTGGGCTAGCACCTCAATCGGGACCGGCAGTGATTGTAATAACGATTTCAACTCGGGCTGCACTTCAAGCACCACCCGCACGCCCTTATCCGCGAGATCAAGCGCATGGCGGCAAAATTGCACCGTGTCGCCGAACCCCTGTTCGGCATGAATCAATATCGTTTTGCCCATTGGCCCGTCGGCCATGCGCCAGCGCGGCTTGGCGAAACGCCGTTCGAGCGGCAAGAGTCCCGCCGTGCGCCAGCGCCATTCATATTCGGGCCAGGCGGTCTCGTCGCGGCCCGACAAGAACAAGACTTCGAACAGCCCCACATGCGCCTCGGCAAAATTTGGCGTGAGCGCCATGGCATTGCGGAAACATGTCTCGGCTTCGGGAAGGCGGCCTAAATCTTTCAACACATCGCCGCGATTATAGTGCGCCAAGGCATTGCTGGGTGCGATTCTCACGACGGCATCAAGATCGATCAGAGCGCGTTCGGTTTGGCCTTGATCACGCAAGAGCGCGCCGTGGCTGACGAGCGCCTCGACATAGGCCGGGCGCAGCACAATCGCTTGGCCAAAACTGGCTAACGCATCCTCGAAGCGGCCGAGGTCGCGTAACGCCCCACCGCGATTGTAGTGCGCCTCGGCATGATCGGGCTTGATATCCAGTGCCGCATCACAAGCAGCCACGGCGGCCTCGAAATTGCGCAATGCAGAGAACGCCACCGCGAGGTTATTGTAGGCCACCGGCTGGCCTGGATTCAGCTCAACTGCACGACTGATATATTGCACGGCCTCGCCTGCGCGGCCTTGCTGCAAGTGAATCACGCCCAACAGATGCAAGGCATCAAAATGGGTGGGCGATTTGGCGAGTATGGCGCTGTAAATTGCTGCCGCTTGGTCAAGCGATCCGGCCTGATGCAACGCAAGACCTTTGCGGAACAGGTCAAGTTGTGTAGCCGACTGTGGATCGGGCATTGAGTGAACATCCCGCATGGGAAAATGAAGTGGCGCTCCCAACGGGATTCGAACCCGTGTTTCAGCCTTGAGAGGGCCGCGTCCTAGGCCTCTAGACGATGGGAGCCTGGCGGCGCGGGATCAAGCCCCGCGCCAGGGCCATCTATAGACCAGAAATGTGGGCCGATACAGGCCCTGTTAATTCAGCGGAAACGCCAAGTACCCATCCATGGTTCCGTTAGGCCCCGAGGATAGAAAGAAATCCAGTAACAACGGTTGGCCGGGCTGCACGGCATATCCAGAAAGATCGGTCTTACCTTCAGCGGCCAATACTTCGTCATCGATATAAAAATTTCCGCTCGCCGTGCGGGATGGGCGGGTGAGAATAGCGTGGGCAGAGTCCGCGACAATATCGGTGGTGCGGCAATGTTTGAGCATGGACTTGCCGCCAAGCTCGAACTCGATGGCGGCCGTGGCAATGGCCGTGCGCGGCCACAAGGCGTTGGCTGCGATACCGTCTTTCTTGAATTCGGCCGCCATTCCCAGCACGCACAAGCTCATACCGTACTTCGCCATGGTATAGGCCAGGCTTGGCGCAAACCATTTCGGTGACATATCGAGCGGCGGCGACAGGTTCAGAATATGCGGATTGGCGGCTTTCTTTAAATACGGGATGGCCTTTTGCGAGCACAAAAACGTGCCGCGCGCATTGATCCCATTCATTAAGTCATAGCGCTTCATGGGCGTATCAATCGTGCCCGACACATGCACGGCACTGGCGTTGTTAATGAGAATGTCGATGCCGCCAAATGTTTCGGCTGCCTTGGCCATGGCCGCTTCGACTTGATCTTCGAATCGGATGTCGACTTGCAACGGCAGCGCCTTGCCGCCCGCGGCCTCGATCTCCTTGGCTGCCGTGAAAATTGTGCCTGGTAGGCGCGGATGCGGCTCGGCTGTCTTGGCGGCAATGACGACGTTAGCGCCGTCGGCTGCGGCCTTCTTGGCAATCGCCAGGCCAATGCCCCGGCTGCCGCCAGTGATAAACAGCGTCTTACCCTTTAAGCTGCGCGCAGCATCGGCCATGGTGTCACCACTCAACGATCAAATTGATAATCTGTTAACATCCCAGCTTATCGTGCCGTTGCGTTCGGGTAACTGGAAAACGCACGAGTTTTGGTGGCCGTAATCAAGGGTTTGTGAATAGGCACAATTTGCGCTAACCGCCGTTATGCGTTTAAATGAGGCAATTCTGGATCGGACAGCATTGATATGCGGCATCGATTAGTCCTGGTGCGAAAACTGACGGCACTTGCAAGCATCGTATTGATGCTCGCGGGCCTGATGGCGTCGGGCCATGCAGTGGCGGCGCACCTGCCGGGATTGTCCAATGCTTTAGGTGCCCAACCCTGCCACCACGCGTTGAGTGGCGATATGATGGCCTCAACCGGGGCAGCGAGCGCCCTGGATCAATGCCGTGAGCAATGCTTATCGGCCGCACCCGATATGTCCGTGACAGCCGCGACCGTCATTCATCACACAACGACCTCAGTCGTGACGATGGATGCTCCTCATGCGAGCTACACGATCAGTTGCAAAATCACGCTATCCCTTCCGCCTAAACCTGAACCCGGCGGATTACACCGGCGGGCGATCTACCTCACCACACAACGCCTGCTGATTTAAGCCTGACCAGCCAACATTTCGGGTCGCGCCACCCGCGCGCCCTTTTAGTTTGTGGTCAGGATCATGCATACAATTCGTTCTCGATTTTCTCATACGGCCTCGACGATTGCGCTCACGCTTTCGCTGGGTGCCTGTGCGAGCGTCAACCAAGACAGTGCATTCCAAGACATGCGCGCCACGCTGGGCGAGCGGGTCAATCAAGAGTTGGTCTGGCGCGGCGATGCGGCGGCTGATGCCGAAACCACATCTAAAGTGGACGCCCTGCTGGCAAAAGAACTCACATTAGACGCGGCCGTACAATTAGCCCTGTTCAATAGCCGCGCGTTGCAGGCCCGTTATGCCGATGTTGGCATCGCCAAGGCCGACCTGATCGCAGCGGGGCTGCTGTCCAACCCCGTGCTCGATGTGATGATCCGGCCCACCACCAATCCAAGCACAGGAGCGAACCTAGAGTTCGGTTTGGCGCAGAGCATCCTCGACATTTTCAAGCGCCCGGCGCGCCAACGTGTTGCTCAGGCGGAATTCGAACGCACCCAAAACGACGTGGCCGCTGCGGTGGTCGGCGCAGTCGCCCACGTACGCGAAGCATATGTAGGCGCAGTGGGTGCGTTAAACGGGCTGGCTGTTGTGAAGGAGGTTTCTACTGCGGCGGTGGCGTCATACGAATTGGCGCAACAGTTCCACAAGGCTGGCAATATTTCCGATTTGCAGTTGGCTGAAGAGCAGTCCATGGCCGAGGACAGCGCGGCGATGGTCGACGCAGCGACATTACAAGCTGCGGAAGCCACCGAAGCGCTGGCGGCAATTCTGAACGTAAGCCCCGAAGCTGTGAAACTTCCTTCGCAACTCCCAGCCCTACCCGAGCAGGATGCCACACCTAGCAATCTCGAAACACTCGCGCTCGACAAGCGCCTCGATATTGCCGCAGCGCGCAAGACGGTGGCAGCAGGCTTGGAAAACTTGAAACTCAAAACCGATTGGCGCCTCTGGCAAGAGATTGGGCTTTCATTTTCAGCCGAGCGCGACGGCGACAAACAATGGGCCATCGGGCCAAGTCTTGAAATCGCATTGCCGTTGTTCAATCAGGGCGGCCCCGACGTGACACGCGCGGCGGCCGAACTATTCAAGGCGGAGAACGAGCTTAAGGATTTGCAGGCCCGCGTGCGCTCCGAGGTTCGTTCGGCCGGGTTCAAGGCTAGCACCGCACGGCGGATCGCCGAGCGTTACCGCAAAACCATTCTGCCGTTGAAGCAAGATATCGTGCGCCTCAAACAGGAGAAATATAACTATATGCTGATCGGTGTGTTCGATGTGCTGGTGGCCAAACGCGAAGAAACCACTGCCTACCTCAGTTATATCGATGCCGTGCGCAACTATTGGCTGGCACGCGCCGAATTAGCCAACGCCATTGGCGGGGCGCCTGTTGATACCGGCCCCACGGCTACAGGAGCACAACCATGAACCCCTCGCGTCGGAATTTTTTCTGGTCGTCCTTGACCGGGTTTGGATCGGCTTTGATCGGCCGCGCGGCTGTGGCTCAGGACACACAGCCCGCACCAGCGGCTTCGCGCGCAAGCGATGGTTATGTGCCCGTGCGCACACCCAACGGCGTCACGCTACCCTATGAGATGAAAGACGGCGTGAAAGAGTTTCATCTTATCGCCGAGGAGATCGAGCACGAGTTTGCACCCGGCACTAAGGCCAAGTGCTGGGGTTATAACGGCCGCACGCCGGGGCCCACCATCGAAGCGATCGAGGGCGACCGGGTGCGCATACTCGTCACCAATAAATTAAAAGAACATACGACGATTCACTGGCACGGCATTTTGTTGCCGAGTGGCATGGATGGCGTCGGCGGATTAAACCAGCCGCACATTCAGCCGGGCGAGACATATGCCTATGAGTTCACGCTGCGTCAGCACGGCACCCATATGTACCACCCTCATGCCGATGAAATGGTGCAACTGGGCGTGGGCATGATGGGCATGTTCATCATTCACCCGCGCCAGCCCGAGGCCAAACTCGTCGACCGCGACTACTGTATTCTTATGCATAATTGGGCGTTGCATCCGGGAACCTACCGGCCCGACCCTTCAGTCATGCAGGATTTCGATCTTTGGACGTTCAACAGCAAAGTGTTCCCAGCCACTGAACACTTGGTGGCGAAGACCGGCGAACGTATACGGATTCGCTTCGGCAACCTGTCGATGTGGAATCACCCAATCCACTTACACGGTCACCGATTTTTGATCACCGGCTCCGATGGCGGGCGTTGGCCTGAAGCACAGTGGCGCTCGGAAGTGACCGAGATCGTCGGCGTTGGCCAAACGCGTGACATCGAGTTCACAGGGATCGCCGGCGACTGGGCCATGCATTGCCACATGTCGCATCACACCATGAATGCGATGGGGCACGACTTACCCAACACGCTTGGTGTGGATCAATCCGAGATTGGCATGAAGGTTGCCAAACTGCTGCCCGGCTATATGTCCATGGGCGAGAACGGCATGGCCGAGCATCAAGACCACACCATGCACATGGGCGGCCCGAAAAATACGCTGCCCATGATGATGGGCCAGGGCCCCTTCGGAAACCTCGAAATGGGGGGCATGTTTACGGTGGTTAAAATCCGCGATGACCTGGCCACAGGCGATTACAACGACCCCGGCTGGTATAAAAACCCAGAGGGAACAGTGGCTTATAAAGTTTCAGGCCCTGGGGGTACGCCAGCGCCTAGCCCAATGGTCGATCATAGCCAGCACAACCGTCACTGAATGGACTTCAGGCCTGGTTCGATACAGATTGTTACCAAATTACCCGGGCTGTTTTTGCGAAAGAGTCGTATCAGGCGGGGCGAGTTGTTATAACGGATGCGGGACTGAGCAGTTTTTTCTTCTGACTTACGTCGGCTAAGCAATACGTTCGTTTATTGAAAGACTACAAGGGAGGATCATCCATGAAAAAGCTACTTCTTGCGACCGCTGCCGCCGGATTCTGCGGCCTGTTTGTCACCACGGCCTCGGCTCATGACACGTTGACGAACATGGAAGGTTACGCGGGTTACGTGACCGACTTTGAAATGCGCGTCACACATGGCTGCAAGGGCAGCCCTGTGAAGGAAGTGCGCGTGAAAATCCCCGAAGGCCTGACTCGCATCAGCGTCGGCGCCAACCGCGACTGGAAAGTCGAAACCAAGATGCGCAAGCTCGACAAACCGGTACCCGGTGATGGCGGCAACATGCTGACCGAAGTGGTTGACGAGATCACTTGGAAAGACCCGGCCAGCCCGATTCCGGCCGGTGGCGTGTTCGAGGGCTTCAAGTTCCGCGCGGCCCTGCCGAAGGAAGTCGATAAAATCCTGTTCTTCCGCACCATCAATGTGTGCGAAACAGGCGATGACAAATACGTCGACCTGCCGAAGGAAGAGTTAAAGGTCAACGACCCTGACTTCCCAAAGAAATTGATGGGATTCATGACCGCCACACCTGGGCCCTCGCCCTTCTTGATCACCCGCAAGGCGCCAAAGCCCCAATATCCATGGGAAGTCGCAGAGCCCGCAAAGGCTGAGATGACGACGCAACAAAAAGCGTCGGCAAATTAATTTTTCACAAACGAAGCGGCGGAGCGGGCAACCGCTCCGCCGTTGCTATGTTAACGGCGTGGTTTTCTCACGTACTAACTTTTTATTCTATAGGATGAGTCCCATGACTTGGTTGTCTATCGCTCTTCGCTCTTTTGCGCTGCTCCTCCTTCTCAGTTCATCGCAATCGGCATTCGCGCACGCGGTGTTGCTGGGTTCGACGCCCAAGGCTAACGAAATGGTCATGGACTCGCCTAAGGAACTGATCCTGAATTTCAACGAAAATGTCGGGCCGATTTTCTTCAAGGTGCTCGATAAGACCGGCAAGGAAGTCGGCAAACCGGGCGAGATCAAGCCCGATGGCTATAACCTGATCCTGCCGCTCAACGAAACTCTGCCGAATGGCACCTACGTGCTGACCTACCGTGTCATTTCTGCCGACACCCATCCCGTTGGCACGACGTTTGGATTCAGTGTGGGCGAGCCCATGGCCGATATGTCGCAAATGAGCCAAAGCACGGCACAATCCAGCACGCCCTGGACCTATGCTGTGGCTGCCAATCGCTGGGTGCTGTACGCGACGATGCTGCTGACTGCGGGCTCGGCACTCTTCTCGCTCCTGATCGCAACGCCCGGTAGCGTTGCCGGTTCGACGTTTGGATTGGGGCGCACCACGGCGATCATTGCCACCATCTCGTATCTGCTAGCCATTGGTTTGGGCGGTGCCGAAATGGTGATGGGTGGCGCAGGCGCATTGTTTGCCGCCGATACGTGGTCGCGCGGTGTGGGCAGCACGCTCACGCCAAGCGCTGCAATCGGCATACCAGCCATGCTGGTCTTGATCTATGCCTTCGGCCAAGGCGCGGAAAAGCCAAAAACCGGCGCATTGAGCGTAGGCATTGTGGCCGCCGTGGGCAGCTTCCTGGTGACCGGCCACGCCGCCACTGCAACGCCGGTTTGGTTGATGGCCACGGTTGTTGCGATTCACTTGTTCGCCGTCGCCTTCTGGCTGGGTGCATTATACCCGCTGTTCAAGACGACTCAGACCGCCGATGCCGTTCAAGCGGGCGCGGTGATGACCAAATTCTCGCAATGGGCCATCTATAGCGTGGGGTTGCTGATTCTCAGCGGCATTGTCATCTCATGGGTGCAGCTCGAGAGCATTTCGAACCTGTTTGGCAACGCTTATGGCGCGGGCCTGGTGCGCAAACTGGTACTGGTGCTGATACTTTTGGGATTAGCGGGTTACAACAAGCTTGTCCTGACGCCCGCCTTGGAGAAAGGCGATGCCACCGGGGCTGCGCGCATTCGCCGGACCATCCGGATTGAATATGGCCTTTATATCCTCATCCTTGGCGTGGCGATGTCACTGACGCTTACCACACCACCACGCGCCATGATGCAACAAGGCGCGGCCGGCATGGCCATGCAAAACGATGGCTTCAAGGCCAGCGTAAAAATTGAAGGATATTCAGCTGACCTCGATATCACGCCAGCCAAAGCGGGCGAGAACATGATCATGGTCACGATCAAAGACAAGAATGGCCAACCCGTCACCACGCTGGCTGACCTTGAGATCACGGGCAACTTACCGGCTGCTGGCATCTCCGATGTGCTGGTCAAGGGCCAGAACATGGGTAATGGCATGTGGCATGTGATGTTTAAGGAAATGATCATCCCCGGCGATTGGACATTGCGCGTCGACGCCTTTGTCACCGACTTCGACAAGGTCGGCTTTGAAACCACGGTGCCGATTAAATAGACTGGTTGCTTAAGGTGTTCGGCGACAAGCTCCAATGATCATATCCATCGCCCGCAAGGAACTGACCGCCGCCCTGCGTGATGGACGCGTCATGTGGTCGGCTGCCATTTTTGCCATCATGCTGGTGGCCTCGCTTGCGTCGGCAGCGCAGCGCTATGGCGTCATCTCGCAAGAACGCGAAGCAGCGCAGGCCATTGTCAACGAACAATGGCAGAATCAGGGTGAAAAAAATCCGCACGCTGCGGCGCATTATGGCGTGTATGCGTTCAAGGCCGTCACGCCGCTGTCGTTCTTCGATACAGGCGTGTCAAGTTTTACCGGCGTGTCGATCTGGCTTGAGGCCCACAAGCAGAATATGGCCGAGGGCGAGCCTGCGCGCGATGCCACGGCCATCGCCCGGTTTGGCGAACTCACCGGGGCTTTCACGCTGCAAATGTTGCTGCCGCTGCTGGTCATCCTACTGTCCTTCGCCTCCTTCGCGGGCGAGCGGGAACAAGGCACGTTGCGCCAGGTGCTGGCTATGGGGGTGTCGCCCGTGCGGCTATATTTCGGCAAGGCCTTGGGTGCTGCCGCTGCGGCTGGGCTGTTCGTCATCCCGGTTTTTGCGCTCGGCTTGATCGGGCTTTTATTTGCGCCCAATGGAATGTCATTCCTCGGCCATGGTCTGGTGCTCATGGCAACTTACTTAGCTTATGCGGCAATTTTTCTCTTTCTGACGCTTGCGGTCTCGGCGGCAGCGGACTCCTCGCGCACAGCCTTGGTTGTCATGGTCGCGTTCTGGGCCGTCTCTAGCGTAGCCCTGCCCAAAGCAGCCTCCGATACCGCGCGGCTCATTCATAGCACGCCGACCGCCGTGGGCTTTCAGCGGGCCATCGCGGCCGACCTCGAAACCGGTGTTGACGGCAAATCGCTCGATTCTCTCGTGGCCGAGCGAAAGGCTCAGACCTTGCGGCTTTATAAGGTCGACGCCATCGAGAAACTGCCGATTAACTTCCAAGGCATCGTGCTGGGCTTGCAAGAGCAAGTCAGCAATGCCGTCTTTGACAAGAACTATGGACAGCTTAACGCCACGTTGAACAAGCAAAAGGGCGTATTTGAATCCTTCAGCGTGCTCTCGCCGCGTTTGGCGATTCAGCTGGCATCCATGGAATTATCGGAAACCTCGCTGGGGACTCACCTCGATTTCGCCACCCAGGCCGAGACTTACCGCCGCAACATGATCGATGTTATGAACAAGGCCATGACGATGAATTCTTCTGGCGCCAGTCCCGATTACCGGGCGGGGCCCGAACTGTGGGCCAAGGCGGGCATGTTCGCATATCAGCACCCGCCGTTGGTAAAGCTGCTCACCACGCTCGGCCCGAGTTTCATGGTGTTGTTTCTGTGGCTCGCGGGTTCCATTGTTGCGGGCGTGCTTGCCGCGCGCAGGCTCAAGGCATTGGCGGCATAAGCCCACATGTTCGGCATCATCTTCCGGCAAGACTTGCGCGTGCTGTCGGCCAACCGGACATGGTGGGGCATTCTCGGCCTCTTAGTGGTCTTAACTGTTTTTGCCGCGCTCAACGGCAATGCCCGTTTCGAGCAGATGAGTGCCACGGCAGCAAAACTGAACCAAGACGAGGCCACGACTCAGGCTGCCTTGAAAAACAGTGTTCAACGATACGACACAAATCCGGTGGGCGATCCCCCCTCGGTCGCCAGCCCCGGCAACGTCGGTCTTTCAATTTTGGGGCATTACACCGTGATGGCCCATGACATACTCGCACCGCTGTCTGTTGGCCAAAGCGATGTGCAGCCATTTTATTATCGTGTCACCGCGCACCCCAGTCATACCTTCCTCAGCGCGTCGGAAATTCAAAATCCTCTGGCGCAGATGACCGGCAGCTTCGATGTGGCGTTTGTGATGATCTTCGTGCTGCCAATTCTAATTATTGCGGTCAGCTTCGATCTGATGTCGCGCGAGAAAGAAGGCGGTATGCTGGGGTTAATCGCCGCCCAAGGCGTGGCATTGCGCACGTTCATCCTGGCGAAGGTAGCCGTGCGCGCCATTATCCTGGTGTTGGTTTTGCTGGCGCTGGTGATCCTATCGGCGCTTCTGGCGAGTGCCGATTTAACCCAGCCCGCGATTATCGAAACACTATCCCTTTGGTACGCGGTCATCGTGGCTTACGCGTTTTTTTGGTTCGCCTTGGCCTTCTTGGTCAATTCTATGAATTGGCCCTCGGTGACCAATGGCGTCGTGCTGGCCAATTTGTGGTTATTGTTTGTGGTGGTGTTGCCATCGGTCGTGAACGTTGTCGCGGGCACGCTCTACCCTGCGCCATCGCGCGTGCACCTCACCACTGAAATGCGTGAGGCAACCGAGTTGGCAGACAAAGAAGCCGCATCCTCACGCGAGGCTTACTTGTTCGATCACCCTGAACTGGCGGGCGCGACCGGAAGCCTTGATGGCTTCTATATTCAGGTGATGGCGACCGACGCCGCGGTGGAAAAGGTTGTCACGCCGATCATGGCGGAGTTTGCCTCGCAAGCGAATAAGCGTGAGGGCGTTGTGGCGCTATTACAATACTCCTCACCGGCCATCGCCGCCCAGCAAGCCCTGAATGCTTTAGTAGGCACCAGCAACGAGCGTTTTTCCGATTTTGTCGATCAAGTTCTTAAATTCCACGGCGACTGGCGCGGTTTCTTTACCAGTAAAATCATCAAGGGCGAGCGCATGAAGGCCGTGGATTTCGATGTGATCCCGGCGTTCCAATACACTGCGCCCGATGGCTCAATCGCTCAGGCCACAACCCGTGGTCCGCTGCTGTTTTTGGGTTTCATCGCGCTCGTTTTAGTAGGCTGGGCGGTTCGTCGTTATACCCGCTACCCGGTGGTATAATACTTTGTGACCATTCGCAGCGCGTGCGAAGCGGTGGCGAGGATATTGCATTTGACCAAACCAGGAGGATTATTGTGAATACACCTCTCTCTCGGCGCGGTTGCTTGGCAACGGCATTGGCAGCACCAGCGTTACCACTGACAGCTTATGCTGCAACCAGCCAGCGCAAGCTCGACCTGACTAAACCCGAAGACAATCTTTACGCCGTGGTAAAGTTGCGCGGCGATCTGTCGGGCAAAATGGTGCTGCAGTGGTACACCGGCTTGCTGTCGTTGCATGTGCCGGGCAAGCTGCCCGCACCCGTATGCCGTTATCAGGGCATCATTCGAACAGTTTGGAATCCTCAGCCCGATGGCAGATTTAAATACCGTACATTCGATTTAGGGTTCTTCGGCGATCTTGAGACCGGCCGCCATGTCGAAAAGTTCGCCAACCCCATCACCGGGGAGACCGTCGAGCCCATGCAGGTACGCGATGGCCCCATCGAGAGCATTTATTCCGTCAACGGCGCGTTCCCAAATGGCGCGAAGCCCGACTTGACCAAAAAGCTTTCGCTGCCCTGGATCGTCTCAGGCAATGACATTTGGTACAGCACCAGCTTTGGGTTCGAGTTCCCCAACCCATTGCAGCCCGCTGAGTACCCCAAACTGTCCAGCACCGATAAAATCGTGCAACGCAGCCAGTTCACCTATAAAGGGCGTCTGTCAGAGCTTGAGGATGAAGCACTCACCAGCGCGCCCGCTGAAACCATCATGGTGGTCACCTCCACGATTCATCCCTGGCTGATGATGGGCCAGATGCCGGGCTTTCAACACATTCACACGCTCTCGCACAAAATCGCCAAGCTGGAAGACTCCTCACGCGAAATGCAGGACTTTTTGGCCAAGGTGATGCCCGACTATCTCACCAAGGATACACCCTTCGAGGGCGTGGGCAATTCGTTCGAGGCTTACAAGCGCCAGCGCGTTATGAAGCAAGGCTAGTGTCATTCGTGTGACAGCAACAGCGCGGCTGTTTGGCCTGAGTATTCTGGCAATTGCCTTAACGGCTGGCAACCTCCACGCGCGAACCCATCTGCGCGTTTCTATCCCCAGCCCGCCCTTTGGCCAAGGCAACCCGTTCCAAGCGCCGGGCCCGCCCAATATGTATGTGGCCCCGGCGATATTCGATGCGCTGACGTTTATCGACGCTGATGGCACACTTCAACCCGCCCTGGCGGCATCATGGAGCGTGAACCCCGATGGCCGGACGTGGGTTTTTAATTTGCGCGAAGACATCGCGTTTTCCAACGGCATGCCTTTCGATTCCAGCGCCATCATCGCGGCCCTTGAGTATGTCACGGGTCCGCACCTCGCCCCGGCGTTATTCCTGTATCAGGCGCCCCGATTTCACGCTCTCGCCGCGCGCGTTCAAAATTTCCGCATGGATCACAACGTGATTCATTATGAGAACATTGAACTGAGCGCGCAGAGATAGACGAAGCAAGGCTTAGCCAAACGGAAAATGACGGCCATGGGCAGCGGGCGGAGCCGTCTCGCCTTTTGCCTCAGCCGCATCGCGTTCGAACATTTCCTCAAGCTCCTTGCCGCTCGCTTTGGCCAAATCTTGCATTTTTTCTTGATCGTTATGGTGGGTGTAGTGTTCGAACAGGCGGTGTTCATCGTGGTCGCGGAAGGTGCGCATGGTGCGCTCCGCCTCGGCGCGCGGCATGCCTAAGCCCATCAGCATGTCGCGGGCGAGATCAAGCGCCGACAAGAATGTCTCGCGCTGGATCAATGTAATGCCCAAATCCATCAGCCGGTAGGCATGCTTGCGGTTGCGGGCACGGGCAAAAATTTTCAAGTGCGGGAAGTGTTTGGTCACAGCTTCGGCCGTACGCATCGAGGATTCGACATCGTCGATGGCCAGCACGAAAACTTTGGCTTTGTCGGCGCCAGCCGCACGTAACAGGTCAACCCGCGAGGCATCGCCGTAGTAGACTTTGTTGCCGAAGCGCTTGATGAAGTCTACTTGTTCGGCGCTGATGTCGAGTGCGGTAAAATGGATTTTGCGCGCCGCCAGCACGCGCCCGGCGATTTGGCCAAAGCGCCCGAAGCCCGCGATGATGACGGGATTTTCCTCATCGGGCGGGGTTTCGTAGTTGGCCGCCTTACGCGGCGCGAACATGCGTGTGGCGCGGTCGTTGACGATGCTCGCCAACGGCGAAAGCGCCATGGACAAGCTGACCACCAGCACCAGCAGCTCGTCTTGCGAGGTGGTCATCACCCCGGTCGTCACCGCCGCGCCAAAAATAACAAATGCGAACTCACCGCCTTGGGCAATCGACACCGCGAGATCTTTGGAGGGCGTTCGCCCCATGCCCCAAACCCGCCCCAAGCCATAGATGGCCAAGGCTTTGGCCCCCAACAAGGCCAGCACAAACATGCCAATAGCCATGGGTTGCTCGACCACCAGGCTAAGGTTAAGCCCATCCCAACGGAGATAAAGAACAAGCCCAGCAGCAGGCCCTTGAAGGGTTCGATGTCGGCTTCGAGTTCATGGCGGTATTCGGAATTGGCCAGCAACATGCCCGCCAAAAATGCCCCCAAAGCCATGGAGATGCCGATGGCATTCATCACTAACGCCGTGGCCGTGACAATCAGCAAGGCCCCGGCCGTAAATAATTCCGGAATTTTCGTTCCCGCCATGATGCGCAACACGGGGCGCAACAAGAAGTGGCCACCCACGATCACCGCCAGCACCACGCCGCCAACACGCAGGGCCGCAAGCCAGAACGGCAGTTCTGCATTGATGTCGGCCGCCCCTAAGAGCGGCACGATGGCGAGGATGGGAATGGCGGCCACGTCTTGGAACAGCAGAATGGCAAACGCCGCGCGGCCGTGGCGGGTAGACAGTTCATTGCGCTCGGCTAAGGTTTGCAGCGTAAAGGCGGTGGACGACAGCGCCAAACCCAACCCCACGACGACCGACGTGGTGGCCGACATCCCGGTCAAATAGACTGCTCCGCCAATGAACAGCGCCGAGAACAGCACTTGCGAGCCGCCCAAGCCGAACACCAGGGCGCGCATGGTCCACAGGCGCTGGGGCTGAACTTCAAGCCCGATGACGAACAACAGCAGCACCACGCCGAATTCGGCGACATGACTGATGGAGTCGATGTCATCGATCAACGCCAGGCCCGCCGGGCCGATCAGGGCGCCCGCGGCCAGATAGCCCAACACCGAGCCCAAGCCTAAGCGCTTGAACACCGGCACCACGATCACGGCGGCGGCGAAGAAAATCGCGGCTTTGGTTAACAGTTCCATCCAGGCTCCCTGCTCATCACAGGCGCATTCTCACCGAATGCGCGGCCTGGGCAAGGAGTTTAGAACTAACCCTCGGGTCCGCTCACGACCTTGGGCGCGGGCGCAGATTGCCGCCGCGCATCATCATAGCGCTCGACTTGCGTCAGAGCTTCGACGCCATCTAAGCGGCGGCGCAGCGTATTGAGTTCGGCTGTGAGCGCACAAATGGCCTTGGCGGTCGGATCGGGCAGTTCATCACTGGGGGCACCATAAGGCGCGAATGATTCCAACCGCGCGGCAGGGTCCGCCTCAACCACCTGGGCAGGAATACCCACCACCGTCGTGGCCTCAGCCACATCCTTCAACACGACGGCGTTGGCGCCAACGCGCGCATGCTGATGAACCGTGATAGGACCCAGCACTTGCGCGCCCGCGCCGATCACAACGCCATTTTCGATTCTCGGATGGCGCCGGGCCGAGGTTTTTGCGCCACCGCCAATACCGCCCAAGGTGACGCCATGATAGAGCGTAACGTTATCCTCGATGATCGCTGTCTCGCCGATCACCACACCGGTGCCATGATCGATAAATAGATTTTTGCCGATGGTCGCGGCCGGATGAATTTCGATACCACTCAGCCATTTACCGGTTTCCGATAGCAAGCGCCCGAGAAAGTGAAGGCCCAACTGCCACAGCGCGTGGGCGGCGCGATAAAACAGCAACGCGCGCACACCGGGGTAAAGTAAGGCCACTTCCAACCGTGAGCGGGCCGCGGGGTCGCGCGCGATAATCGAGTCGAGAAATCGGCCAGCCTGGGAGAACATCGCGGCATCCTTTGCTTGAGACATGGATATGGGTGAGCGTAACACCCACGTCGAGTCGCTTGCTCTTAGCAAACGGAACCGTCGATTAGGAAATATAATCTGAAACCATGAATTTAGTGCTGGATTATAGATTATTATTCTCTTATAGGCCCTTCCTCGCTGCTTTTATTTCACGTCTGCCTGCCCGGAGGCCCGCCATGGACGCCATCGACCGTAAAATCCTCGCCATCCTGCAAACCAATGCGGGTCTCGCCATCAACGACATCGCCGCGCGCGTGGGCTTGTCACAAACACCTTGCTGGAAGCGCATTCAAAAAATGGAGCAAACCGGCGTGATCAAGGGCCGGGTGGCCGTGCTCGACGCCAAGAAACTCAACCTCGGCCTCACCGTGTTCGTGATTTTGCGCACCAGCCAGCACGACGACGCCTGGCTGCAAAAATTCGGCCGCGCGGTGAAAGACATGCCCGAGATCACCGCGATTTGGCGCATGGCCGGTGACATCGATTATCTGCTGCGCGTGGTGGTGAAAGACATGGAGGCTTACGACGCGTTCTATAAACGCCTCATCAAGCGCATCCCGCTGAATGACGTGTCATCCACCTTCGTCATGGAGGAACTAAAATACACCACGGCCCTGCCCTTGGAGGCGTCGGATATTAAAGTCGCAGTGTAGTACTACCTCACACCCAGAGGCGCCTTTTGGCCGTCGGGAATGGCAGTATGCCAGGTCAGCGGCTCACGCACCTTTTTGAAATCGGCCTTGGCGGCCGCCACCAACGCCGCGTCGGTGTAAAGGTCGATGGCAGTTGCAGCCAACACCTTGCTCGCCGTCACCAACGCCTTGGTGCCAATCGACGTGCCTGTGGCTGCCACCACTGGCCATGAATGCATCGGCAACCCATAACCCACAGACGCCACTTGGAATCCACCCACGGGCACGAACCATGAGATGTCGCCTACGTCGGTGGAGGCCGTGGCCGTGTTATCAAATTTATCAACCAACGGCTCAAGCTTGGTGGACAGGCTAATGCCCGCCTTGGTGAAGTCAGAGCCAAAGGGGTCTTTGAATTCGCGCTGCGTGGTGTTGGCGAAGGCCATTTCTGCTTGGGTCCACTGCGGCATGCCCATGGCAGCGAAGTTTTTGTGCAGCGCCTCGGCCAGCGGCCGGTTGCCCAGCATGTCATGGGATTCCGACTGAACCGTGACGGCATCGAGTTCGGTCTTGGTCATCTTGGCGGCGGATTCGGCGATCTCGCGCACCCAATTGTAATAGCTAAAGGCATCGTCGAATGAATTGGCGCGCACGTAGTACCAGGCCTCGGCTTCTTGCGGCACGACGTTGGGCTGGCCGCCGCCCTTGGTGATGACCGAATGAATGCGCGCTTCTTGCTTGATGTGCTCGCGCATGTACTGCACGCCAACGCTCATCAACTCGACCGCATCAAGCGCGCTGCGTCCGCTGGCTGGCGCGGCCGAGGCATGAGCCGCCACACCCTTGAAATGAAACTTAGCGTTGATCAAGGCTTTGGACGATTTATAGCCAACCTCGTTCTTGTCGCCCGCATGCCAATGCAAAATAACGTCGTCGTTTTTGAACATGCCATCGCGCAGCATGTAGACCTTGCCAATGCCGGTCTCTTCAGCGGGCGTGCCGTACAGCTTGATGGTGCCCTTGATTGCACCCGAGGCAATCAATTGCTTGACGGCGATGGCCGCACCCGTGGAGGCAACGCCAAAAATCGAATGCCCGCAGGCATGCCCGGATTCGGGGTTAGCGCCAACCTTGGGCGATGGACTGTCGGATTGCGACACACCCAAAAGCGCATCGAACTCGGCCAGAATGCCAATCACCGGCCCGCCCTCGCCATAGGTGGCCATAAACGCGGTGGGCATACCCGCCACACCCGCCTTCACCGTGAAGCCATTGGCCTTCAGCAAGTCTTGCAACTCTTTTGACGACTTGTGTTCCTCAAGGCCGACTTCGGCGTAGGTCCAAATCTTGCGGTTGACGGCTTCCAGTGTTTTGGTGTTGCCATCGACCCATGTAGCTACGTCTTTTTTCATTTGGGCGGTATCGGCAGCAAGCGCGGCCCATGATGCTGTTGTCAGCAGCACGCCCAAAAATACGCCTAAACCCTGATTTAATTTCGTCATGACAAACTCCCCAACACGCCAACCAATCGCTCAAGTGTAATGGTTTCCTCGGTGCGACATCAACGTCAGAGTATGTCTGCGGCAACCAAGGGTTGGGCAAAAGCCATCATGGCCTTTTGGCTCAAGCCAATTGGCATATGATATCTGACCTTTCCTTGGAGGATTAGATGTTGCGCATTTGGCCAATAGCAATTGCAGCTTTTGCTCTGAATATTGGGGCGGCTATAGCCCAACCCAAGATGAGCCCCGCCGATGTAGCCAAGTCGGCGTCGCTGATCGAAAGCTGGATCGGCGGCAATTATTCCACGCAAGTTCAGCATGAGGCCGACCAGGCCAGCGACAAACCTGACAATGAAAAACACCGGCTGATGTTCCAGCTGTTCAGGC
>SHWP01000010.1 GCA_009693785.1 Rhodospirillaceae bacterium
GGAGGCTCAGCGTGAACCTGAGATACAGCCAAATAGCCCGCTGGATGAGTTCAGGAGGGAAACGATAGCCGGAATACCTAGTTTTGTTCATCCATTTGGCTAACGGATGGCTAGATTGGTCGCAAGCCCGCCATCAATGTGACAATGCCTTCGTCAGTGTGCCGGGCGCGTTTGCACTGGGTAGCGTCCCAGAAAGAGCACCATGATCGCGCCCACCACCAACGCGGCGGCGGAGATGTTGAGGATCAGCGTATAGTTATGGGTAGTGTCGAACGCCTTGCCGAAAAGACCCGGGGCGAAGCCCGAGGCGCTGATGAAGAAGGCGTACAGTACGCCATAGAGCGACCCAAAGTGCTTCAACCCGAAGTAACGGGCGGTGAGGAACGCGACCATGTCGAATTCGGCACCGGCGGCAAAGCCGACCAAAATGACGGACCCGAGCATCACCGGCGTGCTTTGGACACCGCCACCGAGGACGAGGCACGATATGATCGGCAGCACGATTACAATCGCCGCCAGCGCCGGGCCCCAAAATTTATCGAGGAGATATCCCGTAACCCCGCGCCCGGCGATGACAGCCAAGCCTTGCGCGCCCGCGATCCAGGCGGCGGTCTGCAGATCGTAGCCGCGATCGGTCATCATCGGCACGAGATGAGCGACAATGCCGCCCGTTGCGAAGCTGGCCAAGAAGAAGCCAATACCGATCAGCCAGAAGCGAAATCCACGCACCGCCTCGCGCAGGCTGACGCCGGTTTCAGCTTCGCGCCGCGTTGCCGCCAACACCTTTTCAGACGGCGGCTTCAGCAGGAAGTAGCTGAGCGGCAGGGAGAGCACGAGCGGCAGGAGGCCGATGCCGACATAACCGATGCGCCATCCAAACTGGGTGAGTAGCCATGCCGCGTATGACGGAAGGATGAAGGCCGCAAAGCCGCTGCCCATCAAGGCAAGCCCCAGGGCAAGGCCTCGTTGCACCGAGAACCAGTCGAAGATTGCGCGGCTCCACGTGACCGGCAGGGTGCCGGAGCCGACCACCGAACACAGGAAGGCGAGGGCATAGAACGACACGAGCGAATCAGTCAGCGGACCGATCAGTGCGAAGGTGACTCCGAAGGCAATGGTCGAGGCAAGAATCAGTGAACGTAACCTCCAACGGTCCATCAATTGACCGACGATCGGAGATGCCAATAGAACGCCGAGAGTCGCGAAGGCGAGCATGGATTGCACATCGCCACGGCCCCATCCGAACTCTGCTCCGATTGGCTTGGTAAAAACACCGGTGGAAAAAACGAACAAGGCCGTGCGTCCCGTGCCAACGCCGACGGAAGCCGTGAGCACCATCGGCCATCCGCGCCGAAGTTCAGAACTCTCTGCAGTCATTTCATCCCCGCTTGTTCGCCGCTGTGATTAACCAGCACCCCTCAGCGCACGATACCGTTGATAGATGCCGAAAGGGAAGGTGCCAGCCCGAAAAAAAGCCCCGTTAGCCGCTTGTTTCCGCCCGCCATCTCCTAGTCAGGGTCGGGAGCTTTCGTGTAGGCTGCGCCTTCGATCACCCACGCCCTCTCACACTGGCGCGCCGGCAATCACAACAGGCATGATCTAGGACAGTCTTCAGGAGACAATCGATGACCGAATTCGCTTATGAGCTCTTTGTCATTTTGCATATCTTGGGCTTTGTTTATTGGCTCGGCGGCGACGTGGGCGTCTTTTACTCCAGCGGCTTTGTCGTCAATCCCAAGTACTCGGCGGAAACGCGCATGGTCGCGTCGAAGATCATGATGGATCTCGATCTCATTCCCAGAATTTGCATGACGCTGATGCTGACCATTGGCGGCACTTTGGCCAGCATGCAAGGCATCGATCACTATCCGGGACAGATGATCGCCCTTTGGCTTCTGGCGCCCGTGTGGTGTTTCATGGTGATCTACATGCACTTTAGCCACGGCAGCGCACTGTCCAAAACCTTGGGCACAGTCGACTACTGGCTACGGCGCATCTTGATCGCGGGAATTGCCGCCTCCGTGATCTATACGCTCGCTACCGGAAGGCTCGTCGACACACCGTGGCTGACAGCGAAAGTGGCCCTGTTTGCCTATTTGATTTTTGCTGGCGTCATGATCCGCAGCCACTTGCCGGGCTTTATTGTCGGCCTGCAAGCGCTGGCGAAGGGCTCCATTACCGACGAGCAGAATGTTCTCATGAACAAAGGACTGAATGGAGCGCGGCCTTGGGTTTTATCGATTTGGGCTGTGGTCTTTGTGGAAGCGGTCTTAGGTATCGTTAAGCCAGGCAACGAATTGGTGCTAAAGTTTGCCGCCGTTTTTTAGGGAATCGACAGCGTAAAGCTCTGTCAACGGCCACTTTCAGGCGACATGCCGATCAAGATCAAGCGCGTGTATGCACCCGCAAGCCCGGGTGATGGCCTGCGGGTTCTGGTCGACCGCCTCTGGCCGCGCGGCATGACCAAGAAGGCGGCGAAGGTCGACCTGTGGGTAAAGGACATTGCGCCTTCGCACGCCTTGCGGACGTGGTATGCGCACGATCCTAAACGGTGGCTCGAGTTCTAGAAACGTTACGCCGCCGAGATCAAGGAGCAATGCGAGGCTTTGACGCAATTGCGCAGCGCGGCAAAACAGGGGCCGGTGACGCTGCTATTTAGCTCACGCGAAGAAAAACTGAACAACGCCGCGGCCTTGAAAAAAATACTCAGCGGCCGCGCCCGCTAATGTAGCCACCAGCTTGAACGGGGGGCAGTGCAATCACATGGACAATTTTTCGATTAAAGAGTTTGCTAAAAAGCCCGTGCCGATTTGGATTTCAGCGCCGGTGATCGGGCTTGCGATTTTGTACGGCGTCTTTCTTGTCGGCGATATGGTTGATGTCCAAGACGTCGTGTTGACCGCGCGCAATGAGATGGGCTGGCCTGCCCGGCCTGGTGATGTGCCCACCCAACGCATGACCCTCGCCGCCGAAGATGGAAACGCAGCCGCGCAAGTTCGTTTGGGCATGATGTACATGCACGGCCGGGGCGGTTTGTCCAAGGACGAGCCCAAGGCAATGCAGTGGTTTGCGCAAATCGCTGCAGCGGGCGATGCGAGAGCCCAGCAAATTCTAGGAAATGCCTACGCCGAAGGGATTGGCGGGCTTGAGAAGAACAATGCGCAGGCGGTGCATTTCACCAAACTCGCAGCCGACCAAGGCATGGGCCGCGCGCAAGTCGACCTGGCGCACTGGAACGTGCATGGCGAGATGGGAATGGCCGCCGATGTGGCCGAAGGGTTGCGGCTGTACAAGCTCGCCGCTGATAACGGCAACGTCCGCGCGGTCGTCGATCTTGGCGTACTTTACCAAACCGGCAGGCCGGTCGAGCCTAACCTGATCTTGGCGGTGGACTATTATACCAAGGCCATTGCGAGCCGGAATCATCCTCTTGCGCTCATGAACCTTGGCCAGATGTACGAGCGCGGGCAGGGCGTGCCCGAAAACAAAACCGAAGCCCTGCGCCTGTACAAACTTGCCGCCGCACGCGGTAACACGGATGCCACTGAGGCATTGCGCCGGCTCGCGCCACAGGAACCGCCTGCCACGCGATGAGAGCTAGCCTTCCTCGCGGCCGCTCCAAAGAAAATTCATTGCCCGGCCGGAAGCGCCAGTGAGGCCTGCCCGAAAAAATACCGCCAGCCCGCCGGCGTACGCACATAGGTATCGCTGAACCACAATTTGCGATCGAAGGGTTTTCCCCCTTGCGTGCCCTTCAGCCACAATTTGGCTGTGGCGACCGCCGTATCGCCCAACACACGCACCTTTTGCGTCCCGGCTTCCTCGTCTTGTTGCTCATAGACGAATCGTTTCTCGCGTGCCGATAGCAATAAATCGGCCTTCGAAGCGGTTGTGCCATTGCCTAGGACCAAGGTGAATCGATCGTGAAGAATTTTGCCCATCGTTTCGGCGTCATTGGCTTTGACGGCCGCTTGATATTGCGTGTCCATGTCCGCAACGGCCTTAGCATCATCAGCCTCGCTCGCAATCACCATGTTGGGCATTAGCGCCAACACAACGCAAAGAAAAACTCTCTTCAATCGTAATTTCCAAAATTCGGCCATGGTCGGCCTCCATCATATTCCTGCGCTCGAGTATACGCCCCCGGCCCCTTGAATCTTCAAGCAATTCTTGCCCCAGGCTCGTGATAGGCAAATCTAGCAAAGAGCGATAGAGTTTATGATTGAGAGTGCCGTTAGGCACTCGTGGCACAGGGAGAGGAACCATGACCAACAGCATTGATCGCACATCATCGACCGGCGAGACCCGGGACACGAACGATTTATCGCGCCGTGATTTTGGCGCCATCTCAATTGCGGCCGGCGCCGTCGCCGCATCTTCGGCATTGGCTGCTGACCTGCTGCCCGTTGTCGAGAAAGATGTCGAGATTAAAACCCCCGACGGCGTGAGCGACTCGGTCATTGTTCATCCGGCCACGGGCGCGCACCCCGGCGTGTTGATTTGGACCGATGCCTTGGGCTTGCGCCCGGCGTTTCGCGACATGGCCAAACATATAGCAGCTCAAGGCTACACGGTGTTGGTGCCTAATCCGTTTTACCGCTCAGCCAGGGTGCCGGTGATGCGCCCCGGTTTTGATTTTCAAAACACCGAGGATCGCGCGCGCCTGACGCAGCTGATGGGCGTGTTGACCGCCCCCGGTGCAGCCGAGCGCGATGCAGCCGCATTCGTGGCGTTTCTCGATGCCCATGACTCCGTGAAAAAGACCAGCAAGATCGGCACCAACGGCTATTGCATGGGCGGGCCCTTGACCATGCGTACAGCCGCCTCGCTGCCCAACCGGATTGCCGCGGCCGGATCGTTTCATGGCGGCGGCCTGGTCACCGACAAGCCCGAAAGCCCGCACTTGATGGTGCCAAAAATGAAGGCGAGCTACTACTTCGGTATCGCCACCAATGACGATAAGGCACAGCCGGAAGCCAAGGACGTGCTGAAGGCGGCTTTTGCAGCGGCCAAGTTGCCCGCTAAAATCGAGGTGTACGAAGGCGCCAACCATGGCTGGTGCATGCCCGACAGCCAAATATACAACAAGCCGCAAGCCGAGCGCGCCATGGCCGAGCTGCTAGCGTTGTACAAATCAGTGCTGGTGTAGCCAGCTCTGATTTGCCGGACGACTGACATCAAACTGTTTCATCGTGCCCCGCAATTGCGGGTGCACGATGCTTTGCAAACACGGCAAGTTCTAGTGACAGACTGCGTTATATAAAGGGAGGCTCACATGATTGGACGCCGCACTGCGATCGAAGGATTAGGCTTGGGGTTAGCCGCTGGAATTGGCGCTGCGACCACAGCAAATGCCGCCGAGATTGCCGCTATAGCCGCGAAGCTGCCCAAGCCTATCGTGGGCCCGCGCATGAATTTCGCCCAAGCCGAAAAAATCATGACGCAATTGGGCTTAGATGCGCTGGTGCTCGGCGCTGGCGTGAACTTGTATCACGCCACGGGCCTAGATCTGACCACCACGCGCATGGGCCACGCGCCCCCGGTGTTCGTGATTATCACGCGCAGTGAAAAACAACGGCTTTCCATCGTTGCGCCTGCGTTCCTGTATTACTACACCATCGCTCAAGACGTGCGTGACCAAGACTTGCCGGCCTATGTTTACACGGCACCCGCCGCGGGCATGACCGCAGATGGCGAGCCCAATGCGCAACCGTTGGAAATTTTTTCCGACCGTGGCGTGAGCCCGCTGGATGCGATCGAAAGCATGCGGGCCAACGTGGTGAAACGCACCATGGCCGCCCGTGCCGCGCGCGCAGAGTTGAAATACGCGCTGCGCAAGGCCCTGAAAGATGTGGGCGTGCATAAGGGCCGCATCGCGGTAGATCTGCCCTCGGTGATGCGCTCGACCGCTGAGGCGGCACCCGAGGCAACTTTGGTGGACGCCGATGATGCGTTGCGGCGCATTCGCCCGGTTAAATCGGATGTTGAAATCGCCTTGATGCGCTATGCGGCGCAAGCCAATGCCGAGGCGGCACTGGAAGCAGTGCAAACGGTACGCGCCGGCGGTGATGTACGCGATTTGCGCGCAAGCTACTTCGCGGCCGGAGCGCGGCGCGGATTACGCGGCGTGTTCATGGTCATCGACCGGGTCAGCTCGCCGACCTTCGAGGCCAATTTCCACGACGGACAGTGCTTCTCGATTGATTGCGTGAGCGAGTATGCGGGTTATCACGGTGATTACGCGCGCGCGGTGTTCGTGGGCGAACCGCCACGCCACATGAAAGACGTGACCAAAGCTACTGGTCAAGCCTGGGAGGTGGTGCGGTCAATGTTAAAGCCCGGCGTGAAATTCGCCGACATCATTGCCAAAGGCAAAGGCGCGCTGAAGGGCATGAAAGTCGATTACAACATCTCCTTCACACCGCACAGCGTGGGGTTGTTCCACAATGACCATGATGGCAGCTCAGGACTGCCGCCGCGTCAGGACATGGTATTGGAAAAGGGCATGGTGCTGAGTGTCGACTGCCCGTTACTTGAAGCAGGCAACGGCGGCTCATCGCACCTTGAGGACCTCACGCTGATCACCGCTGATGGGTCGGAACCCATCCACGATATCGGTCACAAAACGATTACGGTTTAAATGGGTACGGCTTAAGGAACCGGAGTGGCGGTATCTAAATCAACCGCCTCAAGCCAGGCTTCCAAGTTAGCCAAGCCTTTTCTGGAATGCACGAGTGGCGTGGCTTGACGCTGCAACGCATTGAGCCAGTCATCGAGATCGGGTGTTTCGGAATCGGGATAAATGGCGGCGTCGCGGCGCTGACGCGCGAGATCGTCGACAATCAATGTCAACGAACTGCCTGACGCTTGCGCAATTTTCTCAACACTAGGGCTCATCGCCCGCTCCCGCCCAGGGGGTACAAACACGCTCTCGAGTCTGACCTATACGCCAAACTTGGTTAATATTCCCTAAACACTCGATTTTTGTGCTTGTTTTCCGGGGGGTTAGGAGACGATTTGGTAAACCGGCTTGTACTCGCCCGAGAGCTTCATGCGCTTTTGTTCCACAAACTGTGCCAGCAAGGCATCGAGCGCCTGCATTAGCCGGGCATCGCCGTGAATCTTGAAGGGCCCGCGCGCCTGGATTTGCCGGATGCCGCCCTCTTTGATGTTGCCAGCCACTAGGGCTGAGAACATGCGCCGCAAATTGGCTGCGCACACATGGACGGGTTGGTCGAGATGTAAATCCAGTGCGGCGACACTGTCGTGGGTCACCTCGAAGGGCAGCTGGAAGTCGCGTGGAATTTTCAGCATCCAGTTAAAGTTATAAGCATCGCCCGTGTCCTTACGGTGATGATACACGCGGCTAAGGCCCGTGGTCATGGAGCGCGCCACCTCCACTGGGTCGTCGATAATGATGCGATAGCGTGCTCGTGCCGCCTCTCCCAATGTAAGACCGACAAATTCATCAAGCCGCTGGAAATAGGCCGCCGATGAAGCCGGCCCCGTCCAAATCAAAGGAAGCGGCTGTTTAGCGTTGGCTGGATCGAGCAGTACGCCCAGCAAATAAAGAATTTCTTCAGCCGTGCCCACACCGCCTGGAAACACAATGATGCCGTGGCCAAGCCTGACAAACGCCTCTAGGCGTTTTTCGATATCGGGCATGATGACGAGGTGGCTAACGATGGGGTTGGGCGGCTCGGCGGCGACAATGCTGGGTTCTGTTAGCCCAATATAGCGGCCGTTTTGAATGCGTTGTTTGGAATGGCCGATGGTCGCGCCCTTCATGGGCCCCTTCATGGCGCCAGGGCCGCAACCGGTGCAGACGTTGTGTCCGCGCAGGCCCAGCTCGTAGCCCACCTTCTTGGTGTACTCGTATTCCTCACGCGAGATGGAATGGCCACCCCAGCACACAACCAAATCGGGCCTGCCCTTGGTGTCGAGCATGCGCGCATTGCGCAGGATGCAGAACACCGCGTTGGTGATGCTTTCGGGCTCGAGCAAATTGAACCGCCCGCTCTCGACGATTTCGTTGGCGAGATAGACGATGTCGCGCAAGACGGCGAATAGGTGTTCGCGCACGCCCCGAATCATCTTGCCGTCGACAAACGCCACGGCGGGGGCATGCGTCAATTCCAGCTTGATGCCCCAGGATTGCTGCACGATACGCAGGTCGAATTCGCGGTGCTTTTCGAACAGTTCGACAGCATCATCGCTGTGACTGCCAGAATTGAGCACGGCCAGTGCGCAGTTGCGAAACAGCGGATAAAGGCCGCCCTGGCCACGGTCGAGCAGCTTAGCGACCTCCTCATGTGACAAGGTTTCGAGACTGCCCTGGGGGGTAACCCGGGCATCGACGAATTCTTCGGCTTCAATGATGGCCTGGGGTTGGGTGATCGGCTTATTTTTCAAGGGACATCTCGATTCTGTTGAAACGGTTTAGACAAGCATAACCCGATTTCAACACCGGATGCACGGCCAGATCACATCCCAGACCAGCGCTGAAAAGCCTGCCCTCGCGGTTGGTCGCGGAATTGGCTATGCTTGGGGATCAGTCATTTATTGAAGATCCCGATGCACAAACCTCTCATCGACGGCACCGATACCACCAAACTTGAAGCCACCTCGCTCGTCTTCGCCGCACTTGGACTCTACGCGATACTGAAGTTTGGGCTGTTGGTGGCGTTGCTGTCGGGCCTTTTGATCTACCAACTAGTGCAGTTCGCAGCCCCCGTACTGCTGCGTGCAGGCGTGAACCGGAACCTGGGCACCACAGTGGCGGTGACGATTATCGGCGGCTTGATCGGCCTGGCCATTAGCTTTGGCATCGTCGAGTTGGTGAGCGTTCTGCGTAACGGGTTCAACAACCTTGCGGTGTTATTGCAACGGATGGCCGAGGTCATCAGTACCGCGCGTACTCAAGTTCCCGCGTGGGCCTTGGAATATCTGCCCACCAATATCGACGAATTACAAACTGGCGCAGCGCAGTTGCTCAGCGAAAACGCCGGGCAGCTAGGTGTGATTAGCCAAGATGTTGGAAAGTTCCTATTTCACCTGATCATTGGCCTGGTCATTGGCGGCATTGTTGCATTTCAGGCCGGTGTGCGCGACCAGGAGCCAGGCCCCCTCGCCCGCGCGCTGATCGAGCGTGTGCGCACATTGAGCGGGGCCTTTCGCAGTGTTGTGTTTTCGCAAGTGCGAATCTCGGCCCTAAACACCACGCTCACCTCGATTTATCTGGCGGTTGTCCTGCCGCTGTTTGGCGTGGAGCTGCCATTCGTCAAAACCATGATCGCAGTGACGTTTTTTGCAGGGCTGCTCCCGGTCCTGGGTAACTTGATTTCCAACACTGTCATCGTGGTCGTGAGTTTAAGCATATCGCCCGTGGTTGCAGCCAGTTCGCTGGCTTATTTGGTGATCATTCACAAACTCGAGTATTTCGTGAACGCTCGCATCATCGGCACGCGCATCCGGGCCAAGGCTTGGGAAATTCTTGTAGCCATGCTGGCCATGGAGGCTTTTTTCGGTTTACCGGGCCTGATCGCCGCTCCGATTTATTACGCGTACGTCAAAGATGAGTTGTATTCACGCAAACTAATTTAACCATCAGCGGCGTACCGCGCCACGATTCACCCAAACCACGAGACTACCCATGCCGTAAATACCCGCGTATTTAACGCCGATTCTTCTTCTATTCGCATCGAATGTGTTCATGACAATTGCCTGGTATGGGCATTTGAAATTCAAAGCCGCGCCTTTGTTTTTGGCCATCGCGATCAGGTGGGGCATTGCTTTTATCGAGTATTGTCTGGCTGTGCCTGCCAACCGTTACGGCCATGCCGTTTACTCGGCTGCTCAGCTGAAAACCATGCAAGAAATCATTACCTTGATCGTCTTCGCAGTTTTTTCAGTGGTTTATTTAGGCGAAAGCCTGCGATGGAATCACGCCGTGGGCTTTTGTTTGTTGATTGGCGCAGCATTCTTTATTTTCTACGAACCGGGAAAGGCTGCATCCCTTTAATCGGGGATTTTCTTTCCAATTTCTGAAAGACGGCGCTTGAGTTCATGCGGTTTCATGGAATCAAGTGGTAACGTACAAAATTGCCGCACCCGATATTCGATTGTTGAATAGGCAGCTTGAAATGCTGCCATGCGAGCGGCATCCGACCCCACAACCTCGGCAGGGTCAGGCAATCCCCAATGAGCGGAAATCGGTGCGCCTGGCCAAATCGGGCATGTCTCGTTGGCGGCGTTGTCGCAAACGGTGATGACGATATCCATTCGCGGCGCAGATTGATCGGCGAATTCATCCCAGCTTTTGCTGCGCAAATTTTCCGTAGCGAAACCCTTGCGTTGCAACAGCGCGATGGAGTCGGGGTTGACTTGACCGCGCGGATGGCTGCCGGCGCTAAAGGCCCGCAAGCGCCCCTGGCCACGCGCATTCAATAGCACTTCGGCCAGAATGCTTCTGGCCGAGTTCCCGGTGCAAAGGACAAGAATGTTGAAAATTCTATCACCCATGCGTCAGTGATATACGAATCTTGGGGAAGAGAAATCCGTCGGGTTGAATTGTGAGCGTATTTTCTTTTTTGATTCCGGTCAAAGAAGGTGCGCTACAGACCCGTCATGATTCCATCATGGAAGCGCAAGAAGGTGTCCCATGGCAACAGGCGAAATGATGTATCTGGGAATGGTCATTACGGCGGCGGCTGTTTTTGCATTGGCTTTGGCTTACGCGGCATCGACGGTATCGAAGCGATAATGCCCGATACCACCAAAGCGGCATTTGTAATAATTTATCTTTTAAGCCACAGCACGGGCGCGAATCGGCGCGTTCCGCGCCTTATAGGCTGGCGATTCTGGACGATTTCTTACAGTTTTGGTCCGGATTTCCGGCACGCTTTGCGTAATAATCCCCAAACGACATGACTATTGGTGTGAATGGGGATGGACCGGTTAGCGCACGTTTTAGTGGTCGATGATGCTCGCGATATTCGCGAGCCCCTAGCCCAATTTCTGAAAGCCAATGGATTTGCCGTGTCCGTGGCCGAAAGCGCGGCCGTCGCGCGGCGTCAGTTAAAGGGGGTAGCGTCGATATCGTCGTCCTCGATATCATGATGCCGGGCGAAGATGGCCTAAGCCTATGCCGCGAACTGCGCGCCACCACCAAGACCCCTGTCATCCTGCTGACGGCCAAAGCCGAGGAAACCGACCGTATTGTCGGGCTTGAAATCGGCGCCGACGACTATGTCACCAAGCCATTTAGCGCGCGTGAGCTCGTGGCGCGCATCAAGGCAGTGTTGCGCCGGGGCACCATGACCGTCGACGAAACCAAGGTCGAGAAAGGCAATGTGTTCGCTTTTGAGGGTTGGAAACTGATGATTGCCGAACGTGAGTTGCGCGACCCGCATGATGTTTTGATTCCCCTGAGCACCGCTGAATTTCATTTGCTCACAGCTTTCCTGACCCGCCCCAAGGCCGTGCTCAACCGCGATCAATTGTTGGACTTAGCCTATGGCCGTCAGGCTGGCGTGTTTGACCGAACGATCGATAACCAGGTCAGCCGATTGCGCCGCAAAATCGAAGAAGACGCAAAGAATCCGCGGTTGATTAAGACCGTGTGGGGTGGCGGGTACACGTGGACCGCCGAGGTTAAGCGCTCGTGAAATATTTAGGTCTGAATACGCTGGCGGGGCGGCTTATCGCATTGCTACTCGGCGCGGTGTTGCTATCACAAATCATCAGCGTCTTTTTATTTGCCGACATCGAGCGCAATCAGTTGAGCTTAGGCCGTCAGGACCAATTCTTCCGCCAAGCCACGTTTTGATCGACGCGATCATCGATGAAACCCGTGCGATGCGCCCCGCCGAGTTGCGCCGATCTAGCTCACCCGAGCAACGATACTGGATCGCCGATCGCAGCAGCATTGCCGAGACTCATCAGAACGAGTTCCTCGTTCCGCCTGCGGAACTTTTTATCTCGGTTGTGACGCAACGCGGTCTGCGCGAACCCTTAGTCGCCTTTGACGATGACCCGCGCACGATTTTTGACCGCTTGTTCGATTTCCAAACCCCGCCAGGTGCAGGTGATGACCGGCGGGCACGGCGGCCCCGTGAAGATGACTCGCCAAGAGACAGACCAAGGCCGCCGCCCGATCGCGAAACCGGGCTTCGTGGCCCCGATGGCCCCATGGGTGCGCCACCCGGGCCGGAAGGGCCGCCCCGGTTTAGCGGGCCACAACCGCGCGACCCAGTGCAATGGCGCATCGCCGCTCAGCTGCCCGATGGGCGTTGGTTCAATGCGGAGATGATTTGGCCGCGATCAAACCAATGGACCCAGCCACTGTGGGGCCAAGTAGCGCTGATGGCGCTTGCGACGGTGCTGATCGTAGTCATGGTTGTCAGGCGGGCCACGCAAGGTCTGCGGCAATTGGCCACGGCTGCCGATAAGCTTGGCCGCGGCGAAAGCATCGAGCCGTTGCCTGAGCAGGGCCCGACGAGGTCAAGCGCACCACAACCGCCTTCAATGTGATGAACGAGCGGTTGCAGCGCTTCATCGAAAGTCGCACACGCATGCTAGCCGCCATTAGCCACGATCTGCGCACCCCCATCACCGCCTTGCGTATTCGTGCGGAGCTGGTGCCCGATGAGGAAAACCGCACGCGCATGCTGGCAACCTTGCAGGAGATGCAAGAACTAGCCGAGGCGACGCTTGCGATGATTCGCGAGGACGCCACGCGCGAAGATTCTAACACCGTCGAGCTGAACGCCCTGGCCGAAAGCGTGTGCGACGACTTAGCTGACATGGGCACAGAGGTGAGTTTCGAGGGCAGCGCGCGGCTGCCCTATCGCTGCCGAGCCAATGGCCTTAAGCGCGCGTTGCGCAATTTGATTGAGAATGCTGTGAAGTACGGACAGCGGGCTCGGGTGCGCTTAGAAGGCAGCGCGAGCAATATCACGTTTACCATCGACGATGATGGTCCGGGGATCCCTGCAAAAGATATCGACCGCGTGTTTCAACCGTTTGTGCGGTTGGAAGAATCGCGTAGCAGAGCAACCGGGGGATTTGGGCTTGGGCTGTCGATCACGCGGTCTATTGTGCGTAGTCATAGCGGCGACCTGATATTATCAAACCGGCCTGAAGGCGGTCTGCGCGCGATAATTCAGCTGCCGCTGAGCGCGGTCGAAGCGTAAAACCAGCAGCAGGAAAATATTCAAGCCGCGAGCTTTTGCGGTGGTTCGGCGATTTTGAGTTGCTCGGCTGCTTTGGCTGCCACCCGGGCACGGCCCTCGGCGGCACGCATTTCTAAATATGGCACCCAGTGCATCCATTTTTTGGTAGTGTCGGGGATAAAGCCCCAGGCGCGAATTTTTGGGCCCATCATAAATATGGTCCAAACTTCCGAGCCGTCGTTGGGAATCACGATGCGGTGTTGCGTCCAGGCATGGCGAAGACGGAATGCACCCGGCGAGCGTTGAACCACCTTGCCGCCGGGAAGATGTTCGAGGTAACCGCCCTCGAGAATGCAAGACCCCCAGAACAGCCACGGGTGATCGTGCAGGCCGCCGTCGTCGTCGGATTTCCAGAACCGGTGAATGGCGATTTGGAATATGCCGGGAATTTTGATGAGCGAAATGCGTTCCAAATACGGCTCATCGGTGTGCCGTTCGCTGATGATTTTCGTCGGCCACCATGCTTGCCGACGCCGCCATGCGGCGAAGCGCTTATACCAAGGCTCGCGACCCATTGTGTCCCTCGTACCTCCGGCGATTGATCGCCGGGCTCTTATGCCCAGCAAAATAATCCAAGGAAGGTTACGAATCTATGGAAACCGCAGGATTTCCGCGGGTTTGCGCTTGCCCCTGCCGAATGTGGCAAAGCGATTCAATCGCGTACAACATGTTGTGGTGGACACAAAAGCTAAAGGGCGAGGCCAAATTGCCCCGCCCTTCGCAGATCGGTGGTGCGGACTATTTGCCCGTGGTGCTGGCCACTTGGCCGTCTTGCATCAGGGCCTGTTTGCGAGCTTTGTACTCTTTTGACGACATCTCGCCTGCGCCATAGGCGTTCATCAGCTTGCGGAGTTCCTTGGCCACATCTTTCTGTTCCATGGCGACTGCCGCCGCAGGTTCGGCGGCGGATGCGGTCGTGGATAGGGCGGCGATAAAGCGGGTCATAGGAAACTCCTTGATTGATTTAATGCTTCTTCTACGCAGACAGCCATGACTTGGTTCACAGCGATTTTTAGAAAATGACGGCGGAACTTTGAGTGCTGTTCTGATCAATGAGAAAAAGCCAACACGGCGCTGGCGCAGCTGGATCGTGCGCATGCTGTTGGTCATCTTGGCATTGCCGGCGCTCATCACCCTGAGCTTCGCGGTTGTGCCAATACCCCTCACGCCATTGATGGTATTGCGCTGGGTCGATGGCGCGCCCGTGCAAAAAGACTGGGTGAGCCTTGATGAGATCGCCCCACACCTGGCGCGTGCCGTGATCGCCGCCGAGGATGCGACGTTCTGCGAGCATTTCGGCTTTGAACCTGAGGCCCTGCGCAAGGCCTGGCGCAGTTATCAACGAGGCGGGCGGCTGCGAGGCGGCAGCACCATTTCGATGCAGACTGCCAAGAATGTTTTTTTGTGGCCGGGCCGCACCTTTGTGCGCAAGGCGCTGGAGGCGTGGCTGACGGTTTATATCGAGGCGTTGTGGACCAAGCGGCGTACGCTGGAGGTCTATCTCAACGTTGTCGAATGGGGCCCGGGAATTTATGGCGCCGAGGCTGCGGCCCAATACCATTTTCATAAATCGGCGGCCAACCTCACGGCGCGGGAGTCGGCCTTGCTGGCCGCTGTCTTGCCGAGCCCGCGGCGCTGGTCGGCGTCCAAGCCTGGGCCCTATGTGCGAACCCGGGCCGAGACGATTAGCACTCGCGCGGAGCGGTTAGGAGTGTTGGGGGCTTGTATTGCGCACTAACCCCACCTTAAATTTTTTACTGCTGCCTGTGGATTGCGGGAAAATTGCTTCACGTGGAACAGTTGGGCGAGTCGAAAACGACACCGACGCGGTATAGTGCGCTGCAAAAAAATCGGTCGCCTGTTCCGCCGGTTATATCAGGTTTTTTATCAGGCTGGCGTTATACCGCTGCGGTATTTTTATGCAGCGGCGGTATGACGCAGTGCAATATTTCGCTAGATCACGATGGCCGCAGCTTCGTGTTCCAACAAACGCATGATGCTGAGCGCGGCCATATGCGAAGTCTTGGGATTATCGGGCGAGGGATTGGCGAAAATCTCCAACCGCAGCGAGCCAAACGCCCCATCGGCTTCGAGCCGGTGCACGTTTTGAGTGACACCCGGATCGGCGATCAACGTCACCCGGGTTTTTTCAAAACCAATTCCGGCCAGTGCTGCGGTGGCGGCAACATTGGCGTTCTTGGGAAACGCCAGGGCAGCCTCGCGGGCACTGCCGGAGAAAATCACCGTGGGCGCGGTAATCTTGCCGAGGTCATGGGTTTTTTCGGCCGGAGTTCCAGCCCACGCCTTGGGCGGCTTGGAGGATTTCAGCTCTACCCGGTCGATACCTGCGAGCTTGCCTGCGGCCAAGGAATCTACTCCCGGCAAGGCGCCTGCAGGCAGTTTGAGCTGGGCCGTGGATTTTTCTGCCGCCGCCTTGATCTCGTCCCACAGCGCTTGGTCAGCCAAGCTGCCCGTCGACACGACAATCAGGTTAATGCCTGCATTCAGTACCGCCGCGCCATAGGCTTTCACGGCACTGTGGCCGGCACACTCCACTACCAAATCTGGCTTGAAGGCCAGCAATTCGGGCAAACTGCGCACAATGGGATGTGTGCCAACGGACGTCATATCGGCAGGCAGCCCCAAGGCCGCGACGACATTATATATGTCCGCGCGAACCGAGCAGAATTGGGCGACCAGTTTGGCGATGGCGCCATTGCCAATAAGCGCGATTTTCATGGCGATCCCTTAGGATAGTTCTCGGAGGTAATCCGAAACGGGGCCGCGCGCAACGCCATTTAGCGTAACCCTTCTATTCGGAAGGCGAAAGCCGCTCGCATCATGGGATAGACCTCGCGAAGCAGCACACTATGATGCGGTTCTCTCGCAAAAGGATCCGTCATGGCCAAACGCAAGTCCACCAAAGCCAAGCCCGCCGCAAAAACAGCCAAGAAAACCATGAAGCTGTTTTATTCGCCCATCCATGGCTTCATTCATAAGGCCCTGGTGGTGGCGCACGAAGCAGGTGTGTGGGACCAAATCGAGTTCGTGCCGATTTACCCCATGCGCGATGGCTACTCGGTGGCCGCCATCAATCCCCTGCACAAGGTGCCAACGCTTGCCCTGAAAGACGGCACTGTTCTTTATGGCAGCCAGACGATTGTCGAGTATCTCGATTCCTTGAGTAAGAATAAGAAACTTTACCCAAAATCTGGCCCGGCGCGCTGGAATGCCCTGCGCCGGCTGGCCTTGGCCGATACGGTGTTTGAAGTTGCGGTGGTGATGGCGCTGGAGAAAAACGAAAACCCGCCCCGTGCGAGTGTGTTCGCCTGGCATTGGCCCAAGGTGGAACGCGCACTCGACCAAATGGAAGCTGACGCGGGCAAACTGAAGGGCTTCGATGTGGGCCAGGCTTCGACCTTGCATGCCTTGAGTTATTTGGACCGGCAATTAAATAAGGGGCTGATGGCCCCGGTGCCCGATGGCTACGATTGGCGCAACGGGCGGAGCAAACTAACGGCTTGGTGGAACAAAGTACTCAAGCGGCCCTCGGTGAAGGCGCACTTCAATAAAGACTATGTTGGCGTCGGCACGGCCGAGTTCGCCCAGCAACAAATCGCCGAAGTGTTGCGGGCCCAAGGCAAAAAGGTTGCGGCAGCCGCATCGCAAAAAGTCGATTACCAAGTGAATTAAACATGTCTTATCCGCAGGGGGTTCTTATGAAACTAATCATGTCGATGACAGTCGTGGCGCTTGCTACCATCGTGACTGCGCCAAGCATCGCCGCAGACGCGCCCACAAAACCGGGCTCGGTATTCAAGGATTGCCCCACCTGCCCCGAGATGGTGGTGATTGCCCCAGGCAGTTTCACCCAAGGCCGCGAAGCGCGGGATGTGGCCGAGCCGGTGCGTTACGAAGGCCCACCGCATCGCGTGAGCATCAAATATTCCTTCGCTGTCGGAAAAACCGAGGTGATCACCGGACAATTCAAGGAATTCGCCGATGCGACCGGTTATGTCGCCAACGATGTGTGCAACATTTGGGACGGCACCACCGCGACCAAGGCACCGAAAACCGGCTGGCGCAATCCACAATACGGCCGGCCGCCCGCTGACAACGAGCCTGGCGCGTGTCTCAGTTGGGATGACGCCAAGGCTTATATTAAGTGGCTGAACGCAAAGACCGGCGCGTCTTACCGGCTGCTTTCGGAATCGGAATGGGAGTATGTCGCGCGCGCGGGCGACACGGCCACCAGATACACCTGGGGCGATAACCCCGACGATGCCTGCAAGACAGCCAATGTGGGCGACCTCTCGACCAAAGATTTGAAGCCGCCCTTCACACCCCGCAAATTGAACGTCGCCAATTGCAACGATGGCTACCCGTTCATCGCGCCTGCGGGCGCGCTGAAGCCTAACGCTTTTGGCGTTTACGACATGATCGGCAGTATTTGGGAGTGGGTGGAGGATTGTTACGTATTGCCCTATCCGGCCAATACGCCCACCGATGGCTCACCTTATATAGGGCCTGAGGGTTGCGACCGCCGCGCTTCGAAAGGCGGCAGTTGGGCTTCAAGCATCGACCGGCAAACCCCGACGTTCCGGGGCCGTGACCCATCTACGCTGACGTCACAAGTTTTTGGGTTCCGCATCGCGCGGGATTTGAAATAACAGCGGCACCAGCCACCCCCCAGCGTTGCAAATAAGCAACACTGCGTTTCGTCTGCCGACCACTCCAAGGCGTTGCCTTGACGCAACAGAATGTAGATAACACGATCAATGTATTCATGGGGTTAGTCGCCAGTCTGGGCCGCCATAGGGGGAGTAGTGAATGTCACATTTTCATCGCCTAACGATGCTGTCGACGGTGAGCGCATTAGCGTTGTCGTTCGGGGCAGCGCCGGTGGCTTACGCGCAAGACGCCAGACAATCGGCCCAAGCGCCGACGTTGGAAGAAATCATCGTCACTTCGCGCAAACGCGCAGAAGCCTTGCTTGATATTCCGGTGGCCATCACGGCGTTCACGGCGGCTGACATTGAAAAAGCCGATGTGTTCGACATCCGCGATGTCACCAAATTCTCGCCGGGCTTTACGTTTCAGGCGGTGGGCGGCAACGGTGGCGGTGGGCGCTCGAACCCCTTTGTCGTCTTCCGCGGCATGACCATGTCATCGACCCTGCCGCGCCAGTCCACTGGCGCGGTGTTCATTGACGGTGTGTATGTGCTGGGCGGCACCAACTCGGTCAATACCGTCGACGTGGAACGCGTTGAGGTGATCAAGGGTCCGCAAAACGCTTACTTTGGCCGCAACACCTTTGGCGGCGCGGTCAACTTCATCACCAAGACGCCGGGCGATGAATTCAAGGGCGAGGTTTCGGGCGAAGGGTCGACACGCGGATCACACGACCTCAACCTCAGCCTTGAAGGCCCCTTGGTTGAAAGCAAGCTGGCTGGCCGCGTGACCACGATTTTGCATAAGAAGGGCGCGCACTACACCGCCAACGATGGCGGAGAGCTGGGCGAAGAGACTTCTGAATCGATTACCGGCACTTTATATGCGACGCCCACCGACAATTTCTGGATCAAGCTGCGCACGCACTACCAGGAAGATGACGACAGCGCGCCGGCAAGTTCGCATTTGTACTCGCCCATTCATGGCAACGCCTCGAATTCATGCGCCGGGCTGCTGTTCAAAGGCGCGGATGTCGTTACCAAACAGGCGCGGCAATTTGCGGTTTCACTGCCCTACTTCTGTAACAACATTCCCACTATCAAGGACATCGGCGAAAAAAATATTGTCACGCAGAACACCAAGCTGCTCAGCCCGCGCTTGGTTGGCCTGGGCAATCCGAATGGCCTGATCGATGGTTTCATCAACAACATTCTCAACGATCCGTTGGTCGCGCGCGCCCCCAAAATCGACCATTTCGGTTTGATCCGTCACAATTTGCGCCTCAATGGGCAAACCGAATACACCTTCGATGGCGGCATCTCGACCGCGTTGAACGTCGGCTACGATTCGACCAAACAAAACTCGATCTTCGACCAAGACCGCAGCGACGTAGAAAACCTTTACACCACAGTTCCGGCGATCTTCCGAGTGGTCACGGTCGAAGGCCGCGTTCAATCCGCGCAAGATCAAGCTTTCCGTTGGATGGTGGGCGGCACCTATTACGACGGCGATTTCGACGGCCACTTCAATGGCGAGTTAATGTACCAAGTGCGCACCACGCCCACCGCGCCCATTGCGCGGGCGGTGGTAGCGAACGTTCCCGTCAACCGCGACGGCGAGCGAGCGCAAGTAAAGGCCGGTTTTGCCTCGTTGCAATACGATGTGACCGACCAATTGGAACTGAACGGTGAAATTCGCTATCAGAAAGACACGTCAAAAACAGCGCCCTCTAACCCCGCCTCGCTGACGGCAAGTTTCACCGATTGGCTGCCGCGCCTGATCGTGAACTACAAACCGATGGAAGACTGGACGTTGTACGGTAGTTGGGCACGCGGCGTTCTGCCCGGCCAGTTTAACCAATCCTACATCTCGGCCACCGCGCCCGAGCGCCGCGATATTGAAGCGGTCTTTCCGGGCATTGCCGACGTCGTTCCCTCCGAGGGCGTCGATAGCTATGAACTCGGCTCGAAACAGCAGTTGTTCGACAACCGCGTGCAGTACACGTTGGCCGCCTACTACATGAAGTGGTCGAACATTAAAGCCGGTGCAGCCTTCATCACGCCGTCCACGGGGCGCACGATCACCGGATTGCTCACGCCTGGTAACGCCACGCTAAAGGGCATCGAATGGGATGGCACGGTCGCCATCACCGATAAATTCGATGTCAATGTGCGCGGTGCTCGGCAAACTGGCAAATACACCAACTTCATCCAGCCCTTCTTGGCGCAGCTGACCAGCAACGTCACGCGCTTCGATGGCAACCACCTACCGCGCGTGCCCGACTGGAGCGGATCGGCCACGTTGAATTACGAAGACAGCTTTGTGGGTGATTGGAATTGGTTTGGCCGCTTTGACGCTGCTTACACCGGCAAGGCCTGGGACAGCGAAGCCAATATTGTGAAGTTCAACGATTACTGGCGCTTCAATGCCCGCATGGGCGTTGAGAACGACAACTTGCGCGTCGAGTTGTACGTCAAGAACCTGTTCAACGATAAGAACTGGGACTTCGGTTTCCGCAACGTCTATCAGGGCAATCCGGTCGGTAATGCGATCTTCATTGCTCTGCCACCGCAGTTCGGCGGTTTTGGCTTCCCGCAGGCGATTATCGCCCAGCCGCCCGACAAGCGCGATTTTGGCCTCCGGGCACGCTACAACTTCTAAAAAGATTTCAGATCGCAAAAATGAAAGGCCCGGAGAAATCCGGGCCTTTTTTCATGGGCGCGCGTTATGCCGGTTTGTGCAAGATCACCGGATACATGGCGGCAAAAGTTTGGGGGAATTCCCGCTCGAAGGCGGTGATCTTAGCCACGTCGCGCACATAGCGGTCGGCAGGATTGCGCGCCGCATAAAGCCTTGCTGCTTTCGCATCGACAATGCCAAACCCCAAGAGAGTAAGCCCCGCGCCGAGCGCGAGGGTCAAAATTTCTTTGGGGCGGAATTGATGTTCTTGAACATGAAATGCCAAGTCACGGCACATAGAGATGGAATAGAAATCGATGAAATGCGCGAGCGGGCGCAACTTGCGCGCCTGATCGCCGGGATGGCCGATGGATTGCATCACGCGTTTGCGAAATTCGCGAATCCCCACCGCCGTGGGCGCCAGGCCATGCTGTGCGATCAGTTTTCGCCCGGCGATAATCGATGAGCGCGCCGTGGCGCTATAGACGCCCAGATATATTAGCCCGCCAGGCCGCAGACACTTAGCGAGTGATTGGAGCCCACGGCTGGGATCGGCGAGATGATGCAGCACGCCCAGGCATTCGACAAAATCGAAGCGGCCCTGAAACTCTGGCAAGTCGGCCAAATGTAGCAGATCGGCCTGGACGTAATTGATATTCGAAAGTTGATGTTCGTGCGTTTTACGCAAGGCATAGGCGAGGCTCGGGCGCGACAGATCTATCGCCGTGATCGCGGCATCGGTATATTGGCTGGCGCATTGAATGGCTTGCATGCCCGTGCCGCAACCGGCGATGAGAATTTCCGGTTTTGAATTTGTGTGTGATGGTGTTGAGGGCACCGCATAGTTGCGTTTCATAGCCATGGCAAAATCGGAAAATGCCATGGGAGATTCACGCGCGCACGTGACCCAACGCGGATAAGGGTTCTCCTCGTACTGGCGTTGCACATGCTCGGACGTGACGTTGCCAGGCGCTGTAAGTGTGAGAATATCTGTTGCGCTCTCAGTTTCCATTTTCGGTTGGTCGATGAAGATGGCTTTGAGTTGGTTCAGGCCGGCAGTGTTAGCGGTAAAAGCCGGCTGCGCCCAATCGAGTCGGTCAAGCGGGCGATAGGCTGCAAGAATGGCCAGTGCATAATCATCCACGGCAAGACCGTCTTGAACAGCCTTGCGTACATTTGCCTCGAGGTTTTTCACCCAAGCCGATTCTTCGGCGGTTTCTTCGAAGACATACTCGTTGAGGAAACACTGCATCGCCAGCGCGAGGCACAGATCGCGCGGAACCGGATCAATCGACGACGGAGCATTGCTGACAGACCGTAAAAGGTGGCGGCGCAACCGTGTTAGCAGGCGTTCGATCTCGGGCGATGTCATCAGGCAGTGGCCCAGCAGCGCGGTGAACAGGGGGTGGGACAATTTTTCGATGACCGCGCGCTCGCCAACCGCCTGATCGACCTGATCGAGCGAGCCGGTGGCGGCAGTGTGTAACGCTGATTCGAATTGAGGTTCGCGGGCGAGCAGCCGTAGGCCGACTCGGAACGCCAATTCCGTCGGCACCCAGCCCTGACGCAATGCGGCGATCACAGATTGCGCCGTGGCCTCACCCGGCGGCGGGCCCGCCTGCGACTCGAGCCAGGAGCCGAGCAGATTGCGCCAAGAGCTTGGATTTTGGGCGTTTTGGGAGTTCATGGGCCTCTAAATCAACCTTGCCCCCAATCATGCCAGGTCTTAAGGCGGACACCAGACGAGCGCGTTCACTTGACGAACACGGCGTTGCGTTGGAAAGTTAGTCATGGGCACGCCAGCCCCACGCCGCCCCGATTCGTTTTCCGTCCGCTCGCTTAAGCGGGGCCTGGATATTTTACGCCTGCTCAACCGTCACAATGGCCTGACCGTGACCGAAACGGCCGACCAACTGAACCTGCCACGGCCCACGGCGTTCCGCTTGCTGCGCACACTGGAACGGCTTGGCTACATCTTCCGTGACGAGGCCGACAAGAAATACCGCCTGACCGATCAAGTCCGCAGCCTGAGCCATGGCTATGACCAGGAAGAATGGCTGCCGAAGGTGGCCCGGCCGATCATGGTCGAGATCTGCAAGAAAATTCTCTGGCCGCTGACGATTGCCACCAACATGGGTTCGCACATGCTGGTGCGCGATTCCACCCACGACGTCAGCCCCTTTGCGATGTGGCGCCATCGCGGCGGGTTTAGTGTTCCGTTGCTACATACAGCCGCTGGGCAAGTTTACCTGGCGTTCTCGAACAAAGATGTGCGCCAAGCCTTGATCGAGCAAGCACTCTCCGAGGATTCGCAATCCTTGGCCAAGGCCAGCACAATGATGCAAACGTTCCAACGCGGGCTGGAAAAAGTCGCCGCTGACGGACATGCCGCTATCAAAGTGCCCGATCAAAACCATTGCGCTTTCTCGGTGCCCATCATGGTGGACGGTGAAATCTTCGCGGTGTTGAGTGTGTCGTTTTACCCGACGACCATGTCGCTTAAACAAGCGATTGATACGTTCGCGGCCCCCCTGAAAGATGGCGCGGCACGCATTGGCAAGAGCCTGTCGGCCTGGCGCGCCGAGCGCGGCGGCTAAAGTTAACTTTCGATAGACTTGAGATAAGCCAGCACCGGGTCCACCAGGGCGGTTAGCTGCTCGGGCTTGGCCATCATCGGATCACCCTCGAACCCCGGTACCCAGGTTTTTGCCCCTGGAACGAAGGCCGCCGTTTCCGCTCGGCACAGGGTAGGCACCTTAAGGCCGCTCAGTTTGTCGGCGATGGGATAATTCCAATACGCGGTGAAGGCCTTGTGTGACGTCGCGCACATTTTCATATGCTCGACGAACGACGCATGCATGACTTCGGGCGGCGGCAAATCGACTTTGCGCATATGCGCGCCGTCTTGTTTGAACCACGGAAAATAGGTGATCAGGCTGCGCATGCGATGCCACACGAACCACACATAAGCACCCGATTGATCGGGCAGCACCTCGGGGCCGTGCTTAGCTTTCATCTCGGTCAAATCCTCACCGGCGATCATCATGATGCGGTTGAGGATCAGGCCTTTGACCCCCCGGCCGGGCTGCTGCAGCGCCATGTCCACGGCCGTGCGCCCGCCCAAGGACGAGCCCATCAGCACGCACTGCGACACATTAATCGAATCGAGAAAGCGCCAGACAGCGCCGGCAAAGTAATCCATGCCAGGGTCGGCCAATGTTGCAGGCGGCGGGGCCGAATCGCCCATGCCCATGATATCGGGGGCGATGACGCGCACGGATTCCGCAAACAGGTTCAACAACGGCACCTGATGGCGCGCTGTGCCGGGCCCTGGGTGCAAATAAACCAACGGGCGTCGCTGTAACGGATATGGCGCGGCTCGCCATGCCAGTAATGGACCTGGCCCTCGGCGATGTCGGCGAATGCGCGTTTGACAGGCATGGACCTTCTCATGGTGTGCGGGTGCGTTCAGAATAGGTAGATTGCCGCGCGGGGCCCGCCTCGGGCTAGCAAAATCGCTCGGATCGAGCGCATTGTCTGCTAAGATTGCGCCGCACGCTTGAGGGAGAGATACGCATGCAAAACCAATCGCACTTGCACGGCATGACGCCCGAGCTAACCCATGATGAAATCGCGCGTGAACATGCGGTGCGTGCCATGCGCTTTCATGTCTATGCTCAAGTTTCACAAGGCACGCGCGGTTATTTCACCAATGTCGTGGCCCCAGAGTTTGAAAAATCCCAGGGGCGCGCCCTGAACGACCGCCAAGAAGTGCGCCGGGTGATGGAAGAACGGCCCTATGTGCAGTTGCATCTCTCGCTGCAACGCAGCGTACAAGAAGTAATGTGGAACACGGTCGTCGAGAACATCGAGCGCCAGTTGCCCGAATTGAATGCCCGGGCCAAGGGCTGCGAGCGCAACCTCGGCAGCCTGACGCTCAATGAGGCCTTCGAAATCCCGCGTTATGTATCCAATGTCGATATTCACTGCATGCCGGGTGGCTACGGCTATGACGGCGGCGAGCCCCAGAGCGTTGCCGCCGGGGCAATTTATGACCGCGGCATATCGATGTATCAGCGCGGCCAGGAAGGAAATCTTGGCGCCTCGGTGATTGGCTACCTGAAGAAGAATTTTCCTAACTTAAAGCCAGCCAGAATTCTCGATCTCGGCTGCACGGTCGGCATGAGCACGCTGCGCTATTGCGACGCCTACCAGGACGCCGAGATTTATGCGCTTGATGTGGCCGCTCCCTGCTTGCGCTATGGCCATGCCCGTGCGGAGTCGTTGGGCAAAAAGGTGCACTTCAGCCAGCAGAACGCCGAGCGCACCAATTTCACAGAGGGCACGTTTGACCTGGTGGTCTCGACCATTCTGGCCCATGAGACCTCCACCACCGCCTGGCAAAATATTTTGAAGGAGTGCCGCCGCCTGTTGAAGCCGGGTGGCGTGATGGCTCATGCCGACCTGCCGCAATTCGCCGACATCGACACCTACACCCAATTCATGTTCGGCAACGAAACGCGCTACAATAACGAACCCTTCTGGAGCACGTTCCGCGCGATGGACTTGAAGGCCGCCATGGAAGCGGCAGGCTTCGCGCCCGATCAATGTTTCCTCGATTTGGCCGACATGGTCGACCGCGACGCTAAGGTCTTCACCAATACCAAGATCAGCGCCGACGCGCGTACCCGCAATGCTAAGGGCCCGGCGGGCTTTGGCTGGGGCGTACAGATCGGCATTAAATAATCAAACACGACGGCATTGAACATGACCGAGGCAGCGCCCCGGAAAAAACTGACGCGGGTGGCCAAGGGCAAGCGCCCAAAGATGTTCGACGATTGGACAGACGACGTGTTCATGTCGATGATCACGGCGCTGACCACCGAAATGCTGGTGATGCGCGACCGTGTCGATACCATCGAACGCATTGCCGCCAAAAAAGGCGTGATTCTCAAAGCCGAGATCGACGCCTATGAATTCGACGAGGCCGAGTTAGCCGAGCGCGATGCCGCCCGCAAGGCGCTGGCCGATCGCATTTTTTACCTGGTGCTGCAGCAAGCCGAGCGCAACAAGACGCCAAAGCAAAAAAAGGCATAGACCATGATGTCTGCCACGAAAACCACGGCAACCGCCCTTGTCATCGCGGGGATCACATTAGGAAGCGCTGTCATGGCGAAAGATTTGGAAAAGGCCGATCCGGCGTCAGTTGGCATGTCAGTGGCAAAGCTCGCCAAACTGTCCGCCGATATGAAGGCTTTTGTGGATCAGAATCGCCGCGCGGGCGTGGTCTATGGCGTTATACGGCGCGGCAAGCTGGTGGCCTTGGAAAGCTTCGGCCAGCGCAGTGTCGAGAAAAACCTGCCCATGACGCCCGACACCGCCTTTCGTCTGTACTCACAAAGCCGTGCCGTCACGGGCGCGGCCATACTGACGCTGCTCGATGAGGGCAAATTCAAACTTGATGATCCGGTGGCGAAATACATCCCCGAAATCGCCGCCATGCCGGTGATCAAGGAGATCAAAGACGGTCAGGTCAGCGCCACCGAGCCGCAAAAAAGCCCCATGACGATTCGCCATCTTTTCACCTACACCTCTGGCTTAGGCTATGCCGCCGATTGGCCCAAGTCGGTGGGCATCAATCAGCGTGATATTTTATCGCTCGATGGCTCTATATCAGACAGTGTGAAGAAACTCAGTAAATACCCCCTGCTCTATCAGCCCGGCGCCAAGTGGTATTACGGATTTTCCTCGGACGTGCTGGGCCGTGTGGCCGAAGTGGCTTCGGGCCAAAATTTAAACGTGTTCTTGCAGCAACGCCTGTTCGATAAAATCGGCATGCCCAATACCGGCTTTTGGGTAAAAGACCCAGCCCAGTTGGCCGAAGTGTATGGCCCCGATGAGGCCGGCAAGCTCGTGCCGCGCAATGCTCCGCCATCCTCTAGCTACACCAAACCCGGCACATTGTTCTCGGCAGGCGGCGGGCTGGTCTCGACCGCGCCCGATTATTTACGCTTCTTGCAAATGCTGTTGAACGGCGGCGAGTTAGACGGCGCACGCGTGCTGAAGCCCGAGACCGTGAAGATGATGCTGACCCGCCAGACCACCCCCGACCAGGGATTGGTCTATTGGTACAACCACTCCGCAACGCCTGTGTTCCGGGGTTATGCGTGGGGATTAGCCATTGGCGTGCGCGCCGCCGAAGGCCCCCATGCCGCACCCGGCTCGGATGGCGATGCGGCCTGGGGCGGGCTTGCCAACACAGCGTATTTTATTGACCCCAAGGAACAAATCGCCGCCGTCGCCATGACGCAATACTTAGGCCCCGATGAACCTGCATTGCCGCTTGTTTTGCGCAATGGCGTGTATGGCGCGATTGAGAAATAGTTTGACCCCGACGCTGACCCGGCGAGGTGCGCTCGCTGCATTGGGTGCTGACTCAATCGCGGCGGGTATAACAGCCGCCGAGGCCGCTTCATTAGACTGGAACGACCCCGCAGTGCGGCTGGATGCGATTATCCGCATGACGGGGCGAACCGACACAGGCATCGCCGTACGCTGGACCGATGGCATTTTAGCCGCGCGGATTGACGCGCAGACCACGCCGCTATTCCGTGCGTTGTCTCAAATCTACTCGCGCCATCGCAAACGCGCGGACGGTGGTTACGACGCTGTGATCGTGGAAATTGTGTATTTCGTGGATCTGATCACGCGGGAATTGCTCGAGACATGGCGCAACCCATTCACCAGCGAGACCGTCCCTGTCCCCCAGATGACTTTAGGGCCCACCTCGTTCGTGGTGCCCTTATCATTAGTCATCGCGCGAGAGCCTGCCGGCGATGCAGGGGCAAGACCTGAACACCGATTTGATATCGAAGGCTTGTTTGGCGGCGATGTTTGGATCACCGAGCGAAATGACAGCATTACGCCGCCGCTAGTTGCCGGCGCCCCGCCATTCGGCTTCCACGAAAACTTTACTTTCCACGCCAGCCAGCGTGCATTGAGCAAACGAACGCAAGCCCACGTTCCGACTGTGGTATAAAAGTTCAATGTCCTGAGCTGGCGGCCCTGGATGCAAATGGGTGATCGCCCCGGCACGACGCTGACGCAGGGCTACGGGCGCGTGATAGACGACGTCTCAACTCTACCGCCAGTTTTCGCTTCTCTAAATCGAGATCACAGCCGCAGTGTTCTTGACGATCTCGACAACTATCTGGCTTTGTAGGGACCTCAATCGTTATCGCAGGGTTCACTGAAACCGGCCCACGCGAGTAACCATGTTTAATCGCACTCACTGGACGGAGAAGGCAATATGACTGGGCGCGAAAAACTGCGCAGTGAGTTATTGAGTATCATTGCGACTCATAAAGAGGGATTTAAATCGGGAACTCCCGAATCCGCGCGGATTGACGCCCTGATCGACGAACTAACGCCTTTGACGGTCTACACAAAGCCGCTTGACCATCCGGAAACTTTCCGTGGGCATTGGGGCGGCGACTATTTCAACTTAGGCAAGCTCGTCTGTGGAGCGTCTGCCCAAAATCAAGGCGTGGGCGTGACTACATCTTTGAAAACATTTTCCATGGGCCGGCTGCCCGATATTCCCGCGACGTTTCTTGGCTCCGGACTCGAGATCGATCCCGGTACGGGCGCTTACAATTTCTTTTCCCATTTCGCCCTCGGTGAAAAACAGGTTCCCGCATACCACTTCTCATTGGCCAGCTATGAGCGGCGCGAGGAGAACCTGGCGCGGTTCCTTGTCGAATTTGAAGGCTTCAAGATCGTCCCGGTCGATCACAATATGTCCATGGCCAGCTTTGCCGCCGCAATCGGTATCGGTGACGTAGCGCTATTATCGGCTGAAATGAGCCCGCGGCCCAAGTTATGGTCGGACATCGCTTATATGGACGACGACCTTCGTATTCAACTCGGCCAACTTGGCGGACACTACATTTTATTCCGCACCGACAGGCCGATGTATTCCATTGAGTACTGGAAGAACAAGCCACCCAGCTCGTCAAACGCTGCTGTAGGGTAAAGTGCGGTGGTGAACATCATCGCCAAACTCAGAAATGCGGCGCGACGTTGACACGCTTACGAGTCTAAAAACTTCCGTGTCTCGCGAGCGATGACATGCGAGCCCACCGAGAATACCCCGTGATCAAGCTCGGGTAGGTCGACAAGCTTGGCCCCCTTGATCATCGGTGCCGCCGCCAGCGTTTCCTTGTAAAGGACCCCGTGCGGGTTCAATAGCGCCGTGGGTTGGGTGATCAGCGGAAACCGATTCTTGCTGTCGTAACTGAACACCGCCTCATAGGCCCACCATTCCTTATCGCCGGGGCGCATGCGCTCTAAGAATTGATCAATGGACTGTTCCAGTGTCACGCCTTTCGCGCGGCGTTTGACGGTGACATCCCACATCTGGACAGCTTTGTCGGGCTCTTCGCCGTAGGGCCGCCGGTCGAGCCCGGCCAATTGTTTCTGTTGACGCTCGACGCTATCGTAATAGGGCACAGCGACCAGAACCAGTTTCCGAATCAAATCGGGGCGGCGGATGGCGAGATCAACCGCGATCAAACATCCGGTGTGATAACCCAACAGATCGGCCTTCTTGCCGCTTTTTCCGTATCCCAAATTCTCGAGCGCGTCGGCGAACGCGCCAGAGTAACCTTCCATCGGTGGCGGTTTGTTCGGTGGCCGGTCGGATTCGCCATAGCCCGGCGTATCGGCTGCCATGGCGATACGGTCTTTGCCGAGATCGCCAATCAAATCGAGGTAATAGCGCCCGCTGGCGGGGCTAGGGTGCATGCACAGAATCGCGTTCTTTACGGCCCTTGCCGTGTCTTTTGGTTCGGCCACCTGTATGTGCAGTTGGCCATAGCGACAATCGACATACTGGCGTTTGCGCATGACGGTGTCGTCAGCGCGCGCCTGTATCGCCGGAAGGAAAGACGAAACGGCGGCGGTTGCCAGCAACCACCGCCGTGAAACATGCGCCATCATGTGCAGGATTAGTGCGCCCGGCTTAGTGCGAACGCGCGCCCGTGAGATTGAGAACGTAGGCGCGGATACGCTTGGCGTTCTTGCCAACATCACCAAACCCGATGCGCGAGACCGAACGCACATCCACCCGGCTGCCAGCGCCATCGGGTTGCACGCGGATCACCACATCATCAATGAAACCGAACCATGCGGTTTTATCCGAGGCTTCGATTCGGCCTTCGCCGGGTTTATCGGCGATGATGGTCCACTTCATTTTTTTCACCGCAGCCATTGCCTTGGCATAGGCTTCGGCCGGGGGCACATCCATCTTCACTGGTTGAATGTCGGGGAAGGCCTTTTGCTGCAACTCAGGGACGTTCAATTCGGTGCCGTTGGGACGCTTCACCACCCGCACGTATTCAGCCACGTTTGTGGCACCGGTGGATTGACGCAACGCAAGGGCATCGACAAAAGCTGGCGGGTTTTCAATGTCGGTGGTGACGTCGTGAATGGGCGGGAAACCGCCGCGCGACATGGAGAAGGGAACATAGAACACAACGAGGCCCACGACGATGGCTACCAGCGCTTGCGGATTGCGCGTGAAAGCTTGGCCGCCCTCCTTGGACAACGAGATGACGAGCGAGAGCAAACCAACCGCCGCGCCCACCGCACAAGCGATGACGCCTGCTCGCAGAACGCCAAAGGCAGGAAACAGCGCAATCAGCTTGGCTTGATAGAGCGGCCCCGCGAGCATCGCGATCACGGTTCCAAGCACAACGATGCCAAGCCCGATGGCGGCAATGCGCGCGTTGTTTCGGACGAACCAATTGGGTGTTGCGTCGGTCATGAGTGTCTCTCCTTATCGCTTGCCGGATAAGCGCCAATCGAGCTGGTCAAGCCGGTCGGCGCCCCAGAATGCTTCCCCATCCACCACGAAGAATGGCGCGCCAATCATACCGTCCGCCACGGCGCCGTCCAAGGCATTGACGACGGCCTTCTTGGCGGCCGAATCGCTGCCCGCAGCGTCGATGGCGGCTTCGGTCAGGCCAAGGCTGCCACAGGCTTGGGCAAGCTGGGCTGCCGTGGCCATATCCTCGCCCCGGCCAAAAATAGCCGCCGAGACCAGCTTGGAGAAGCGATGGGATAGCCCCTCGTCCTTGGCTTTGAGGTGCCAAAACACGTAGCGGGCAAGCCGCACATCGGGCGGAAAGGACGCTGGCATTTTGCACGGCAAGCCAACCATGGCGCAACTGCGCGGGAAATCAACCGAGAGGTATTTGAATTTCGCCGGAAGACTAGGTGGCGGGGTGATGTTTTGAGCCTGAAACAAGTGCCCGAGGGAAATCGCCCGCCAATCGACATTGCGGCCGTGCTTGGCGGCAAGTTCGTCAATGCGTTGAATCGCGATGTAAGAAAACGTCGAGTTAAAGTCGAAATAGAATTTGATGGGCTCGGCCACGGTTTTTACGCGATCGCAGCGATGGCACGCTTGGCCATCACACCCACCAAATGTGCGCGGTATTCTGCCGTGGCGTGCATATCGTTGTTCATATCACTCACAGGAACGGTGATATTCTTGATGGCATCGGCGCTGAATGATTTTGCCAGCGCTGCTTCCATGGCGGGGATACGAAACGCGCATGCGCCAGCGCCTGTGACGGCCACGCGAATGCCAGTTGCCGTCTCGGCCACCATCACGCCCACCACTGCATAGCGCGAAGCGGGGTTGGGGAATTTCATATAGGCCGCGCGCTTCGGCGTGGGAAATGAAACCTTCACGATCAATTCACCAGGTTCCAACGCGGTTTCAAACAGACCTTTGAAAAATTGATCGCCCGAAATCTGGCGCTTGTTGGTGTGCACCGTTGCACCAAGGCCGACGACGGCGGCAGGGTAATCAGCCGAGGGATCGCTGTTGGCGATGGAGCCACCTAGCGTACCGCGATCGCGCACTTGCGGATCGCCAATGGACCCCGCCAACACGGCCAACGCGGGAATGGATTTTTTTACATCGCTCGAAGCGGCAACGTCGGCATGACTGGTCATGGCGCCAACAGTAAGCACGCCATCTTTCAGCGTAATGCCTTTTAGTTCGGTAATGCCGCCGAGATCGAGCAGCTGAGAGGGTTGTGCCAGGCGCTGCTTTAAAGTCGGGATCAGCGTCATGCCGCCAGCAAGATAGGTGGAGTCATCGTTGGCGCTACGCTTGGCTGCCGCATCGGCAACCGAGGCCGGGCGAATATATTCGAATGCGTGCATGGTCAGACCACCTTCACGCCCAGGGCCTTGGCGCCCATCAACACAGCGTTGACGATGCCTTGATAACCCGTGCACCGGCAGAGGTTGCCTTCAAGCTCGTGGCGCACGACGGCTTCACTCAGCTGATCGGCCTTGTGACGCTCGACGATGCCCAACGCGCTCATCACCATGCCCGGCGTACAGAAGCCGCATTGCAAACCATGACATTCCTTAAAAGCGGCCTGCATGGGGTGCAGTACATCGCCTTTGGCAACGCCCTCAATGGTGGTGACCTGCTGGCCATCGGCCTGCAAAGCCAACATGGTGCATGACTTCACCGGTTTGCCATTGAGATGAACCGTGCAGGCGCCGCATTGGCTGGTGTCGCAACCCACGTGCGTTCCGGTAAGACCCAGCCCGACGCGAAGGAACTCAACCAATAATGTCCGTGGCTCAACTTCGCCCGAACGGGCCGCACCATTTACCGTCACAGAAACCTTGGTCATCTTAAAACCCAACAACCACAATCAAACCGACAACTAAAACCAAAGCCATCAACGCGAGAATCATCAAGATCAGCGGTGTGGGCTTCGCGGCGGGCGCGACCGTAGCCGAAGGTTTCGCCGAAGTCATGGGGGTTTGAGGGCCCGATGGGGCCCCCGACGCCGCAACTTCTGGAGCCTTGGCAGCAGCCAATTCGCTGAACTTCGCAAAAAATTCATCGGCGAGTTTTTTGGCGGTCGAGTCGATCAGCCGCCCGCCAATTTGGGCGAGCTTGCCGCCGACGGAGGCATCGACCACGTAGTTCAAGCTTGTGCCCCCTTCGGCAGCATCGGCCAGCCGGACCTTGGCCCCACCCTTGGCGAACCCCGCAGGCCCGCCCTTACCCTCGCCGCGGATGGTGTAGCCATTGGGGGGATCAATCTCGGACAGCGTGACCAGGCCCTTGAATGAGGCTTTCACCGGGCCGATTTTGGCGGTGACCGTGGCCTCGATTTCGGTTTCAGATAAACGGAAAATAGTGTCGCAGCCAGGAATGGCAGCCTTGAGCACCTCAAGATCATTGAGTGCGGCCCATACCACTGTGCGCGGCGCAGGAATGCGGTATTCGCCTTTCATATCCATGGGAAACGCTTCCGAGTCATTACACGCCTGACGGCAAATGCTAGCGCGGTGGGTTTGCCCGGCAATGGACAAAAAAGCAACGCCCGTGGCGCCGGTAATAGGACTATTTGGTGGGCACAGCCCGGCCCTTTTTGATCGCGGTACGTCCGAATTTCGCCCGCACTGCATCCATGGCTTTTTCCACACCCGCATGATGGCGTGGACCATCGTTGAGCAGATCGGGCGGGTCGGCCAGGGCCGCTTCGCACAGATCATCGGCACCAACCCCGATGAGGCGATAGCGCGTGCCCTTGGCCTCTTTGATTAAAAGGCCCTCGCTGGTGCGGAAAATCATTTCCGCCAACTGTGTGGGGGCCTGGAGGCGGCGGCTGCGCGTGACTAATTTGAATCGCGACGTCTTGAGCTTGAGCACCACTGTATGACCCGCCAGCGCGTTTTTCTTCAAGCGCTCGGAGACCCGTTCGGCTTGCAGCCATAACAGGCGGCGCAACTCAGCCGCATCAGAAACGTCAGTATCGAATGTGGTTTCCGATGAGACGCTTTTGGACTCACGATCATTGTGGATGGCGCGGCTGTCTTCGCCGCGTGCGCGCCGCGCTAAGTGCGCGCCGGTCTCACCGTATCTGATGGTCAATTCTTCTTCGGATTTTGCTTGCAAATCGGCGATGGTGAACAAGCCATCGACTTTCAAGCGATCAGCAAGAGATGGACCGACGCCGGGAATTTTTGTGATCGGCATGTCGTGCAGCCGCGCTACCGCATCGGCCTTGCCGATTACTGCAAAGCCGCGCGGCTTGTCTAGGTCCGAGGCGATCTTGGCTAAGAATTTATTATAGCTGAGTCCAATTGATACCGTGATGCGCACCTGGCGTTCGATTTCGCGCGCCACATAAGCCAGCGTGGCGGCGGGGCTGCGTTGAAATAAAGTCGCCGTGCCCGCCAAATCCAAGAACGCTTCATCAAGCGAGAGCGGTTCGACCACGGGCGTGACGCTGTCGAATATGGCGCGCACTAAACGGCTGGCTTCGGCGTACTTTGCCATGTTGGGTTTGATCACCACGGCGTGGGGGCACATTTTCAACGCCTTGAACATGGGCATGGCCGAGCGCGGCCCAAACTTGCGCGCGACGTAACAAGCTGTCGAGACAACGCCACGTTTGCCCCCGCCGACAAGGACGGGTTTATCGATCAGCTCGGGGTTATCGCGTTTTTCAATGGCAGCATAGAAGGCATCGCAGTCAATGTGCGCAGTCGAGAGTTGCCCCAATTCAGGATGGAAAATAATGCGCGAGGAACCACAGGCCGGGCATTGACGAATGTCATGGTCGAACTCCGCAAGACAATCGCGGCATAAGCAAACAACGTGTTTGGAGGCTGCGGGGCTGGCCATGGCCAAAGAATAGGCCCTGACAGGGCCTTCTACCAAGTCGTCCAGGGGGTGACAAATCGTGGTAGAAACCTTAGCTATCTAAGATACGGCGCAACGGGCCTTGAACCAGGCCCAATCAAACGGGGCGGTTACAATTGAGCGATCATCCTCATGGCGGGCGTGGCGGCGGCCCTAATCGCTGGTCGATGCCCGACCGGCCCACTAGCAAAAATTATGCGTACTTGAAGCGCACCTGGGGCTTCATGCGGCCCTATACCAATAAGCTGATCTATGCGGGGTTGGCGCTGATCGTCACCTCGCTGGCCACACTGAGTATCGGCATGGGCCTCAAGTTCATGATCGACCGGGGCTTGAGCGCGGGCGATCAACAATTCCTCAATCTCGGGTTTCTTGGCTTGGTCGCGATCATCTTGGTGATCAGCGCTGGAACCTATTGCCGGTTCTACTTTATCTCGTGGGTGGGCGAGCGCGTGGTGGCCGATGTGCGCCGCGCGGTGTTCGATCAAGTTATTAAACAAAGCCCGGGGTTTTACGAAGTCACCAAGACCGGTGAAATCCTCTCGCGTCTGACCTCGGACACGACGCTGCTGCAAACCGTGGTCGGATCGTCTCTCTCAATCGCCTTGCGCAATGTGCTCAGCGTCATGGGCGGTATCACCATGATGATAATCACCAATGTCTCGCTGACGGGCTTGGTGTTGCTGGTGGTGCCCGCCGTGGTGGTGCCGATCATTTGGTACGGCCGGCGCGTACGCAAACTCTCGCGCGAAAGCCAAGACCGGGTGGCCGATGTGGGCTCTTACGGCGAGGAAACACTCAACGCCATTCGCACCGTGCAAGCTTTCACGCACGAAGATCACGACAAGTCACGCTTTGGGACGGAAGTGGAGAACGCTTTCCTGGTGGCGATGAAGCGCATCTTCGCGCGCGGTATGCTGGGCTCGGTCGTGATTCTGCTGGTGTTTGGCGCCATCGCGGTTGTGCTGTGGGCGGGTGGGCGCGGCGTGATTACCGGCACAATTACGCCGGGCGATTTATCCGCATTTATTTTTTACGCAGTCACCGTGGCCGGTGGCGTGGGTGCACTAAGCGAAGTGTTGGGCGATTTGCAACGTGCGGCTGGCGCGACCGAACGGCTAGTGGAATTGTTGGAGACGGAGCCCGCGATTCAACCCCCCGCCAACCCCAAGCCGATGCCATCGCCCGCGCGTGGTGAAGTGTCGTTTGAAAACGTGACTTTCCATTACCCCTCGCGGCCCGATACCGCTGCGCTGAATGGATTGTCTTTGCGCGTGAACCCCGGCGAGCACGTCGCCTTGGTGGGGCCGTCTGGCGCGGGCAAGAGCACGGTGTTTCAGTTGCTGCTGCGCTTCTACGATCCGCAAACGGGTGTTGTGCGCATCGACGGCATGAATTTGACCGAGGTTGACCAACGCCAAGCACGCATGCGCATTGGCCTGGTACCCCAAGACCCGGTGATTTTCGGCACCAGCGCGCTTGAGAATATCCGCTATGGCCGCCCTGGCGCATCCGATGACGATGTGCGTGCGGCCGCCGAAGCCGCCCAGGCCATGGAGTTCATTTCCAAGCTGCCGGACGGCATGACGAGTTTTCTGGGCGAGAAAGGCGTACGGTTGTCGGGCGGTCAAAGGCAACGCATCGCCATCGCGCGTGCCATTTTGCGCGACCCTGCCGTGCTGTTGCTGGACGAAGCCACCAGCGCGCTTGATGCCGAGAACGAACGGCTTGTGCAAAAAGCGTTGGAGCTGTTGATGGTGGGCCGCACCACCATGGTGATTGCGCACCGCCTGGCCACTGTGGTCAGTGCCGACCGCATTGCCGTGATCGACAATGGTCAGCTGATCGACACGGGCACGCACGATCAACTGTTACGATCAAACCCGCTGTATGCCCGCTTGGCCGCCTTGCAATTCTCGGCCGATGCCGGTCCATTGGCCCTGCAAGCCGCGCAGTAGTTGGCCTCAGCAAAGGCGAATCAGCTTTGACTCGATAAAATGTTTCGGGCAAAAACTATGCTCGAATTGGGGTCTATGGCCCCTTACGGAAGCTCAATGGTCCGCGAGCAACAGGCGGAACAAGCTGTCAAAAGATTGCACGATTTCGTTCCATCGCTGCGGTTGGGAACAGATGCCGTATCTTGGATTCACTCCAGAAGGCGACTTTAAGCGGCTAAGGCTGCTGTCGATGGCGCTGCGCATCGGCAGTTTTGGCTATTTCGTGCAAGACATGACCACGCTCAAGATCACGTGGGCGCTAGAAGCCTATCGCATATGGGGCGTCGAGCCAGACCCCAGCATTCTCACGCGGGATTGGATTCTCAACAGTGTTCATCCTGAGGATCGCGAGAAGGTGATGGGATGGCAGACGGATAGCTCGTGGACCGAAAAAATCATCGATTTTTGAATTATCCGGCCCAATGGCGAGGTGCGTTATTTGCGCTCTCATGTCGAGCAGCAACGCAACGCCGATGGCACTGGCCGGATGATTTACGGGATACTGCTAGACGATAGCGAGCGGCGCCGAACGGAAGTCGCCCTGGAACGCAGCGAGTCGAGGTTCGAATCGCTGTTCGAGACTTCGGGCGCGGGCATAGTTATCACCTCGGCGCGGGCACGAATTCTTTTTATCAATAAAGCATTTGCGAATCTTCTCGGTTACGAGCCGCATGAGCTGCTGGGAACATCGATCCGCGACCTGTCACCGCCCGATACCGCGGACGCGACTTTGACCGTGGTCGAGGAGATGCGCGCTGGACCAAATCGCACCCGCGATGTGGAAAAACCTTACCGGCATCGCAATGGCGATCTGAATTGGACGCGGCTGACGATCAACATGCATGTCACCGCCGATGGCGTTGAACAGTTCATCGGCGTCATACAAGATTTAACCGAGCGCCACCGCGCCGAACAGCGCCTGCGCGATAGTGAGCGTCTCCTCAACACGGCACAAAGCATCGGTAATATTGGCCACTGGGTATGGTGGGACGATACCGGAAAATCCGAATGGTCAGAAGAGCTTTGCAACATTCTCGGTTATCCGATTAGCCAGCGATTCGCTCAAACGCAGCGTATGATCAATCACGTCCATCCAGACGATGTCCCGCTATTTTCTGCCTCTTATGAAAAATTACTTAGTCTGAATACCCAGCAAAATATAGAGTTCCGGATTGTACGCCGAGATGGAATAGTTCGAAACGTCATTGGCCGCTCGATGCCCGCCGAGAACACGCCGCAAGGCCGGCGCGTGATCGGCACGATTCAGGACGTCACGGAAAGCAAGAAACGCGAAGAGGCCTTGCGGCGCGAAAGCGTGAAGGCGGAGGCTGCGAACCGCGCGAAAACCCTTTTCCTGGCGAACATGAGCCATGAACTTCGCACCCCGTTAAACGCGATCCTTGGTTTCGCGCAGTTATTGGCCATGGAAACCAAGGGCACCCTGAATCCAGATCAAAAAACTATGTCGAGAATGTGGTTCGTGGCGGCGAACACTTGCTTCGCCTGATCAACGATGTGCTGGATTTGGCCCGCATCGACAGCGGGCACTTTCCGCTTGCCGTGGCGCCAGTCAATTTGGCGCGTGTGTGCAGGGATGTGCTTGGCAGCTTTATGCACATCGCGGCTGAGCGCAGCGTTTCATTAACATCAAATTGCGACGAAGCCCAGGGCCGCGATGAAATCGAATTTACCGTGACGGCGGACCCGATGCGCGTCACGCAAGTGCTGATGAATCTTGTCTCCAACGCCATCAAATATAACCGGCACGGCGGACAGGTCGCGGTCACCATCAAATCAGTCAATGACAGAATGATCCGCCTGGCCGTGAGCGATACGGGCCAGGGCATTCCACTCGATAAACAGCCCGAGGTTTTTCAGCATTTCAACCGCTTGGGCGCGGAAGCGCGCGCGGTCGAGGGCACGGGCATTGGCCTTGCCTTATCCAAACGCCTGATCGAAGAGATGGATGGCGTGATCGGCTTTGAAAGCCAGCCCAGCGCACGCACCACATTCTGGTTTGAGTTGCCCCGAAGCGCTTCGGGTGATCTGCGAACGGGACTTGATGGCGGAGTGGCAACGTTCTTACATGCGGCGCAATAGCCGCCGCTGCTGATCGACTAATCGCCATCCCAATCGGCAACTCGCCGCGTGGATTTAACCCCGGCGCGGCGTTTTTTGCTTTTCAGTCGCCGCTCCTGAGACCCGCGCGTGGCCCTAGTTGCCACCCGCGGCTTGGGAAGGATTGATGCCCGGCGAATTAAATCGATCAGCCGCGTCAAGGCTTCATCGCGGTTACGCTCTTGACTGCGGTGCTCGTGGGCCGTGAAGACAATCACGCCAGCCTTGGTCGCGCGCTTTCCGGCCTGCATCACAAGCCGCCGCCGCACGCCTGCAGGCAGCGAGGGGGAATTGACCGCATCGAAACGGAGCTGGGCAGCCGTGGCCACCTTATTGACGTTCTGTCCACCCGGGCCACCCGAGCGAATATACGTCATCGATACCTCGGCAGGATCAAGCGAGATCGCGGGCGTGATGAAAATGCGGTTATCGGTCACGTGAGGGGCCCTTGCGCACAACTTCAGAAGCATTAGCTTACGGTCTATGTCCGCGTCCACAAGCGAACCTGTAGCGCCTACAACTGTCGCCTCCGCACCAATTATGATCGTGCCGGAGATGACCTTTACGGACCTAAAAGGAAATTTCGCCTTATTCGACGATTGGGAAGACCGTTACCGCTACTTGATCGACTTGGGCCGCAAACTACCAGCTTTTCCGCCCACCTTGCAGACCGATGCCTATAAGGTGCGCGGCTGTATGAGCCAAGTGTGGCTCGTGCCCGGCCACCCGGCCGACAATCCAAAGTCATTTGCGTTTGCAGCCGATAGCGATGCTCATATCGTCAAGGGATTGATCGCGGTGCTGGGTGTTCTGTTTTCGGGACAGCCCGCAGAGGCCGTCGCCAAGATAGACCCCGAGGCCGCGTTTCATGAGCTGGGCCTGGACCAGCACCTCAGTCCCAGCCGGCGCAATGGCCTGGTGGCCATGGTCCAGAAGATCAAACAATACGCAGCAGCAGGGTAAGCGTTTATCGCTTGGTGTCAGCAAACAAGCGCCGGTCGAGTTTCTTGATGAATTGCCAGGGGTCGGCATCGGGTTTGCCGAACAAGAACCCCTGCACGTACTCGACACCGCAATCTCGCACGAATTCCAAGGTCTCGCGGGTATCGACCATCTCGGCGATGGTTTCCACTTCCATGGTCTTACACAGGGTCGTTAGCGCCTTCAGGAACGCGCGGCCCTTGGGTGCGCTTTGTGCGTTTTTCACCGCGCTGCCATCAAGCTTCACGACATCGACTTCCAGCACGCTGAGGTATTGGAAGCTCGCCGCGCCAGCGCCAAAGTCATCGAGGCAAACGTGGAAGCCGCGCGAGCGCAGGCCTTGCACAAAGGTGTTGGCTTTTTTCAGGTCGGCCACACGCGCCGATTCGGTGATTTCAAACAACAAGAAATTACGCAGCCAGGTATCGGCATCCAACAGCGCATGCAGATCTTTGGTGTACTGCGCGTTATCGACCGACATGCCCGAGATATTGACCGCCAGCGAAACTTTGTCGCCTTTGTGTTTGCGCAGCCATTCAACGCACTTGCGCGCCATGGCGATGTCGAACTCGTTGATGAGGCCGGTTTCCTCGGCGAAGGTAATGTATTTGTACGGCGACTGCTCGAAGTTGTCGTTAAACCGCACCAAGGCTTCGTAGTGATGCACCGCGCCCGTGCGCACACCCAAAATCGGATGGAACGCCACCTGGAAATCCGACGCACCGACAAGTGTGCGGAACGTTTTCAAGGAATTCACCGCTTCCTTGTCCAGGTTGTTCATGTTGCTGGCGATATCCTTGACGTTGAACTTCGCGCCAGCCTGATCCTTGAAATGATTGATGGTGTAGACCAGGCCCTTGGTGAGATCGTCCTCGGAAATATTGGCAAGGTCGATATCGAGTGTGCCCGCCTGCACATTGATGCCCTTGCCGGTGGGGTCGAAGGCGCGCGTGGCCTCGGCGATCTTGTCTTCCAAGGCCTTCACATCAAGGCCCTTATCGTGCACGACGCCGAACTTACCGTCGCCGATCTCGCCCGCCGAATCGCCATCAAGCGAGTTGGCGCGCAACGTCGTGCCAACCGTGTTGAGCAGGGTCTGCTTTTCCTCGGGCGACAGGCTATCGGTCAGCGCCTGGAAATTGGGGAGATTGACCAGTGTCATCTCCACTGGCTTGGCCCCAGCCTCACGCTCTTTTAGTTTTTCGCCGCTAGTTCAGTGAAGGAATCGCCTGTGAGCAAACCAGTGTTCAAATCCCGCGGTTTGCCCTCGACGTTACCCTTGGCGTCGACGCGAACCGAGGTGCGTAAAGCGATAAAATAGTGATCCTTCAGGTCAGGCAGCATGTAGCTAGCGACCTTGAGGGGCTGGGTCATGCCCTTCTCGCCGACAAGGCGGATTGTAAGGTTGTCGATACGGCCCTTGCGCGCCGTGACTTCCAATAATTGATCAAGTAGCAGGCGGTCCTTGGGCGAGACTAATTCGATAAAATTACGCCCCAGGAGTTTTTCGGCGCCAAAGCCGAGGTAAAGAATTGGTCGCGCCCACCGCGAACAGCACCTTACGGTTTTGGTCGAGCTCGACCAAAAGGTCGGCCCAACAAAAGGCAAAGGCTACAAAACGGTCGCGATCAGACGTCATTTGAAAGTCATATAACCCATAGCAAGAACGCAAAAAACCCGGGGGTTCCGGATTATCCACTCATCATTAACGGGACACTTCATCGCACTCAAGGGTGCTGAGAGCACAGGGCCCTGAAGTAGCCTTTTGGCCGCGATTCGATGACTTTTCACCCCGTTTCATGGGCTGAAGGGCGTAGATTTCTATGGGGTGCATGGCATGATGGCCTTGGAGGGGCCATGGCACGACCACATATCGAATTCGTTCAATCGCAAGTCATTCCGTTCGAATCGTGGCGTTATGACGGTGTCAGGACCGGGACTTTGTGCCGCATTCTCGGCCACGATAGCGAGACTGGGGCATGTAGCACGGTCATGCGTTATCCGGTTGGGTGGCGATACGATGAGTCATTTGTCTTGGGCGTCGATGAGGAAATTTTTGTCCTCGAAGGTGCGTTGACAATTAATGGGCAGACCTACGGCAAGCATTGTTACGGACACTTGCCGGGCGGCTATTTACGCCGTGGCATGACAAGCACGGCGGGCGCAGTGGTGTTGACATTTTTCTCGGGCGAACCCCTTGCAAAAAATTTGAGCGAATCGACATGGGATCAACGCCGTACCGTGGAATGCCTTGATACACGCATGCTGGCTGGCATTGCAGGAAAGCGCCAACACATGAACAGCGGCGATTGGGACCCCAGCGGAACAGTGCATAAAACGCTTTATGTCGATCCCGATAGCGGCGAACGGACTTGGTTGATTGGCATGATGCCTTATTGGTCATCGAACAAGGCCGAGATTCATCCCGTCGTGGAGGAAGAATTTGCCATTCTCGGCGACATCTGTTTTCCCTTAGGAACCATGCGTGCGGGTGGCTATTTTTGGCGGCCCCCCGGTATTGCGCATGGCCCCTTTGCCAGTTGGGGCGGCGCGCTTCACTTATGCCGCTGTAAGGGCGGCCCTTTCGCCACACAATGGGTTGAGACCAATGGCCCCGATTGGAACCCCGCCGATAAGCTGATCTTGCCTGAACCCTATGCCACCTGGACCAAAGCCGCGCAGGACGCCCATCGCGAGCCAAATTATTGAATACAAACCGCTATTTCTGAGGCCCAATTGACGGCGCTTTCGCGGTGATGCTAGGCCTTGATGACGAAGCGCTTACACGAGCGCGGCCATAACATCCGAATACAGGAACAGCCTATGCAACGACTCATTCCAAGAAAGTGGTTTGGCTGTTTCGCGGCCTTCCTGGCGCTGACGGTTACATTAGATGCTGTGGCCCAAGAACGCTCCGGTGCTTTTCAGGCGCCAGCCGTACGGCGCACGACGCTGCTGGTCGAGAATCTCGACAAGTCCATCGACTTTTACCAGCGTCTAGGACTGACAAAGTGGTATGACGCCGCCAGCACCGACGCCGACCCCGGCGGCGTGATCGGCGCGTCCGATTTGCCGTTGACCTCGAATCCAAAGACAGGCCGCATCGTCATTATGCGCGGCAACGACGATCGGATCGGAATGATTGGGCTACTGGCGTACGACCGCCCGCCATTGGCCAGCGCGCGTAGCAATTTAGTGGGCATTGGCACCAGTGACATGATCATCATGCTTGAAGTGCCAGACATTCAGGGCGTGTATAGCCGCCTGCAACAAGCCGGTGTGCGCTTTCACCGCACGCCCTATAAATTCACTGTGGACCGCCCCGATGGCACGAAAAGCACAGGCTCGCGGATGTTTGCCTACGATCCTGACGGCCACTTGATCGAGATCGCGCAGCCAGATCCGAAATAGCTACTCGGCGGCTTTACTCGCCGCCCACTGTTCCCTCGCGGCGTGGGTCGGCGGCGCCAAGCAAACCTTTTTTCGTGACGCGCACCGCGTGAATGCCCGAGGGGAATTCGCCGATGCGCACCTCATGGCCGAGGGCTTTGAGTTCCGGAACGATCTCGGCAAGTTCTGGCTCGACCGTAACGCCCCGTCCGAAAACAATCACATGAGGCGCAGAAATAGCCTCCTGAGGGCTCATATCCCAGTCGAGCATCGCCACTAAGGTTTGCGCGACAAAGCCGACGATTGCCGGACCGCCGGGTGAGCCCGCTACAATTTCAAGCTTACCACCTTTATCAAATACAATGGTCGGCGCCATGGAACTGCGCGGGCGCTTGTTGGGCCCCACAGCATTGGCCACAACCTTGCCTTCGGCAACATCGGCGTAGGAAAAATCCGTAAGCGTATTATTCAGCAAAAACCCGCGCACCATCACCCGCGAGCCAAACCCTGCTTCAATGGACGTTGTCATCGCCACGGCATTGCCCCACTGGTCGATGATGGAAAAGTGACTGGTGGACATGATTTCGGGGCTTGGCGCAGGAACCCAGTTCACCGCAGCCTTGCGCGGCAGCACACCAGGTTCGGCGACGGGCAGGCGCTTATCCAATCCAATCAACGCTGAGCGGCCCGAGAGATAATCTGTCGACAACAATTCAGCCGTTGGAATCGGCAGCACATCAGGATCAGCAATGTAAATGCCGCGATCAGCGAATACCAAGCGGCCCGCCTCGATGATGGCGTGCTGCGACTTGGCTGAATGCGGGCCGAGCCCCCTAAGATCGAAGCGTTCCAACAAACTAATGGTTTGCAGCACCCCGATACCGCCCGATGTGGGCGGGCCCATGCTGCAAACTTTGTGCTCATGATACGGCAGGCAGACTGGCGCGCGCTCAACGGCCCTGTAGCCCTTCAGGTCGGCGAGTGACAGATCGCCGGGATAGGGCGAGGATGTATTGACCGCCCGCACGATATCTTCGGCGATGGGGCCTTCGTAAAAGGCATCGACACCTTTTGCCGCGATGGCTTTTAGCGTGTCGGCAAACAACGGATTTTTGATGGTCGTGCCAACGGGCTTGGCTTCACCATTGTCTTGATAGAAGAAGGCACCAGCTGGCTGGATGGCATTCAGCGAACGGTCAGATTCAAGCAGTTCATGCAGGCGTGGGGAAAGAGCAAAGCCCCCTGTCGCGATTTTGAGGGCGGGCTCGAATAGTTTCGACCATGCAAGCTTGCCATGCTTTTTATGGGCTAATTCCAGCACCCGCAACGTGCCTGGTACGCCGACGGAATGACCACCCACGACGGCCGTCATGCGATCCATGGCCTTGCCAGAGCTATCGACAAACCGTTTATCGGTGGCCGCAGCAGGCGCGGTTTCACGGCCATCATAGGTGGTGAGTTTTTTTGTGCCCTCGTCCCAATGAACGATGAACGACCCCCCGCCAATGCCCGAGGACTGCGGCTCGACCATGTTGAGCACCAGTTGCACTGCCACGGCGGCATCGACCGCGCTGCCACCGGCCTTCATAATCTCGACGCCGGCTTGAACCGCCAACGGATTGGCCGCCGCGATGATGAATTTATGGGCCTCACCACCGGATTTTTGATAACGCCCGGTTGCAGCCTCGGGCGACACGTAATCCTGGGCCAGAGCAACCGGCGTCAGAAGCCCGAGGAAAAGTCCTAAAACCGTACGTTTCATTACAGCCCCTGTGCCGGAAAGGTTCTTGGCGATCTCGATAACATAGCACAGCCTCGGAGCAACAGCAGACTTGCCGAATCAATGCGCACTGGCGCCCTTTATGATCATACAATGTCCGGCTAAAAGCATGGGAATGGCAGTTTGGCCGAACTCAGTTGAGCTGGCCGTTTGGCAGGGCATTATTTTCAAAACGGGGGCCTCTCGTGGCAGGATTTATCGATATTGTTTGTAACGTCTACACCCCCGAAGCCGTGCGCGAAAACCGCACCGGCATCGATGAGGCGTTCAAGACCCAAGTCCGCATGCCCCCCGCCATGCGCCCAGGTGTGAGCACGGACGATTACCTCAAAAAAATGGATAAGGCAGGAATTGAACGCTCGCTGCTGATTGCGGTTCGTGCCGGTGATTTGCGTGTACGCGGCTCGTTCGAAATTCCCTACGAGATGGTAGCCAACATGTGCCGCCAATACCCTGACCGGTTTTCAGGACTGGCTGGTGTTGATACGACCCGTGGAATGCAAGGTTTGCGTGACCTTGAACACGCGGTGAAAAGCTTGGGCTTTGTCGGCGCCCACTGGTATCCGCATTGGTTTGGCATTCCACCCGATGCGCCGCAGATTTATCCTTATTATGCGAAGTGCTGCGAACTCGATATTCCGATCATGATGCAGGTGGGCCACAACTTGGTTTACCAAAAAGACCGCCGCCTGCCCTCCGTCGCCAAGCCCATCTTGCTCGATCAAGTGGCGATTGATTTTCCCGAGCTGGCTTTGATTGGTATTCACATCGGCGTGCCCTGGACCGACGAAATGATTTCGATGTGTTGGAAACATGAAAATATTTACACGGCGGGCGATGCCTATGCACCGAAACACTGGCCCGAGCAGTATGTGCACTACGCCAACAGTTTTGGGATGAGTAAGGTCTTGTTTGGCACCGACTGGCCGGTGATCGACCCTGAGCGCGCCGTAAAAGAGGTCGGCGAGCTGGGCCTTAAGCCTGAAGCACACAAGCTATTAATGCGCGACAATGCGTTGCGCATTTTCAAGAAAATCCCGCGCTAAAGCGATTTCACATATGACCACGCACGGCGGAAGAACAGTCACACTGCCAATGGGCTATCAGCCCATGACTATGGCGCGCGGCCTGCACGCGGCGATGTTGCGCGCGCCCGAAAAAGTCGCCGTCCGGCATAATGAGGTACAGCGCACGTACCGCGAGCTCGTGCGCCGGATTGATTTGGCTGCCAATGCCGCCATCAACGACCTCAAACTAGTCAAAGGCGACAACGCCGCCATCGTGTCACGCAATTGTATCGAGTATGTCGAAATTGTTTGCGGCTTACCTGAGGCTGGCGTGGCTATGGCCACGATCAACCAGCGCCTCACGCCCGCCGAGATCACTGCCATTTGCGATGACGCTGCGGCCAAGGTTGTGTTTTGCGATTCGGGCGTAGCTGCCTCGATACGCGCGTGCGCCTTCAAGACCGTCAAGCGCGTGATTGAAATTGGTCCGGAATACGAGGCCTGGTTAAAAACTGGCGCGGCGCCCGCCGCACGCCCGATTGTTGACGGGTGGGATGTGTGGACGATTCCCTATACCTCAGGCACCACGGGCAAGCCCAAGGGCGTGTTGGTGTCGCACCGCTCGCGCATTCTCACCTTCATGAGCATGGCGCTGGAATACGGCTGTTACGGCCCTGACGATAGATTCTTGGGCACCACACCGATGAATCATGGCGCTGGAATTTGTTTTCCAATGGCCACGCTATACGGCGGTGGGTACATGGAGTTCATGGACAAATTCGATGCCGAAGTTTTGTTGCGGCGTTTAAAGTCCGGCGCGTTTTCTGGCGTGTTCATGGTGCCCACACAGTTTCATCAACTTTTTAGTCTTGATCAAAAAATTATCGATGAATGCCGTGGCGCATCGATCAAGACCATTATCTCCAACGCGGCACCGCTGCCTCAAGCGATGAAGCACAAAATCGTTACCTACTTTGGCGAGGGTAAGCTGCACGAAACTTATGGGTCCACGGAAGGCGGAATAGTGACAAACCTGCGGCCACCCGATCAACTGCGCAAACAGCAGTGTGTTGGCACGCCTTTCCTGAATACCATGGTCAAGGTCGTCGATGACGATGGCAAAGAATGCCCGCCTGACGTGCCGGGCGAATTGTTCAGCCTGTCGCCCCATCTGTTCAACGGCTATTGGAACCGGCCCAAGGAAACCGCAGAGACCTTTAAGGATGGATGGGTATCGGTGGGCGATGTCGCCAAGAAGGATGCCGAGGGATTCATTTATATCGTCGATCGCAAGAAAGACATGGTCATCTCAGGCGGGGTTAACATCTACCCGCGTGAGATCGAAGAAGTTTTATTTCAACACCCCGCCATTGCCGAGGCCGCCGTGGTGGGCGTTCCCGATGAAAAGTGGGGCGAGCGGCTGAAGGCCTTTGTGGTTTTGCGTCCGGGACAATCGTTGAATGCCGATGGACTCGTGGCATTCTGTGAAGGCAAACTGGCAGGCTACAAAACGCCCAAGGAGATGGCCGTGGTCACCACCCTACCCCGGAATGCCAACGGCAAAGTGCTCAAAACCGAACTGCGGAAGGCCGGATGATTGCGCGCTTTCGCGCCATCGGCCTTGCGCTTGGCATGACCAGCGCACTCGCGGCAAATGGCTATGCACAGGAAGCCTCCAACGAGATCATCATCGGCGCCACGTGCGCTGTAACTGGCCAGTTGGCCGCGACGGGCCTGACCGTCGTGCGCGCCTTAGAGATGGCCGTAGAGGACATCAATGCCGCGGGCGGCGTGAACGGCAAGAAGCTGCGTTTAGTCAATGAAGATGCAGGTTCGTCCAATTCCGGCGCCGTGACGGCCTATGTGAAACTGGTTCAGCAACACAAAACACCTTTCGTTTTTATTTCCAGCTACTCGACGCAAATTTTAGCCCAGGCCACCGAAGTCGCGCGCGCGGGCATTGGTGCCATGCACGCCGGTGGGGCTACGGAAATCGAGGAACTGGGTAACCCGTGGCTGTTTCGCATTAAGCCGCCGGACCAGCTTAATACGCGGGCTGTTGCTAGCGTTGTTCTGGATGATTTGAAAAAATCAAAGCCCGGACTGATTTACGTTCAAAACGATTACGGCCAAGGCTTCGCGCGTCAATTGGACGCGTTGTTTGCCGCCAAGGGCATTACGTTGCTCAAAGAATCCTATGGCCCTGGCGACAACGATATGTCGGCGCAATTGCAAAGCCTGGTCGATCAAGGCGCTGATGTATTGCTGACGGCGGGATTCAACCGCGATTCGGCGCTGGTGCTGCGCGCCCGCAAGGCCTTAGGGATCACATTGCCCGTCGCCGGACAACAGGCCCTAGGGGTATGGGCGACGACAGACCTATTGGAGGCCGATGAACTCAAGGGCATATACGCGCTGTCCGATGCGATGCTGAACGAGCGGACTGCCTTCGATAAGGCCGCTTTTATCCGCCGTTACGAAGAGCGCTATAATCTCAAGCCCGACCCATCTTTCATCACTAATTACTACGATGGCGTTTGGATCGTGGCCGAGGCCATTCGCCAAGTCGGCGAAGACCCCGCCAAGGTGCGCGACTTCATCGCGAATTTGAAAGATTTCAACGGCATTACCCGCGCCTACACGGCTGATGCCAAAGGCAACATGACCAACAGTGTGGTGATCGTGCGCTATGGCGAGGACAAGCAGCAGATTCCGGTGCGCGTCTTCACCGACGCGCCCGCACCAGCAGGCACAAACGCGCAGGACGGCCGCAAAGAAAAAGAAATTATCATCGGCGCCACTATTCCCATCACCGGCGCAAGCGCCAGTTCTGGCTTGCTATACTACAAGGCGTTGCAGATGGCCGAAGAGGACATTAACGCCGCTGGCGGCATTCACGGAACACCAGTCAAATTTGTCTTTGAAGATGCACAAACCGCAAATTCAGCGGCGGTATCGGCCTACGTCAAAGTCGCGCAAGATTATAAGCCTGCGGCAATCTTTGTTTCGAGTTTCACGGTTCAAAATTTTGCCGTTGAGCCCGAGGTTCGCCGTGCGGGCATTCCCACGCTCTATGCCGGTGGCGCCGACGGCCTGGATAAACTAGGCAATCCTTGGATCTTTCGCATTAAACAGCCCGACAGCGTGGTTGGCGCGGCCATGGTCGACATCGTGCTCAATGATATCAAACGCTCGCGCCCCGCCATTATCTACGCCCAGAACGACTATGGCCAAGGCGTAGCGACGGAAATGACCAGATTGTTCCGCGCCGTAGGCATCGAACCCATTTTGGAATCTTATCCGGTCGAAGAAAACGATTTTGCCTCTCATCTGCTCAGTGCGGCCAATCAAGATGCCGATGCCTTGATCGCGGTGAGTTTCATTCGCGATATGGGGTTGATGTTAAGCACACGGCGAGCCTTGGGCTTGACCATGCCCATCGTTGCCAACCCAACGCTGGCATTGTCTTCGGCGCAAGCGCTGCTATCGGCAGAAGATATCGACGGCGCCTATGCGGTGACGGATGCCTATCTGCCCAATCGCACAGCCTACGACCCCAGCAACTTTTTGGGCCGGTATGCCGAGCGCACAGGAGCGCCCGCCGATGCCTCGTTCGTGACAAACTATTATGATATGGCGATGATCCTGGCCGATGGATTGCGTGCCGTAGGGCCCGATCGCGCGGCGTTGCGCGACTACTTCGCCACGCTCAAAGACCGTCAGGGCATTACCCGCACCTACACTGCCGATGCGTTTGGGAACCTTGGTCATTCGGTAGCAATAATAAAGTTCACGCCCGGTACCAAGAACTTCACACACGCGCGCGATTTTGAAATCAAGCCTGAGGGCGTTGCCACAACCGCACAAGTCGTTGCCACAACCAGCGCACCCCAGGAACGCCCATCACGATTGAAGGGGCTGTTTCAAACCATCTTCAATGGCCTTGCCATCGGTTGCATCTATGCTCTGTTGGCCTTGGGCTTTGTGCTGGTTTACGAAGCCACCGGGGTCGTGAACTTCGCCAATGGGCAGTTCGTGGTGATCGGAGCGTTCCTGGGCATCTCGGGCATCTCGGCCATGGGCGCAACGCTTCCCGGAACCCTGCTTGCGCTTGTGGCCATGATTGGCCTTGGCATTTTATTTTTCGTGGTGGTCTACCGCCCCTTACAGCAGAGCCCCGTGGTGACGGTGATCGTGGGCACCATCGCAGTCGGCATCATCGTGCAGAACATTGGACTGCTGATTTGGGGGCCGTTGCCGCAGCGCCTGCCCTCGCCTTTCGGCGTGGCACCGGTTTCGATCGGTGGTGTCGTGGTGTCGGCGCACATTTTGGCCGTGATCGCCATTACGATGGCGATTGTGGCAGGCCTTTATGTGCTGCTGTACCGCACGATCTTGGGTGCGCGTATGCGAGCTGTGGCCCAAGACGCCGAAGCGGCACGGTTGATGGGTATCAACGTCGCAGGCATCTACGCGCTAACATGGGCGCTTGCGGGCGGCCTTGCCGGACTTGGCGGGTTGTTGATGGGCCCGGTGTGGTTCGTCGATTCCAGCATGGGTGATGCGCTGGCGTTAAAAAGTTTCGCAGCCACGATTATTGGCGGCTTTGGCAACGTGCCCGGCGCGATTGTCGGCGGCGTGATTGTGGGCTTGGCTGAGTCCTTGGGTGCTGCTTATGTGTCGTCGACATATAAAGATGCATTGGTATTTCTACTGATGGTCGGATTTTTGGTGAAACGGCCCCAAGGGCTGTTTGGTGAATTCGGCGGAGACCGTGGATGAGCCAAAGCCAACGCCAATTCATGTGGCTATTGGCTGCGGGGGTGGCGCTGGCCATCGCTGGCGCAACCCTAGAGGGCTACAGCCTTCGACTGCTCAATTTAGCGCTGCTTAATGTGATCGCCGTGATCGGCCTTAATTTCGCTTATGGCTATTGCGGTGTGATTCACTTGGGCCAAGCCGCCTTTGTTGGCATCGGGGCTTATGTAAGTGCCTTGTTGAGTGTGAAATTGGGCTGGTCATTGTGGTTGAGCATGCCCATTGCACTCGTTTGCGCAGGCGCCTTCGCGCTTGTGGTGAGTGTTCCCTTGACCCGGCTAAAGGGGCATTACCTGGCGCTTGCGACCGTCGGCGTAAATGTGATCTTGGAACTCATCGCCAAGAATTGGGTAGAGGTGACCAACGGTTATAACGGGGTCACCGGCATTCCCCGCTTAACCGACCTGTTGCCCACAATAGCGCCAGAAAAGGCGTTTTTACCCATAGCGAGCGCGGCAACTCTAGTTCTGGTTTGGATGGCGCTGCGGCTTCGCGACTCACATCTGGGCCGGGCGATGATCGCCGTGCGCGATGATGAGACAGCTGCGGTCAGTGTGGGCATCAGCCTTGCCCGCACGAAGGTGATTGCATTTGCGCTGTCGGGTGTGATCGGCGCGGGCAGTGGCGTGTTGTACGCACATTATACTGGTTTTATCTCGCCGTCCGACTTCGCGGTATCACAGTCGATTTTGTTCCTCATGATGCTGGTCGTGGGTGGCGAGGCCTCGGTGATCGGCGCGATTCTGGGTGCCATCGCGCTGACATTCCTGCCGGAGTTGATGCGCGATTTAGCGGCGGGCTACATCGCTTCGGGCGGAAGCGAGAAAGACATTATCGCCCGGTTGTTGAAAGACGGTTATTTGGCTGTTTACGGGCTAATCACCTTGCTGGTGTTGATGGCCTTGCCTAAGGGCCTGGCTGGTTTGATCTGGCGCAAACAAGCCGGGACAGCGCCATGACCGTCGTGTTGGAAACCCTGGAGCTCACAAAAAAGTTCGGCGGATTGGTGGCCGTGAATGCCGTGTCGTTGTCGGTGAACGCAGGGGAGGCCTTCGCGATCATTGGGCCCAATGGAGCTGGCAAAAGCACGTTCTTGAATCTTCTTTCAGGCCTGATGCCCCCCAGTTACGGCGACATATTCTTGAATGGCGAAGCTGTTACCCGCAACGCCCCCCATGCCTTGCGCAAACAAGGCATGGCCCGCACGTTTCAGAATGGCCGTTTGTTCCCGCGTTTGACAGTGCTTGAAAATGTCATGGCCGGAGCATGCCCAGGAGAGCGCGCGCATTTGTTGGAAATTTTCATGCGCCGCAAGATTTACGATAAATGGCAAGCAACCATCGCAGGTCGTGCCGAGGCGGCGCTCAGGCGTCTGAACTTATGGGGCTTGCGCGACAAGTTCGTGAAAGAGCTGCCGTTTGGCGTGCAGCGCAATGTCGAGATTGCACGGGCCTTGGCAGCCGATGCCAGGATTGTGTTGTTGGACGAACCGGCGGCGGGCCTGAACAGCGCAGAGCGCGTTGCGCTGGTAAAAACACTTAATGATCTCAAAAACCAAGGCTTGGCGGTGGTTTTGATCGAGCATGACATGAGCTTGGTCATGGCCTGGTCGGACAGAATCGCCGTTTTGAACTTCGGCGAGAAAATTGCCGAGGGTGCGCCCCAAGAGGTTCGCGCCAACCCTCGCGTCATCGAAGCTTATCTTGGCACCGAGGACGGCCATGCTTGAGGTGGGTCACCTTTCGGTACGTTACGGCGCAGTCGAGGCCCTAACCGACGTAAGCCTGTCGATCGCGGCAGGCGAGACCGTGGCGCTGCTCGGGGCAAATGGCGCTGGCAAAACCACTTTGCTGCGCACGCTCTCGGGTTTAGTGAACCCTGTTTCAGGCGCCATGACGGTGGCTGCAAAAAATATCGCTGCTCTGAGCGCTGAGTCCCGAGTGCAAATGGGCTTGGTGCATGTGCCCGAGCGGCGGCGCATTTTCGGTGGCTTGACCGTCGAGGAAAACCTGAAAGTCGCCGCCAGTGCTTGGGCCGGACTCAATGCCGATATCAGCCCAGATTTAAAAGGTGTGTATGCCTTTTTACCCCGTTTGGATGAGCGCCGCGATCAACGCGGTTGGTCATTGTCGGGCGGCGAACAGCAGATGCTGGCCATTGGCCGGGCATTGATGGCCCGGCCCAAGGTGCTTTTGCTGGACGAGCCGAGCCTGGGGCTAGCCCCTAAGATCGCGCTTGATGTGTTTGCGCGCATTGCCGATATCGCCTCGCGCGGCGTGACCGTGTTGGTGGTAGAACAAAACACCGCATTGGCCTTAAAGGTCGCAACGCGCGGTTATGTTTTGGAAACAGGGCGAATCGTTGCTGCGGGAACAAGTGCTGCGTTACTCAGCGATCCCAAAGTGCGAGAAGCCTATTTAGGACGTTCATGAGCAACGCGGCATCGATTCCTGCTTCGCTGATTGCCGACCTGCACGACGTGGTGGGCACAGACCGCGTCATCACTGACGCCACGGCTCTTGCGTATTATGCGGCCGATATTTCTGGCGAAGCGGCCGTGCGGCCTGGGGTTGCGATACGGCCAGACACGGTTGATCATCTCTGCCGGGTTGTCGCTTTTCTCACAAGCGCGGGCGTTGCCGTCATTCCGCGGGGTGCTGGATTTTCTTATACGCGCGGATATCTCGCCACGCGCGCCAAGAGCGCGATCATCGACACCACGGGTCTTGATCGGATCGTCGAGATCAATGAGGCCGACCGTTATGTAACCGTCGAGGCGGGCTGTACATGGGGGGCGCTCTACGATGCGCTCAAGGCCAAGGGCCTGCGCACACCTTATTTCGGGCCATTGTCGGGTCATTCCTCGACCATAGGGGGAGCAGCCAGCAACAATGGCGCGTTCTTCGGCTCTGGGGCCCATGGCACCATGTCCGACAATGTGCTGGGCCTTGATGTCGTGCTGGCCGACGGATCGTTAGTGGAAACGGGCGCGGCAGCCGCCGAAGGCCGCACACCATTCTTTCGGCATTTTGGCCCTGATTTGACTGGCATGTTCTTGGGCGATTGCGGCGCCTTTGGCGTCAAGGCGCGCATTAGTTTGCCATTGATCGCCCACCCGGCGGCAGAAGATTACCTCTCGTTCGCCTTTGAGCGCTTCGAAGATATCGCCGAGGCCCACGTGGCCTTGGCGCGGGAAAACATTGTCGCCGAACAATGGGGGATCGACCCACAGGGTAATGACAATCTCGCAGCGCGGGGCTTCAAGTTCCTCGAAGGCTTAGCGTTTTTGCGTGAAGTCGCGGCTGTCAAGAATAGCATGGGGCAAAAAGTCGCGACGCTTGCGCGCACGCTGGTGGACGGGCACCGCTCGGTCATCCGCGGCGGGTATTCATTGCATGTCGTGGTCGAAGGTCATTCGCCCAAAGATGTAGAGATGAAAATTGGCCGGGCCCGGCGCATCCTGGTACCCATGGCAATGAAAGAATTGCCCAATACCATTCCACAAGTCACTCGCGCCAAACCCTTCAGACAGATCAAACAGCTGTTGGGCCCGGAAGGTGAGAACTGGCTGCCCGTGCACGGCATTTTTCCCTACTCGCGGGCATCGGAAATCGCGGCCGTGACCGATGAGTATTTCATGCGTCATCGCGAGCACATGCAAAAAAACGGAATTAAGGTGTCTTATCTGACGGGCACGGTGGGTAATGGCTTTACCATTGAACCAATGTTTTTTTGGAAGGACCGCCTGAACGCATTCCATCAGCGGCACGTCACCGACGAGCAGCGCCGCGACTTTTCTGCATTGCCGCCCAATCTTGCAGTGCGTGAGATGGTCGCGACGTTGCGGCGGGATTTGGCCCTCTTATGGGGCGCTTTCGGCGCCACGCATTTCCAGATGGGCAAGTTCTATGGATATGCTGATGCCCTGTCATCGGCGGCCCTGGCCTTTGTGAAAAGCCTGAAAGCCGCCGTGGACCCCAACGGCTTGATGAATCCGGGGGCCTTGCAGTTAGGCGGCAAGACTGTGCCAACAAAGGCCAAATTCGCGGAATTTCCACAATTCTTGTTGGATGACCGCTAAAAATGCATTCCGCACCTCGGACGCCCAAAAACGCCCCGTTGGCCTGACCTAAACGGGGCGTATGTTTTTGAGATATGAGGAGAGATGACCATGGCGCTGAATACCGATATTGCCGCAAGGCTTGAAACAGTCACCACCACAATCGGTGGGCGAACGATCTCTGCCGTGATGGCACGGCCCACGACATTGCCCGCGCCGAGCTTAGTCATATTTCATGCCTTCAAAGGCCTCACCGATGAATTCAAAACGCTGGCCGCGACCAATGCCAACCAAGGCTATCTGACCATCGCCGCGGATTTGATGGAAGGCAAGACAGCCGGCGGGTTTTTATCGGCGATGCTGCGCATGATGTTTCTGAACAAGACCAGGGTGGAAGAAACCGCCGTGGCGTGGGTGAAGTGGCTGCGAGCAAACAAAGATTGCACGGGCAAAGTTGGTACCGTGGGTTGGTGCTTCGGCGGGCGATGGTCGTTGAACACCTCCATCGCGACACCGGTGGATGCGACCGTGGTTTATTATGGTGGCGTTGATCGGGCGCCAGAAGATTTATCCAAGCTTAAGGGCCCAGTATTAGGCCATTTTGGAAATTTAGACCGGATCGTTAAAAAAGATTCTGTTGAGCGTTTCGCCGCCAACATGAAAACAATTGGCAAGCCATTAGATTTGAATTTTTATGAGGCCAATCACGCTTTTGCCAATCCCGGCGGAAATTGGTTCGATGCGTCTTGCGCCAAACAGGCCGATGAGCGCACCTTGGCGTTCCTAGCCAAACATCTGCGCTAGCAACAAGGATCGGTCAGAATGGGCCACCACTTCGGCGACCGGCCGATGCTGATCGGCGGTGTGTTCACTGCCGCCAGTAGCAAGGAATGGATCACCTCGGTTAATCCCGCAACCGAGGACGAGATCGGCCGTGCGCCTGCCGGAACGAAAGAGGATGTCGGCCGCGCGGTCGATGCCGCAGCCCAAGCGCAGCCCGGTTGGAACGCCAAGTCGATTTGGGAACGGGCAGCGTTGCTGCGCAAAGCGGCGGCGGGCTTTCGCGCCAGAGCGCAGGAAATCCTGGTCATGGAGGCCACAGATACGGGCAACACGATTGCTAAATTGCGCGCCGATGTGGAGATCGCCGCTGGGTACTTGGAATACTTTGCGGGGCTTGGCACCGAGATGAAGGGCGATACGGTTCCAGCCACATCCACGGGCCTTCATTTTACATTACGTGAGCCCTATGGCGTGGTGGCGCGCATCGTGCCCTTCAACCATCCCTTTATGTTCGCAGGCGCCCACTTGGCCGCGCCACTGATGGCGGGAAACACGGTGGTGTTGAAAACCCCAGAGACCAGCCCGCTTTCTGGGCACCTTTTGGGGCAGGTCTGTGCCGAGGTTTTGCCGCCGGGCGTAGTGAATATTGTTTCGGGCTACGGCATGCCCGTGGGCGATGCCTTGGTGCGCCACCCTAACGTCAGGCGCATTGGGTTCACAGGCTCGGTGGCCACGGGCCTTGCGATCCAACGCGCAGCCGCCGAGACATCTGTCAAGCACGTAAGTTTAGAATTGGGCGGAAAGAACCCCCTGCTCGTCTTCCCTGACGCCGATGTGGAAAAAGCCGTTACCGCGGCGGTGTCAGGTATGAACTTCTCGTGGGCAGGGCAAAGTTGCGGCTCTACAAGCCGGCTCCTGGTGCATGAATCGCTCTATGCCCGGGCGGTTGAACTCACTCGCGCTAAGGTGGCAGCCTTAAAACTGGGCGATCCCTTGGATCCCTCTTCCGAGATGGGCCCGGTGAATTCGGCTGGCCATTACAAGCGCGTGATGAGCTTCATCGACAAAGGAAGGAATGAAGGCGCCAAACTTGTGACCGGTGGCGGGCGGCCCAAGAGTGAAGCGTTCAAGCGCGGCTATTGGATAGAGCCCACGGTCTTTGCCAATGTCAGCCCAGATATGACCGTGGGCCGCGAGGAAATATTTGGCCCCGTGATGGCGATCAGCAAGTGGAAAACCACCGAAGAGGCTATTGCCATGGCCAATGCGACGCAATACGGCCTTACCGCAGGGATTTTCACCAATGACATTACTGTGGCACTGAATACCGCAAAACGGATTGAATCTGGTGTGGTCGCCATCAACGGCTCGGTCATGCACTTTGTTGGGCTGCCCTTTGGGGGTGTGAAAAACTCAGGCCTTGGCGGCGAGGAAGCTTTGGAAGAACTGCTGAGCTATACTCAATCCAAAGCTATTCATGTTTTGATGTAACCCATGACTAAATCCAATTGCGTCATCATTGCCGGAGCAGGCCCCGTTGGCAGCATCACGGCGTTGGCCTTGTCGCGGCAAGGTATTCCGGTATTGCAGTTCGAGACCGACAAAGAAACGCCCACGGCGCACCGCGCAGCCACCACTCATTCCTCGACTCTCGATTTACTCGATAGCGTGGGCATGACGCCCGTGATTATCGAGCAGGGATTGAAAGCCCAATACTTCCAATATCGATACCGTGAAACCAACGAGGTATTCGCAGAGTTCGATTTTGGCCGACTGGTAGGCGAGACCAATCACCCTTACGCGGTGCAACTGGAACAACACAAAACTGTCGCCATTGCACAGGACATGCTGAAGGCTTTCCCTGATTTTGCGCTCCGCCGCGAACATAAGATTGTCGCTATCGACAATGGAGCTGACCAAGTGCGTGTTGTCACCGAAACGCCGGACGGCGCTCGGCAGGATTGGAGCGGACGTTATGTTATCGGCTGCGATGGCGGGCGCAGTTTCGTGCGCAAATCGCAAGAGATTGATTTTCCCGGGTTCACGTGGGAGGAGCGTTTTATTATTGTCGCCACTTTGTTCGATTTTGAAAAGGCCGACAATTATCGCTACCGCAACTACATCGCCGACTCTGAACAATGGTGCTCGGTGTTTAAGATTCCAGGGCCCGACGGCAAGGGGATGTGGCGCAATCTCTTTCCCGTGATGGGCAGCGAGCCAGAAGAAGTCGTGACATCAGACGATTGGATTCGCGCCCGCTACGACTATTGCTTTCCCTACGCGCGCGATACCGCGATTGTTCACCGTAATCTCTACACCGTGCATCAGCGCGTCGCGGCGGCGTTCCGTAAAGGCCGGGCCATGCTGGCGGGCGATGCGGCGCATATCAACAATCCCCTGGGCGGTATGGGCATGAATTCAGGTATCGGTGACGGGCTTAACTTAGCCGAAAAGGTTGGCAAGGTTTGGCGAGGCGAGGCGGATGAGTCGATCTTTGACCGCTATGACCGCCAGCGCCGGCCGCTCGCGCAAAAATACGTGCAGGCGCAATCCATTCAAAACAAGGAAACACTACAGGCGAAGGATAAGGCTGCCGCCAACGCCCGTTTCGAGGAACTCCGCCGCACTGCCGAGGACCCTAAGCGCCACAAGGCGTTCTTGATGAACTCGTCGCTGATCACCATGGCCCGCGAGGCTGCGGCCATCGCGTAAGACTCAGTCGGCTTTCTTGGTTGGCCCATCTTCCGGCTTCATCATCAGACGCGCGACGCGCTCGCCTTTTTTGACGTGCGTTTCCAAGATTTCGTCGACCTCGGCTTGGCTGGTGTAGCGGTACCATACGCCATCAGGGTAGATCACCATGCTTGGGCCCAATTCGCAGCGATCCAAGCACCCCGATGCATTGATGCGGATACCCTTAAGGCCCAATGCTTTGGCTTTGTCTTTCATATAGTCGCGCAACTCGACGGAATTCTTGCGCGCACAACTTCCGCGAGGATGGCCCTCGGGGCGCACATTGGTGCAGCAAAACACGTGGCTGGAATAGTAGAGCGGCGGATCATCAGCGGGAGTCATATTCTGTTTTCCAAAGTATTGCGCCAATGGTGGCAGGATACTTCGTGGCCTACCGAGGCTGTTTCGAGCAACGGAATTTCTTGTACACAGCGTTCGTTTGCTTGGCCACATCTCGTACGAAATACACAGCCCGATGGCGGGTTGAGCGGTGATGGCGGATCGCCAGTGAGAATCACGCGCTTTTTGGCGCGTTCCTTGTCAGGATCGGGTATGGGCACCGCTGCCATGAGGGCCTGGGTGTAAGGATGACGCGGCGCGCGATAAAGCGATTCGCGTTCGGCCAGTTCCATCACCTTGCCCAGATACAGCACCAAGACCCGGTGGCTGATATGGCGCACCACGGCAAGGTCATGGCTTATGAAAATCAGCGAAAGGTTAAAGTCTTTCTGTAAATCCATGAGCAGATTGATCACCTGCGCGCGGATCGATACATCCAAGGCCGAGACTGGCTCATCGCAAACGATAAGCTTGGGTTTCAGAATCATCGCGCGCGCAATACCGATCCGCTGGCATTGCCCGCCAGAGAATTCATGAGGGTAGCGATTAACCATGCCGGGCAGAAGCCCGACCTTGGCCATCATGTCTTGCACTTTGGCGGTGCGCTCGGAATTGGACATGGCTGGGAAGTAATTGCGTAAGGGCTCGGCAATGATATCGCCAGCCGTCATACGCGGGTCGAGACTGGCGAGAGGGTCTTGAAACACGATTTGCAGTTCTTGGCGGCATTTCTTGATTTCGTTTTTGTCCTGTTGGGTCAGGTCGCAGCCCAGCCATGACACCGCGCCTGACGTGGCAGGCACAAGCTGCAGCACGGCGCGGCCGAGCGTTGATTTGCCGCACCCCGACTCGCCAACGACACCTAGTGTCTCGCCCGCTTTAAGGTCAAAGCTGATGCCATCGACGGCTTTGAGTGCCGTGTAGTCGCCAAAAAATAGGCCTCCCGTGCGGACAGGAAAATGCACCTTCAAGTCGCGAATTTGCAGGAACGGCTGGGTCATCATGCCGCTTTCAAGTCTTTGAAACACGCCCTGGCACGGCCCTGCCCATAGATTTCGAGTGCGGGGCGTTCATTCGCGCAGCGCTCTGCTGCGTACGAGCAGCGCGGATGAAACGAACAGCCCGATGGTAAGCGTTGTAAATTCGGCGGCTGACCTTGAATCGTCGTCATAATGCCTTGCCGTGCATCGTCTAACCGGGGCGTGCAGGCCAACAGACCCTTGGTGTAGGGGTGGCGCGGATCGCTGAAAATACTGCCCACATCGCCAACCTCGACAATGCGCCCGGCATACATCACAGCAACGCGGTCGGCCAAACCTGCGACCACGCCCAGATCGTGGGTGATCAAGACCACAGCGGTTTTCAGGCGCTCCTTCACATCATGAATAATATCGAGAATCTGGGCTTGTACGGTCACATCGAGCGCGGTGGTGGGCTCGTCAGCGATGATCACCTCGGGGCTGCAGAGCAGCGCCATGGCAATCATCACGCGCTGGCGCAAACCTCCCGACAGTTCGTGGGGATACATATCGAGCCGCCGTTCGGCCTCGGGGATTTGCACACGCTTGAGCATGGCAAGCGACTGAATACGCGCCTCGACTACACTCGCCCCACGATGATGAACGAGCACCTCGGCTAATTGCCGGCCGATCTTCATGTGCGGCGTCAGCGAGGTCATGGGGTCTTGGAAGATCATACTCATGCGGTTGCCGCGCACCGTGTTAAACGCATCTTCACTGGCGCCCACTAAATTTGCGCCATCAAAGAGAATCTCACCGTTCGCGCGGCCATTAGCGGCCAGCAACCCCATGGCGGCCATGAAGGTTTGGCTTTTGCCTGACCCGGACTCGCCCACAATGCCTAGACACTCGCCCTTTTCAACGCTCAAGGAGACATCATTGACGGCCGAGACCTCGCCATCTTGCGTGGCGAAGCGCACATTGAGATTACGAATATCGAGAATGGGCATGAAACTTTAGCGCTCTTTGGGGTCGAGGGCATCGCGCAAGCCGTCGCCCAGGAAGTTGAAACAAAACAGCGCCAAGGTCATCAGCCCCGCGGGAACCAACAAACTGCGTGGTGTCGACTCCATTTCCGCAGCGCCTTCGTTGATAAGCATACCCCAGCTTGTCATGGGTTCTTGAATGCCAAGACCAAGAAAGCTGAGAAAGCTTTCAATCAAGATCACCTGGGGAATGGTGAGCGTGACATAGACGATCACGACGCCTAGCACGTTGGGTAAAATGTGACGCGCAATGATCGACGACGTAGAGCCCCCTGCCGCGCGGGCGGCCTCGATGAATTCTTTATTTTTTAGGGTAAGGGTTTGGCCGCGCACGATACGCGCCATGGTCAGCCATTCGATGCAGCCGATGGCCAAAAACATAAGGATGAAATTTCGCCCGAACAAGACCATCAAGATGATCACAAAGAATGTCAGCGGTACGGCGTACATCAGGTCAACAAAGCGCATCAGGACTTGATCGACACGCCCGCCAATAAAGCCTGCCACAGCCCCAATCATGACACCGATCAGCAATGCGACCGACGTTGCGAGAAGGCCCACAGTCAAGGAGATCTGGCCGCCAAAGAGTACTCGGGCCAAGAGGTCACGCCCCAGTGTATCGGTGCCAAGGTAATGGCCCGTTTCAATACTGGGCGGGTTGGCTTCCATCCGCTCCCAGTCGATTTGCTCGTAGCTCCAGGGCAGAAACGACGGCAGGATGAAGCATGCCAGCGCGACGACTATCAATACGATCAAACTGGCCAAAGCCGCGCGATTGGCAAGCAAGCGGCGCCAGGCATCTTGCCACAGACTGCGGCCCTCAACATCTTGCGCAGCCGTTAGTGCGGCGCCGTGGGGTGATGCAAGATTTATCCCGCTCATGATGCGCCCTCAGTCATAGCGCACTCGGGGGTCGAGAAAGCCATAAACCACATCGACAACAATATTCATGAGAATGATCAGGGAGGCGCTGAGAATGGTAACGCCCATGACAAGCGTATAGTCGCGGTTGAGCGCGCCCTGAACGAAATACCGACCGATACCTGGCAATTGGAAGATTGTCTCGATCACCATGGAGCCGGTCAATAAGAAGGCGATGCCGGGGCCAAGGAATGTCACCACCGGCACAAGCGCGGTTTTCAGCGCATGGCGCACTACGACCTGGCGGAATGGAAGGCCCTTGGCGCGCGCGGTACGCACATAGTTTTGGCGCAAGGCCTCGATCATACTGGCGCGGGTAATGCGTGCGAGGTAAGCGATATAAACTAGCGATAAACAGAAGACCGGTAAGATGCGGTGTTTAATCGCGCCCCCTTCCCACGTTCCGGCGGGAAGTTGGAAGGGTGTGTCTTTCAGGCCGATGGCGAAGATTAAAATCAAGATCGGTGCCATGACAAAGCTGGGCACAACAATGCCCGTCATGGCCACGCCCATGATCGAGTAATCGCTGGCACTGTTTTGCCGAAGCGCTGCCAAAATTCCAAACGGGACGCCGATAAAAATAGCCAGCAAAATTGCCGAAAGCCCGTTTTGCGCGGAAATGGGAAACCCCTGAGCAATCAGTTCGGTGACTGTGAAGTCTTTGTATTTAAACGACGGTCCGAAATTCCCGTGCGCCAAATCAGCTATGTACGAGATGTACTGTTGCATGACGGGCTTATCGAGGTGGTAGGCCGCCCGTAGATTAGCCAGAATTTCGGGAGGCACAGGGGCCTCGCCATCAAAGGGCCCGCCAGGAGCCGCGCGCATGAGGAAGAAACATACGGTGATGATCGCCCATAATGTGGGAATGGCGATCAGCAACCGCCGCGCGACGAACGATAGCATGAGCCCTCCCCTTCCCTTATCATGGGCCTCCAGCCAATAGACTGGCCGCAACGCTAGACCATAGTGACCTGTTCAAGGAACGCCAAGAGGAGCCTCAGCTAAAATTTTTAGTGGCTTGGCGGTGCGATAAAGCGAAGGGGGTGTATGCCCGAAGTGTTCACGACAAGCCCAGGAAAGGCCTCGGATGCAATAACAGCGGCTGGATAAAAAAACATGGGCCAAACAGCCTGGTCCTCGATCAAAACGCCTTCCGCCTCACGAAGCTGGCTGAGGTAATGCTCTTGATTGATCTCGATATCGGCTGCGACCAACCGCTCATCGAATTCTAATTCGCGATAACGTGCGGCATGCCAAGGGCCAGCCCCTTGACTAAAGGGAAATAAATAAGCCTCGACCCCCGTACTACTACGCCAATCAGGGGCAACCGCAACGTCGAAGTCGCCATTTAAAACGGCTTGCTCGTGATCTGCGTCTGCGCGTGCAATCAGATCGACGGCAAAGCCTAGTTCTTTCCATGTCTTCGCGATTGATTCCGCGAGTGCCGCGTGAACCTTGCCGACTGGGTGGGCAAATCGAATCGGTGCGGCACCGTGTGCATCGGTATCCAATAACAATGCTTCGGCGACGATCCGGCGGGCTGCCGGTTCAAGTTTTGCATAGGGCGCACGATATGGCGAATACGCTGGCGCAGGAACCACGTTGTACGCCGGTTGTGCATCGGTGAGACGGTGTGATTTGATTAAATCATCACGATCGATTGCCATGCCCAACGCGTGGCGCACCTCGCGTTTATCAAACGGCGCCTGGCTCGTATTCATCAGCAAACTATACGTTTGCAAAATATCTCCAGTCATCAGTCCTCGATCCTTCGTGCGAGAATCGTGGGGTTCGGCAGCAAAACCCAATGCAAGAGCGACTTTGTCATGTTGTACGGCATCCAGCGCCCGGGGAACCGTGGCAATGACGTCAATATCAATACGGTCAGAAATGACATTGCGCGCATCGAAGAATCGCGGGTTGCGTTTGAGCGCATATCGATCGCCACGAGGTGAAATCATGAAGGGGCCATTTCCCGTCACAATAAATGGGCTTGCCCATGCGTCTTGAAGCTCTGCGATGCGATGAAGCGGGAGCGGCGCAGCCAGTGGTTGCGCCAACACGTGCAAGAAACGTTGCGATGGCGCGATCAGTTGAATCTCGACTGTGCGCCGGTCGCGCGCAATGACGCCCAAGACTTCGCCATGCGGCAACGTGCCCAACCGGAACAAGTCAGCATTCTTGATGATCAGTAGTTGCGCGACGAATGGAACAAGATGGGCAGGATCTAGCGCGTGTTCAAAACCTTTGACGATGGTTGTGGCGTCGATCTGCTTACCGTCGGACCACTCAAGGCCAGAACGCAAAATGAATGCATAGGTGCGGCCATCGGCGCTCACCGTCCAACTTTCGGCAAGGCCTGGCACCAAGTTGCCCGCGGCATCATAAGTGACAAGGCCAACAAACAATTCTCGTGCCAATATATGCTCTGCTACGCGGACAGCTTGATGGGGATCGAGCTTCGCCGGCAGCTCAGGTAATGCTAGTTGCAAAATACTTTCGGCGCGGCTTGGCATGATCCATGCCAGCGCCGCAAAGAGTGGTATGAGAAGTCGATAACGGCCCATGGCCGGAGTGAAAACGATCTAGGCGACTTCGGCAATCACTGTATTGGAGAGAATGCCGATACGCTCGATTTCCACCTCAACCCGGTCGCCCGCCTTCAGCCACGGCGGCGGGTTGCGGCCCGCAGCCACGCCTGCGGGCGTTCCAGTGGCGATAACGTCACCGGGCTCAAGGTGTGTGAAAGCCGAGATATATTCAATAATATCGGCAACGGAATAGATCATCTCCGCCGTACTGGCATTTTGCATAACTGCGCCGTTGACGCGCGTGACTAGACGCAGGGCATGTGGGTTGGGTACCTGTGCGGATGGCACCAACCAGGGTCCGCACGCCCCGGACGAATCAAAATTCTTGCCCGCCGTAAAAGAGTGCTTTTGAAAGTCGCGGATACTGCCGTCCATGAAACAGCTATATCCAGCCACATAAGACAACGCTTTGTCCTTTGAGATGCGCCGCCCGCCCCGGCCAATAATCACGGCCAGTTCGCCTTCATAATCAAATTGCACCGAGGCGGTCGGGCAAACGATGGACTGCTTATGCCCGACCAAGGACTGCGGCGTACGGATGAATAGGTTGGGGTTTTTCGGCACTTCGCCGCCCATTTCGGCGGCATGATCGCGGTAGTTTTTGCCAACACAAATGATGCGCGCGGCGTCGGGCACAACTTGATGCAACACCACCTGGTCGAGACGCGCGCTGGGTTTACGCCCAGCGACGACCGCATGCAAATTATCGAGCGGCCCAGTCGTAAGGACTGCCTTCAACGACGGGCCCACATCCGACAAATCAACGATTTGATCGTCAACGACGGCCCCAAACGCTGTGCCATGAGTGTGTTCGTAACTGAGGAATTTCAATCCATTCATCGCTTAACCCTTACAAACAACCGTCGTTCCATTCTCGACTCTTTTAACGCCACCTCGTCTTGCGATGCCCGCCTGGATAATCAAGATTGCGTCGACGGCCTGTATATATGCTGGCACGGCATTTAACCTAACGAAGACTAGCCGTAGGTATGCGGATAAACCCGGGATCGTGGCTTATGGCATACCGCCTCAATTTCGATTCGCGCGCCGGGCACGAGTAAATCCACCCGCAGGGTAGAGCGCGCGGGGTACGGCTCTTCGAAATACGACGCATAAACGCGGTTGAACTCAGTGAAGTCCTCGCTATGAGTGAGCCACACCGTGCACTTGACGATATCATCCATCCTGCATCCGGCCTTCTCGACCGTTATTTGTAATCGTTTCATAACCGCGTGGGCTTGATGGGTAATATCGCCCTTAACAATTTGCCCCTCCTCATCCTTGGGTATAAGCCCCGAGATAAATATGAAATCTCCCGCGCGGATCGCGGTTGAAATCGGGTTTGACGAACCATCGGGCATCGTTCCCGTGATACCGGCCAAATAACGTGGCATCCACGCTCTCCAGTTAAATCGTCATGAAAGGGCTACTTCGGCACCTCTGTGAATAGGCCTATATCGTAGATACCCGACCCATCCCGCAATGGTTTGACGTTTTTGTAGTCATCGGAATTCCAGAACTCTTTGGCTTTTTCTATCGATGGCCATTTTGAAATAATCACCGAGCGGCCGCTGAGATAATCGCCCTCAAAAACAGTATGGGCAGGGCCGCGTACGACATACTCCGCGCCATATTTAGCAAGTATTTCCGCCGACTTTTTCACGTATTCCATGAACCCGGGGGTTCGATTGGTGACCTTCACCAACGCCACTTGATAGACAGACATTTACGTCTCCTGAGGTTAAGGTTCGCTTTAGTCTTAATAATTCTCGGCTAGACGGCCGTAGCCGCGCAATTTATCGGCAATACCAAGCGCGCGCAGACCCGCCCAATAGGTAACGACATTCACCGTGAGCACGGGTTTGCCAAGCCGCCGTTCCATGTCAGCCACCAACCGGGCCATGGATGAATTGGTGCCAACCTTAATGATGCACTCCACATCGGGACTGTTGATCTCGTCAACGGTGGCATTGAGCAACTCAGGGGTAGCGGTGGCGATGTCGAGCGGCGTGAGGTGTTTGAGCCCCTTGATCGCGAGCACATCGTAACCGCATTCGGTGAAGAATGCTTTGCAGATTTCATCGCCTGGCGGCAGCCACGGCGTGAGGATTGCAAGTTTGGTGGGGTTGCCAATTGTCTCAAGCGCTTTCAGGATCGCGAACGCTGGAAGCACCACAGGAACGCCGCCGGAAGCGGTCTCCATCTGGCGTTTCATAGCCACGGCGCCGGACATACCGCCCACGAATGCACTGACTGAATGACCGTAGACGATGATGTTGGGCTCTATCGACATCAGCAGGTGGATTGTTCCATCCAGGTCGTCAGATTTGCCTAGAGATTCTTTATAAAGCTCAAGATCATGAACAGGGCGTTTAACGCGGCGCATGCGCGCGACGTGATTGGTAACGCCCGGCGGTTGAAGCGCAGCCATTTCTGACTCGACAATTGTATTAGTGGAAGGAACAAGGACCCCAACTTTAGCACGATAGCCTAACGCATCGCGTTTTTGCTCGGTCACGGCTGTCTCCACTTTATCTCTTATCTATCATATTGTGACGCACGGGTCTTAAGGGGCAAGTATGAGATTTTTGAGGTTCGCACACTGGGCATGCGTGATTTTCTTAGTCACGCAAACAGCACAGGCAGCAAGTTTGGCTGAAACCATGGCCCAAGTCATGGAGACCGTGCCCGGCACCTACGTCACAACCGCGCCGGTTGAAAGGGAAATTTCCGCGGGTGTGGCCGAGGCCCAACGCCACGAACGCCGGCATGTTGTTTATGCCCGCATTGAGGCGCCGCAAATCGGCGCCCATGTATTGTACCGTCAGGAACGCACAGGCGGCCCCGATGGCAAGATTATCGCCCGGGGCCTGGCCGTGTTTGAAGAAGACCCTACTGCCAATGGTATTCGCATGTGGTTGCGCAACATTGTGGCGGCGGAGCGTTTCACGGACCTACACCTCAAGCCTGAACTCTGGCGCGAAGTAGGCATAGACCCAGCGTACGGTGGCAAGTGCCCATTTCACTGGCGCATCGAGAATGGGCTTCTCACCGGCACGCTATTGGGCGGTGGGTGTAAGATCATATCGAATGCTGGCAAAGCCATGTCGTTCGACGCACGCTGGCTTATCACCTCAGATGCCCTCTCGATCTTCGATAATACCTATGACGGCGAAGGAAAACTGCTGTCTGGCCGCGCCGATAAAGCTCCGACTATTTATTCGCGCGCCATGAAGTGAAGACCGTTGAGCTTATTCGGCGGATCTAACAACGCGGAATCCTACATAACCGTTTCTATTCACTTCTGGTAGCCAATCGCGGCTGGATGAGCGCGCCGCACGCGCCTCATCGCGCCAAGAGCCCCCGCGAATCACACGAAAGCAACTATCACGCTCCGGGGCGGCAGCGCCATTGGTTGGCAGGCCGGTATAGGTTCCGTCGATGCCATCGTTGGTATAACAGTCCTGAATCCACTCGGCGACATTTCCGCTGGTGTCAAACAAGCCGAACGAGTTTGCTTTAAATGATCCTACCGGTTTCGGGCCACTTTCGCCCGCGCCGGGACCGCACTTGCTGCAGTTGGCCTGATCGGCTCCTGCCTCGTCACCCCAGGGATAATTTGTCGTGGTTCCCGCGCGCGCCACGTACTCCCATTCAGCTTCCGTCGGTAGGCGGTACTTCTTACCCATCTTTTTCGAAAGCCAGGCAGTGTACAGCCGGGCATCCTGCCATGAGACATTGATCACGGGCCGGTTGGCGCGCCCAAAGCCATTGTCTCCTGGCTTATGCCCACAGCCACCATCGGCGACACAGGCGTCCCACTGATCAAACGTAATTTCGTGAATTCCTATAGCGAAGGGTTTGCTGAAGGTAATGGTGCGTACCGGCCTTTCGGTTGTGAAACCTGCGCCCGTAAAGTCTCCCATTTGAAATTTTCCTGCCGGCACGGCAGCAAGCTCAGGGCAGGTTTCGCAGTCTTTGGACGTTTGAGATGACTGCGCTGACGCGGGATATGCCGATAGCAGGGTCCAAGCCGCAACGATCACGGCAATATTGCGAACGATCATACCGCCCCCTCTGATAAAGCTGTGTGCAATTATCTTAACGATGCTGAGCGATCAAGATTTCCAATACTTGCTGAATTGTGTCGCAACGATGTCGTCGTAGCCGACATCCTCTTTCAACAAGCCCATGTGCCATTGGAATGCCGTCATTCCTTTGACAAATTCATGCGAGATCGAGGGATCGTAGAATGGCAGGTCGCGCTTGACCACGTCGGCGATCAGCTCTGCCTCGGCGGCAGGAAATAACTTGCGGCCGACTTTGGTCGCCAGACTTATATCGGCTTTCAGGGCTTGCTGAGTCTTGACGAGGGCACGGACGGCGGCCCCAACAGCATCAGGGTTGCGAGCAATCATTGCATCGGACGTGATCATCACCGGCATGGTGTAATGAATCGCGCCGGGCGGTCCATCACCCCGTCGGGCGTCGATGACCATGGTTCCAGCGCCGCTGCGAACAGCGACCTCTGCGCCCATGCCATTGGCCCAGAAGCCATCGATGAGTCCGGCTTGCAGAGCCTTGGCGGCGGCAACACCGAAATTTTTGTTCTCACCCAGGAACGCGCCGGGGACAGGCCCGATCTTCACTTTGTCACGCTCTATGTCGATGCCGGATTCGATGAGCATGCGTTTAAGGCCCAACTCGACGAGCGGTGCGGCGCCAATGTTAAGACCCTTGATCGCATTGATGTCGCCCTTCTTGGCCTTGAGATCTGCGCGAAGGATCAGGAACCAGTACATATTCTGTGCCAGACCAGCCAGTAGCTTGGCCCCCTTCCAGCCAGGAAATGCGAACGGAACGCTGTGCGCTGACCCTCCGACGAAATCGATTTTTCCATCCCGCAACACCTCAAGCGCCTTATCCATTGGGAAGATAAGCTCAAGCGTCATATCGAGGCCCTCAGCCTTGAAGAAGCCAAGCTCAACCGCAGCGGCTGCAGGAAAATAGGAATTTGAAATCAGATCGGGGATCGCGATTTTCATCGGAGTTCCTCTGCTAGGTTTTTATAAATGAATAGCCGCCGCAACCATTAACGTGTGCGCCACAAATATTACCGGGGCACGCCTCAGCTTACGTCAAAAAAAGAAGGGCGTCTCACTGTGCGGGCACTCGGCTATCGAAAAAGCCGTGAAGTTCAAATGCGCGGGGGTTGATTTGTTATTCTTACCCCCAGCAAAATTGCAACAAATGCTAGGTTGCATGAAGTGCGCGTGATAATTTGGTTTTTAAAGATCGACTTTAATCTTGGAAAATGGGGTTAAGGTTGGACTTGGATCGACAAACTTGCGCTTTATGGTTGCCATAGCCAGTACCGCTGTGAATCTCACCGCCGCAACTCCTCCGACAGCAGTTCCATGACGATGATAAAAAATGAGGGTTTTTCACATCGTACTTAGCCACCGACGATATGATCGAGGTTGAAACGCTCATTCTGGTGGCAGTTGCAAATTCGTTGTCTGATGGGGATAGGGTGCTTGAATATTTGCGTTCGTTTTATCTTAAAAATACCATTATAAATCAATACCTTATGAGGTTATTTCGGGCGGCGTGAAATCTAGATTGAGCTAGGGGGGTACGAGCAATGAGCTCGGAATTAGCGGAATTCCGCCAGGGGTGGAAGATCGTGTTGGCTGCGGCATTCGGAGTCGGCGTAGGCCTGATCGGCGCTCCGATATTCAGCCTAGGAACACTGCTTGTTCCACTCTCCAAGGCCTTCGGTTGGAGCAGGGCAGAGGTATCGCTTGCATCCCTGTGCTTGGTGTTCGGCACAATCGTCACAGCGCTGTTCGTTGGCCGGTTCGTGGACCGCTTTGGTGTGCGTAGGATCGGCATAATCTCCCTGTGTTTGCTAGCTGTTGCTTTTGTCGGCATGACCCAGATCACCGCCAACATTTACACCTTCTATCTGGGGCTCGTGCTTCTTTCTCTCGCGGGTTGCGGCACGTCGCCCATCATATGGACGCGCGGCGTCGCCACGTGGTTCGACAAGAAGCGCGGCCTTGCCTTCGGCATGACTTTGGCAGGCACCGGCGTTGCTGCAATGCTCATGCCTCCTTTCGTTGGGTCGCTCATTGCACAGTATGATTGGCGTGCGGGCTATCTTGGCTTGGCGGCGGTGACTGCGGTGGCTTTGATTCCTGTGGTGTTGTTCTTTTATGAGCGCGGTGAGAAGCATGTCGACACTTCGGCACCTGTTCTGACGGGCTTCACCCTTCAAGAATCGCTCAAGACAAGGCATTTTTGGCAGCTTGGCGTTGGCAATGTGCTTGTCACCGGTGCGACTGCGGCCCTGGTTGTTCATTTTGTGGCGCTGCTCACTGACGCGGGGATTACTTCCGCAGTCGCGGTCGGAGTAGCCGGAATCATCGGCGCTGCGATTATCGTTGGCCGTTTGTTGACGGGCTACCTGGTCGATAGGTTTCACGCACCCTACGTAGGCGCCGCATTGGTGCTACTACCCTGCGCCGGAGCGATTTTAATGCGGGCGACACTGCCTGATCTAACATGGGTGAGCGTCTCGGCAGTGACTATAGGGTTAGCTGCGGGAGCCGAAGTCGACCTCGTCGCGTTTCTCGTCAGCCGCTATTTCGGCCTTAAGTCTTATGGCCAGATCTATGCTGCGCAGTTCATTTTGTTTGAATTGGCTGTCGGGTTTGGGCCTGTGATCGCGGGCCGCCTGTTTGATATCGAGGGTTCATACGATACCGCACTCTTGGTTTGCGCTGCTGCATATGTCGGCGCAGCCACGGCCATCGGCACATTAGGCAAGCCACCTACCTTGGAAAAAATCGGCGGCGGTACAGCACACGGCGGATAAACTCATTGCAGCCTTGCTGTTCGCTTAGCTTGTGAAATCGCGCCCAACAATGACCCCACCCCTGAAGTGTCTCAGGCCATTGATCTCATTCGGAAACATGCGGAATCAGAGGGGTCATCTTTCGCGCGAAACGTGACCCCACCCAGTCGGCGTATTTCCACGCGCGATCAATGAGTTGT
>SHWP01000049.1 GCA_009693785.1 Rhodospirillaceae bacterium
GCAGATCATTGATCTCATTCGGAAATAGGCAAAATTGGAGGGGTCAGCTTTCGCGCGAAACGTGACCCCACCTAATCGCTATATTTCCTGGCGTAATCAAGGAGTTGTTCCGATTTTGAGAGGGGGTCAAGATTGGAAGCGATTTCACATTGAACGTAATTCTCAGGCACACCCTCACCTGTGCCGTACATGAACCCGAGTTTGGACTGGGCACTGGCATCACCCTGGTCTGCAGCTTTGCGGTACCATTTCGCCGCCTCAGCATCGTTCTCAGTGACACCCTCACCTTTGGAGTACATTAAGCCGAGATTGAACTGGGCGTAGGCATCACCCTGGTCTGCAGCTTTGCGGTACCATTTCACCGCCTCAGCATCGTTCTCAGTGACACCCTCACCTTTGGCGTACATGTTCCCGAGATTGAACTGGGCGTAGGCATCACCCTGGTCTGCAGCTTTGCGGTACCATTTCACCGCCTCAGCATCGTTCTCAGTGACACCCGCACCTTTGGCGTACATGTTCCCGAGATTGAATTGGGCAATGGCATTACCCTGGTCTGCGGCTTTGCGAAACCAAGTCACGGCCTCGGCGTCGTTCTCAGTGACACCCTCACCTTTGGAGTACATTAAGCCGAGATTGAACTGGGCGTAGGCATCACCCTGGTCTGCCAAGGGGCGCCATAGACTCAATGCCGCCTCAGTCCTCTCGATTGTATGCGGCTAAGCCATCATCATAAGGCCCAGCGCTCGCCACACCGCAACTCATGGCGATCATTGCAGCGACCAGCAAAGTTCTAATTGCGTTCGACATGGCGAGTTCCTGAATGGCTCAATCGCTGTCTACCCATCATTCTTGCGCCAATATCCACATTTTCCCATACCAAATATCCACACCAATCAAATCCGCGAGTTGGGAAAATTTGGCGCACATCGGAGCGCGCGGGTAACCGCAAATAGCCTGGGCGGGGGTCTGAAAATAAAGTGGGGGGTATTGGGTCGCGGTGATTACCCGGTGACTTTTGCCTGAACAGCGCAATCATCCCCCACCGTACCCCTGCATCTGGGCCAGTGGGATGGGTACAGGGATGGGTAGGAATAACTCAGAACCGCGTAACCATTGATAAATAAACATATTTCAAAGAAATATGGCGGAGGGAGTGGGATTCGAACCCACGATACCCTTTTGGGGTATACACACTTTCCAGGCGTGCGCCTTCAACCACTCGGCCATCCCTCCGGCGCGTGGGTCCCTTTTTGGGAGGGCGGAACCTAGGGCATTTTGCTTGAAAGTGCGAAGTGGTTTTGCGCCAAAGAACTCGAATAGCTGAATTGGGACGGTCTAAGCCGCGCGCTCTGGTCGGGCGCCGCACGAGCTAAAACTCATGGCCCAAACCACACGATCTATCGGAAATGCCCCGACCCGCCGCTAGAGCTTGTATAACCCTGTGGAAATCTTAGAGAATTCTGTCCCCGGAACTTTATTGCTCGATTTAGTTTGTTGTCGAAATGACCTTAAATCATATTGATTTTTTAAGCTCTTAGGAGCTACTTTAAAGACTTCTGGGTAACTAAAAAACTGACTTGAGGGACGCGTACCCGTGTTGTTTGGGCGCACATTAGGCTGGGCCTTGGTTGTGGTCGCCATCGTTATTGCTTCAGCTGAAGCGGTGATGGCGCTCGGTGCCAGCGGACATGCAGGCCTTGCCACCTCTGACGTGTTCACATTGTTGACAGGTCAAGTTCCCGAATTCTCTGCGACCCGTTGGCCGGAATTATTTTCAGCCTTTGGTGCTGGCGTGATGGCCATGCCCGCGTGGTTGGTGATCGGCGTGATGGGTTTGTCGATGGCGCACGTGTTTCGGAAACGGCGCATCCGCCGCCGTCCCTCGAACATTCTTCCGCTTTAAAAATATCCGCTCAATTTTCCGGCATACGTAGCGCTGCGATGAATGCAGACTGCGGAATATCGACACTGCCGAACTGGCGCATTCGCTTTTTGCCTTCCTTCTGCTTATCGAGAAGTTTGCGTTTACGCGTCACGTCTCCGCCGTAGCATTTCGCCAAAACGTCTTTTCGCATGGCGCTGATGGTCTCGCGTGCGATCACTTTTCCGCCAATCGCTGCCTGCACCGGAATCTTGAATAAATGGCGTGGAATCAGGTCTTTTAAGCGTTCGCAAATCTGCCGCCCGCGGAATTCAGCCTGGCCGCGGTGACACATAAATGACAGCGCATCGACCACATCGCCATTCACCAGAATGGTGACTTTCACCAAATCGGCTTCGCGATACCCTTCAAGTTCGTAATCAAAGCTCGCATAGCCGCGTGAGATCGACTTCAAGCGGTCGTAGAAGTCGAAAACAATCTCATTAAGCGGAATGTGATAGATCGTCATGGCGCGATTGCCGACATAGGTCAGGTCGGCTTGCTCGCCGCGCCGGTCGTTGCATAACTTTAGCACGGGCCCCAAGAATTCATCGGGCACCAGTATCGTTGCCTTCACCCACGGCTCTTCGATTTTGGCGATGTGATTGGGCTCTGGCATATCGGCGGGATTATGCAGCTCCATCGTTTCGCCCGACGTTGTCTCAATGCGATAAACAACGCTCGGCGCCGTGGTGATGAGATCGAGATTGAACTCGCGTTCCAAACGCTCTTGCACAATTTCCATGTGCAACAAACCCAGGAACCCGCAACGGAATCCAAAGCCCAGTGCCGCACTGCTTTCCGTTTGGTAGTGAAAGCTCGAGTCGTTTAAACGCAGCTTGGCAAGGCTTTCGCGCAGGGCTTCGAACTGGGCGGTGTCGGTGGGGAACAGGCCGCAGAACACCACCGGCACGCTGGGCTTGAAACCCGGCAAGGCTTCGGTGGCAGGCTTTTGGTCATCGGTGATGGTATCGCCCACCTTACAGTCGGCTACGGACTTAATGTTGGCGGTAATGAAGCCCAGCTCACCCGGCTTAAGGTCGGGGGTGTCAGCCATTTTAGGGGTAAAATATCCAATGCGATCAACATGATAGGCCGAATTATTGGACATGAACTTGATCTTGCTGCCCTTCTTAATCACACCATCTTTGATGCGCACCAAGATCACCACGCCCAGGTAGGAATCATACCAGCTGTCCACTAGCAGCGCTTTCAAGGGCTGGTCCAGTTCGCCGGTGGGGGCGGGCAGGCGGGTGACCAGGGCTTCCAGCACATCGTCGATGCCAATGCCGGTCTTGGCCGAGCACAGCACGGCACCCGAGGCATCAAGCCCGATCACATCCTCGATTTGTTGGCGGACTTTCTCGGGCTCTGCGGCAGGCAAATCGACTTTGTTCAGCACCGGCACGACTTCGTGCCCCGCATCAAGCGCGTGGTAAACGTTGGCCAGAGTTTGCGCTTCCACGCCTTGGCTCGCGTCCACCACCAGCAGCGAACCCTCGCAGGCGGCCAATGACCGGCTGACCTCATAGGCAAAGTCCACGTGGCCGGGCGTGTCGAGCAGATTGAGCTGATAGGTCTTACCGTCTTTGGCTATGTAGGTCAGGCGCACCGTCTGCGCTTTGATGGTGATGCCGCGTTCGCGCTCGATATCCATCGAGTCGAGAATTTGTTCTTTCATGTCGCGCTCGGCCACCGCGCCGCAGCGCTGAATCAGTCGGTCGGCCAGCGTGGATTTGCCGTGGTCGATGTGCGCGACGATGGAGAAGTTGCGAATGTGCGTCAGATCAGTCATTCACTATGCCCGTAACTGCGCGCCGGTCGCTTTTTCAACCGCGCCCACAATTTTCTTGGCCACCGCCTCGATTTGCTCATCGGCTAGGGTCGCGTCTTTGGATTGCAAGGTCACGGTAATAGCGACTGACTTCTTGCCCGCACCTACATTGGGGCCCTCATAGACATCGAACAGCCCGATATTGGTGATCAGCTCCCGCTCGGCATTTTTTACGGCGCGCAGAATGGCCTCGGCGCTCACGTCGCCATCAACCACAAAGGCAAAGTCGCGCTCGACTGGCTGATAAGGTGAGGCCTTCAATAACGGCTGTGCCGTGCCGGTTTTCTTTTTCGCTTCAGGAATTCGCTCAAGCGCTACTTCAAAGGCCACGACCGGGCCCTTGACGTCTAAAGCCGTCAACACGCGTGGGTGCATCTCGCCGAACCAGGCCAACACTTGATTACCCTGCTTCAAGGTTCCGCTGCGGCCCGGATGCAGCCAATCGGGCGTGCCGTTTTCGGGGCCAACACTGGTTTGGATGCCACTCGCCGACACGCCTGCCGTTTCCAAAACCGCGATCGCATCGGCTTTTGCATCCATGGCATCGACGGCGCGCCGCGTGCCCGCCCAATGGCGCGCGGTGGTGTGACCCGTGCGAATGCCTGCGGCTAATAATGTTTGTTCGCCGGGCTTGAAGCCCTCGAAACGCGGGCCGATCTCGAACAGACCCACATCGCTCAATCCGCGCGCCGCATTGCGCCCCGCACCCGCAATCAAATTCGGCACGATGGACGGGCGAAGCACGTCAAGGTCGGCGCTAATCGGGTTGGCCAAGGGAACCGTCACGGCCTTATTGGCGAAAAGATCTGCGTGTGCTTTGGCCAAGAACGACCAAGTGACGGTTTCGTTCAGGCCTCGTGATGCTAACGCGCGGCGCACCAAACCCACTTGGCGCTGCTTGGCATTCAACGCAGGTTTGGGCATGGCCGGGCGGGGCATCGGTACGGCGGCGATGTTGTCGTAACCGTGAATGCGCAACACCTCTTCCACTAGGTCTTGCCACACGCTCACATCCGAGCGCCACGACGGCGGCGTGATTTGCCAGGGGGTTGCTGTAGCTGAAACTGTGAAGCCCAGGCGTTCGAAAATACTTTTCATTTCTGCTTCAGGCACGTTCACACCGCCGAGCTTGGCGACACGGGCCGGGTCGAATGAAATAGCTGATGCTGGCTTGGGCGCGGCCCCACCGATGACAAGCTGCGAGGCCTCACCACCGCAGACATCGATGATCATACGCGTGGCAATCTCGGTGCCTGAAACAGCAGAGGCCGCATCTACGCCGCGCTCGAAGCAATAGCGGGCATCGGAATTGATCTCAAGCTTACGCCCCGTGGCCGCGATGTTCGACGTATCGAACAGTGCTGATTCCAAAAAGATCGTTGTCGTGACGTCAGACACACTGGTCGGCTCGCCGCCCATGACTCCGCCAATACCTTGCGCACCCGCCTCGTCGGCGATCACCACCATCTCGGAATCAAGCGTGTAAGTCTTGCCGTTGAGCGCGGCGAGGGTCTCACCAGTTTTGGCCAAGCGTGGGCCCACATCACCCCGCAACTTTGCGTCGTCGAAGGCGTGCAGGGGGCGGCCTAGGTCGATGGTCAGGTATTGCGTGATATCCACCAAGGCCGAGACAGGGCGCAAGCCAATGGCCTTGAGGCGATCTTGCAACCATGCGGGGCTGGGGCCGTTCTTGACGCCCTTGATCGTGCGCCCCACGAACTGCGGGCATTTGTGCGCCTGATCGGACGGCACACCCATGGCGATTTGGCGCGATGCCGGGAACGTGCCCGCCACCGCCGCATCCTTCATGGTCTTGAGCTTGCCCAAGCCTGCTGCGGCCAAGTCCCGCGCCACACCACGCACGCCCAATGCATCGACGCGGTTGGGCGTGAGGTTGATTTCAATCACGGGATCAAGCTTCAACGCACTCGTGACGGGCGCCCCAACCACGGCACTGTCGGGCAATTCAATAATACCGTCGTGATCGTCGCCCAGCTTGAGTTCGCGCGACGAGCACATCATGCCTTGGCTTTCGACGCCGCGAATCGCACCTTTTTTCAGCTTCTCACCGCTTTCGGGAATTACATCGCCGGGCCGCGCCAGCACGACCTTCAGCCCAGCGCGGGCATTGGGCGCGCCGCACACCACTTGCAATGTTTCGGTGCCGGTTGCCACCTTGCACAGCTTCAAGCGGTCGGCGTTGGGGTGCTTATCGGCTTGCAAAACATGCCCAACAATGAACGCGCTGAGGTTCTTCGCCGGGTCCTCAAGCGACTCAACCTCAAGTCCAATCGCGGTCAGCTTGGTGGCGATCTCATCGACGTTGGCCGTTGTGTCGAGATGGTCTTTCAACCATGAGAGGGTGAACTTCATCGGTTCAGCCCCCCGGTCAGCGAGGGCACATCCAGCGCCGCGAAGCCGTAATGACGCAGCCAACGTAGGTCGGATTCAAAGAACGTGCGCAGGTCGGGAATGCCATACTTCAACATCGCCAATCGTTCGACGCCCATGCCGAAGGCGAAGCCTTGGTAAACCTCGGGGTCCAATCCGCAAGACTTCAGCACATTGGGATGCACCATGCCGCAGCCCAAAATTTCCAGCCAGTCGCCGAAATTACCGATCTTCAGTTCGCCACCTGCCCGCAAACAGCCGATATCCATTTCCGCCGAGGGCTCGGTGAATGGGAAATAAGATGGGCGAAAACGGACGGTCAAATCGTCAACGCCAAAGAACGTGCGCACGAATTCTTGCACGCAGCCCTTCAAGTGGCCCATGTGGGTCACGGTGTCGATCACCAGGCCTTCGACTTGGTGGAACATGGGCGTGTGCGTCATGTCGTAGTCACAGCGGTAGGTGCGCCCGGGAATGATGACGCGGATCGGCGGCTTCGCGCCCATCATGGTGCGGATTTGCACGGGTGATGTGTGCGTGCGCAGCAAGTAGCGATTCCCATCGGGTGCGGGTGGCAGGAAAAATGTGTCATGCATTTCACGCGCCGGGTGACCGGGCGGGAAATTGAGCGCGGTGAAGTTGTGGAAGTCATCCTCCACATCAGGGCCTTCAGCGACCGTGAAACCCATGGCCCCGAAAATCGCCGCCATCTCGTCCATGGTTTGGCCAATGGGGTGAAGCGAGCCTTTCGCCTCCGGGCGCACCGGCAACGTCACGTCCATTTTTTCGTGGGCAAGCTTGGCATCCAGTGCGGCGGCCTCAAGGCTTGTCCGCCGCGCACCAATGGCGGTTTCAATCTCGCTCTTGAGCGTGTTTAGCGCTTGGCCTGCAGTTTTCCGCGCCTCAGGGTCCATGCCGCCCAAGTTCTTCATCAGGCCCGTGACACGGCCCTTCTTGCCCAGGGCTTCGACGCGCACGTTCTCAAGCGCGGCCATATCGCTAGCAGCATTGACCGCAGCCAGGACCTCAGCGCGCAGTTGATCGATCTCGTTCATGTGTTCCGTCGTCATCGCGTTGCATCACAACAAAAGCAAAAGGGGCTGCCTGCCGGCGGCCCCTTGCTTCGCGTTCCCGCCGTTGCCAGCGGAGATGTTCGTTCAACCGAACCAGATGCGCTTTAAAGGGCCGCTTGAGCCTGTTTCACCAGGCCCGCGAAAGTGTCGGGATCGCGCACGGCGAGGTCGGACAAAATCTTGCGGTCCAATTCCACGCCGGCTTTCTTGAGCCCGTTGATAAATCGCGAGTACGTCATGCCGAATGCCCGCACGCCGGCATTGATGCGTTGAATCCAAAGACCGCGATAATCACGCTTCTTACGGCGGCGGTCGCGATAGGCGAACTGCATGCCATGCTCAAGGTGATGCTTGGCGGTCTTATAGGTTTTCGAACTGCGGCCGACATAACCTTTGGCGGCCTTGAGGACTTTTTTGTGGCGGGCGCGCTTGGTGACGCCCCGTTTGACACGAGCCATTGTGATTCTCCTGGGGTGTGCTGATCAGCCGTAGGGCATGTAACGCTTCAGCGCGGGCGTGTTGGACGCATCCACCACGAACGTGCGCCGCGAGGTGCGCTTCATCTTTTGCGATTTGCAACCCAGGTTGTGGCGTTTCTTCGCTACTCCAGCTTTCAGCCTGCCGGAGCCGGTCAATTTAAAGCGCTTCTTGACCGCACTCTTGGTCTTCATCTTGGGCATTTTGTGTGTCCTTAACGTTGGATGTGATCGTGCCGTCGGATGGGCATGCCCAGGGAGTGGTCTCCCTCGCCGTACCGCCGTCGGGTCAGCCTGGCCAAAGGCCCGCCATCCCTGATGTTCCGGGCGAACCCGGAGGCGCGGCTTATACAGTTAAGACCATATGGAAGCAAGCTGAGGTGGTCTGTTTAATGGTCTTCCAGCGTCCCAAACGCAAAGTGGCGAAGATCTGTTAAATCTTCGCCACTTCAATGGGTTAGAGCGTGTTTTCGCCCTACTTCGGCGCCAGCACCATGACGATTTGGCGGCCTTCCATGCGTGGTTCCTGCTCGACCTTGGCCAGGGCCTCGTTGTCGTTGCGGATGCGTTCGAGCAATTGCTGTCCCAACTCTTGGTGCACCATTTCGCGGCCGCGGAATCGCAGCGTGATTTTGACCTTATCGCCTTCTTCAATGAAGCGTTTCAGGGCTCGCATTTTGACGCCGTAGTCATGCTGGCCAATCGAGGGCCGAACCTTCAATTCCTTGACCTCGATGACCTTCTGCTTCTTTTTCGCCTCGTTTTCTTTCTTCTGAATCTCGTATTTGTATTTGCCGAGATCGAGAATTTTACAAACGGGCGGCGACGCGCCTGGGGAAATTTCCACCAGGTCGAATCCAGCTTCGTCGGCTTTGCGGATTGCGGTTTCTCGGTCGACGACCCCGAGGTTGGAGCCGTCATTGGCGATCAGGCGCACAGTGCGGGCGTCGATCTGGTGATTGACACGCGGCCCATCGTCTTTGGGCGGCGCAGGTCTATTTTGGTCGGGGCGAGCTATGTCGCAGTCTCCTGTCGTTGTTTATCCATACCGAACATTTCGGTGAATGCGCGTCCCGTTCAAGCCGGTAAATCTGAATGGAAATCCGGGCCTAACCCGGCATGGCGCACTCGACCGTGAGTCTATCGGTGGCTTCGGCTAAGGCAAGGATTTCTTGGGAATTTCCACCCAACCGCCGCAATGCGACGGAACGACCCTCGGCTTCTTTCATGCCAACTACAGCAATGATGGGCACTTTGGCCAAGGAGTGTTCGCGAACCTTGTAGTTGATTTTCTCGTTACGCAGGTCCGTTTCCACCCGCAAACCCGCCTTTTGCAAGGTTTTTGCCACATCTTGGGCATAAGCGTTGGCGTCGGAGGTGATGGTCGCCACTACGACCTGCAGCGGGGCCAGCCACATCGGGAACTTACCCGCATAGTTCTCGATCAGCACACCCATGAAGCGCTCCATCGAGCCCAAGATGGCACGGTGCAACATGACGGGGCGGTGTTTGGCGCCATCTTCGCCGACATATTCAGCGCCGAGTCGTTCCGGCAGCACGAAATCCACTTGGAAGGTGCCGCATTGCCACTCGCGGCCGATGGCATCGCGTAGGATGAAATCAAGCTTTGGTCCGTAGAATGCGCCGTCGCCGGAATTGAGTTTGGTTTCCAGGCCCGCCGCGCTCGTCGCATCCCGCAAGGCGCCTTCGGCCTTGTCCCAAATCGTGTCATCACCGGCGCGCACTGGCGGGCGATCCGAGAACAGCACACGCACGTCGTTAAACCCGAGATCGGCGTAGACCGTACGCAACAAATCGATAAACCCCTTGGTCTCGGATTTGATCTGATCTTCGGTGCAGAATATATGCGCATCGTCTTGCACAAAGGCGCGCACGCGCATGAGGCCATGCAACGCCCCGGAGGCTTCGTTGCGGTGGCACGACCCGAACTCGGCCATGCGTAAGGGCAGGTCGCGATAGCTCTTGATGCCCTGGTTATAGATTTGCACATGGCAAGGGCAGTTCATCGGCTTGACCGCGAGGAAGCGTTCCTCGGACTCCGCGATGAACATATTTTGGCGATAGTTCTCCCAGTGGCCCGACCTTTCCCACAGCACGCGGTCCACCAGCATGGGGGTGTTAACCTCGACATAGCCCGCAGCATCCAGCCGCTTGCGCATATACATCTGCAAGCTGCGATAGACTGTCCAGCCCTTGGGGTGCCAGAACACAGCGCCCTGGGCCTCTTCTTGCAGATGGAATAAGTCCATCTCCTTGCCAAGGCGGCGGTGATCGCGCTTCTCCGCCTCCTCAAGCATGGTGAGGTAGTCTTTAAGCTGCTTCTCATCGGTCCATGCCGTGCCGTAAATGCGTTGCAGCATGGCGTTCTTGGAATCGCCACGCCAATACGCCCCAGCCAACTTCATCAACTTGAAAGCTTTTCCAAGCTTACCCGTCGAAGGTAGGTGCGGCCCCCGGCACAGGTCGAGCCACTTGCCCTGTTTGTAAACCGTGATCGGCTCGCTCTCGGGCAAGTCTTGAATGATCTCGGCTTTGTAGTCTTCGCCGATGCCTTTGAAATATTTGATGGCCTCGTGACGTGGCCATTCTTCACGAACAATTTTCTCATCGCGGTCGACGATCTCGCGCATCTTGGCTTCGATCTTTGCCAGATCGTCGGGGCTGAACGGTTCGCTGCGCGCGAAGTCGTAGTAAAATCCGTTCTCAATCGACGGGCCGATGGTGACTTGGGTTTTCGGAAATAATTCCTGCACAGCCTCGGCCATCACGTGCGCGGCATCGTGGCGCAGAAGCTCTAGCGCATCGGGGTCTTTTTTGGTGACGATAGCGACGGTCGAATCAGTATTAATCGGCAGCGTCAGGTCTTTCATGACCCCGCCGATCTTGATGGCGAGAGCGGCCTTGGCCAGGCCGGGGCCAATATCGACCGCCAGCTTTTCGCCGGTGATGGCGCCGTCATAACGCCGCACGCTGCCGTCAGGGAGTGTAATTGCAACCATCGAACGCCCGAATAAACCTTGAAAAGTGGGCGCAATCTACGGGGTTAGGCCTTGTTGTCAACGCGCTGGTTAAACCTCGGCAGGCCCCAGGTCGCTCAACAGGGCCAAGATTTCTGCCGTGGCGATCTCGGTCAAATGGGCCCGGGTTAAGACGCGGACTTGCTGGCCCCGAGGGCCATTGACGGCGGGGTCCGAGTCCGCGCCGCACAGCATGATCGAGCGGCAGTTGGCGATGGCGGCAATATGCATGGCCGCAGAGTCCCCGCCGATGGCTGCCGCTGCCGCCCAGGCTAGAAAGACGGTATCGATCAGCGGCGCCTTGCCTGTGATGTCGATGGCGTCGGGGCATCGTCGGCCGATCTCTTCGGCAGCCCTGGGGTGTTCGGCAAAGCCAACCAAAAGTGGCGTTAATTTGCGGTTGGCGAACCATTCCGCCAAGGCTGCGAACCGGTCCACCGGCCAGTGTTCACCCGTCTCGCTATCTAAGCACAACATCACGAAGGGCTGGTTCATGCGAAAAGGTGCGCTGAAATCGCGCACTTGGCGTGCGGCCCACGACACGTCGGCCCGTAAAACCTCATCGACGCCAGCCGAGCGCAGTTGATCTTGCAACCGGTCGGTTAAGTGCATGCCGGTCTTGCGCGGATTATCATGATACAGCGCCGTGCCGCGAATGTCGCCCGACCATGAAATGCCAGCCATTACCTCGGGCTTCACGCGCAGGCCGTGCATCAGGTGGAAGTGCAGGCGCGAGGTGTTGGACTGCTCAAAATCGTAAACCCGGGCAAAAGTTGTCGAGCGTAATTCGGCGCGAAGTTCCCATAACCCGCGCAAATCCCAGCGCGAGCCGCGCGGATCGAGCCACACATCATCAAGGTACGGCAGAGTCTTGGCGATAAACATGGATGGCCCGGTGCATAGCCCGACAAGCCGCGCACCTTTGTGATGCGTGCGCAGGGCTGCCAAGGCGCCCATGGCATGGACCATGCGCGAGGGCCGTTGCGGGCAGATGATCAGGATCGTCTCGCTTACGATGCCGCCGCACGTTGGGCCAACAGGGCGTTGTAGACCGCCAGCGTTTTTGCGCACATCTCGGCTTTATCGAATTTTGCACGCACGCGTTCAATCGCACGCACCAACAGTTTTTCCCGCTCGGCTAGGTTTAGCCCCAGCGCTCTTTTCAAGGCATCGGCCAGCGATACCGAGTCGCGTGGCGTGAATAGCCAGCCCGTCACGCCAGGCTCGATGATTTCACCTGCCGCGCCATGGGCTGGGGCCACGATGGGGCGGCCCATGGCTTGGGCTTCGGCGACCACGCGCCCAAAGGCCTCGGGGTCGGTCGAGGCCGATACCGCCACATCGGTGATCATGTAGGCGGCAGGGATGTCGTTGCAGTCTTGCACGATCTGTACCCAGCCGCCGACATTGCGTTCCGCCGCGTAGGCCAAAAGGCTCTCGACCAAGGGCGCGCTTTCGGTGGGCCCAACCATCATGCAACGCAATTCAAGCGCGGGGTCGCGCGAGCGCATCAGGGCTAGGGCGTCGATCAACAGGCGGTGGCCTTTCCATCCGGAAATGCGGCCCGGCAGCATGATCACGGAGATTGATTCTGACAGCCGCCACTTCTGTGTCAGTTGAATCAGGCGTTGCGATGAGACTTTCGCCGGGTCGAATTGTTGCAAATCTACACCACGGTGAATCAGGCGGATCTTTTCTGCGGGCACCCCGTAATTAGACATGACGTGGCTACGGATAAATTCGGAAATGGCGATGACCACATCGCCGCTGGCCATGACCCGGTTGTAGAGTTTCTTTAGCCCAAACGGGCCAAGGCCATAGGTGCCGTGAAAGGTTGTGACGAAGGGAATGCCTAGCCGCCGCGCTGCCGCCCGGGCACTCCACGCTGGGGCCCGCGAGCGGGCATGCACAATCGATACCCCGCGTGAGGCCATCAAGTCAGCCAGCCGGCCAGCATTGCGGCGTATGGCCAAGGGGTTCTTGGTGCGCAGTGGCAGTTCGATATGTTCGGCCCCGGCGCGTTCTAATTCACGCACCATGGGCCCGCCGCTTGAGGCGACCAAGGCCGTCCACCCTGCCGCGACTAGGGCTTGGGCGACATCAATGGTGCCGCGTTCGACACCCCCGGCGACGAGGGCGGGCAGCACCTGCAGACAGACGCGTTTTGAGGTTTCACCCACGCTGGGCGCCCATGTTTTGCCTTGTTGAACCTGCTATAAGCCGCGCAATACACGCCCCTGCGCTGCCGTTTGTAACACGACTGAGCCCTGTGTCAGGACTTTCCATGACATCGCCCTCCCTCAAGTTTGAAAGTCCTGGCGGTTATCAGATTGCTTACAACACCATGCCCGGCAGCACTCCCACTGTGCTGTTCCTGCATGGTTTGAATTCCGACCGCCACGGCACCAAGGCCGAAGCGGTAATGGCCCATTGCGGGGCAAAAAAATATGGCTTTGCTCGTTTTGACATGTTCGGCCATGGCCAGTCTGGCGGGCGGTTCGAGGATGGCACGATCTCGTGCTGGACGACCGATGCCCTCGCTATGATTGATGCGCAGATCCAAGGCCCCATTATTCTGGTGGGATCGAGCATGGGCGGCTGGATCGCATTGAAGGCGGCCCTGGCGAGGCCTATGCGGGTGGCCGGGTTGATGGGCATTGCCGCCGCACCCGACTTCACCGAAGACCTGATGTGGAACGCGTTGACCTCAGCGCAGCGCGATCAATTGAACACGTCGGGCGTGGTCGAGCTGCCTTCCGAATATGCTGACCAGCCCTATCGCATCAGTCGAAATTTAATCGAGGATGGCCGCAAGAATTTGCTGCTGCACGCTCCCATTGCCCTCTCATGTCCGGTGCGGCTGTTGCACGGCCAAGCCGATACCAGCGTGCCGTGGCGTATATCTATGGCCCTCGCAGAGAAAATTGCGGGCGGTGATGTAGAGACCATCTTGATCAAAGATGGCGACCATCGCCTGTCGCGACCGCAAGATTTGCAACGGCTGTGCGACGCGCTTGATCGATTGATCCTTCAGGTGCGCGGGTCATGAGATTTTTTATATCTGTCGTGTTGATGGCGTGGCCCGCGTTTGCCCAGGCACCCAAAACCGGCACGCCTGCGCCCGACCTTATGAAGCCTGCCGAGACTTATAAATTCTGCCTCGACCTCGCGCGCTCTTACCCCGAGCAGGGCAATGAATTCGCGGGCAAGTGGGTGGGCCTGCGCGGTGGTGAGCCGGCCAAGCATTGCCAAGCCGTGGCACTCATGGGCCTGCGCGAATACACCGACGCGGCCACGCGGTTGGAAGAGTTGGCGCAGTCTTCCAAGCGCGACAACGCCGTGCGTGCAGGCATGCTGGCACAAGCAGGCCAATCGTGGCTGCTGGCGGGCGATACGCAGCGCGCCCATGCCGCGCAAACGGCGGCGATCAAGCTTAGCCCCAACGATCCGCAATTACTGCTCGACCGCGCTGGCACCTTGGCCGAGGCTAAAAATTATTGGGAGGCCATTGACGACCTCAACGCGGCCATCGCGCTCGAACCCAAGAATGCCGAGGCCTTTGCCTTTCGGGCCAGCGCCTACCGCATGGTCGATGCCGATGACTTGGCGCTCGATGATGCTGAGCGGGCCGTTGCGCTCGACCCCAACAACCTCAGCGCGCTGCTTGAGCGCGGCAACCTGCATCGCATGAAGGGCCGCGACAATGAGGCGCGGGCTGACTGGTTGAAGATCTTGTCGCTGGCGCCAGAGTCCGAGACGGCCAAGGCGGCGCGGGCCAATATCGAAAAGCTTGATGTTAATCCAGAGAAGTAATCGATTGCCTGTGGATTACGGTACAATTGTTCCACGTGGAACAATTGAGCGGGCCGAAATCTACACCGCCACTGTATGACGCGCTGCAACACAATCCCTGCCGCCTGTTCCGCCTGATATAACAGGGTTTTTATCAGGCAGCGGTCATACCGCAGCGGCATAATTATTCCGTAGCGGTATGATGCGATGCAGCACGGGCAGATTTAAAAATCCAAGTCGACTTTAAAAATCCAAGTCGGCGTAGGCGGGCGCGGGCGCGATGCCGGGCAGTGTATCGCGCAGCAAACACCGAAAACTCAGGCGCGACTTGATGCGCACATACCATTCTTTTGTGAGCGCGTAGTCATCCCAGGGCACATCGCCCGAATAATCCACCAGCGACAACTGTGCGGCGGCGGCGATGTCGGCGATACTGAGGTGATCGCCCGCGAGCCAGCTGCGCCGTTCCGTCAGCCAGGTGATGTACTGCATGTGGGTGTGAATATTGTCGCGGCCCGCTTTGAGTGCGCGCGAATCAGGGGCCGCGCCTGAGACCACCCGGCGATTCAATTTCTCACCCGCGAGATTGATGGTCACTTCATCGAAGAACTTACGGTCGAACCAGGCCGCAAGCCTGCGCGCCTCGGCACGCTCGTGGGCGGTTCGCCCAATCAAGCGCGGTTCGGGCTGCGTGTCCTCGATGTAGTCGCAGATGGTGGCAGAATCGGCCACCATGGTGCCATCGTCTTCCAACCACACGGGAACTTCGCCCGCGGGGTTGATCGACAAAAACCCCATGTCGTGGCGCCAGGTTTCTTGCACCGCTTCCGTGAAACTGATGCGCTTTTCATGCAGCACCACGCGGACTTTGCGCGAGAAGGGGCAGAGCGTGTGGTGATACAGCGTGGGCAACAACAATCCCGGTGGCATGGGGTGAATGAAAGTGCGGGTCTTTTAGAGCGTCGTGCGGAAAAGTGGAACCCGGTTTTCCGCATCAACGGCGCGACCAAACAATAACTTAGAGCAAGCAGCCCGATTCTAACTTAACGCTGCTTGCTCTAGGGTGAGAAATTTGAAGCGTCGAGGGAAGAAAAAGCGAAGCTATTTGCCCGCCATCTTCGAATACATGGATTTGACCAACTCGGTCAGCGTCACACCGATTTTATCACCGGCCGTGACCACGACCTCGCCCTTGGCGATCAGCACGTCGTTGGCGTAAATCTCGACGGGGTCCGACGTGCGCTGTTCAAGTTCCACTACGGCGCCACGGCCGAGTTTCAACAGCTGGTGCACCCGCAAGTCCGACTGGCCCAGCACGACGGCGATTTCCACGTCGACATTATTAATGGCGTCGCGGTTCGCTTTCTCCTCGTCATCGTCGTCTTTTTTGGCCATGGCGGGTCCGGCGCGGGAAACGGTTGTTGCACTATGCGCGTCGCGGCGCTCTCCAGCAAGACGCTGGGCATCGCCGCACACACTCTCTTCCGCTCTTAGCTTCTCTCGGAAACGTTAAAAAGGGGTAACCGGGGGGTGTAGCACTCATAATATTGTCACCCTCGCGCTTGACGCGAGGGTCCAGGGTAAATTGCACTGACCAAGCGTTTTACCCTGGCTCCCCGGGTCTGCGCGAAGCGCAGCCCGAGGATGACAGTGGTTTGGGTGGCGTCTGCCTCACACCGCTTTCAGTTCAAATGCCGCCGCCATCAGGGCCTGGGTATAGGCCTGGGTGGGGGCGTTCAGCACGGTTGCGGCTGGCCCAGATTCTTGAACTGTCCCGTCTTTCATCACCATCACATCATCAGCCATGGCCCGAATGACGCGCAGATCGTGGCTGATGAACAGATAGGCCATGCCGTACTTGGTTTGCAGGGCGCGCAACAGGTCGATCAGTTGGGCTTGCACCGACACATCGAGCGCGCTGGTGGGTTCGTCCAACACCAGCACCTTGGGGCGAAGCACCAGGGCACGGGCGATGGCGATGCGCTGGCGCTGCCCGCCGGAAAATTCGTGGGGGTAGCGGTCCATGATCGCGCTGTCCAAACCCACATCGGTGAGGGCTTCGGCCACACGCGCGTCGCGCTCAACATCGCTGAGTTTATCATGCACACTCAATCCTTCGCCCACGATCTCGCGGATCGACAGGCGCGGACTTAGCGAGCCAAAGGGGTCTTGAAACACGATTTGGATTTGCCGGCGCAAGGGGCGCATGGCGGCGGGCTTCAGGCCATCGATGCGTTGGCCCTCAAACGTAATCGCACCTTCGCTCTCGGCCAGCCGCAACAATGCCAACGCGAGCGCGCTTTTGCCCGAGCCGCTTTCGCCCACCACGCCCAGGGTGCGCCCGGGTTTTAGACTCAACGACACACCATCGACCGCCTTGATGTGCCCGACCGTGCGGCGAATAATTCCGCGCCTAATCGGAAACCAGCATTTCAAGTTTTCGGCTATCATCACCGGGGTATCGCTGACTGCTGCACTACGTGCTTGTGGTTTGGGCTGCGCTTGCACAAGTTGGCGGGTGTAGTCGTGTTTAGGGTTCGACAACACTTCGGCCACGCTGCCCTGTTCGATGATCTGGCCATCTTTCATCACGCACACCCGGTCGGCGATGGCGCGCGCGATGGCCAAATCGTGAGTGATGAACAACAGCGACAAACCCATTTGCGCGCGCAACTCGCGCAGCAACGCCAGAATTTGCGCTTGAATGGTCACGTCCAGGGCCGTGGTGGGCTCATCGGCGATCAGCAAGTCGGGCGTGTTGGCCAAGGCCATGGCCAGCATCACGCGCTGGCGTTGCCCGCCCGACAACTCATGGGGCAGTGCGCCCAGGCGCTGTTCGGCATCGGGAAAGCCAACTTTACGCAGCAACTCGATCACGCGGGGTTTGATTCCGGCGTTGCCCTGCGCGCCATGGGCCGTTAGCGCCTCGCCGATTTGGCGTTCGATGGCATGCAAGGGGTTGAGTGATGACATGGGTTCTTGAAACACCATGCCGATGCGCCCGCCGCGCACACTGCGCAGGGTTTTCTCGTTGGCGCCCAGCAAGTCATGGCCCTTGAAGCGGATGCGGCCCTTGGGGTGATGGGCTTTCGGGTAAGGCAGCAATTGCAAAATCGACAAGGCCGTGGCCGATTTGCCGCTGCCGCTTTCGCCCACTAGGGCCAGCGATTCCCCGCGCTCTAGGGTGAAGCTAATGCCGCGCACGGCTTGAACGGCGCTGGCACCTTGCCCGAACGTCACGGCTAAATTTTCCACCACCAGCAAAGGCGGCGTGGGCGGTGGTTTCACATCCCTGCTCATGGCTGGGTGGCCTTGCGCGCATCGAAGGCATCGCGCACCGCTTCACCCACGAACACCAACAGCGTCAGCAGCACGGCAATGGCGGTAAAGCCGGTGAACGCCAGCCACGGCGCTTGCAGGTTTTCTTTGCCTTGGCGCAGCAATTCACCCAGCGAGGCCGAACCCGGCGGCAGGCCAAGCCCCAAAAAATCGAGCGATGTCAGCGCCGCGATGGCGCCCGACACCACGAAGGGCAAGTAAGTGAGTGCGGCCACCATGGCGTTGGGCAGGACATGGCGGGTCATGATCGTGACATCGGGCACCCCCAACGCGCGGGCCGCACGCACATAATCGAAGTTGCGCGCGCGTAAAAATTCCGCGCGCACCACGGCCACCAGGGCGGTCCAACTAAACAGCAACAGCACGCCCAGCAATGTCCAAAAGCCTGGCGCGATCACCGCCGAGACGATGATGAGAATGAACAGTTGCGGCATGCCGCTCCATATCTCAATCGCGCGTTGAAACAGCAGGTCCACCCAGCCGCCGAAGTAGCCTTGCACCGCGCCCGCGGCGATGCCCACCACCGAGGACACGGCGGCGAGGATGAGGCCGAACAACAGCGATAAACGCAGGCCGTAAATAAGGCGGGCCATCACATCGCGGCCTTGATCGTCGGTGCCCAGCCAATTGACGGCCGAGGGTGGGGCGGGGGCGGGTACCGGTAAATCGAAATTCACCGTGTCGAAACTAAACCGCACCGGCGGCCAAAGCATCCAGCCGTTAGCCTCGATCAATTCACGCACATATTTGTCGCGGTAATCGGCGGCAGTATCGAAGGCACCGCCGAAAGCCGTTTCGGGATAATCCTTCACCACGGGGGCGAAGACCTCGCCGCGAAACACGACAATGATGGGCTTATCGTTAGCCAGAAATTCCGCGAAAAGGGTTAGCACGAACAGCACGACCAATAGCCACGCCGATACATAACCCCGCCGGTTAGCCTTGAAATTGGCCCAGCGGCGCCGGTTGAGTGGCGAGAGCCAATGGTTGGTGGCACCCTCAGCCACGGCCGCGGCTTTCAAAATCAATGCGCGGGTCGACCATGTGATAGGCGATGTCGGTGGCGACATTCAGCAACAGGCCGATCAGGCTGAAAATATACAACGAGCCGAACACCACGGGGTAATCGCGGTTGATGACGGCTTCGAAACTGAGCAGTCCCAAGCCATCGAGCGAGAACATCACCTCGATCAACAGCGCACCAGTGAACAAGGTGGCGATTAGTGTGGCTGGAAAGCCAGCAATCACAATCAACATCGCGTTGCGAAACACATGCCCGTACAGCACGCCGTTTTCACCCACGCCCTTGGCGCGGGCCGTGACCACGTATTGTTTGTTGATTTCCTCTAAGAATGTGTTTTTGGTGAGCATGGTGAGTTGCGCGAACCCGCCGATGGTGAGTGCTGTGACAGGCAGCACCATGTGCCAAAGGTAGTCGCGAATTTTGTTGGGCCAACTCAGCGTGTTCCAATTTTCCGACACCAACCCGCGCAAGGGAAACCAGTCGTAATACCGACCGCCTGCGAACAGCACGATCAGCATGATCGCGAACAAAAACCCCGGCACGGCATAGCCGACAAAAATGGCCGTCGAGGTGGCGACATCGAAACGTGAGCCATCGTGCACGGCCTTGCGAATTCCCAAGGGGATCGAGGCGGCATAAATAATCAGCAGCGACCACAGCCCCAGCGAGATCGACACCGGCAGCTTTTCGGCGATGAGGGAAAGCACACCTTGCGAGCGGTAAAAACTCTCGCCCAAGTCGAAGGTGGCGAAATTTTTCAGCATCGTGACGTAGCGTTCACTGGCGGGTTTATCGAAGCCGAATTGGGTTTCGATTTGCTTGATCATGGCAGGGTCGAGGCCTTGCGAGCCCCGGTACATGGATTTGCTTTGGGCGACGCCCGTGCCGCCCCCTCTGGCCACACTGTCGCCGCGCTGGCC
>SHWP01000011.1 GCA_009693785.1 Rhodospirillaceae bacterium
CACGGCGCTGATCATCGGCCCCAATGCCCCATGTCTCGGTCTGGAATTCGCTAATGTTCCCAGCCAAAAGATCGCGTAAACCCGAGGCGATGCCCGCCGCATCGCGCTGATAAAAACACAGGCCAAACTCGTCAAGGCTCGCGACGACCTGGCCTTCGACGATTCCCGCCATCCGCGCGGCCGCGACAGACCAAGTGACCGGTTTGTTTGGGCCCGCGATCGACCAATGACCGATGCCCGCGACGTCGTCGCCGAATGAAAGTTCATCCGTCAATTCAGCCAATTCGTTTTGCAGCGTGAAGACACGCACCAAATACCGCCAGAGAATAGTGAAGGAGGGCAGAGCGAAAAGCGCGAGCAAGAACGTGAATATAATGTACGCATCAAGCAGGTTACTTGGAATCGATGCGGTGTCGGCGGCACGATTGACAAACACACCCAGCACGCCAACAAACTCCTTGTTCACGTACAACGGAACATAGGAGGTTGCGGTTCCTGTCGGCAAAGGCCTGCCGCCGAGGATGTTAATTTTAGTCTCAATGCGCTCACCGCGCCGAAGCTGCGCCATCACGTCATCGGGAAGGCTCATCCCGACGCCATCAGAACGGCTTGAATCTGTGACCACCCCTGCTTTATCCGCGATCCTATAATCATTGATGGCGCCGTTTCTGAGATCAGCCCAGCGCCTTTGAGTTTCCGCACTCAAGTCCTCGACCTTAAATCCGCCGGGCGCTTTTTCGGCCCACAAGGGATCGGCCATAAATAGCCCGGCTGAACGATCAGCAACGCGCCGGGCAGCAGTATCTGCTACTTCGTTGCGAATATTACCCGTCAGCGCCTGCAGAGCAGCCCCCAGCACCAGCAACAGGCCAGTCGACACGCCAACCAAAACAAGCACCAGCATCCACGCCCGCCGTTGCGGGGTGCGGCGTTGACGCCTTATGGAATGGTTCATTTCGGTCATTGGCGGATCAAACGATGGGACAGGTCAAATGTCCACAAGCGGGCTGAAATTTAGGCGGGCTATTTTGGCGCTATATAACTAGCTGCGCTGGGCGACTTGGGCTTCTTTGTAATAATGGTCCAGCGCCGTGACGACCGCACCCATGAGCTTGCCGCGGTAGCCCTCTTTCAGCAGGGCGCCCTGATCCTCGCGGTTCGACAAATAACCCATTTCGATCAGCACCGAGGGTATATCGGGCGACTTCAACACGGCGAACCCGGCAAAGCGGTGGGCGTTACGCAGCAACGTCACTTCGCGCTTGAGTTCCCCGATCAAACTGGTGGCCAGACGCGCGGCTAGGTTCATGCTTTCGCGCTGGGCAAGATCGATCAGAATATTGCGGACCTCTTGCGATTCCCGAGTCAAGTCCATGCCGATAATCAGGTCGGCCTTGTTCTCGCGCTCGGCCAAGGCCTCGGCTTCGGAATCTGAGGCGTTTTCTGAAAGTGTATAGACCGACAAGCCGCGAATGGCTTTGTCGCGGTTGGAATCGGCATGCAACGAGATAAACACATCGGCCGGGGCATGACGGGCGATCTCGATGCGCTGGCGAAGCACCAGCGATGTATCGCGCGTGCGTGTCAGAATAGCGCGGTAACGCCCGGTGGCTTCGAGCTTTTGTTTCAATTGCTGGGCCGCAGCCAGTGTGATGTTCTTTTCATACACACCACCCGAGCCAATCGCGCCTGGATCAATCCCGCCGTGGCCAGGGTCGATGGCCACAACGATTTTGCGGTTACCTAACTTTTCTTTGACCGCGAGCTTTTGCTCGGGCGCAGCCGGTGCCGGTTGGGCTGGCGTTGGCTTCGCGCTAACGGCTTGCGTCGTCGCCCCAGTGGCTTGGGCAACAATTCGCGTGACTTGATGGGGGCCTATGGCAGCTTTAAATGCCTCGTCGGTGGCTGCCGTGAGATCCAAAATCATCCGCCAGGGCGTCGTGCCCGTGGGCGGCAGCACATAGCTTTGCGACAACAGCGCAGGCTGGGCCAAGTCGATGACCAAGCGCGACTGGCCAGGCTGAAACAAACCGGCGCGCACGGCGTTCACCAGGGCCGTCTTGCCCAAGACGATATCCGATGCCCAGGTAATTTCCGGCAGGTCGATCACCAATCGCTGCGGTTCGCCCAGCACAAAAGCCTGAGCTTCAACCCCGTCTGTCAGCTCGATGACCAGCCGGGTGAACCCGCCATGGTCGTGAATTCGCATGGTGCTGGCCTGCGGCATCGCCCGGGCCAGGCTGGGCGCTAGCATAAGTGCCGATGCGCCAAAAACAGTGCGGCGCGGCAACTGCCCAAGGGTTAACGCCGGGCCAGAACCATTCGATAAACGCGGCATTCCAATAGCGCCTGGACCTTGGGTTAACGCAACATTATTGCGTGGCTAATCAACACCTAACCGCAATATAGTTAATTTCCCGAGTCGATTCAAGAATCTCAATGGGTTAGCAATCTCACCCACAGCCTGCTCCCATAACGGCACCTTAAAACAGGCTTATTTGAAGCCAGTTTTGGCCTACTGGAATAATCAATTGTACCCAAGGCCGTGGCAGACTATTTTCCAAGTGACCGGTTTTTGGAAATCGCAGGCAATTCGGCCTTTCTGCGTGAGGCCATTGAAATAAAAAGAAATTTGCCGCCTGCCCGAAGCAAACACCGGTCGCGAGAAGCAAGATGCCTCCCTGTGCGGTGCAAGATGTTGCGCTGAGCGGTCGGCAAGAACCCATCGGGGGACTGGCGCAGTGCAATTCAGCGTCCAACACATAACGGCCCAAGTCAGCCTGCCAGCGTATCCGGCAGCGCAGCCGTTTGGCGCATTTTCACACGAGGCACGCGGCTTGGCCGCGGGCGACGCCATGTCTCCTTTATCATTTCAACACACAAACAATGCGGCCCTCGGCGCACGCGCGCCCTCATGCGTTCGGTTGGAACGCGGCCGTCGGAGAAGTAATCGCTATGGTCAAACGGATGCTGATCGACGCCACGCATCCCGAGGAAACTCGGGTGGTGGTTCTGGACGGAACGCGGCTTGAAGAGTTCGACGTCGAGACGTCGACCAAGAAGCAGAATAAAGGCAATATTTATCTAGCTAAGGTGGTTCGGGTCGAACCGTCGCTGCAAGCGGCGTTTGTCGACTACGGCGGCAACCGCCACGGCTTCCTCGCCTTTAGCGAAATCCACCCCGACTATTACCAAATCCCCGTTGCCGACCGCGAACGGCTGCTGGCCGAAGTTCAGCGCCATGAACGCCACGACGATGACGATGGCGGTTCGCACTCGGAAGCCAACCACCCTACGCCCGACCAACCCGAGCAGCCCGATGCCACGCCCGAGGGTGACACAGCCGGTGATGACGCCGCCACCGGTGACACTGGGCACGACAACGGCGGATATAGCGAAAGCAATCCGGGCGATGCCAGCGCGGCGTTGCCGCTGAGCTACTCGACAGCAAGCGTATCGTCCGAACCAATCCCGCAGGATGCGGCCCCCGAACCTGTCAACGATGCCCCGGTCGAACCGGCTCAGCTCGAGCAAAGCCCATTCGTGCCCGCCGATGCCGCGCCGGTTGGCGATGGTGTTGAGGCGCTGGCGTCTGACAACAGCTCTAATATCGACGCAGCCGCATCCAACGAGTCCTTCGCGGCCGACATTGCCTCCAACAGCGACCTTCCCCAGGGCGAATCCACATCTGCGTCTGAACCCAGCGAGGATGTAGGTGCGCGCGGCTCTCAAGTCGAGGATGCTCCGGTCGAAGAGCGCCCCGTCGACATCGTGGGCGGTGGCGAGGAAAACGAGGGCGATGACGCCGAAGACGCCGACGAAGATGAAGACAGCAAGCGCCGCCGCCGGTTCCTCGCCTCGCGCCATTACAAAATCCAAGAAGTCATCAAGCGCCGCCAGATCATGCTGGTGCAAGTGGTCAAGGAAGAGCGCGGCAACAAGGGCGCGGCACTCACTACTTATTTATCGCTGGCAGGCCGCTATTGCGTGTTGATGCCCAATTCCTCGCGCGGCGGCGGTGTGTCGCGCAAGATCACCAACGCCACCGACCGGCGCCGCCTGAAGTCGATCATGGCCGAGTTGGATCCGCCTAAGACGGCGGCGGTGATTCTGCGCACGGCGGGCGCCGAGCGCAGCAAGCCCGAAATCACGCGCGACTATGAATATTTGATGCGCACGTGGGATGTGATCCGCGAGAACACGCTGCAATCGCGCGCACCGGCGCTGATTCACGAAGAAGGCAACCTGATCAAGCGGGCAATCCGCGATGTCTATTCCAAGGATATCGAGGATATCCTGGTGGAAGGCGCGGAAGGCTACAAGACCGCCAAAGACTTCATGCGGATGCTGACTCCCAGCCATTCGAAAAAAGTTCAACTCTACGACGACGGCAACATATCTCTATTCCAACGGTATCAGGTCGAAACACAGCTTGAGGCCATTAATACGCCCGTCGTGCAGTTGCGCTCGGGCGGCTCAATCGTGTTCGGCCAGACCGAGGCCTTGGTCGCCATCGACGTGAACTCGGGCCGCGCCACGCGCGAACGCCATATCGAGGAAACGGCGCTTAGAACCAATATCGAGGCCGCCGATGAGATTGCCCGGCAACTGCGCCTGCGCGACTTGGCGGGCCTGGTGGTCATCGACTTCATCGATATGGAAGAAAACCGCAATAACCACGCGGTCGAACGCCGGTTGAAGGAAGCACTGAAGCTCGACCGCGCGCGCATTCAAGTGGGCCGCATCAGCCACTTTGGCTTGCTCGAACTCTCGCGTCAGCGCCTGCGCCCCAGCCTGATCGAGACTAACTTCCGCCCGTGCGATCATTGCGCCGGAACCGGGTTGATCCGCTCGACGGAATCCTCGTCCATCTACGCCCTGCGCATGATCGAGGAAGAAGGCATCCGCCGCCGCTCAAGCGAGTTGACCGTCACGGTGCACCCCGATGTCGCGCTTTACCTGCTCAACTATAAGCGCGAGCAATTGGCGACGTTGGAAGCCCGCTATGGCCTGCGTATCTTCGTGCTGGGCGATCCGGTGCTGGTGCAACCCAACTTGCGCATCGACCGCGTGAAAGCCACACGGCCCATGGCCGAGGATGTGACCGCGCAAGCGCCGCAAGCCCTGCCCGCCCCAACGTCTGAACCCATCGCAGAGCCGGAAGACGAGATTATCCCCGAGGACGACGTCCCCCCTGTAGAAGTAGCCGCCACAGCCGAGCCCGCGCGCAACTTAGAGGGCGACCGTGGCCCTCGCAGTGATCACGATGGCGAGCGTAACCGCGGCGGCCGCGGACGCCGCCGACGCCGTCGTGGCCGACGCGACGGACGGGATGGACATCGCGATCATGCAACCGGCGGACATGCCGGTGATCAATCTGGAGAAACCCCAAGCGCGGCATCAGCACCGAATAGCCCTGAGCAAAACGCTGAAACTGGCCCTGTCATCGCCCATGAGAGCGGCGAGACTCAAGGTGTTGCAGGTGAACCGGGCCACGCAGGCGAGCAAGGCCGCGAGGATCGCGGTGCACGCCGCCACCACCGTGGCCGACGGGGCGGACGCCGCCGCCGCCGCGAATTTGGCGACCAACAAGGCCCGGCCCAACAGGGCGATGGCTCGTTGACGCCTAACGATCAAGTCACCAACGACGTCTTTAATACCAACCGTGCGAACGAAGGACGCATGGAGGCCACGGAACCGCCCGTGTCCAGAGATGGTGCGGCCACGGAAGACGCACAACCCCGCAAGCGCGGCTTCTTCAGCGCGATCAAAGAGACCGCGCTGTCGTGGACACGGAGTGAACCCACTGATGTGGCCGAGCCGCGCCCAATTGTGGCACCGCCTCCGGCACCCGTGCCAGTTACTCCGCCACCGCCGCCACCACGCGTGGTTGAGCCTCCTCGCCCGGCTCCGCCGCCACCTGTGGTCGACGAACCGCCAGCAGGCCCGCCGAAACGGGGCTGGTGGAGTCAACCAAAAGAATAATTAAAATAAAAACATCGCCGCACGGATTTTCACCGGGCGGCGATGTGGTTTTGTGAGCCTATTATATGGTCAGCGCGACTTGTTGCGTCGTGGTCATCAGTGCGAGCTGAGCGCCCGTGAAGGCTGCGGCCTGCAAATCGTTTAGCGCCACCAAACCTGTCGCCGACAGCGATGGGATTTGTGCCGCCGTGATGAACGGAATATCAACGACTTCCAGGCCCGTGTATTGCGTCGTCGTCATGCCGCCAATCTGAGCCGTGGTGAGCTCGGCGATTTGCTGCCCGGTCAGCGCCTTGATCTGGCCCGAGGTTAGCCCGCTAAACTGCACGGTCGTCAGGGCAACGATATTCGTCGTGCTCAGGCTGACAATCTGCGGCGCCGTCAACGCGCTAATTTGCGTCGGCGTCAAAATGCTGATTTGCGTCGTGGTCAAAATCGCGATGTTGGTGACGCTAATAATCCCAATCTGGGTCGTCGACAGGCCGCCCATCTGTAATGTGGTCAGCGCATCGAACTGTCTCGTGCTTAGCAAATGGACCTGATCTTGGGTTAAGCCGGCGATTTGCGATGTCGACAGCGACCCAATGTTAACTGTGCTAATGGCGGCCACTTGGGTGGTGGTTAAAGCGGTAATTTGCGCCGAAGTTAGGCCCGTCAACTGCACTGTGCTGATTGCAGCGATGTTGGTCGTGCTGAGTCCTTTGACTTGAGTCGTCGTCAAGCTTCCAAGCTGCGTGGTCGTGACGACAGCAAATTGCGGCGAAGTGAGCGCGTTCAGTTGAGTCGACGTCAATGCGACGATTTGCGCCGTCGATAAATTGACAATCTGCGTCGTTGATAACGAGGTCACTTGGGGCGTCGTTAAGACCGCCACTTGAGTGGACGTCAAGCCGCTCAACTGTATCGTGGATAGGTTGACGATACTGGTGGTGCTGAGGCTGACCACTTGCGGCGCGGTCAACGCCCCCAATTGGCTCGACGAAATACCGCTCAGTTGAACCGTTGTCATCGCCGCAATGTTCGTGACGGTGAACCCCTTGATTTGGAGTGTGGTCAAAGCGCCCAGTTGAACGGTTGAAAGTGAGGCGAACTGCGCGGTATTGAGCGCATCGAGTTGGTCCGATGACAAACCGCCAATCTGCGCTGTCGTGAGGCTGCCGATTTGGCTGGTATCCAGCGCGACCACCTGTTGTGCCGAGAGCACGCCAAGTTGCGTCGCGCTCAGACCGGTCAATTGCGCGGTCGTGATGACCGTGACATTGGTGACGCTCAGCCCTTTGATCTGGGTCGTGCTCAAGGTCGCCAATTGAACGGTTGATAATGCGCTGAGCTGCGTGGTCGTCAGCGCGCCGACTTGTGCCGAGGTGAGCGCGTTGATTTGGGTGGCCGTCAGCCCGCCGATTTGCATCGTCGTCAGGGCTGCGAAATTCGTGGTACTCAGGCCCGTCAATTGCGAAGTGGTGATTCCGGCAAACTGGGTTGGCGTTAGATCGCCAATGCTGGTGGTGGACAACGCGCTCAACTGAGTGTTGGACAGGACAGCAATTTGGATCGCAAGCAGCCCTGCCAACTGCGCGGTCGTCATGGCCGCTAGGTTGGTGGTGTTAAGGCCCTTTACTTGAGTTGTCGTCAAACTGCCCAATTGGATCGTCGTAAACGACAAAAACTGCGTGTTGGTTAGAACACCCAGTTGCGCGGCCGTGAGGCCATCGACTTGCGCTGTGGTCAGGCCCCCGACATGAGCCGACGTGAGCGCCGTGACTTGTGTCGTGGACATCGCGCCCAACTGAGCCGAGGTCAAGCCAGTGAACTGCGCCACCAAAAGCGCGGCAATATTGGTGGTTGTCAGGCTCTTGACCTGGGTCGTGGTCATATTGCCCAACTGAACCGTCGACAACGCCGATAGTTGTGTCGTCGTCAGAACGCCAACCTGCGTAGCCGTGAGCGCTTTAACTTGGGTTGTCGTGAGTCCGCTGACTTGCAGCGTGGTCAAAATGATAAAATTCGTGGTGGTCAACGCAGCGAGTTGCGCGTTCGTGAGGCCGCCCAATTGCGTCGTAGTCAAACCCGCCAGGTTGGTGGCGTTGAACGCGTTCACCTGAACGGTCGTCAGCGCGCTGATTTGAGTTGTATTGAGACCTCTAAGCTGAATTGTCGACAGCGCCGTGATGTTGGCGGTGGTCAGACTCTTAACCTGAGTCGCCGTAAAAGTACCAAGCTGGACCGTGGTCAACGCCGAAAACTGAGTGGTATTCAGCACGCTCAATTGCGTGGCGGCTAAGCCCTTCACTTGTGTTGTCGACAGATTACCCAACTGGGCCGTGGTAAAGGCCGTGATTTGGGTCGATGTAAATGCGGCAATGTGCGTCGAGGACATGCCGGTGAATTGCGACGTGGTCAGCGCGGCGACATTGGTGGTCGTCAAGCCCTTGAGTTGGGTCGATGTCATGTTGCCCAACTGTAACGTGGTCAGCGCGCTGAGTTGTGTGGTGGTGAACGCGCCGATCTGCGTTGAGGCAAATCCGCGGACTTGAGTTGTGGTCAATCCGCCAAGTTGCAACGTAGTAATGGCCGACACGTTGGTTGAATTCAATCCCGCCAGCTGCGTTTTCGTCAGCCCGCCGAGTTGAACGGTCGATAGGTTGGCGATTGCTGTTGTGTTGAATGCATTGAGCTGGGTCGCTGATAGGTTGTTGATTTGGGTTGTGCTGAGATCCGAGAGCTGCGTGGTTGTCAGCACCGCCAGATCGGTTGTGTTGATACCACGAACCTGCTTGACGCTCAGGCCGCCCAGTTGAGTTGTGGTCAGCGCGCCAAATTGCGTTGATGTCAGAGCACCGATCTGCGCCGCCAAAAGCCCTTGGATCTGCGTTGTTGTCAGCGAACCAATACTTGTCGTTGCCAAAGCGCTGATCTGCGTATTCGTCAATACGCCCAATTGTGAGGCGAGCAAGCCACTCAGTTGAACGGTCGTCAATGCCGCCATGTTCGTGGTGCTGAGGCCCTTGATCTGTGTTGTCGACATGCCGCCCAGTTGGGTCGTCGACAGGCTGGCGAATTGACTGGCCGTCAATGCGCCCAATTGCGCTGCCGTGAGCGACCTGATTTGTGTCGTCGCGAACCCAGAAATATGAACCGTGGTCAGCGCGGCGACGTTGGTTGTGTTGATGCCTTTCAACTGCGTGTTGGTCAGATTGAAAAGCTGCGTCATGGTCAACTGTCCGATATTGGTCGTGCTGAGTGCGTTGAATTGGGTGGCGGTCAGCGCCCGAAGCTGTGTCGTCGCCAAACCGTTCAACTGCACGGTCGACAATGCGCCCACGTTGGTTGTGTTGACCGCCCCAATCTGAGCAGCGCTTAGGCTATTGAGCTGGGTCGTCGTGAGATTGGTCACGCTGGTGGTGGTCAGGGCATTGAACTGTCCGGCCGTAAGCGCAGCCAGTTGTGTTGTCACCAGTCCGCGTAGCTGAACTGTTGTGAACACGGCGATATTGATTGTGGTCAATCCCGCGATTTGCGCCGCGATAAGGCTTCCCAACTGCACCGTCGTCAGCGCCGTGAAATTGCTGGTGGTCAACGCGCCAATTTGTGCCGCGGTGAGGCCATCAATTTGAGTGATCGTGAGCCCGGCGATATTCGTTGTCGTTACGGCGTTAACTTGCGTCGTCGTCAGGCTGCCGATTTGCGCTGAAGTCAAACCACCCAGTTGGGTTGTCGATAACGCGCCCATGACGGTGGTGCTGAGCGCTTTGAGCTGCGTAGCCGAGAGAATTCCAAGCTGCGTTGTCGTCAACGCGCTGAGCTGCGTCGTGTTAAGAACCGCCAGTCCCGTGGTGTTGAGCCCCTTGACCTGTGTGGTCGAGAACGTGCCGAGTTGAACCGTGGTCAATGCGCTGAATTGGCCTGCCAGCAGATAGCTAAGTTCGACAGGTTCAAACGCCGCGATCTGCGTTGTCGTAAACGCAGCAAGCTGCGTCGTCGTCAGCCCCTGAATAAACGTTTGCGACAAAGCCATTGCGGTTCACTCTGGCCGGACAGTGCTGATTGCACTGTTCAGCGTTGCTCGCAGAGGGCCTGCCAAATCGAAAAATTTTCCGACGTTCGACGGGAACCTGGAGGTTAAAAGTGGGGCACCTCTGCGAACATCAAACTATTGGCCGATTAGATTAAGAAAGGGTTGCAGAACGGCGTATTTTTGCGGTTTTTGAAAATAAGATAAACTATTGATATATAATGATATTTTTAAATTAAAACTGACAGCTACGACGACCATGACCGCCCCCGGCGTAAGGAGCGCTTAACCCGCCTTCATCCAGGCCCCGATCCGGTTACAAGCCTCGGCGATTTCCCCCTCTGAAACGGCATAGGACAGCCGCATCCAATCCCGTCCGTGAACCGGGTCGAAGTCGAGACCAGGAGTAACCGCCACGCCCGCCTCATGGAGAATCTTCCGGCACACCTCGGGGGATCCCAAACCCAGGTGCGCGACATGGACATAGAAATAAAACGCGCCATCGGGCGGTGAGAATTTCGGAAAACCAATTTCAGGCAAACGGCGCAGGAGCACCTCGCGGTTGCGCGCATAAATGGCAACATTGGCTTCCAACTCATCGATGCAATCGAATGCTGCGAGTGCAGCGTGCTGTGATGCTGCCGGCGGCGAGATGTACAAATTCTGCGCCAAGCACTCGACCGAGCGGTATAAATCGTCGGGCACGACCATCCAGCCCACGCGCCAGCCCGTCATGCTGAAGTATTTCGAGAAACTGTTGATGACGATGGCCGAGGGCGACAACTCAATCGCGGTCACGGCATCCATGCCAAAAGTGATGCCATGGTAGATTTCATCCGAGATCAACCGGATACCGTGTTCATGGCAATAGTTGACCAGCTCGTGAAATACACCGGGCTCGATCATTGAGCCGGTGGGGTTGGCGGGACTGGCGATAATCACGCCATCGGGTAGCGACGGGAGGTTTTTGAGATGATCGACCGAAATATTGAAACGCGAGGCGGCATCGACCGGGATCAGATCAACCTGAATGCCATAGGCCCCCAGGATATGCCGGTACGATGGATAACCAGGCGCGGCCACGGCCACGCGGTCCCCCGCATCGAAAGCTGCGAGGAACGCCAAGGTGAAAGCCGCCGATGAGCCTGTGGTGATAAACACCCGGTCGGGGCGAACCGCCACGGCATAAGCGTCGTCGTAATAGCGCGCGATACGTTCGCGCAAACTCAAAATACCATCGGCCACGGTGTAACCGAGTTTGTCTTGACCAATCAAAGACGCAACTTTCCGCGCGGCGGCCTGTGGCATACCCGTCGAGGGCTGACCTACTTCAAGATGCACGATCGAACGGCCTTGGGCTTCAAGGGCAGCGGCGTCACGCATCACATCCATGACGATAAAGGGCGGTACTGCGCCGCGTTGCGATGATTTCAAACTCACTGCCTGTCCTCCGGCCCCAACGTCTTACCCAAACCAAAGCCCCGCACATCGGCCAAGGTGCGGCATTCTTTACCAACCAAGGCCAGGCCACCCAAGCACACGGCAGCGCTGACATCACCTTGTACTCCGTCTTCCGAGAGCGCTTGAACCTCTGCGCGCATCGCCTCGTAAGGTTTCTCGTTAAGCAGCCAATTCGTGATCAGACTGTGGCGCAGTTCCAACGCGCGGTTGCCATGAGCAACGGCTGCTAACACAACCTGTGAATATCGCGCATCCGCAGCGACAAACGCCTGCAATTGCCTAGGTGCTGTGTGGCGCACGCCATAGAGATAACCACCCTCTGCGGCCATGACTCCACGACCAAACGCCGAGCCCATGGTCAAGGCGCACGCAACGGCTAGGCCGTTGCGATCTCCTACCACAAAAGCAGTTGAAGCCATGTCTTGTGGTGTTGTCGAGCCGTCTATTGCAGATGGGCCATACACCATAAAATCGCCCTGCTCGGTCGTGTTGGCCTGGCTCCACACTGGCGGCACAGATGATTGTGCTGCCGCACCGCGCATGCGGAGAAGTGCCATCGTGTCCGCGAGCGTCAACAGCTTGATCTCGGCACCAGCGGTGACGAATTGCCTTTGCCGGTCCATGAAGGCCCGCAATGCCGCCGGATCGTTCATCAATCTGCCAGCGTTCTTGGCCAAATCATCGGCCAGCATTTTCGAGACAGTAAAACCGAACCGCGCCAACGCTTCGGCCGGTGCCACGGCGTTAGACCATGGGCGTTTTCCATATCGCGATTGCAACGCAGCCAAGCCGCGCGCCAACATCGGTATGTTCTTGTCATCGCGGATTAAAAAATCCAGCACCTCGGCTTTTGCTAAAGCCGTATCATAGACAGTGCACAGGCCACCGCCGCCAAGCCCAGCGCGTGAGGGCAATGTCACAGCCAATGACAGGCCCATGGCCGCTGCCGCATCGGCGGCGTTGCCACCGGAGCGCAACATCTCCTGCCCCGCCAATACAGCGCGTGGTTCGTCTGCGGAAATAACGCCAATAAAACCGGGATTACCCGGTGCTGCCGTGTCGGGGGCAACTTGCGTGGCGCACGCCCATAGCCCAAACGAGAGCATTACAACTGTGACAACCCCACTCAGGCCGGGAAATCGCCATATTTGACCTATATCGGCCATTCGGCCTGATAGGCTAAATTCGGCGGTTACGATTTTGGGCTGCAATAGGACAGACATGAACCGGGGTACCGGATATCGCAGGCAAGCTTGGTGGAATGACGCGCTCACGCGGGGCCGCGCTGCGGCTTTGGCCAGCGTGGCAATGGCCGCGCTGATTGGTAGCCCTGCGCCTGCAGTTGCGCAAGGTTTGAACATCATCCGCGACACCGAGATTGAGGAGATCCTCAACGCTTATGCAAAGCCCCTACTAGAGGCTGGCAACATTGCGCCAGAATCCATCACCATTCGCTTGATCTCCGACGAAAGCATCAACGCCTTCGTCACACGCGGCAACCAAATGTTCATTCACACCGGGCTGTTGTTGGCGGCTAAAAACGCCAACGAAGTGATCGGCGTCATCGCCCACGAAACCGGCCACATTGCTGGCGGTCATGCCATCTCATTTGGTGATGGCGTGGCTGTGGCCAGCACCACGGCATTGCTGGCCACGCTGCTGGGTGTCGTGGCGGGCGTCGCCTCTGGCAACCCCGATGTCGGTATGGCCATGGCCTTGGGAGGCCAAGGCACTGCGCAACGCATGTTGTTCGCCTTCAGCCGTGGCCAAGAATCCTCTGCTGACCAATTCGCCATCCGGGCGCTTGAACAAACTCAACAATCGCCCAAGGGACTCTATGAGTTTTTCAACCGGCTGGCGGGCCAGGAATTATTGATCACCGACCGGCAAGACCCTTATGTGCGCACGCACCCGCTGAACCGCGAGCGCATGGGCGCAGTGAATTTCGCGGTGCAGAATTCGGCGTACTCAAATAAACCCGCCGACCCAGAACTTGACCGCCTGCACCGGCGCACCGTGGCAAAGTTGTTTGCTTTCTTGAAGCCGCAGATGACCACATTCCAGAAATACCCTGAATCCGACAAAAGCCCCGAAGCGCGCTACGCTCAATCCATCGCGTTTTATCGCCGCGGCCAGATGAAAGATGCCCTGCCGGTGATCGACGGCCTGATTAAGGAATTCCCGAAAGACGCCTATTATTGGGAACTCAAGGGCCAGATGTTGCTGGAAAATAGCCGGATCGAAGAAGCCATCGTCGCTTACCGCGAGACGGCCAAACTGCTACCTAAAGCCCCATTAATCTTGGTGTCTACGGCCCACGCCATGATCGAAAGCGGTGATCCGGCTTATGCCAAAGAGGCGCAAGGTGCCTTGCAGGCCGCCCTGCGCCAGGACCCCGAAGACCCCTTCGCTTGGGATTTGGCTGCCAAGTCGTACCTCCAGAGCGATCAGGCCGGGATGTCGGCCTATGCCGCCTCGGAAAGGGCGCTATTGCTGGGTCAATTTGGCGATGTCATCCGCTATAGCCGGGAAGCCGAAAGATTACTGGAAAAAGGCACGCCGACTTGGTATCGCCTGCAGGACATCAAGGTCACGGCTCAGAACTACCTGCAAGAAATGATGGAAAAACGGCGGCGCTAGCCCAAGGCCGCCGGGCCAGCCAACTCGTTTAGGACAGTCCAATGAAAACGATCGTATCATTCATGATGCCCGTGCTGGCCATGGCCGTGCTGTCGGCCGGGCCTGCCCTCGCCCAAGACAAGAGCGCCTTCACGCCCGCGCAGCGCGAGGAAATGAAAACCTTGGTGCGCGACTACTTGCTGGAAAACCCCGAAGTCATCGCTGACGCCATTGGCAAACTTCAAGAAAGAGAAGAAGCCAAAAAAGAGCAAGAGCGCATGGAATTGATCGCCAAGCGCAAAGACGAGCTCGTCAATCCCAAGGAACAGACTTACCTCGGCAACCTGCAAGGCGATGTGACCATCGTTGAGTTCTTCGATTACAACTGCGGTTACTGCAAGTCGATGTTCCCCGACCTGATTCAACTGGTGAAGTCGGATGGCCGTATCCGCCTGGTGATGAAGGAATTTCCCATTCTCGGACCGCAGTCGGTGACCGCCACTAAGGCCGCACTCGCTTCGCGTAATCAACGCAAGTACAGCGAGTTTCACCAAGCATTGCTGGCTTACAAAGGCGGGTTGAACGAAGCCGCCATCAACACAGTGGCCAAGGGTGTGGGTCTGAATGTCGAGAAGCTGCAAGAAGACATGAAAGACACCGAACTTGATAAACTTATCAAAGACAACCGAGACCTCGCTCAAGCCCTGGGCATCACCGGCACGCCAGCGCTGTTGATCGGTGATACCTTTATTGGCGGTGCAATCGGCCGCGACAAACTGTCCGAACTCGTCGCCGCAGCCCGGAAAAAAGGCTAGGCCCCAATTCAATGTCTGAATTTAGCGACAAAGAGCGCCATCGCTTCCGGCGCCTCCTCGAGGTCGCCCATTCGACGACTTTCGATGGCGAGCGTGAAGCGGCCTTGGGCGCGGCAACGCGCCTGGCTGACACGCATGGCATGACATTGCGCGAGGCTGCGGGTATGGCCGAGGCCAATGAACCCCGCGCGCCAACGCCGCATCGCCGCCCGCCGCCCAAGCCCGAACCCTGGACAGAGACAGTGCATGGGCGGAATTTGCATGATGCCTTGCGTTCGCGTCACAAAGCCCATGCGCCGGGGCAGCATTTCGATTCTGAGCTCAATGCCATCAAGGCCGATAAGCTACGTTTCGAGAAAGCGATGCAAGATGCGATCGCGCGCGGGCTCGACGCTGAAGAACGGCGTAGGAAAAAACGCATCGAGGCCATGATGGCTGCGGCGCGCAAGCGCTCGTCGCGGCGCTGGCGCCCCCGGGCCGAATTTGTCCGGGTCTTGCTCAATGAAACGCAAATGACCGTGCGCGAAATCGCCTTGACCGTGGGCGTACCCGTCAACGATGTCGTGCGCGAAAAACTGCTTCTGCGCCGCGCCGCGTAAGCCGCTATTAGCGCTTGAGATCGCGAGTTTGCTGCATCATCTCGTCGGCCGTGCGCAGCACAGTGGCCGAGCTTGAGTAGGCGCGCTGCGTGACGATCATTTTCGAAAACTGATCGGCCAAATCCACGTTCGAGGATTCGAGCACGCCCGAGATCACTTGGGCGAGACCTTGCACAGAGTTCAAGCCCTGCAGCTTACGCTGGCCCGCCTCGCGGGTTTGCACAAAGTAATTGCCTGACTTGGCGTCAAGGTTGTTTTGTGCGGCAAACGTCGCGATCGGCAGTTTGAACAGCGGGCGTAGACCTTGATTGGTGTAGCTGCCGATCAGCACGCCATTTTCGTTGAAGTAAGTTTCCTTCAGGCGGCCTTGTAAGTAGCCATCCTGATCGAGGTTGAATACCGTGAGGTCGCCGCTGTCGCTTAGTTGCTGCACCTTCTTGATATCCATGGTGATCAGCTGCTGCCCAGTGGCATTGGCAATCGAGAAAATCAAACGCCCCGACGGGGGTTCGATCAACTTGCCCTCGCCATCGAAGCGCACTTGAGGCGGTAATGGGTTTCCAGACGCATCCAGCGTCGGTGGTATCGCATTTCCTGCGGCGTCGGCCAACGCCACGATGGTTGTAACCGGGTTGCCTGCCGTATCTAAGCTGTTCAGATCGAGGGTATAGCTGCCGCCTTGGCTCGGGATCGGCGTGAAGCCCAGCGTAACCGTACGTGAAAAACCGTCCGCATCGACAAATGGCATACCCACGGTTTGACGATTCGTACCGCCCGCCGACACGTTGGCTTGCAACGTAATATTGCGCGTTGCACGTGCCGGGAAAATTTCATTGCTGTTGATGCTGATGGGCGCCAGCTTCGTCAAGTCATCGGCTTCGTCGAAGTTGCCATTGGCATCGGCCTGCCAACCATACACGTAAGCGCCAGCCGACGTTGTTAACAGTGTCGCCTGATCAAGCTGACCGTCGTTGTCGCTATCGGTCGTCAGGCGAATCGACTTGCCGTCCAACGCGCCGTCGCGGGTGTATTGCCAAATTCCGCCGCCATCGGTGGCGGTATTGGTCACGAAGAAACCGCGGCCATTGATGGCCAAGTCGAGCGAGCGGTTGGTATTTTGCAAGAAACCTTGCTTGTCGACATTGCGGGTATCGCGCGTGTCGACCGCGAAAAAACTTTGCGGGCCATTCCCATGCCCGGGCCGGACGTGGTTGAGGATGGTCTGGAAATGCGTGTTCTGAAGCTTGTAAGCCGTGGTGTTGACGTTGGCGATATTCGTCGAGATGACCGACAAACTCTGCGCCTGCGCGTTCAACGCCTGCGTCGCGGTGTTCATCGTTGCTTTGATACTCATGGCTCTCGCTCCGGTCCCACACTCAAATGCCCCGATCCGCCCAACTGACACTTCGGGCGCACTGAGGGCTTGCTTTGCTCATTACAAAGCAAGCCCTGTGCCAGGGCAGAACAATTTCTGAATCAAGGGGTTAGGTCGAGATACGCCAGGTTAAGACGGTGGATCTGCGTAAATGACCCGGCAGGATTTGCCGGGCTAATAGGCCTAGATCAACCCCGCCAGCGGCGAGGATGGATCGGCGTACATCTTGCGCGGCATGCGCCCGGCCAAATACGCAAGCCGTCCGGCTTCGATGCTGAGTTTCATGGCGCGTGCCATTTTGATCGGGTCTTTGGCCGCGGCGATGGCGGTGTTCATCAACACACCATCGCAACCCAGCTCCATGGCAATGGCGGCATCGGAGGCCGTGCCCACGCCCGCATCCACCAGCACCGGCACCTTGGCTTGCTCGACAATGATGCGGATGTTGACCGGGTTTTGAATGCCAAGACCCGAGCCGATAGGAGCGGCCAGCGGCATGATGGCACAGCAGCCGATGTCTTCCAGGCGCTTGGCCATGATGGGGTCGTCGGTGGTGTAAACCATCACGTCGAAGCCTTCTTTGATCAGCAGCTCGGCCGCCTTCAGGGTTTCGACCACATCCGGGTAAAGCGTCTTCTGATCGCCGAGCACTTCCAGTTTCACCAGTTTCCAACCGCCCGCCTCGCGCGCCAATCGCAGCGTGCGCACCGCATCGTCGGCGGTGTAGCAGCCCGCAGTGTTTGGCAGGTAGGTGTACTTTTTAGGGCTGACGTAATCGACCAGCATCGGCTTCGTGGGGTCGGACAAATTCACCCGTCGCACCGCGACAGTGACAATCTCCGCGCCCGAGGCTTCGATGGCGCGCGCGGTTTCTTCGAAGTCTTTGTATTTTCCCGTGCCCACCAGAAGCCGCGATTGATAGCTCTTGCCTGCAACCGTGAATGTGTCTTGGTTCATGGGGTCCGCATTTCCGCCGCCGATGAAATGTACAATCTCAATTTTATCGCCTTCTGCTAAAACCGTATTCGTGAATGCCGACTTAGGAACAATCTCAAGGTTGCGTTCGACGGCCACCTTGCCTGATTCAATGCCAAGTTGTTTGAGCATCGCAGCCACCGTGGCGGCATTGGGCAGGTCGCGTGGCTCACCGTTGATCGTGATGTTCATGGCGCTTCATCGGTTCGAGATCAGGCCTGCCCTGTGAAATAGCAGGCGGCCTTGAAATAGCAACTTGGGCCCCACGCGCAAGGGGCAGAAACGCAAGGGTTCCATGCCCGCCCAGGGGGTCAAAAGGCCATGGTTGAAGGCCTAGCACTCATAGTATAAAGCCATAGTCGCCAAGGGCTGGCACAATCGTTAACATGCTGATCCAGATTGATTTATTGAACATTGATTGATCACAGGCACGCCCACCGTGAGCCATAAAATTCTTGTCCTCAACGGCCCCAACCTCAACATGCTGGGGCAGCGCGAGCCAGACATCTACGGCCACACGACACTGGAGGATATCCGCCGGGCCGTGGACGCGCGCGCAACGCATTTGAAATTGACGGTCGATTTCCGCCAAACCAACGACGAAGGCGAATTGGTCACGTCTATTCAATCAGCGCGCGGCGGGGCCGATGGCCTGATCATAAATGCTGCTGCTTACACGCACACCTCGGTTGCGATTCTTGACGCGTTGCTCGCGTGCGGCGTGCCGGTGGTCGAGGTGCATCTCTCGAACATTTACCGGCGCGAGGAGTTCCGGCATCACTCCTATGTCTCGCGCGCGGCGACCGGAATCATTTGCGGCTTTGGCGCCCATGGCTACGAACTGGCCTTGGATGCCATCGCACGGCTACTGCACAACAAAAAATAAACTTAAAAATACTTCACGGGTGGACCACGATCATGGCTCAAATCGATGGCGACAGCGTCAAACAATTGGCGGCGATTCTGGCGGAAACCGGACTGACCGAGATCGAGTACGATATCGGGTCGATCCGCATTCGTGTGGCGCGCAACGTCACAGGCGCACCGGTTTACGCGCCCGCACATGCACCCGCTGCTGCTGGCCCAGCCACGCAAGCTGCTGCGCCAGCACCAGCTGATGCGGCATCCAATCCCGGCTGTTTGAAATCGCCCATGGTCGGCGTGGTGTATTTGTCGCCCGAACCGGGTGCCGCGCCCTTCGTGAAGATCGGCGACCAAATCAACGAGGGCCAAACCGTCGTGCTGATCGAGGCCATGAAGACCTTCAACCAGGTCAAGGCCCATCGCACCGGCCGTGTCACGCAAATCTTGGTGACCGACAAGAACCCGGTTGAATACGGCGAACCGCTGCTGGTTATCGAGTAACGCTGGATGTTCGAAAAAATCCTGATCGCCAATCGCGGAGAGATCGCGTTGCGTGTGCAGCGCGCCTGCCGCGAAATGGGCATCAAGACCGTGGCCGTGCATTCCACCGCCGATTCCGAAGCCATGCATGTGCGCCTGGCTGACGAAGCGGTGTGCATTGGCCCGCCGCCGGGGCGCGACAGTTACCTCAACAAAGCGGCAGTAATTTCCGCCGCCATCATCACCAACGCCGAGGCGATTCATCCAGGCTACGGTTTTTTGTCGGAGAACGCCGGATTCGCCGACATGGTCAAGGACCATGGCCTGACCTTCATCGGCCCCTCGGCCGAGCACATCCGCATCATGGGCGACAAAGTGCAAGCCAAGATCACGGCCAAGCAGGCGGGCATTCCTGTGGTGCCAGGCTCGGACGGCGCGGTGCCTGATGAAAACGCCGCCGTGGAAATCGCCGATGGCATCGGTTACCCGGTGCTGATCAAGGCTTCGGCTGGCGGCGGCGGTCGCGGCATGAAAGTAGCCCAAACCCGCGATGACGTGCGTGAGTCCTTCAAGGTCGCTAGCGGCGAAGCCAAAGCCGCTTTCGGCAATGGCGAAGTGTATATGGAAAAATACCTCGCCCATCCGCGCCATATCGAGATTCAAGTGTTAGGTGATCAGCACGGTAATGTGGTGCACTTGGGCGAGCGCGACTGCTCACTGCAGCGCAAGCACCAAAAGATTTTTGAAGAATGCCCCTCGCCCGCGCTCAACCCCAAACAGCGCGACGAGATCGGCAAGGTTGTCACTACGGCATTGAAGAAACTGGGGTATTACAACGCAGGCACGGTGGAATTCCTATATGAGAACGGAAAGTTTTTCTTCATCGAGATGAATACCCGCCTGCAAGTCGAGCACCCCATCACCGAAATGATCACGGGGTTGGATTTGGTGCGCGAGCAAATCCGCATCGCAGCGGGCATGGAACTGGGCTTCACGCAGAAAGACGTCGAATTCCAGGGCTGCGCCATGGAATGCCGCATCAACGCCGAGAACCCGCGCACCTTTGCCCCCTCGCCCGGCACGATCACCGGCTACCACGCCCCCGGCGGGCGGCGCGTGCGGGTCGATTCGGCCATGTATGCCGGATCGAAAATTCCCCCCTATTACGACAGCCTGATTTCCAAGCTGATCGTTCAGGGCTCGACCCGCAACGAATGCATCATGCGCATGCGCCGGGCCCTGCATGAGTACGTGATCGATGGCATCCAAACCACCATTCCCCTGCACCAAGCGGTGCTGGACCAACAGGCGATTATGGACGGGGCATACGATATTCACTGGTTGGAGGATTTTGTGGCACAATGGGTAAAGGATTCACCGGCTAAGGGTTAAGCCCCGTGACGGAGATCACTGCAGATCTTCTATTGAAAGCCTACGCCTACGGGGTGTTCCCGATGGCGAAGTCACGCGCCGACGACAAAGTGTTTTGGGTGCAGCCCAAATTCCGCGGCGTGATTCCCCTCGATCACTTCCACGTCTCACGTTCGATGCGCAAAACTTTGCGCCGGGGAACATTCACTGTCACCTGCGATGCGGCCTTCGACGCCGTGCTCGATCTGTGCGCAGAACCGCGGCCCGGCCGCGAAGAAACTTGGATCAATAGCAAGATCGTCGAGTTATTCGTCGATTTGTATAACGCGGGGCTTGCCCATAGCATCGAGACTTGGCGCGATGGCGAATTGGTGGGCGGGCTATATGGCCTGGCCATGGGTGCGGCTTTCTTTGGCGAGAGCATGTTCAGCCGTGCCGAGAATGGCTCGAAGTTCGCGCTGTGTCATTTGGTGGGCATCATGAAGCGCGGTGGATTTATGTTGCTCGACACTCAGTTTATCACCGATCACTTGAAACGCTTCGGTGCGATTGAAATTCCGCAGAAAGATTATTTGGCGCAGCTTAGCAACGCCTTATCGCACCACGGCGAGTTCGGCCCACCGCTGACTCAGCGCGAGCTGGATGCGGTCTTGTTCTCGCAAGCCAGCACCCAAATATCGTAAACCGGATCGTCCATGGCCGAGAGGTCGGGGCTGGAGGCAAACATCCAGCCATCGAAAACTTTATCGGTCGCACCCTTGACGCCGGTTTTGACAATCTCCAGCAATACGGAACTTTCTGGGGTTTCTTCGGGCGGACGCGTGTAACAACTTTTGGCCAGAATTTCGAGGCGGCCGAATTTTACCGGCAGTCCCACCGGCACGCGCAAGGTTTGCACCCGCGCCGTGACCTTATCGAGCGCACGCAATACGGCCGTGTCGGTTTGAATGTCGGTTGCCTGGGCGGTCAGGCTGAACATGGTTACAACAACCACACACGTCATTCCCGCAAAAGCGGGAATCCACCTTTTCCCTGTTCTTGATGCGTCATGGACCCCCGCTTTCGCGGGGGTGACAGTTGCTTTGGTTTTGGTTTGCATGAGCGAGATGAAACTACTCGTTCGCGGCTTTTTCTTCGGGCTTCTTGGTCGCCAGAAAAATAATCTCGCCCACGAGGTCTTCGACCGATTGGAAGGCGCGGGTTTTGGCGATCACGCCGCCATCGGCCATGGCTTGCGTTGCCTTGCCAGGAATCAAGTTGACGTATTTGCCGCCCAGCAGCCCATCACTGACAATGGCGGCTTCAGTATCCTGCGGCAATTTCACGTCGCCCGAAATCGACATAGCGACCGTGGCTTGATACGTCGCGGGGTCAAGCGACTGACCAGTCACGGTGCCCACGCGAATGCCGCTAATGCGCACGTCGCTGCCCGTCTCAAGCCCGCCGACCTTGATGAATTTCGCCGTTACCCCATAGCCCGTGATGGCTTGGATGTCGGCGGTGGTGTAGGCAAACGCCATGAACATGCCCGCGATGACCAGCACCACGGCGCCCAAGACGGTTTCGATGGGATTGCGTTTCATGACGGCTGCCTATTGGGGTTGAGCGTCGTTAGCTCTTTTCGTCGTGGCCTTGGCCTGCTCGACAATTTTCGTAATCAAGTCCTCGATAATTATGGAATCTTGCGTATATGCGATGCGTGCGCCGGATTTGAGATTCTCGGTGCTGCCCCCCGGCTGCAACTCGATATATTTCGTGCCGAACACGCCGTCGGTCTCGATCAGCGCCGCCGAGTCATCGGGCAAGGGTATGTCTTGATTCAGTTCAAGGGTCATGACCGCGCGGTAGCGATCATCCAAAGCCACCGCGCTAATGCTGCCGATCTTGATCCCGGCCATGCGAACCGGCGCGCCCAGATGCAAACCATCGGCGTGGGTAAATTCGACAACATATGTGGCAGCTGCGTTCTGCGCCCGGTTATCGCTGCGGTTACCGAGGGCGGTGAGGGTTAAGCCCAACACCGCGACCAGCAATGCGGCAACACCGACAAACGTTTCGCGGCTCTCGGCCTTGGTCATCGGTTGTTTATGACTTCGGAGTCCAGGCGACGTAATCGCCCCCGGCTTTGGCGCGCTGACCGCCGCGCTGATCGTGTCCGGGCGGCAAGTACGCTTGCGCCGTACCGGTCAAATTCGGCAGGTGCGGCTTTTCCCAAGCATGGCTTGGCGTGGTGATCGGCTCATCCACCGTGTGATGCAGCCAGGCATGCCATTCGGCGGGCACTTTCGAAGCCTCGGGCTCACTCTTGTAGATCACCCAGCGCTCAAAGCGGGCGTCGGCGCGGCGGCGTTTGGACTGGTAGTAGACATTGCCATAGTCGTCCGTACCGACCTTTTCGCCGTGGAATTTTGTGTGCAACCAATTGCCAAGACTCATGTCAGCTCATTCCTTCACAACGGCGATTCTGGACGCAGAAAAAGGTGGAAACAGGTCGGCAATATGTCGGGTTTCGGCCTAACCGTCCAGGTAATGGTCGGGCGGCTGGGCCGACCTCTAGCCACACCTAAAAGTCGCAAAACCCCTATATATTGCGTCCTATGCATCTATAACACACAAAATGTATTGAATCTGGGCTGCTCTTTTCATACAGTTTTTCCCGTCCGTGCAAGGCCTTAACAGCGCCGCACGGCACACGACGAGGGCCGAGGGGAAGGCACGAGGAGAGACCGATCTAGGCCGCAGCCGAATACGGCGCGCGGGTCGGTTGGGTTCGTGCCTGACACCCCACCCCGGTGCAGTTTCGGAAAGGTTGCCCATGCGGATTCCCAGGCGTTTTACGGTCGAAGGCCGCTCGCCTTACGACAAAATGACATTCCGGACCATCGCCAGCGAGATTTCCAACCCCGATGGCACCAAGGTTTTCAGCCAAGCCGAGGTCACGGTTCCCGAACACTGGTCGCAAGTCGCAAGCGACGTGCTAGCGCAGAAATATTTCCGCCGTTCGGGCGTGCCCGCACGCCTCATGCCAATCGCCGAAGACGACGTACCCGACTTTTTATGGCGGCATGCGGCGAACAAAAAAGAATTGAACGCTTTGCCCGAGGCCGAGCGCATCATCGGCGAGCACGATGCCCGCCAAGTCTTCGACCGCCTGGCTGGCACGTGGGCCTATTGGGGTTGGAAAGCAGGCTATTTTGATTCCGATGCCGACGCGCGCGCCTTTTTCGACGAGTTGCGCTTCATGCTGGCCACGCAAATGGCAGCGCCCAATTCGCCGCAATGGTTCAACACGGGGCTGCATTGGGCCTATGGCATCGAGGGCCCCTCGCAAGGGCATTATTATGTTGATTTCCAGTCAGGCGAACTGACCACGTCGACCGGCTCTTACGAACACCCCCAACCTCACGCCTGCTTCATTCAGTCCATCGCCGACGATTTGGTGAACGAGGGCGGGATCATGGATCTATGGGTGCGCGAAGCGCGACTGTTCAAATACGGTTCGGGCACCGGTACGAATTTCTCAGGCCTACGCGGTGCGGGCGAGACACTCTCGGGCGGCGGCACGTCATCGGGCCTGATGAGTTTCTTGAAAATCGGCGACCGGGCTGCGGGCGCCATCAAGTCGGGCGGCACCACGCGGCGCGCGGCTAAAATGGTGATCCTCAATGCCGATCACCCCGACATCGAAGAGTTCGTTGAATGGAAAGTGCGCGAGGAGCAAAAAGTCGCGGCCATGAGTGCCGGCTCGAAGCTCGCGCACCGCCATCTCAATGCCATCTTACGCGCCTGCAAGGATTGGGACGGTGTGGATAGCGAGCAACGCTTCGACCCCAAGGCCAACGCCACCCTGCGCCGCGAAGTCAAAGCCGCCCGCGCGGTAATGATTCCAGAAAACTCCATTCGCCGCGCCATTCAATTCGCGCGTCAGGGCAAACCCTCCATCGATATTCCCATTTTAGATACCGATTGGGATTCGGAGGCCTATGCCACCGTGTCTGGCCAGAATTCCAACAATAGCGTGCGCGTGACAGATAAATATCTGGCTGCCGTCGAGAACGATGAAGATTGGGCGTTGGTCAACCGCATTGGCGGCAAACCTGTCAAAACCATCAAGGCGCGCGCGCTGTGGGAGCGCATCGCCGAAGCCGCCTGGCAATGCGCCGACCCGGGCCTGCAGTTTGATTCCACCATCAACGATTGGCACACCTGCCCCACCTCGGGGCGCATCAACGCCTCGAACCCGTGTTCGGAATATATGTTCCTCGACAACACGGCCTGCAACTTGGCGTCGCTGAACTTGCTCACCTTCCGCAAGAGCGACGGCACTTTTGATGTGACGGGTTTCGAACACGCCACCCGGCTGTGGACTATCGTGTTGGAAATCTCGGTGTTGATGGCGCAATTCCCATCAAAGGAAATCGCCCAACTTTCCTACAAATACCGCACGCTGGGCTTAGGATACGCCAATGTGGGCGGCTTGCTGATGGCCAATGGTCATGGCTATGACAGCACCGAGGGCCGCGCGCTTGCGGGTGCTATCACTGCGCTGATGACGGGCACGGCCTACGCCACCTCGGCCGAAATCGCCGAAGAACACGGTCCCTTCCCCGGCTTTGCGCCCAACCGCGATGACATGCTGCGCGTGATCCGCAACCATCGCCGCGCGGCCTACGGCCATCATTCGGGCCATGAGGGCTTAAGCATTAAGCCCACGCCGCTCAATGCCGCCGACTGCCCCGACACCGTACTGATTGGCGCGGCCAAGCTTGCCTGGGATCGGGCGTTAGAATTGGGCGCGGCCAATGGCTTCCGAAACGCCCAAGTCAGCGTGATCGCACCCACCGGCACCATCGGCCTGGTGATGGATTGCGATACCACGGGCGTCGAGCCCGACTACGCGCTCGTGAAGTTCAAGAAGCTCGCCGGTGGCGGCTATTTCAAGATCATCAACCGCACTGTTCCGCTGGCTCTGAAAACGCTGGGCTACACTGAGGCCGAGATCGCCGACATCGAACGCTATGCCACCGGTACCGGCTCGCTCGATGGCGCACCAGCCATCAACCCTGAAACGTTGCACGACCGGGGCTTTGACGACGAGGCCATCGAAAAAATCGAAGCCGCGCTTGAAAGCGCGTTCGATATCAAGTTTGTGTTTACCCGCTACACCTTGGGCGATGAATTTTGCCTTGAGACCTTGGGCTTTACCGAGGATCAATTGAACGATGTGGGCTTCAACATGCTTGAAGCCTTGGGCTATAAACGCGCCGAGATCGACGCAGCCAACGCCTATATCTGCGGCGCCATGACGCTGGAAGGTGCCCCACACCTCAAGCCTGAACACATCGGCATCTTCGATTGCGCCAGCCCCTGCGGGCGCACCGGCACGCGGGCGTTATCGGTCGATAGCCATATCCTGATGATGGCGGCTGTGCAGCCGTTCGTGTCGGGGGCGATCTCGAAAACCATCAACATGCCCCATAATGCGACCATCGAGGACTGCAAGCGCGCTTACCTGATGTCGTGGAAGCTGGGTCTAAAAGCCAACGCGCTGTATCGCGACGGCTCCAAGCTCTCGCAGCCTTTGGCTGCACTGTTTGACGACGACGAACTTGATGACGATGAGGATATCGTCGAAACCGTGGTGCAACAGCCTGCGCAGGCGCGCGCGGAGGTCATCGCCGAACGCATCATCGAACGCGTGATCCAACGCGAGCGCCAAAAGCTACCGGCACGCCGCAAGGGCTATACCCAAAAAGCCAGCGTCGGTGGGCATAAAGTTTATTTGCGCACCGGCGAGTACGAAGACGGCCACCTGGGCGAAATCTTCATCGATATGCACAAGGAAGGCGCGGCCTTCCGCAGCCTGATGAACAACTTCGCCATCGCCATTTCCATTGGCCTGCAATACGGCGTGCCGCTGGAAGAATATGTCGATGCCTTCACCTTCACCCGGTTTGAGCCGGCGGGCGCGGTCGAAGGCAATGCCTCGATCAAAATGGCCACGTCGATTTTAGATTATCTGTTCCGCGAGTTGGCAGTCTCATACCTGGGCCGCCATGATTTGGCCCACGTGGAACCTCACGACGTGCTGCCCGATGCCATGGGCGATGGTGTGGCCGCCGAGAAACTGCTGCAACTAGCCGAGAAGACCATCTCGCAAGGCTATGTGCGCTCGAGCAATCTGTATTTCCTCAAACATCCGTCGCGCAATGGCGCCAATAACACCGGCTCATCGGGCGGCATTACGGCCAGCGTTTCTCACGCGGTCTCCTCACCCGCAGCTTCACCGGGCAGCCCCACAGCCATGGCCGGGATGGGCCGGGTGATGGGTTCGGTCGCCGAGAAAATGGAAGTTAACGTGCGCGTGACCGAGGTCACGAAGTCGCGCACTAGTTCGCTCAACGTGGCGCGCATGCAGGGCTACGAGGGCGACAATTGCCCCGAGTGCGGCAACTTCACGCTGGTGCGCAACGGCACATGCCTGAAGTGCGAAACTTGCGGCGGCACCACGGGATGTTCGTAAGAGCGCGGCCATGACACTGGGCAGGCCCGCGCGCTAATGAACAGCATGCTTCCCGCGACCTTGGCTCAAGTCGCCACTTCAGATCCGGTGAAGATTTCAGGTTTTGGCGTATCCCAACGCGTGCCCGAGGATTTGTCGGCCTGCTTTGCCGAATTCTTACGCCGCATCGTGCCCACCAGCCCCGCCTACATGGCCGCACGAAATGCCGGTGTGGAGATTGCGGGCGTGCTGCGTGATGAACTCTACCGCAACGCGACCATCGAAGTGGCCGAGACTGACCACATTGTTGTGGGCAGCGTGGGCAAACGCACCGCCATCGCGCCTATCCGCGTGGTCGACTTGCTCTATGCCTTGCCGCCTAAACTTGGTCTCATCAAAGCCGCCGATGCGCTGAAGATGACCTGGGCCGTGGTAAAATCGCGCCACCCCGAAACCCAGATCGCCGAGGACCAATCGGGCGTCATCGTTCCGCGCGCTGGCATAACGGTGAAGATTCTGCCGTGTTTGCCGCGCGAGGGCGCATTCTTGGTGCCGGGCCCGCCCACGCTTGACCGCGCCTCGGGGTGGAGCATCACCAACCCCATCGCCGAAGCGGCCACGTTGCGCCTGATGGACAGCATGTACGGCAGCCGCCCGCGGTTGTTGCTGGCGGTGTTGAAGGCCTGGCGGAATACCAACGAGGTGCCGATTTCATCCTTCGCGTTGGAACTGCTGGCGCAGGATTTTTATACCAGCGCGCCACGGCCCTATGCTTTGGCACCAGCGCTGGTGGATTTCTGGGCGTGGTCGCGCAAACGCACGCCCGCCACATTGCGCCCGCCGGGCGCATCCACGCATGTCGTCATCGATGATGCCTGGCATGGCAAGGCCAAGGCCGCCTATTGGCGCGCGACCTTGGGCGAGTATCACGTAGGCCAAGGCAAGGTGGTGGACGCAGCGCTCGAATGGCGGCTCACGTTCGGGCCAAAGTTCCCGGTGCCGGGCGACCGCGCCGAGACCCTGCCCTTGTTCCGCGAGAAAGCCCGCCGCCACGCCTAAAATTAACCTTAGTGTACCCGGTACATAAGAGTTGTACATAAGAGTTCTAACTGAGAATTCCGAGCGGTTTGTAGGCAATGGTGGGAAATACTTTCTCCAGCGCCGTTTGATTGTGGCGCTTAGTCAATACCTCGCCGAGCACTTGGCGGTAGTCGGTTGTCACGCGCAAGTCGCCTTCATCGAGATCTTTGTTCGCGAGGCCCGGCCACTGGCCATAGATCTTTCCGCCACTCACGCCCGCGCCCAGCACCATCATCACGCCGCCCGCGCCGTGTTCAGTTCCGCCGTTGCCGTTTTCCGCCACGCGGCGGCCGAACTCGCTAAAGGCCACCACGGTGACACGGTTGGCCAAATCGCCTAAATCCCGGAAGAACGCTGTCAACGAGCGCGCCAACTCGTCTGCTTGGCGGCCAAAACTTTCAACGAGAAAGTCGTGATGGTCCCAGCCACCGAAATCAACCGTGGCCACGCGCACACCGAGATCAAGCTTCAGCAGTTTCGCAAGCGGTTTGAGGCGGTAGGACAATGGGCCAAACGTATAACCCGGGTCATCGTTTGGATTGTTGGGGGGTAAATTCCCAATCCGCTCGCGGATGGCATCAACCGCATTCAATGAATGACGAATGGAATCAGGCAATGCCCCTTCGCCCGCGTTCAATTTCCGTATCACTTCGCCATAGGGGCCGTAGACCGAGTAGGCAAAGGCGTCGATATCTGAAAACGACATGGTGCCCGCGAAGCCAACCAAAGATGGTGACTGCCCAAAGCCATTGGCCACGGCGTCAAAATCGCCGCGCGCGCCTTCCAGCGCGCTCATGTGGCGCGCCAGCCAGCCCGAGTTCGGATCGGCTTCGAAATCCGCCATGCCCTTGTCGAGCATATCCTGGTCTTTGAAATGGCTGCGGCTGGTGGTGGTGATGCCAGCGGCATGGACAAATGCCAGTCTCTTTTCGTCATAAAATTTCTTCAAGCCGCCTGCACGCGGATGCAAGAACATCGGCACGCCGTCAAGCGCGCCGAGATTAAGACCCGCTGCCAATCCGTCGCTGCGCACGGCGATGAAGGGCCGTTTGTCACGATAATTGCCGTCATCGGCCGGGGCGAGTAGTTGCAAGCCATCCATGCCAAAACGCAAGAACAGCGAAATGACGATGTTACCTTCGCCTGCGGCTGGCGCATCGGCGCCAAAAGCCACGCGCACACCCGGCGCTAACGACAAGAACGAACCTGCGGCGGCAGAGGAGATGAGCGAGCGGCGGGTGATTGTCATGGGCCTACCTACCGCAACACGAATTCAGGTGCCGCCGCGATGGCAATCACCATGTTTTGCAGATCGCTTTCGTTTGGACTCCATGGGCCTGAGGCCGAGCCAAATCCTGCCCCATTGCTGGCATAAGAATAGAGCGCCTTCATGGCATCGGGGCTCAGGCTATAACCGACCATCCGGCCAACCCAGTAGTCCACCGTAGCAACAATCGAACTTTGCGCTTCGACGGGGGTTTGATCTTTGAGATTCACCTTCAGTCCCGATGTCGCGACTTGGCCGAACGCATCGCGCATATACTGCCAGGTCGTGATGTTGACGAAGGTATTCAGCCAAAAGCTATTCACGTCGGGGCGGCCATTGGGCGTGGGCCACACGAACGGACTGTCGTTGAGATCGCCCAGGATCGTGGTCCAATAAAGGTTGGCATTGACGATGGTATCGGTCGCCCGCCACAGCGCCATCAGGCGCTCGTAGGGACGGCGCACTTTCACCGCAGGCCCCGTGCCAACTTCAGGCCCCTCCAGCAAGATGGCCCGCAACACCTGAGCGATTTGGTCGGGGCTTTCGCGGTGCTTGGTCCAAGCTTGAACGGCGCGCGTGACCACCGCCTCGGGCGGTGTATCGCCAAAAATGCGACGGCAAATTTTGGTGCAGACAAAAATTGGCGTGGCGGGATGATAGGCAACGAGGTCCAGCACCTTCTGGCCTTGCGCCATGTCGGCCGTCAGTGTGCTGAGATCAAAGCCCAAACATATTCCAGCCGAGGTATTGTGCTGGGGTTTGTAGTAGGTGAAATTCCCGGTGGAGTCCTTGAATGGAATTTGCCCCTTCTCTAGCGTCCAGCCTGACAGTGCGCGGGCAGCTTGCAGCACGTCGGCATCAGTAAAGCCATTGCTCAATGAATCGGGCCCCAGCGGCACCTTACCCAGATAAGCCCCCTCGCCCATGGTGTGCAGTTCCATCAGCTCGCGGGCGTAATTCTCGTTGGGCAGCGCAGCCGTGCTGTCAGCGTTATCGAGGTAGATCAGCATCGCGGGGGATTTGGTCACGCCCTCGATGATTTGGCGGAAATTGCCGAACACGTTGGGGCGGATGACATCGCGCTCGAAGGCCACCAGCTCATTCTCGACAAACGTCGCCTTGCTCCGGCCAATGTTGAAATGATTGATCCAGAAGTCGGTCATGAACTCGCGCAGCTGAAACTTGCTATGGGCGTTACGGATAAAAATGGCCGAGCAATGCTCCACCCGCGGCCAGCCTTGCTCGCCGAAGGAGTAATTCTCGGCCACGCCGCGCGCGAGCCGCCATAACTTCTCGACGTTTGCATAGAGGTAGGTGAACGGCCGAAACTCATCGAGCTCCGGCCATTTGAAATCGAGGTAAGAGCCAGCCGGATATTTGTAGTGCAGCCGCTGCGAAGCCATGTAGGCAGCCAGTTGCGGGTCATCGCCCGTGGGCGGGCGCAATTGCTCTTCAACCCAGGCGGTCCACCCGGAGCGTTCGACGCCGGCCACATCGGCCTCGCGCGCACCAAAGGTGGTGCGATTGAGCGCGATCCGCGCGAAGGATGGCTTGTCGTCGAGCATGTGACGCAGGACACCACCGGGTCAGTAGCCACTCACAAGCGGACATACCGACGCCCGTCGCCTATGACATCTAGCCCTCATTACGTAACGCTGGAAAGGTGCGCTAAGTTTCTAAAAATCAACAATAACTATGTACCGGGTACATAACTATCGTTGTTTTTCAGCCTCATAGAGGAAGCGCGTGCGCACAGTGCCGTCGATGGCCACCAGGTCTTTGCGGATGCCCATGCCCACCTCAACGCGGCCCTTCACATCGGTGACGACATAGCCGATCTCGCCATCGGTGCGCAGGTATTGGCCCGCGATGTTGATTTTGCGCCGCGCAAACACGTCGGTGATTTTCGACAGCACGCCGGGCACGTCGCGGTGGATATGCATGAAGCGCGTGGCATCGGTTTGCGGTGGTAGCGCCACTTCCACAAAATTCACCGCGCCCAAGGTCGAGCCATTATCGGAATACTTCACCAGCTTCTCGGCCACTTCGGCACCGATGTTGGCTTGGGCCTCTTCGGTTGAGCCACCGATGTGCGGCGTGAGAATTACATTCCTCAAACCCTGCAAAGGGCTTTTGAATTTCTCATCGCCGTCTGCGGGCTCCTTGGGGAACACATCAAGCGCCGCACCACCGATGTGGCCGGACTTCAGCGCCTCGGCCAGTGCGTCAATCTCCACCACCGTACCCCGCGACGCATTGATCAAATGCGCGCCTTTTTTCATCTTCTTCAGCTTGGCCGCGTTGATGAGGTTTTTGGTTTGCGGCGTCTCGGGCACATGCAGCGTGACGAAGTCGGACTCTGCTAACAGCTCATCGAGCGAGCGGCATACTTGTGCGTTGCCTAGTGCCAGCTTCTCGATGATGTCGTAAAACCGCACGCGCATGCCCATGGCCTCAGCCAAAATCGACAACTGCGTGCCGATGTGGCCATAGCCGACAATGCCCAGCACCTTGCCGCGAATTTCGTGACTGCCCTTGTGCGACTTATCCCAACCGCCCTCGTGTGCCGTCCAGCTTTTGCGCGGAATGTCGCGGCTGAGCATGATGATCTCGGCCAACACTAACTCGGCCACCGAACGGGTGTTGGAATAGGGTGCGTTGAACACCGGAATGCCTTGGCGCTTGGCGGCTTTGAGGTCCACCTGATTGGTGCCGATACAAAAGCAGCCCACGGCCAGCAACTTTTCGCCTGCCGCGAGAACATCCTTTGTGAGCTTGGTGCGCGAGCGGATGCCCAGAATGTGCACATCGGCGAGTTTGGCTTTCAGGTCATCAGCATCCAGCGCGCCATGAAGCGTTTCTACCGAGCCATACCCTTGGCGCTTGAATAGCTCGAGCGCGGTCTTGTTGATGTTTTCCAGCAACAAAACCTTGATTCGCGGCTTGGGCAGGGAGAGCTTTTCTTTGGCCATGGATACGCCTTGTACACTTCTCGGGGGCCGGTCTGGCGTCGTATGGTGGGGCCAGTGCCCTCGGGGGCGCCGGGAGTAGCATGAACTCACCACGGGCGAAAAGGCCCACGACTCAAGGAAAAACGCCATGGCTGGAACCGTCGAGAAACGCCTGAAAGAGCTTGGAATCGCGCTGCCCACGGCGGCCGCGCCCATCGCCAATTACGTGCCCGCGGTGCGTTCGGGCAACCTGCTGTTCATCTCGGGCCAACTGCCATTAAAAGACGGCAAAGTGGCCTTCGAGGGCCAAGTAGGTAACTTGCTGTCGCTTGAACAGGGCATCGAGGCCGCCCGGTTGTGCGCGCTGAACATCATCGCCCAAGCCAGCACGGCGCTGAGTGGCGACCTCGACAAAGTCAAACGCGTGGTGAAGCTAACGGGTTTTGTCGCTTGCCTGCCGACCTTCACGCAGCACCCGCAAGTCATCAACGGCGCATCGGACGTGATGGTGCAAGTCTTCGGCGATGCCGGGCGTCATGCCCGCGCTGCTGTCGGCGCACCCTCGCTACCGCGCGGCGCAGCAGTGGAAGTCGAAGCGGTATTTGAGGTGTAAGCTTATGTACCCGGTACATAAGCATGGCCTAAGTTTACTTTATGAATGACGAAACTCAAAAGTCCGACACCCTCACCGCCAAGGTGCTGAGCAGCATCGGCGCGGTGGATGCGGCTGCGTGGGATGCCTGCGCCGGGCAAGAGTGCACGGACTCAAACCCCTTTGTGCGTCATGCCTTCTACAGCGCGCTGGAAGATTCCAAGTCCGTCTGCGCGGAGGCCGGGTGGCAACCGCAACACATCGTGATTGAAGACGCCGGCGGGAAAGTTCTGGCGTGCGCGGCGGCCTACCTCAAAGGCCATTCTTATGGCGAGTATGTGTTCGACCATGTCTGGGCCAATGCCTATCAGCGCGCGGGCGGACGCTATTATCCAAAACTCCAATGCGCGGTGCCCTTCACGCCCGTGACCAGCCCGCGCCTCATGGTGCGCGGCGACGTAGACGAGGTGACCCGCGCCGAACTGCAAACCACATTGCTCGGCACCATGGTGGAGTTGGCGCGGCAACGCAAAGTCTCATCGGTACATGTCACCTTCCCCACCGAGGCCGAGCAAAACCTCATGACCGAAGCGGGGTTTTTGCCGCGCATCGGCGAGCAGTACCATTGGAAGAACGAGGGCTACACTACCTTCGATGATTTCCTCGCGGCCATGTCCTCGCGCCATCGCAAAAACATCCGCAAGGAACGCGCCAAGGCCAATAGTTGCGGCGTGCGCATCGAAACTCTGGTGGGTGCGGACATCAAACCCATCCATTGGGATGCCTTTTACCGCTTTTATATCGGCACCTCCGACCGCAAATGGGGCCAAGCCTATTTAACGCGCGCGTTTTTCGATTTGCTGTCACAGCGTATGGCCGGTGCAGTGGTGTTGGTGATGGGCTTCGAGGACGAACGCCCCGTGTGCGGCGCCATCAACCTGCGTGGGGGAAACACACTCTTCGGGCGCAACTGGGGCGCCATCGTGGACTACCCCTTCCTGCATTTCGAGTGCTGTTACTACCGCGCCATCGACTACGCCATCGAACACAAACTGGCATGGGTGGAAGCAGGCGCTCAAGGCCAGCACAAAATTCAACGGGGCTACTTGCCGCGCGCCACCTACTCCGCCCACTGGATCGCCGACCCTCGATTCAAAGAAGCCGTGGCGCGCTTTCTCGATGACGAACGCGAGGCCGTGGCAAGCCGCATCGAAGCGCTGGAAGATTGGGGCCCGTTTAAAAAAGAGCAACAGGATTAACGCCCATGGCCGCCGATCCCGTTCCAACCATGATGGGCATGGCGCGCGAGCGCCCCGACCCCAAGGCCGTGGTACAGTGGCTGAGCGCCTATTTGGGCAAACGGCCCGTGGATATGAAGCGCGCATTGCTTGATGGGTTTGCCGCCGAGATCAAAGCCAAACACTCTGGCCCGACCGATGTGCGCGCCGCCACGCTGGTGCTGAAAATGATTGAGAAAGTACGCGAGACGCTGCGGTAGATATTACCGCCCGCGCGGCATCAGCGCCTTCGCGCCTAGCACGCCCTTGGTCAAAAACTTCTGGCCCTTGTGCTTCTTACCCATACGCCTGCCCTCGCCGCCTTTATCGCCGGTACCGGCCGGTTGCCAGGTCGGCACCAGGTGGTGCTTGCCGTTGCCGATTAAGTCGGCGCGGCCCATTTTTTTCAACGCCTCGCGCAGCATCGGCCAATTCTCGGCATCGTGATAGCGCAAGAACGCCTTATGCAATCGCCGTTGGCGCAGCCCCTTGATGGTGGCGACTTCTTCCGATGCGCCCTTGCGCACCGCGCGCAGCGGGTTCTTGCCCGAATGATACATCGCCGTGGAGATGGCCATGGGCGAAGGCAAGAAGGTTTGCACCTGGTCGGCGCGGTAGCCGTTTTTCTTCAGCCACACCGCCAGGTTCATCATGTCTTCGTCGGTGGTGCCGGGGTGGGCCGCGATGAAATAGGGAATCAGGAAATACTTTTTGCCAGCGTCTTTGGCCGCTTGGTCGAACAGTTGCTTGAAGCGATCGTAAGTGCCGATGCCGGGCTTCATCATTTTCGAGAGCGGCCCCGCCTCGGTGTGCTCCGGCGCGATCTTGAGGTAACCGCCCACGTGGTGCGTGACGAGTTCCTTGATGTAGGCTGGGCTTTTCACCGCCAAGTCATAGCGCACGCCCGAGGCTACCATGACTTTCTTCACGCCGGGCACCGCGCGAGCCTTGCGGTATAAGTCGATCAGCGGATCGTGGTTGGTGTTGAGGTTGGGGCAAATGCCGGGGAACACGCAGCTGGGCCTGCGGCACAGCGACTCAGTTTCCTTGTCCTTGCACGCCATGCGGTACATGTTGGCGGTGGGCCCGCCGATGTCGGAAATAATGCCGGTGAAACCCTCCACCTTGTCGCGCACGGTCTCGATCTCGCGGATGATGGATTCTTCCGAGCGGCTTTGGATGATGCGTCCCTCGTGTTCGGTGATGGAACAGAACGAACAGCCGCCGAAGCAACCGCGCATGGTGGTCACGGAAAAGCGGATCATGTCCCAGGCGGGAATTTTGGCATCACCGTACGAAGGGTGCGGTGCGCGCGCGTAGGGCAAATCGTACACACCATCCATCTCGGCAGTGGTGAGCGGAATGGGCGGCGGCGTCACCCACAATTCGCGATCGCCATGTTTTTGCACCAGGCCGCGCGCGTTGCCGGGGTTGCTTTCGCGATGCAGCACGCGCGAGGCGCGGGCATAGGTTTCGGGGTCGCGTTCAACCTGTTCGAAAGCAGGCAAGCGAACAACGGTTTGCGTATTGCTTGAGGCGCGAGCACCTTCATCGCTGGCGGAAATGTCATCGGCGTGCAGTTCCGTCCAGCCCTCCGGCACGGCGGACTTCATCAACGCCACGCCGCGAACGTCATCGAGGTCGGAAAATTTAGCGCCCTTGGCGATGCGATGCGCCACTTCCACCACGGCGCGTTCTGCGTTGCCGTAAATGAGAATATCCGCCTTGGCATCGGCGAGGACCGAGCGGCGCACTTTGTCGGACCAGTAATCGTAGTGGGCGATGCGTCGTAAGCTCGCCTCGATGCCACCCAGCACGATGGGCGCATCGTTATAAGCTTCGCGGCAACGCTGCGCATAGACAATCACCGAGCGGTCGGGCCGCTTGCCGCCCTCGCCGCCCGGCGTGTAGCTGTCGTTGTGGCGCAGCCTTTTGTCGGAGGTGTAGCGGTTGACCATGGAATCCATGTTGCCGCCAGTAACGCCGAAAAACAGTGCGGGTTCGCCCAACGCTTTGAAGGCATCGGCGTTTTGCCAGTCGGGCTGGGCGATAATGCCGACACGGAAACCATGGGACTCTAACAGCCGGCCAATGATCGCCATGCCGAAACTGGGGTGATCAATGTACGCGTCGCCCGTGACCAAAATAATATCGCAGGCATCCCAGCCCAGCGCATCCATCTCGGCACGCGACATGGGCAGGAAGGGCGCGGTGCCAAAGCGATGCGCCCAGTGCTTGCGGTAGGAAAAAAGGCCCTTCGGCGGGGCGTACGCCGGAGCCGGAATGTGCGCGGCGGTCTGCATAACTACACGTTGTGCGGGAAGGCCGGAAGACAGTCAATGGCGGCTGGAATAGCGCTTTTTCCTTGCAAATCAGATGTTCACAGCTATTAACCACGCTTTGGTAGGCCATACTTAAGATACTTGTAATTAGCCCACCGAACGTATTACGAGAGTTATCTTGCTCGCACAGCACGGGGGAAAGCGCCTCTCGGAGCGAGCAAGCGGTTTCAGCAGCTCATTTTGGGAAATAACATGCTTTCGAATGTTCGAATCATCATCCGCCTTGGCCTGCTCGTACTCATATTGATGACATTTATAGCGGGGTTGAGTTACCTGAGTGTCACGGGCCTTGGTGACATGCGCGCGGGTATCAAAACCGTCTATGAGGACCGCACCATTCCCATGGGCCAGCTGGCCGAAATCCAGCGCGATTATTTTGAAATCCGCTTCGCGGTATTGGGGGCGTTAAATTCGAACGATGTTGCAACCGTTCAAGCACGTGAGACAGATATCGCGGTTCTGGACAAAATATCGACAAAGCCTGGGATGCGTACACATCGACGTTTTTGACCCAGGATGAGAAAAAACTGGTCACGGAAGCAAGTGACAACTTCAAGACATACAACACGATCCGCTCATCGCAAGTGTTGGCCAAAGCGCGCGCGGGTGATTTCGCGGGCGCGCGTGCTGCCTCAAGTGGCGATGGGTCCAAGGCTTTCGCCGCCGTGAGTAACAGCATCTTCGAACTGATGCAGCTTCAAGAGGACGTCGCCAAAGAAGAGTATGAAAAGGCCAACGATGCCTACGACAGCGATTTCAATCTTTCGATTGGCGCCCTGATCGGGGCGCTAATGATTGGCAGTGGCGTAGCATACTTGATTGCCACTTCAATTACGGCGCCACTGATTCAAATTATCGACGTTATGAAAGACCTGACGCGCGGAGAGCTTCGCGTCGACGTCCCCGGGCAAGACCGGGGCGACGAAATTGGCGAGGTCTCACGAGCCGTCGCCATTTTCAAGGACGGCCTTGTCGAGGCCGAACGGCTTCGCACAGAGCAGGCCACGGCCAAAGAACGCGCCGAGGTCGACCGCAAGGCCGCCATGCACAAGATGGCCGACGATTTCGAGAAGGCAGTGGGCGGGATCGTCGGGACCGTCGCCTCGGCCGCGACGCAATTGCAAGCATCGGCAGAGTCATTGGATGCGACCGCACAAGAAACCTCGCAGCAAGCCACAACCGTCGCCGGAACGTCATCGCAAGTGTCGTCCAATATCCAAACCGTCTCGGCGGCAGCCGAAGAACTGACGGCATCGGTGCAGGAAATCGCTCGGCAGATCTCCGAGGCAAATGCAATGACCAGTTCGGCGGTGGTCGAGGCTGGCAAGACGAATTCACAAGTTCAAGAACTGGCCGATGCGGCGCAGAAAATCAACGAAGTTGTCGAATTGATCAATAGCATCGCGGGGCAAACCAACTTGCTCGCGTTGAATACCACCATCGAGGCCGCGCGCGCCGGTGATGCCGGCAAAGGGTTTGCGGTTGTGGCGAGCGAAGTGAAAAACCTGGCAACCCAAACGGCTAAGGCGACCGGCGATATTGGTCAGCAAATCAATGAAATTCAGCGCACGACGCAAAATTGCGTGACCGCGATCAAAGCAATTTCAGAGATGATCGCCAAAATTAGCACGGTGGCCGGAACGATTGGAACTGCGGTTCAGGAACAAGCTTCGGCGACGCAGGAAATCGCGCGCAACGTCAATCAGGCCTCGCAAGGGTCGGATGGCGTCTCGCAGAACATCATCAGCGTCAACCAATCGTCGGAAATGACTGGCACGTCGGCAGGCGAGGTTCTTGAGGCCGCGCGTGAATTGTCGACCCAGGCCGAATTACTCAACAGCGAGTTGACGAAATTCCTCGACACCATCCGGCACGGCTAACGCTCACCCTGATCCAGATCAGGGCGTGATTTGCCCAACAGTCGCATTCATTTCTCGCCAACATCGTTTCGCCAGTCTCCCTTACGCCGGAATTAGTCATGTTGCGTTCTATCGTGTTTACGACCTGCATGTGCCTTGCAAGCGCCGCCGCCACTGCAGAGCCCTTCACCGATGCCCTCAAGGCCGGCAAGGCCAGCGGCGATTTTCGCTACCGCATTGAGGCCGTCGACCAAAACGGGTTTGCCCGCAACGCCTTTGCCTCCACCTTACGCAGCCGGGTGGGCTATGAAACCGGCGCGCTCAATGGCTTCAAGGCGCTGATGGAGTTCGAGGATATCCGCCCCATCGGCGATGACCGCTTCAACAGCACCACGAATCGCAAAGTATTATTGCCAACGGTGGCCGACCCCAAGATCGCGGAGCTCAACCGCGCGCAGATCAGTTACACCTCCGAGCAATTTGGCGCGGTCGTGGGCCGCCAACGCATCAATCTCGACAACCAGCGTTTCGTGGGCGCCGTGGGTTTCCGCCAGAACGAGCAAACTTTCGATGCCGCGCGCGTGAACGTGACGCCATCGAAAGAAGCCGCCTTCACCTATGCATATGTATGGCAGGTTAATCGCGTGTTTGGCCGCGATAATCCCCTGGGCCGCTTTAAGGGCGATACGCACATCTTCAATGGGTCGTACAGTTTCCCCATCGGCAAACTATCGGCCTATGCCTATTTGCTTGAACCCAAACCCTCCAACCCAAATTCCAGCAATACGTTCGGCGCGCGGTTTGCAGGCACGCGCAAGATCAACGATGGGTTCAGCGCGCAGTACGCCGTGGAATTTGCCAACCAACACGACGCCAAGGCTAACCCGGTTGATTATTCGCTGAACCATTATCTCATCGAGGGCGGCGGTATTTTCGGCGCGGCATCGGCGCGCGCGGGTTACGAAGTGCTGGAAGGCAACGGCCGCATTGGCTTTGCGACACCGCTCGCCACGCTGCACGCCTTCCAGGGGTTTGCCGATGTGTTCCTCACCACGCCCACGGCGGGCATCAAGGATCTCTATGCGGTGGCGGATTACACTTTTAAATTCGAGGCGGGCCTGAAAAGTTTGCGCCTGGCCGCCTGGCTGCACGACTATACGCGCGATTTTGGCTCGGGCAGTTTGGGCAGCGAGGTCAATCTCGTCGCAACGGCTGTTGTCACCGACAGCGTTTCGGCGGAACTGAAATTCGCCGACTACAATGGCGGTGTTTTTGCCGCCAGCCGCCAAAAAGTATGGGCCTCGGTCACCCTTACCTTTTAAGTCCTGTTATGTACCCGGTACATAAGCTAAGTTATGTACCCGGTACATAATATAAGGGGACTTAAGCGATGTCCCGCGTCCATCGCCACTTCTTGCCCGATCAGCCGGTGCATGTGATTCAGCGGGGCAACAACCGCCAGCAAACCTTCTTCAAGCCCGGCGATGCCAAGTTTTATCTCGACCTGCTGAAAGAAGCTGCCGCCACGCACGGACTAAAAGTGCATGCCTATGTGCTGATGACTAATCATGTGCATCTGCTCGCCTCGCCGCTTCATGCCGAGAGCTTGCCCAAGGCCATGCGCGACATCGGCTGGCACTACACCCGCCACATCAACACCACGCAAAACCGCACTGGCGGGCTGTGGGAGGGGCACTACCGCGCCTGCCTGATCGACACTGAAACCTATTTCTTTGTGTGCAGCCGCTATATCGAGTTGAATCCCGTGCGTGCGGGCCTTGCCGCCACACCCGACAAATACCGCTGGTCGAGTTATCGCGCCAATGCGCTGGGCGAAGCCGATGCCAACGTATGGCCGCATCGTTTGTATGTGGATCTCGCTCCGTCGATGGCGGGGCGTGCGGACTCTTACCGCGCGCTGTTCGATCAACCCTTGGCGCAAGACAACCTCGACACCCTGCGCCGGGCGACACAAAAGGGCCAAGCCGCAGGCTCCGCAGCCTTCCTCGACAAGCTTGAGCGCCAGACCGGGGCTTATCTACGCCCGCGCCGTAAGCCTCGGAAAAACCTCAGAAGTTATGTACCCGGTACATAAGAGATTTAGAGACGCAGGTTACCGGGGTTAAGGCGCCCATCGGGGTCGAGCATGCCCTTCACATCACCCAGCAGACGCCAGGTTTCAGCCGAGAGCGATTCATCGAAGCGATAGAATTTGGCAAGCTGCACATGCACCGCGCCTAAGTCGAAAAAGAAATCGCGCAGTTCGTGGCGTAGTTTTTTCGCATAGGCCCGCGCGGGTAAGTTGGGCGGCAGCGCGCGGAACTTATCGGCCTCGTCTTTGCCTAAGTGCCGCAAGTGTAACTCGCTCACTTCGTCGACCCAATAGAAACTGGGTTCGCACTGAAAGTACCCCTGCCCCCAATTGGTCATGTAACTTTCCCACATGCCATGCTTTTGCATGTCGGCCCGGCGCGCATTGAAAAAGCCCCGCACCGCTGTGGCGACTTCCACCGCACGCGAGAGCGGCCAAAGTGAGTTGGTTGGAATCCAGCGCTGGCCCTGCCCGCCCAGAAATCCGCGCACCGAAAAGCCCCTGGCTTCCATGGCGCGCGGCAGCACGTTGGCGATTTCACGCCCGCGCTTGAGGCAAATTTTGCGCACGCGCTCCATGCCCGCTTCAGCACCTGCGCTGTCGAGCGCTTCCGTCGACAAATGCATCGACCACTTCACGCCATCCATGAAGTTGGTCGTGCCTTGCGCGGCCATCTTGACGGTGTCTTTGAGGCCCGAGAGCACCGAGGTGCCCGACGTACTGACATCGCCCAACGTTTTGAGCGCTTCTTTGAATCCCACCTTGCCCGAATTCTGGCTCTTGAACGGATCGAGGCCGACACGGCGGTAAAGATAATCGTGATTGCCCAGATCGATCATGATCGCGGCCATGTCCTCGTAAGTCTCAAACGCGAACGAGGCATGCGCCGCACCTTCGGGGCGCGCATATAAATGCATCACGGCCGCGGTCTTGATTCCGAACGCACCGGTATCGCCCAAGAACATTCCAGTCAAATCGGGCCCGTAGTCGCGGAAAAAGGGCACCGCGCCGCCGTGACTGGTTTTTCGGCCCCAGGCCCCCGTGCGCACCACTGCCCCATCGGCGCGAACCACTTCGATGCCCAGAATTCCCTTCATGCTGGCGGGTACGTTTTGCGACAGCGGCCCGCCCACGGTGGAATAAATGCCCGAAAAGGGCGCCAAGAACACCAGCTTTAGGCCATGGGGCTTCAACGCCTCGGCTACCTTCTCCCAGGTGCAACCGGCCCCCACCACCACATAGCGATCAGTGGGGTTGATCTCGAAAATCTGATTCAAGCGGCGCATATCAATCAGCACCGCACCGGCCACTGCGGGCACATAGCCGTTGGTGTAGGACATACCCCCGCCGCGAGTGTAGATATTCAGGCCCAGCCGCGCGGCTGTTTTGACGATGTCGGACACCTCAGCCGTGGTGCCAGGCTGCACCACGATATCGGCCACATGGGCATCGTCCCAAAAGAAAATATCGTTGGAATACACCCGGCATTCGGCGGGATCGGTGATGACGTGGGCCGACCCGACAATCCGGGCGAAATGATCCGCCGCGCCGGTTATTGCCACTGCTGCTTCGGCCATGGCCGTCTCCACTAAAGTGTTCGGCCGCTTAAGGAAAGCGCACCATAAATAGAGTGCTCACGGCGTGGAAGCGCAAATCGGCCAGGGTTTGTGCGCACGCGCCGAAAGGAGTATCTTAAGCCGTCACCGGTTTGGGGAGATTGGCATGGCATCGCGCCGTCAAGTTTTGGGCTCAGCTATCGGCTTTGGCGCGACCTTGGTTCCCGCGTTGCAGGCCATGGCCGCCGATTACGGCCGTGGCACCGAGGGCCGCTTGGTGCGGCTGCCCAAGCTCGACTTGGAAAGCAACGATACGTTCCTCACCACCATCCGCAGTTGGGCCAACGGCGGCTTGCAACGAGCCGCGCGCAGCCGCGCCACGGCGTTGATGCGCGAGCACGGGCTTGACCCCGCCATGACCGCGCCACGCGAGCAAATCATCGCGCTGATGGAAAACGATCCGTTGATCATGGGCCAGGCGCAACTCTGGCTGCGCAATCAGCAATTGATGTGGAAAACCCTGCGCGATGAATTTTATTCGCGCGCGGACTTTTACCTCAGCGAAATGGAAGCCGCCGACAAAGCTGGGCCAGGCGTGCTGGAGCTGAACCCGGCGATGACCTTGCCCGACTACACCAAACAAGAAATCCACATGCAACCGGGCGGGTATGTGGGTGATGAGTTGGCCGGGCATATGTACCACTACGGCACCAACAATTTTTTCATGGGCCAAAATTATCAGGACAATGTGCACATGGGCCTGGCCGCGGAAACGCCCCTGCCCGCCGATAAAAAAGTGCGCCGCATTCTCGACATTGGCTGCAGTTGCGGCCAGCTCACCGTTGCGCTGCAAGAGCGCTTCCCCGAAGCCGAAGTGTGGGGACTGGACGTGGGCGGGCCCATGGTGCGCTATGCCCATATGCGCGCGAACAAACTGAAATCCAAGGCCCGCTTCGCCCAACGCCTGGCCGAGGATACCAAGTTCCCTGACAACCATTTCGATATCGTCACCTCGTACATTCTATTCCACGAGGTCCACCCCGACGCCGAACCCAAGATCATGGCCGAGGTCAACCGCGTGCTACGGCCCGGCGGCGTGTTCTACCCCATCGAGGGGCGCATGCGCCGCCCGCAACCGCCTAGCTCAGCCTACGGCGTGTTCTATTCGTGGTGGATCAAGCGCTGGAACTTTGAGGTGTGGAACGAGCATTATACCATGGCCGATTATCCGGCTATTCTGGCCAAGGCGGGGTTGACCGTCACCGACAACGAGGCCTCGCGCGATAATGGCGCGGGCAACCTTGGTGTGATTGGCCGGGGCACCGCGAATATCATGGGCACCAAACGCGCCTAAAGGAGATCACCATGTTTTCACGCCGCAAACTGATTGGTTCAACCGTGATGGCTGCAAGCGTGCTGCCCTCGCTGGGTTGGGGCAAGGCGTGGGCCAAAGGCGGGGTTGATTTTGAGCCGCGCGGCGCCATCGGCAAGCTTGAGCGCATGCCGAGCTTGGACCTTGAATCGCGCGATGACTTCAACATGTCGTATCGCATTTTCGTGAATGGCGAGCTGCGCAAAGCCGCAGAAAAACGCGCGGTCGAGATCCTCAAGGCCAACGGCATGGACCCCACCGCCGAAGTACCCTTGAAGCAAGCCGTGGCTCTGTTCGAGAGCGATCCGATCCTGGCCACAAACATGCACGGCTATGTGCGCGGCCAACAAATCATGTGGAGCCAAATTCGCGACGCGCTCTACGCCAATGGCGATGCGCTGATGGCCGAAATGGAAGCCGCCGATAACACCGGCCCCGGCAGGCTGGAGCTAAACCCGCGCATGGACCTGCCCGCCTACACCAAGGAAGAAATTCACAACCAGCCCGGCGGCTACGTGGGCGATGAGTTCGCGGGCCATCTGTATTATTACGGCACCAACAATTTCTGGATGGGCCACAATTACCAAGACGAAATGCACGCGAGCCTGGCCAAGGGCACGCCCATTCCCGCCGACGGCAAAGTCAAACGAATCTTAGATGTGGGTTGCGGCGATGGCCGCCTGACCATGGCCTTGCAAGACCGTTTCCCCGACGCCGAGGTGTGGGGCATTGATGTTGGCGGGCCCATGGTGCGCTTCTCACATATGCGCGCTAACGAACTGGGCAACAAAGCCAACTATGCCCAACGCCTGGCCGAGGACACCAAATTCCCCGATGGCCATTTCGATATCGTCACCTCGTTCCTGTTGTTCCACGAGGTCAGCGGGGCTGCGAACAAAAAAATCATCGCCGAGACCGCGCGCATTCTGCGCACCGGCGGCGTGTTCTATCCTGGCGACATTCGCGCACCGTATGTTGCCCGCACTGGTTACCGCCAGTTCTTCAACTGGTGGAACACACGCTGGAACTACGAAGTGTGGATGCTCGAACACCAAGCCACCAACTACGAGCAGGTATTCACCGCCAACGGGTTTAGTTACGCGCCTAGCTTCAAACCCCGCCCGGGCGATAGCGCCACCGTTTTGGGCGTGAAGCAGGCCTAAGCCTTCCTGATCTCCACCGGTTGGCCTTTGTCGTCCAGCGCCACGTAGGTGAACACGCCATCGGTGACATGCACCGGGTCGCCGTGGCGCGCCCGGCGCACCCACATTTGAATCAGCAGCGCAATCGACGTGCGGCCGATGCGTTGCACGCTGGTGTAGCACGACACCTCATCGCCCACGTGCACGGGCTTATGGAACTTCATGCCGTCGATGGCGATGGTCGCCACCCGCGTGCCTGTGTGCGAGGCGGCATGCATGGCGCCCGCCATATCCATTTGCCCGACGGCCCAGCCGCCAAAGATAAAGCCTGCCGGGTTGGTGTCGGCGGGCATGGCTAGCACGCGCAACGACAGCTCGCCCGAGGGCGTTTCCGGTTGCGGTTTTTCGGTTACCATTGACGCTACCCCTACATCTTGTGGTTTTCCAAGAACTTAGCTACTTTAGCTGGTGTCGTAATTCTAAAGTTCGTAAGATGCTGCAACAATCACCTATACGAACTTTAGAATTAAAACGACACCAGCAACTTTATGTACGGATTGTGGTTCGTGGATTTGAAATTCCCGTAACGGGCTCGCCGCAAGCATTTTAGGGAATTTCAAATCCACCACAATCGTTCCCGAATCGTTCTCATCGCTATAATGACGCCATGGCCGACCTTTTCCAACACGCATCGAAAAAGAACAACGGATACACCGCCAAGGACATTGAAGTCCTTGAGGGACTGGAACCCGTGCGCCGCAGGCCGGGCATGTACATCGGCGGCACCGACGAGCGCGCCATGCACCACCTCATCGCCGAGGTGCTGGACAACGCCATGGACGAGGCGGTGTCGGGCCATGCCTCGATCATCGAAGTGCACTTGGGTGAAGGCAACGAGGTCACGGTCAAGGACAACGGACGCGGCATTCCCATCGACCCGCATCCGAAGTTCAAGAATAAATCCGCCCTTGAAGTGATCATGACCACGCTGCACTCGGGCGGCAAGTTTTCCGACAAGGTGTACCAAACATCCGGCGGGTTGCACGGCGTGGGCGTGAGCGTGGTCAACGCGCTGTCCGAGCAGTTGACCGTCGAAGTCTCGCGCGAGCGCGTGGCCTGGCAGCAGAAATTCTCGCGCGGCGCACCCAAGAGCAAGCTGGCCAAGGTCGGCCCATCGAACCGGCGCGGCACCACCGTGACCTTCAAGCCCGATGTGCAAATCTTCGGCGACAAGGCCATGTTCCGCCCCGCCACGGCCTACCGCATGGCGCGCTCGAAAGCCTATTTGTTCGAAGGCGTGCGCATCAAATGGTCGTGCGACAAAAAACTGCTCAAGGGCATCGACGATGTTCCCGAGCAAGAAGAAATTCATTTCCCCAATGGGCTGACCGATTACTTGGCCCACGCCACGACGGGGCGCAAGAAAGTCGCCGACACGGTGTTTCACGGCAACGCCAAATTCAGCGAGGATGACGGCCGCGTCGAGTGGGCGATGTGCTGGCCCGAGGACGGCGAAGGATTTTTCAGCTCGTACTGCAACACCATCCCCACGCCCGAGGGCGGCACTCACGAACAGGGCTTCAAAACCGCGCTGCTGCGGGCCTTAAAGGCCTACGCCGAGATGGTCAACAACAAGAAGGGCGGCATCCTCACCGGTGATGATATTTGGGGCGGGGCTTGCGTGATGCTCTCGGTGTTCGTCCGCGAGCCGCAGTTCCAGGGCCAAACCAAGGAAAAGCTTGTGTCGGTCAATGCCTCGCGCATGGCCGAGATGGTGGTGAAGGATCACTTCGACCATTGGCTGTCGGGCAACCCCGAAACCGCTGAAATTATTTTGGATGTCGCCATCCAAACCGCCGAAGACCGCCTGCGCAAGAAGCAGGACAAGGATTTAACCCGCAAAACCGCCACCAAAAAACTGCGCCTGCCCGGCAAGTTGACCGATTGCAGCAAGGCCGAGGCCGAGGGCACCGAGTTGTTCATCGTCGAGGGCGATAGCGCCGGTGGCTCGGCCAAGCAGGCGCGCAGCCGCGAGACCCAAGCCATCCTGCCGCTGCGCGGCAAAATCCTCAACGTCGCCTCGGCCACCGACGAAAAGCTGCGCGCCAATCAGGAACTGCAAGACCTGATCGAGGCCATGGGCTGCGGCATTCGCGATAAATTCGACGAGAGCAAGCTGCGCTACGAAAAGATCATCATCATGACCGACGCCGACGTTGACGGCGCACATATCGCAAGCCTGTTGATGACGTTCTTCTACCGCGAGATGCCCAAGCTGATCGAAAAGGGGCATTTATATTTGGCCCTGCCGCCGCTTTATCGCCTCACGCAAAAGGGCACGTCGATATATGCCCGCGATGACGCCGACAAAGACCGCCTGATGAAAACCAAATTCGATGCGCGCGCGAAGGTGGAAGTCAGCCGCTTCAAGGGCCTGGGCGAAATGCCGCCCCAGCAATTGAAGGAAACCACCATGGACCCATCCAAACGCGTATTGCTACGCGTGTTCATCCCCGACGCCATGAACCCCAAAGAGCGCGCCGACGCCAAGGCCACCGCCAAACTGGTGGAACAACTCATGGGCCGCAAACCCGAAGAGCGCTTCAAGTTCATCCAAGAACGCGCGCTGTTTGCCGGTGAGTTGGATATTTGATAATCCCCCCTCACCGCGCATTGCTTCTTCTCATCGGCACACTTGCGCTTCATGCTGCATCTGCATTCGCGCAAGAAGAAGAAAAAGCGCAGGTCGTTGTCACCAATTTTCGCAACGAGCCGGTGACTATTAAATACGTGTACGTGTTTCGCGACTATTCCTGGGCGTTCATGACCCACGAGCTCGACGCCAACGGCGAAATCACATACCGGCGCCCCGCCAACCTGCCTGGCTGCAAACAGCTTGTGGATTGGGGTATCGACAAGGGCCGCTTCGTGATTCTCGCTAATAATGCGGAACTGTGCGACGAACCCATGAGCATCTGCGAGGTCACCAACTACACCGTTGAGGTGCATAACGTCGGGTGTAAGTGGAAGAAGAAGTAGGCATAAAAAGTCTGTTCGGCATCCTGGGATTTATTCCCAGGATCCAGGGTCGATAGGAACAATGGTGGTTTTGGCCCTGGGTCCTGGGGACGGGCCTTGTCCTTGGGTCGCACTATGCGCGAACCCGGGGGTCCCAGAACGACAGTGAAGAGCCCCCATTTATAAAACTTCCTACCCCACCATCCCCAGCCTCTTGCACGCCGCGAGTTTGGATTTCACAAACAGCGCATGGCGTTCGCGCAAATATTTTTTTACCTCGCCGGGTGCGATGGGTTTGCCATCACGCAGCGGGGTTTGGCGGGATTGCTTGAATGCTTCGGCTGCCGCCGCCACGGGCTCTGCGCTGTCCATCACTGCGCGCAAGAATAATTGATCGATGGCGTTGAGTTCAATGCCCGCACCCGTCAGCGGCGAGGCCACGGCGGGTATCGAGTTGCCCGTGGCCGCGCGCTGTAAAATGGCTTGATTGAGCCGTTGTGTGCGTTCGATAGACAGCGGCGAAACCTCAGCCGCTGCGGGCTCCACGGCGTTCATGGCGGTGAGCAAAAACAAGGTGCCAAAGGCCGCGTTAGTGTTCAGTGCTGCGAGCGCTGGTTCGGCCACAAGCTCAGAAACCGTTCGCGCACCATTCGCCAAGCCCGCCACCAAAGCCCGATGCACGGGTGAGTTCAGCTTCAAGGCTGCCGCTTCGGTGGTCAGCTTGGCGTCGTTTAAGTCATCGGGATTCATGAGTGCGGCAAATCGGGCGGCGGCATTGAGTGCAACGAATTCCCCATCGGGTAGAATGCGTGGGCCGCGCACAAAAATATCGCGCCGGAATTGCTTGTTGATGAGATAGTCCTTCAACGTCTCGCGTTGCAGAACCGTTCTCATCTCGGCATAGAGCGCGCGGCCCTCGGGGCGGATGGTCAAGTCGGTGACATTGTCATGCAAATTGGCCGAGGCGGCGAAAGTTAGCCCCGCCTTATCAAAATCCGCCGCCACATCCTCGAAATACCAAGGCTTCCATTCGGCATTGAAGTATTCGTGCGCCAGATAGGCCGCGCCCTCGGATTCCATTTGGCCGAGGCGGATTTCAATGGTGGGGTTGGCGCGGAAGAACAGCGGCTGGGCTTTTTCAATCTCGCGCACGCGCCTTAGCGCGGCCTTAATGCACGCCTCCAGTGAACCTTCGGCGCGGTCGAACTCCAGCTTCAACAGCTCGCGCAAGGGCTCCATCGCTGCCCAGCCTGGCATGGCGTTGTAACTGACGTACACCACCCCGCCCGGCTTGAGTTTGGCGGTGATGAATTTCAACACATCGGCGCGCAAGTCAGCGCTCACCCACGACCACACGCCATGCAGCACGATGAAATCGAACTCTGGGAATTTTTGCTTGTCGAGATCGGTGAAGCTGATCTGCGATAGATGCACATTGTTCAGACCCGCCGCTTCGCCTAGTCCGCGCGCGTGCTCCACATGCTCAGCCATGAAGTCGACGCCGTAAAACTGCGCCTGCGGATTGGCCGCCGCCAGCAGCGCCAGCGAGATTCCCTGGCCAAAGCCCAATTCCATGTAGGTATAGGGCTGATCGCACGAGGGCGGCGCAACACCACCCGCCAGCATCGCCAAGGCCAAGCGGCGTGGGTTCAACTCGCGGTGAAAGCGCAACGGATAGGGCGCTTCGGTTCGGTAGCCAGCCGTCCAATTCGCAGTCAACCGCCCACCCTTAAATTATTCAGCAGCGGTATACCGCGCTGCAGCATACCGCGGCGGTATACCCGCGCCTGTTATTTCACCTGTTATATCAGGCCGGACAGGACAGTGCGCCGCAGCATACCGCGCCGGTGTAAATTTCGAGTCACTCAATTGTTCCACCTGAAACAATTTGGTGCACCGAGCACTCGGCGAAGGACTGAAAGTCATGAGCCGTATGTGCGAGCGCCCCAAATCCCCCGGAGGGTTTGAGTAGCATTCACTCAGCTCACTCGTCCTTACTGATCCCATCCCAGCGGATCCAGCTGCCCACCGTGGGCATATCGCTGACACCTTTGCGCACCGCGTCGAAATAGACGATGTCCCACAACAGAATTGCCGGATAGAGATCGTAGTAGCGGCGGAACACTTGCTTGGTCAGCGCAGTACGCTCGGCTTCAGTTTTGGCCGACAAAGCTTGCTCCAAGATTGGCAAGCCTTCCTTATCGCAGAACCATTGATAGGGATGGAGGCAAGAGTGCAGCTTCAGCGACCGCAAACTATCGAGCGAGGGTGCAGTGCCGTAGTCGGTGGCGAACAATGAACCCACTAAACCCGATGCACTATGCATGGCAATGGAAAGTTGACTAATCGTCATGGGCCGGACTTCCATTTTCACGCCGACCGCCGCCAAGTCGGTGGCGATCTGCTGAAACAGCGAGCTATCCGAGACCGCCCCGCCCATCACGCCTTCTTGCACCAACGACAGCCCACCGGGGTAGCCGGCTTCGGCCAGCAAGCGCTTGGCTTGTTCAGGGTCGTAAGGATAGGGCACGAGCGATGGGTCGTAGCCTGAAGCATTGGGCGGCGTGAACTGGCTGGCCGGTTTGATCAACCCGTCCAACATGAGCTTAGAGATCTGTTCGCGGTTGATGGCCAGGTTGAGGGCTTTGCGCACGCGCACGTCCTGCAGGCGCGGATCACGCACCATGTGCATGACGATCACGAACACGCCGGTGCCGGGGCTGGGCTGCAAGCGATGGCCAGCCTCCTCGACCATCGTGCGTTCTTCGGTACGCAAGGCGATGGCGATATCAAGCTGGCCCGACAACACACCCTGCACTCGCGACGGAATGTCAGGCAACACGTGGAATGTCATCGCGTCGACCTTTGGCGCGCGCCATGAGGTCGTCACGGCGGTCATGTCCAGGCGCGAGGGGCCCCACTTGGCGACCTTGAATGGTCCCGTGCCCACGGGGTCTTGGCGGTAGCCGTCGGGCCCAACCCTTTTCCAGTGCTCAGGGGCGATGATGCGCAAGGCCGACACTTCGCGGTAGAGCACGGGGTTAGGCGTCTTGGTGGTGATTTCAACCGTCAAGGCATCAATGGCGCGCGCGCCTGCTAGGCTCGATAACTCCGACGCAATGGTGTCGCCAGCCGCCGCCGGGCTAACGAGATAGGAAACGGACTCAACCACGGCGGCGCTCGTAAACGTCTCGCCATTGGAGAAGGTCACATTGGGCCGCAGCTTGAATTCCCAGGTCGTGTCGCTGGTTTGCTTCCATGACAGTGCGAGCCATGGGCTCACGGTGCCGTCACCGGCCACAAACGTCAGAGCGTCATAGAGTGCAGTGAAAGTGTAGATGGCCGGGATGTTGGAAACGACATAAGGATGGCCGTGTTCGCGCGGGAAGCCGATCACGCCAACATTGAGTGTTTTGGCTTGAGCGAGCGTCAGCCCGTTCAGGCAAATGATCGCCAGAACAGCCTGTAAAAACCACCTCACGAGAGTCACGCTATTTCTTGCCCGTAGCCGGGCAATTGCTAACGTTAAACGCTGTCGGGCAATCCTTGGCACCTACGCCGACGAAAACGTTCACCTCATCACCGTTCTCGTAGAAGCACCCGCTGGCGACTTGGCAACGGCCGCGATCATCGACCACAAAGATCGAGACTGGCGTTTTGCCTTCGGCATTGAGCGGCATGATCGCGCAATCGAAGCCCTGCGGCCCGACAACGGTTTGATAATACTGCGACATCCCGTTGAAGGGCGCGCCATGAACAACGGCGACATTACGCTCCGAGCGGTTTTCCACACACATGGCCGCAACGCTGGATGCCATCGCCAACATCGCGCCAAAACCAAGAACAAAACCCACTAGCCGTTGCATCGCATCCTCCCCCACGTCATGCCCCTATCTTATCCAATGACCGGCCGGGGCAAAGAGACAATCGTACCGTCGGCCGCTGCCAACCCGTTGCGCTAGGGCGCAAAGAACTTATGATCGGCACATGAGGTTATCGCACTCTTTAGCAGCTTTGCACGGCCTGATGTTGGCTAGCCTGGTTTGTACCTGGGGGGCAGCCGCCCCAGCCAAGGCCGACCAAACCTTGCGCGTGGCCGTGGTCACCTTTGCCCCAGGCGGGCCTGATCCGCGCAAGTCAGTGAGCGTGTTTGCCACCTATACCTGGTCGCCCATGTACGAGGCGCTGACCGCGTTTAAGGAAGACGGCAGCGTGGTGCCCGAATTGGCCGTCTCCTGGGAGCGCGCCTCGCCAACCAGTTGGACCTTCACCCTGCGCGAGGGTGTGCGGTTTTCGAATGGCAGGCCACTCAGCGCCCAAGACATCGCCGACAACATCATGATGTTGAAACAGGGCGAAGCAGCGCTACTGCCAATCTCACGGTTTTTGGATGGCGTCACCCAAGCACGGGCCTTGAACGAGCGGGTGGTTCAGGTCGAAACCGCCAGCCCCGACGCGATCCTGCCGCGCGAACTTTCGGCGCTTTATATCGTCGAGCCAGACCTATGGCGCAAAGTTGGGCCCGAAGGCTTTCTGAAGGCACCCGTTGGCACGGGGCCCTTTAAGCTCAAACGCTGGGGCGAAGCCAAGATTGAGTACGAGCCCAACCCGCTATCGTGGCGGCCACCGAAAATTCAGGCCCTGGAGATACTTGACCTGCCCGAAAGCACCGCACGGCTTCAGGCGCTGCTGACAGGCGGCACCGATGTCGCCATCGGCATGGGCCCGGACGAGCGCCCAACCATTGAGGCGGCAGGCGGGCACTTGCACAAACGCAGGCCCATCGATGTTCTCACCCTGACATTCGTGATCGGCGCAGGACACCCGGTCGATGATGTGCGTGTGCGCCGTGCGCTGAATTACGCCGTCGACAAAGACTCCATCGCCAACGTGATCTTGCAAGGCATGACTAGGCCGGCCACGCAGGGCGCCATTGAGGGGTTGCTCGGCTACGACCCGGCCCTCAAAGCCTACCCATACGACCCCGCCAAGGCCCGCGCGTTACTGAAAGAGGCGGGCCATGAGAAGGGCTTCACGCTCAATACCGAAGTGATTGTGTCATCCAATGCCAGCGATGGCCTGATCTATCAGTATGTCGCTGCGAACTTGGCGTCCGTGAACGTGAAGTTGAACCTGGTCAGCATTCCAACACCTCAGATGATCCGCATTATCAACCAAGGCGAATGGAAGGGCGATGCGTTCAGCCAGGTGTTTAATTCATGGCCAGCATTCGACTCATTGCGCACGCTGCGCATGCATTCGTGCCTGTGGGCGCAGCCATGGTTTTGCGATGAGCGCATCACCCCGACCCTGAAAGCCGCCATGACGGCACCTGAATTGGATGAGCGCGCACGCCTGACCACCGAGATCTTGCGCTTTTATCACGACCAAGCAACGACGTTGATGTTGCACGAAATTCCCATGATCGACGGCGTGGCTAAGCGGGTGAAGAACTACGACCCGCAAAAGGGCAAAATCAACTACGAGACGATTGAGTTGGCGGATTGAGCCCTTCACGACCGCGATAAAGGAGAGCCCGCCATGCCCACGATATTGATCACCGGAACCAGTCGTGGCCTCGGGTTGGAACTGACCCGCCAATACTGCGCGGACGGCTGGAACGTGATCGCCACTTGCCGCATGCCAGCCGAAGCATCCGAACTCCAAGCATTAGACAAGCAATACCCGAGTCTCAATGTGCATGCCTTGGATGTTGCCAACTTTACCGCCATTGACAAATTGGCCCACGAACTCAAGGGCCGACCAATTGATGTGCTATTGAACAATGCGGGTGTGTTCGGGCCCAAAGCCAAGGCCGAGAACGATCCCCGCCAGGAATTCAGCCACATGGATTACGAGATGTGGGCCAACTTGTTCCGCATCAACACCATGGCACCGATGAAAATAGCCGAGGCCTTTGTCGAGAACGTCGCTACAAGCGCACAAAAGAAGATCGTGACCATCACTTCATCGGTGGGCTCGATTAGTCGCACCGACGGCCGCACCAATGCCTACCGGACCAGCAAGGCAGCCACCAACATGCTGATGCGCAACTTGTCCTTCGATTTGAAAAACCGGGGCATCATCACCGCCGCGTTCTGCCCGGGCTGGGTGAAAACCCGCATGGGCGGCGAAGGCGCGCCGCTGGAGGCCCCCGAAGCCATGGCGAGCTTGCGCAGGGTCATCGCCAACCTGACACCCAAATCCTCGGGGCAGTTTTGGCTTTATAATGGCGACCTCATTCCGTGGTGAGGGATGGTGCGCTCTACTGGGCCAACCGGCGAACACCGTGAGTCGGAAAAAAAGACCTGGGCATGCCGGAAAATGGTGCGCTCTACTGGGATCGAACCAGTGGCCCCTACCATGTCAAGGTAGTGCTCTACCGCTGAGCTAAGAGCGCCCCAAACGCGGCCTGCGGCTCTCAGGCCAGCGTGAAGAGGGCGTTGTTTAGCCACTCGGGGCTAGCTTGGCAAGAGTTGCCCAAAGGGCAGGCAACCGTCAAAAATCTGGAATCGCCATGCCAGCCAAAGGGTTGCGGGCGGCTTGCAACTCGCTAGTATTGGGCGCTCAAGCTTGAGTTTGGGGAAGGCTGCTGGCGGCGATCATGCCTGCAACGCATAAAGATAGCGAACTGGAAGCGGCTTTGGGCCTGGCCATCGAGATTGTCGATGCCCAGAGCTTGCGGATTCCTTTGGTGTTCGCCTCGCCCCATTCGGGATGCAGCTATCCGGCCCATTTCATCGGCTCCTCCCCGCTCGATCTTGGGGCGCTGCGCAAATCGGAAGACTGCTACGTCGATGAGCTCTTCGCCGACGCACCCGAGTTGGGTGCGCCGCTTGTGCGCGCGCTGTTGCCGCGTGCTTACCTCGACGTCAACCGCGAACCCTACGAACTCGACCCCGAGATGTTCGATGGGCCCCTGCCCGCGTTCGTCAACAGTTCATCGGCGCGTGTCGCGGCCGGGCTTGGCACGGTCGCGCGCATCGTCGCCACGCGGCGCGAAATCTATCGCCATAAACTCACCTTCGCCGAGGTCGAACATCGCTTGGCCGAGTTTTACCGCCCCTATCACCGCGCTCTGCGCATGATGATCAACCGCACCTGCGACCGTTATGGATTTTGCGTCCTGGTGGATTGTCATTCCATGCCGTCGTCGGGGCTGCCGCTGGACGCTGACAATGCGCCCCAGCGCATCGACATTGTTTTGGGCGACCGTAGCGGCTTGTCATGCCACCCCATGATTACCGATACGCTCGATGAGTCGCTGCGGAACATGGGCTATCGCATTTTGCGTAACAACCCCTATGCGGGCGGCTTTACCACCCATCATTATGGCGACCCCGCCAACGGCGTGCATGCCATCCAAATCGAGATCAACCGCGCGCTTTATATGGATGAGGCCACCTTGCAGCGCCGGGCCGGTTTCGCAAAACTACGAACGGACTTGCGCCAAGCAGCAGGTACGCTTGCTACGGCAACCTTTAGTGCAACGCATGCGTTGCAGTATCAGCGCCTTAGCGCGGAATAGACATTCGTCTATAACCTGATACAATTATTAGGTGATTATCGTTGTTGCGAACTCATCCTCTAGTGTAGAAAATGCATGAATAAGTTTCGTTTGCAACAATGGTGTCTCATATCACCGCCAAGGTTGTGTCACCGAACGGTTGCCTGCTTAGAATAATGTTATGATCGAAGTTGGGGCGATAACACTTTACCGCGAGAAATCGACCGTCCACCGGTTCTCGTCGGGCAACGACGCGAAGGGCGATGAACCCGCGCTGGAGATTCGTTCTAACCGGGTCACGATTCCGATCAAACCCCGTGTCGACAACATCGTTGCTGTGGTGCGCGGTCGGAACGTGCCCAGCACGTTGCGCATGACATCACTGGTCATTGATGAATTCCGACGCGATGAAGGCTTGCTTCACGCCGCCGCCGCACATGACTGGGAAGCATTCTGGGGCTGCAAGGTCTCCAACTATGAAGCCGACTACAACCCCGAGAACTGGGTGTCGTTGCACATGGGCGGTACGACCGCCTTCACAACCCGCGCAGGCAAGGAAGCCGTGGATGTGGTTGAGTCCATCGCACTGGGCGGCGAGGTCACCGACAACATGATATTGAAGGCCTCGACGCGCATTCTTGGCAACGCCGAGGACTTGGTGGTCGAGCATGACACGCAAACCGCGTTCGTGTTTCAGCCCTTCTCGTCTTATCACCGCGCTGCGATTTTAGAGCGCCGCGACCGCAAGGCAGGATCGTTCGCGATCTCCGTCTATCACCCCTCGCCACAGAAACCGGTTCGCCTTAGTCATTTCATTAGTTTCTGCGCCGATGAGATGGAAGCTTTGACGCTAAAGTCGTTCTTGGACCGCGTGCAAGAATTGATCGCCACCAACAAGATCAGTCAATCCAACATCACGCCGTCGCAGGTTCAAGCCACCCGTAACCGGCGCCGCGACCTCATTGAAAGCATCGAAAACTTCGAGCGGGCGAATAAAGTGGTTTACCGGCCCGAGCGGCCACACTTTGTTTAGGGCGCGCCGTTCGCCCAATTCTGCGCAATAACACGCAATATCAACAGCAAGACAGCGAATGCCTGAGTAGCAACGCGCAGCTGCATAAGCTTGTTCGCATATTTGCGGTTGAACTCGCCACCGATTGCCAAACTGGCCACGCCTGTCAGCAACACGACGACAACTCCAGCCAAGGCAATGCCCAGAAGCGTGTTCAGGATTGTAATAACCATACTGCCTATCCGCCAGTTATAGGGATTATGCATACGCCCGGTTGATAGGGGCACGCAAGTATATCGACTTACATTACATCACCAATCGACTTACATTACATCACCAAGCTAACACCAACGTGCGATGCGTTCTTGACGTGCCATGATCGTAATAAAACAATACCATATGAACGTGAGTTCTTGGGAGTTCAACGATTTTGGGACGAGTTCTCGTTGTTGAAGATAATGCGATGGTGCGGGAGTCCTTTGTCGAACTCCTTGGGCAGCGCGGCTATGAGCTTGTCGAAGCAACCGATGGCGAGCAAGCCCTAACCATCATGAGGCGGCGGCCCTGCGCGCTGGCAATCGTCGACGTGATGATGCCGACCATGGGTGGTTTGGAATTCCGTCAAGAACTTCAGGCCATCGCGCCGAGTGTCAAAATTCTGTTTGTCACGGGCCAGCCCGATAAATTCGAACAACTGGTAGAGGACGACCCTGACTTTGCAGAAGGGCGCATGAATGTGCTGTTCAAGCCGGTCCATCCGGTGAAGCTGCTGGCCGAAGTCGAGCGGCTGATCGGCCCGCCAGAAGCCAGCGCCTGAGACCGCTTAAATCGTGAAACTTTCGCCGCAGCCGCAGCGGCCTTTTTCGTTCGGGTTAGTGAACACAAACCCGCTTTCCAACTTGTCTTCACGGTAATCGAGTTCGCTGCCCAACAAATACATCACGGCGGTGGGATCGATGAATAGCTTCACCCCATGTTGTTCTACCATGTCTTCAAACTTGCGGCGTTCTTCGGCGTACTCAACCACGTACGACATGCCCGAGCAGCCCTTGGCCTTTACACCCACGCGCAAACCCAACACCGGCTTGGTGGCTTTGGCGATCAACTCACGAACGCGATCAGCCGCGCGCTCGGTCAGCGTGATGGGTGGCGGTGGTTTCATCCGCACCGGCTTTGGGGTTGCCTCGGTTTGGGTCACTTGGTTCATGATGATCTCTATATGAGCTTCGACGTCGTGTTATGCCAGTCCTAGCTACAATCGTTTAAAACATATCCAAGGCCACGCGGGCGACTTCGGACATGTTGGCCTGGGTCCAGGGCGGATCCCACGTGATGGTCACGCCCACTTCGCCCACACCCTCTACCGCAGCCACACTGTCGGCGACCTCTTTGGGCAACGTGCCCGCTACGGGGCACGCGGGGGCTGTAAGCGTCATCAATACATCCACGTTGCCGGTGTCTTGCACCTTGAGGTCATAGATCAGGCCCAAGTCATAAATATTGACCGGAATTTCAGGGTCGAACACCGTGCGCAGTGCTTCGACCACGCTGTCTTCGCTGGCGACTTTGGTGCCAGGCGCCAACGGCGATCCGGAAACGATCTTCTCGCCTTCCGCTGGCGGATCGCCTTCGCTGGCGGGCATGTTATAGGGCGGCATCATTGGCGAACCTTCCTTGCATCGGTATCATGCATGGCAGAGCCTTAATTTTTCTTTTCTGTGGTGGCTTCATCCCGGCCCTCAAGACATGACATGAGTGCATGCCAAGGCAATGTGGCGCATTTCACTCGCACCGGAAATTGCTGCACGCCGCTCAGCGAGGCAAGTTTTTCGATGCCCCCTTCCAGGGCTTGGGGCAACATAGCCTTGGCAGCGCCGAGATCAGCCTTGCCGGTACACAACTGTTGCACAGCGTCGAACATGCGCATTGCCGTGGCCGTGGTTTGACCCTGCAATGCCTCGGTCATCATCGAGGCCGACGCGATAGAAATGGCGCAACCCTTTCCTTCAGCAGCAATGTCCTCGATGGTGCCATGGCTGCTAACGCGGGCAGTGACTGTGATGCGGTCGCCGCACAACGGATTATTACCCTTGGCGGTACAGGTGGCGTGCTCAACCAAACGCGAATTACGCGGGTGTTTACTGTGATCAAGAATGATCTCTTGATACAACGACTTGAGATCATCCACCTCAGCCCGCTTGGCGGAAACGGTGCTCATAGCAGCACCTGCCGGGCTTTGTGCAACGCCGCCAAAAGCGCATCGACATCCGCACGGGTATTGTAAATGGCAAAAGAGGCGCGTGCGGTGGCATTTACACCCAACACATCCATCAAAGGCTGAGCGCAATGATGCCCGGCGCGGACACAAACGCCCGAACGATCCAATACCGTGGCTAAATCGTGGGGATGGGCGCCGTCCATGATAAACGATTGCACGGCAGCTTTGTGCTGCGCTGTGCCGATAAGCTTCACTCCCGGTACTTTGGGCAACTCAGCCATAGCGTAAGCCAATAAATCCTGCTCGTGGGCAACGGCGGCAACACGATCAAGGCCACTCAGATAATCGATAGCCGCGCCCAACCCAATGGCTGGTACGATAGGCGGGGTTCCGGCCTCGAATTTCGCGGGCAAATCAGCCCAGGTACTTTTTTCAAAGCTAACGGTGGAAATCATTTCTCCGCCGCCTTGATAAGGCGGCATGGCATCGAGCAGTTCGTTGCGCGCCCACAACACGCCAATAGCATTTGGGCCGTAGAGTTTATGGCCGGAGAAGGCGTAAAAATCACACCCCAGCGCCTGCACATCGATGGGTTCGTGCACGATGCCCTGGCAGCCATCGACCAATAGCTTGGCCCCGGCCTTGTGGGTCAGCTCGGCGATCTCCTCAATCGGCAACACCGTGCCCAAAACATTGGATACATGCGCCACGGCAACAATTTTAGTTCTTGGGCCAATCACCTTGGCAAAGGCATCAAGGCTGACGCTGCCATCGGCGTTAATCGGCACCACCTTGATGACCGCGCCGGTAAGGTCGCGAATCAACTGCCATGGCACAATGTTGGAGTGGTGTTCCAAGGCCGTGAGCACAATCTCATCGCCGGGTTTCAAGACAAGGCGGCCATAGCTGGACGCCACGAGATTGATCGCCTCGGTCGCGCCCTTGGTGAATACAATTTCTGCCGCGCTCTTGGCGTTGATGAAGGCGCGCACCTTCTCGCGTGCGGCCTCATAATTGGTGGTAGCCTTCTCGCTGAGGTAATAAGCGCCGCGATGAACATTGGCGTATTCGGTTTCGAAGGTGCGCGTCATAGTATCGAGCACGGCGCGCGGTTTCTGGGCAGACGCTGCGCTGTCTAAAAACACCAAGGGTTTACCGTGCACTTGGCGCGCAAGGATTGGAAAGTCCGCGCGGACTTTCACCACGTCGAAGGCTGGCGTCATGTTCTTGCGGGCGATGGCGGTCACACACCCCTCCGCTTCAACCAGCCATTCACCATATCGCTGAAGACTGCCCGCACGTTCTCATCGGAAATAGTGGCCACGGCCTCATCCAAGAAGCCTGCGACCAGCAAGGCCCGGGCCGTATCGCGGTCGAGCCCACGTGCCATCAAATAAAATAAATGTTCGCGGTCAAGCTCGCCCGTGGCCGCGCCATGTGCGCACTGCACATCGTCGGCAAAGATTTCCAACTCGGGCTTGCAATCGACTTCTGGGCCCTTGGACAAGAACAACGCCTTGTGCAGCTGGCGCGCGTCAGTTTTTTGTGCGTCACGCGCCACATGAATGCGGCCCTGGAACACGCCATGGGATTGCCCATCGACCACACCCTTGACCAATTGCGACGAGGTTCCGTGAGGAACATGGTGCTCGACGACAGTGGTCAGGTCGTGATGTTGCTTGGCGGTCAGCGCATAAACGCCATTCATGCAGCAATCGGCCCCCGCACCGTTCAGCGCGGCGCGGACTTCTTGGCGCACTTTGGCCCCGCCGAGGCCCAAATGAAATGTTTCAAAGCTGCTGTGCGCAGCCAATGCCACGGAGGTTGTCGCGAAATGAAACGCATCGGCGTCTTCGGCTACCGACACATAGCGCCGCAACGAAGCATTATCAGCCAAGCTAATCTCAGTGACCGGATTGGCTAGATAACTTTGCCCTGGCAGGCCAATGTGGGTTTCAACTACCGTCAGCCGTGCCCCAGTCTCAAGCGCGATGATGTTGCGCGGATGAAACGCCAGCGGTTCGGCCCCCGCCGCGCCGATGGATACGATATGCAGCGTTGCCCCGGCAAAATTCTTGGCCGTCATGATGACCAAGCCATCAGCCATATAAGCAGCGTTCAGGGCCGCCAGGGGCAGCGCGCCACTGCTGGCAATACCACCAAGAAACGGTTTTAGTGTTTGCGGCTCGCGCACTAAAAGCTGCTTGAAGCTTTCGATGCGCAAGCCTGGCAAAGCGTCGAGCGGGTCTGACAGCGCTGTATTCACTACGCCGTTCACCAGCACGACACGCTGCGCACCAGGAATGCTGGGTACTCCTCGCGGCACCTCACGCACATCAATGTCGTCAGCGGTAGCGGCAGGAATAAAAGGAATCTTAGATAACTCGCCCAGTGGAGTGAATTTCCACGCCTCGTTTTTGGGGCCCGGCAAGCCAGATGCATTCAAAATACCGCGCGCAGTTTGGCGCAAACCATCGATCCAGGCATGCGCCGCCCCGGGCAGTGCGCCCAAGCGGGCGGCATAGCCTTCTTTGAAGGGGTGATCGAGCAAGCCTGTGGCAACCATGGTCGTCTCGATCCTCGCCTAAGCCGCCGCCAAATACTTAGCGTAGCCCTCGGCCTCCAACTCGTGCGCCAAATCTTTGCCGCCGCTTTTGACAATGCGGCCGCCCGCCATGACGTGCACATGATCGGGCACGATATAGTTCAGCAGCCGCTGGTAATGAGTGATGACCAAGAACGCGCGGGTTGCGCCGCGTAGCGCGTTGACACCATCCGACACCACCTTGAGCGCGTCGATATCAAGGCCAGAGTCGGTTTCATCGAGCACCGCAAAGCGTGGTTCCAGCAGTGTCATCTGTAATACTTCGGCGCGTTTCTTCTCGCCGCCCGAGAAACCCACGTTCAATGGCCGCTTGATCATGTCATCGGGAATGCCCAAGGCCTTGTTCTTGGCCTTGACCAGCTTGAGGAACTCCATGGCATCGATCTCTGGTTTACCCTCCGCGCGGCGCTTGGTGTTGATGGCGCTTTTCAAGAACGCCGATGTGGATACGCCCGGAATTTCCACGGGATATTGAAACGCAAGGAACACTCCCGCACGGGCACGAACGTCTGGTTCCATCGCCAGCAGGTCCTGCCCGTCATAAGTTACCGAGCCGCTCTTAATGTCGTAGCCGTCGCGTCCGGCAATGATATTCGACAACGTGCTTTTGCCGGTGCCGTTGGGGCCCATAATGGCGTGCACCTCGCCCGCCTCAATCGACAAGGAAATTCCTTTCAGAATGTCCTTGCCTTGGACCGATACGTGCAGGTCTTTGATGTCGATGAGAGCCATGTGACTTCCAATTTATCCAACGCTGCCTTCAAGGCTAATCGCCACCAACTTCTGCGCCTCGACGGCGAATTCCATCGGCAGGGTTTGCAGCACTTCCTTGCAAAAACCGTTGACGATCAGCGAGACCGCCTCTTCGGTGTTCATGCCGCGCTGCAGGCAATAGAACAGTTGATCTTCACTGATTTTCGAGGTGGTAGCTTCGTGTTCGGTTTGCGCGGTTGGGTTGCGGTTTTCGATGTAAGGCACGGTGTGCGCCCCACAGGTGTGCCCAATTAAAAGGCTATCGCATTGTGTGTAGTTGCGCGCGCCATCGGCCTTACCCTGGATACGCACAAGGCCGCGATAGGTGTTGGAGGATTTGCCCGCCGAGATGCCCTTGGAGATGATCTTCGAGCGGGTGTTTTTGCCCAGATGAATCATCTTGGTGCCGGTGTCGGCTTGTTGGTGGTTATTAGTGATGGCGACGGAATAGAATTCGCCCACGGAATTGTCGCCTTGCAAAATGCAACTGGGGTACTTCCAGGTAATGGCCGAGCCGGTTTCCACTTGGGTCCACATGATCTTCGAATTCTTGCCCCGGCAAGCCCCGCGCTTAGTGACAAAGTTATAAATGCCACCCTTGCCGTCTTTGTCGCCCGGATACCAGTTCTGCACCGTGGAGTATTTAATCTCGGCATCGTCGAGCGCGATCAACTCAACCACCGCGGCGTGAAGTTGGTTCTCGTCGCGCTGCGGGGCGGTGCAGCCTTCAAGGTAACTCACGTACGAACCCTCATCGGCAATGATCAGCGTGCGTTCAAACTGCCCGGTGTTTTTCTCGTTGATGCGGAAATAGGTTGAAAGTTCCATCGGGCAACGCAGCCCCTTGGGGATATAGACAAACGAGCCATCGGTGAACACAGCGCTATTGAGCGTGGCGAAAAAGTTATCGGCCACGGGCACGACCGAGCCCAAATATTTCTGAACCAATTCAGGGTGCGTCTGCACGGCCTCGGAGATTGGGCAGAAAATCACGCCCATCTCCTGCAGCTTCTTTTTATAGGTCGTGGCCACCGACACGCTATCGAACACGGCATCGACCGCAACGCCTGACAGAATTTGCTGTTCCTGCAGCGGAATGCCCAGCTTCTTGTAGGTCTCCAACAACTGCGGATCGACCTCATCAAGGCTGTTCAATTTGGGTTTTTGCTTGGGCGCGGCGTAGTAGTACGATTCTTGATAATCGATCTTGGGATAATGCAGCTTTGCCCAGGCGGGCTCATCATCAGCCAACGTCAGCCACGTGCGATACGCTTTCAACCGCCACTCTAGCATCCAGGCCGGTTCGTTCTTTTTGGCCGAGATGAAGCGCACGATATCTTCGCTCAAGCCCTTGGGCGCGCGGTCGGACTCGATATCCGTGACGAAGCCGTACTTGTAGGCTTCGACCTCGCGAACCGCTGCCGCTGTTTGTGTGCTTGCAGCCATCAGTAATTATCCTTTGACCGCACCAACATCCGTCATGCGCACCGGAAGCGGCGTGAGCCCAAACCCAGAAACATCCGCGACCATTTCGGCCAAGGTGACTTCGGCGAGCGCCGCACGCACGGCATTGTTGACGCGGTTCCATTTGCCCTGGACGGGGCAAATGCGCTCCATGCCGCATTCTTCGTCGGAAGTATCTGCGCAGGCTGTGAGGGCGATGGGCCCTTCGACGGCCTGAATGACATCGGCAACAGTGATCTCATCTTGCGGCCGCCCCAGCGCATAACCGCCCGTCGCTCCACGGTGCGAAGCAACCAGCCCAGCCTTGTGCAAACTCTTCATCAGCTTCGCAACTGTGGGCAGCGGCAAGCCGGTATGGTCAGCCACTTGATGGGCGGAACGGCGCGCATCGGCACGTGCCATGTCGATCAGCACCACCATGGCGTAGTCGGTTAGCTTGTTGACTTTGAACAACTTTCCCTCCTCAAAAGGGGGCAATCAGGGCGACGACCCTAATATAGACTAAATCAGTCCTGTTTGCTCATATTTATTAAGGTGGCGCTGTAATAGATTCAAGGCCCGCTTCGACCAAGAATCAGGCCGAATAGATATGGAACCCAGACTTATCCTACTGACGGACAAAGCTTTTTCCGAAGAGGTTAGCGCCCGGCTCGCATCCGGCGGGGTTAAGCCTGCCAGTATTATCGATAGCTTAGATGGTCTTAAAGCCGCAGCGGCCCAAAGCTCCCTACCTCAAAGGCTCGTGTCGTTTGGCAGTAACGTCATTGTTCCACCCGACCTGCTGAAACATTTTTCCGGTGCGTATATTTTTCATCCCGGCCCGCCTAAGTACCGCGGGCTGTTTCCGTCGGTCTTTGCGCTTTACGACAACGCGGTGGAATTTGGCGTCACCTGCCATGAAATGACTGCCGATATCGATGCAGGATCTATCGTCGCCGTCGAACGTTTTGCGATTCCCAACAATGCTAATCGTGAGCAACTAGATGCGCTGACATACGCGGCCATGCTGGCACTGGTCGAACGCCTTGCGCCCCAGCTTGCCGATCTCTCGAAATCCTTAGCGCCGGTGGGTGAGACATGGTCGGGGCCGGTTCGACGCCGTGCCGACTTCGACGCGTTGTGCCGCTTACCTGCCAGTGTCAGCGCGGATGAATTCCAACGCCGCTACCGCGCCATCGGCGAAGGCCCACACCATGCATTGTCGATTGAATTGCATGGGCGCACGTTCAAGCTTGAGAGTGAACGTAAAGGCTTACGCGTAGTGCGCGGCGGGCGCGAGATCAACTAGGAGCCGGTGAAGCACGCTTTGAGATTTGCTGCTAAGCCGCGCATCAACTCAAAGTAAAGATCTGCGCCTGCTCGCAACGTCGACGCCTCGGGGTCGAGCGTGCCTGTATTAGCATCGCTGCCCTCAACCAAAGTCTGCACGAGCTTCGGTTCGAATTGAGGCTCCGCAAACACACACGCGGCCTTGAGTGATTTGATCTTGTCTTTAATCTCGCCCACGCGTTTGGCGCCAGGCATCCGGTCGGGGTTGACCGTGATGGAACCCGCGGCATTCAGGCCATAGTGCTTTTCAAAATATTGGTAGCCATCGTGAAACACGACGAAGGGCTGATGTTTGACCGGATCAAGAGTTGCCCTCAATTCAGCATCCAACGCCTCGATGCGCGCTATCACTGCCTTGGCGTTGGCAGCATAGGCAGGCGCGTTTGTGCTATCTGCTTGTGACAACGCAACTTGCACCGCGCGAACGATCGCTTTGGCATTGGCGGGATCAAGCCAGACATGCCCATCCAATTGATGGTCATGATCGACGCCCGGTGCGTCGTGATCCTCATCGTGTTCCTCCCAGACACCACCTTCACGGCCTGGGAGCAACGTGAGGCCTGGTGTTTGAGAAAGTTCAATAATCGTGGCGCGGCCTGACAGCGCTAAGAGGGGTTTTGCCAAAAATGTCTCCAAACCCTCGCCCACCCAAAACACCACCTCGGCATCGTTCAGGGCCTTGGCATCCGACGGGCGCATGGAGAATGTGTGCAGGGACTGCCCGCTACCGACAATTACGCCGGGCGTGCCCACGCCAGCCATGACGCCTTCCACTAACGAGGCAATTGGCTTGATCGACACCACCACCTTGGGCGCAGCCGACGCGCTGGCCGAGGCCATCACTCCAGCGGCAACAATCGCTAGCATTCGTGCGCAGATCATCCGGGCCTCAGTGGTTGATTTGTTATGTTATAACATATTAAGATGGCCGATCAATTCGTTCTGTATCCTTGAGAATCCATGCCCCGCACCCACGCTGCCTTAGCTGACTTCCCAAAACGCGGACACGACCACCGTGCGTGCGGCGCGCATGCCCTATCCGAGGCAGAAGAACTTTGCCGCCAACGCGGTGCGCGACTGACCGAACTGCGCCGCCGCGTGTTGGAAACCGTGTGGCAGGATCACGCCCCGCTGGGCGCTTACGATATTCTCGCGCGATTGAACGCGGGTGGAGAACGCAATGCGCCCATGGCGGTGTACCGCGCCCTCGACTTTTTGATGGAGAACGGTTTGGTCCACCGCCTCTCCAGCCTGAACGCCTATGTGGGGTGCCGCCACCCCGGACACGATCACAGCGGCCAGTTCCTGATTTGCACCCAATGCCGCGATGTCGCCGAGTTAACGAGCGATACCGTCAGCACTGCTGTTTCGCGTGCGGCTAAATCGCGGGGTTTCAAGCCAACCGGCGGAATCGTCGAAGTCATGGGGCTGTGCCCCAACTGCCGGAGGTCATGACGACATGACCGCCCTGGTAGACTTGCGCGAGATTGGACTCAGCCGCAACGGCAAGCGCATTCTTGACCATATCGACTTGGCCGTGAGCGAGCGCGAGATCGTCACCCTGATTGGCCCGAATGGCGCGGGAAAATCAACGTTGGTCAAGGTCGCGTTGGGATTGGAACGGGCCGACGGTGGCAGCGTTACCCGCCGGTCCGATTTGCGTATTGGCTACTTACCACAGCGCTTTGCACTCGATGATGCGCTACCAATGACCGTGCGCCGCCTGATGACGCTGACATTCAAGGCCCCCGCAAACAGATTACAAAGCGCACTCGACGAGATGGGAGTTGGTCAACTGATCGACGCCAGCGTTCACAATTTGTCAGGGGGTGAATTGCAGCGCGTGATGCTGGCACGTGCCCTGTTGCGCGAACCCAACTTGCTCGTGCTCGATGAACCCACACAAAACCTCGACATCAATGGCGCAGTCGAGTGCTACCAAATCATCCAACGCATTCGCGACCGCATCGGCTGCGGTGTGCTGCTGGTATCGCATGACCTTAGCATCGTCATGGCCGCAACCACGCGGGTGTATTGCCTGAACGGCCACGTCTGCTGTTCGGGCCATCCCGACGATGTCAGCCGCGACCCTGAATTTCTGCGCCTATTTGGCCCCAAGGGTGCCGGTACACTGGCTGTTTATACCCACCATCACGACCATAAGCATGCACCTGGCGGCGGTGTGATTCATGATCATGGGCACGATGATCACGCTCATGATCACCATGACCATAAGCATCACGATCACAAACATGGAGCGCACTGATGGATGACTTCATCCTGCGCGCACTTATCGCCGGGTTTGGCATCGCGCTGATCGCTGGGCCGCTCGGGTGTTTCGTGGTTTGGCGGCGCATGGCGTATTTTGGCGATACGTTGTCGCACGCAGCCCTGCTCGGCGTCGCGGTCGGGTTTGCCATGGGCGTGTCGCCGATTGTTGGGGTAATGCTGACTTGCATCGCCGTCGGTACGCTGTTGTTGGGCTTTCAGTCGCAATCGCGCGTGCCCACCGACACGCTGCTGGGAATTCTCTCTCATGCGGCCCTATCGTTTGGCCTGATCGCGATTAGTTTCATGGATGGCGTGCGCGTTGATCTGATGGGATACCTGTTTGGCGACATCTTGGCTGTCACAGCCACCGATATCGCCTGGATTTACGGCGGCGCGGCAGTGATTTTGGGCGTACTGTTATCGATCTGGCGGCCATTGGTGGCTCTTACAGTTCATGCGGATCTCGCTATCGCTGAGGGCGCCGCTGCCAACCGCATTGGTATTGTCTTCATGCTGTTGATCGCGTTGACAGTCGCCTTGGCTATGAAGATTGTCGGTGTATTACTGATCTCAGCGTTATTGCTCATTCCCACGGCTGCTGCCCGGCGCTTTGCTCAGGGCCCCGAGACGATGGCCATGGCGACGGTCGTTCTGGGCCTGATCGCGGTTGGCGGAGGCATTGCAGGCTCCATGCAGTGGGATTTACCCTCAGGCCCGGCCATTGTGGCCGCGGCAACCTTTCTGTTCGTCCTGTCGTTAATCGTTGGACCTCGCGCGTCTGTGTCGCGTCCGGGTTAGTTGTAAAGCCATCATGCTGAACGAGACGCCTCAACCGGCCCCGACTCAGATCACGCGTGTGGTCGCCGTCGTGTTCGACGTGCACGCCGATCTTGAAGCCTTGTTGCGTGAGGCCGCGTGTTCTTGCCGCGGCGGCTCTCGGATAGCATCGCACCGGCGAGCGCGGTCAAGCCAAGCGCATCGTCCAACTCTCGATAGGCGAGCAACCCTGCGTCGGATGTGACGTTGGCACCGTGAAACTCCAGCTTGAGACGGCGGTCG
>SHWP01000050.1 GCA_009693785.1 Rhodospirillaceae bacterium
AGGCCGTCCAGCACGATGCGTATCTTGTCTTCGGCTGAAAAATGCCGCCGGGTGGCCCGGCGAATGTCCTTGAGTACCCGCTCAGCTGGGGCCTTCGTATTCATGGGTTTTGATCTCATCTTCGTTCCTCCGTCTCTGCGATGAGACCAAAACCCTCCCTAACTCACCGCCCCAATTCGGTCCCATAGGCGCTGACGCCGCACAGGCAGACCCAGACCCCCGCCAGACGAAAGCAACCCTCGCTAAACCTTATCGGCGGCGGCCCAAGGAAAACGGAATCAGACAAGCAATAGAGTGGGGTTGCCAACTATACAATTCCGACAGATAGAGAGGCGGGACAGCGCGTACGTCTAATCCAGATCGTAAAGCGAAACGTGAGCCCCACACCCCGCAAGGGGGCTTGGGCGAAGCGTCGCGAATTGCTAGCCTGGGGCTCAAATCAATTCGGGGGGCCACACCATGCGCGGATTTATTTTTGCCATCGCCGCTGGGGTTATGTTTGCGCAATCGCTCGCGGCACAGACGACAACCGCACCTCCGGCCGCTCCCGCCCCCGCCGAGCCCACGTCAACCCAGCACATCTTTCCGGGCGATGCGATCCCGGCCATTCCCCATGCCACCTGGATCGAGTCTGGGGTCATTCGGGTCGCGGTGGGAGCACCCGCTGTTGCTAAAGCACCTGCCACAGCCACGCGCTATAGCGTCAAGACCATCGTGCACCCCACCGGCACGATTCACGAGATGATGTTCACGAAGACTGGCGGTGGCGTATTTCACCCGGTTGGCACAATCACACAGCTTTATGTGCTCAAGGGCTCGGCCGAAGTGGGCGTGGGCAGCCAAAGGGTACAGATCAAGCAGGGCGATGCCATCAGCCGCCCCAGCGGAATATTACGCAGCCAAGCCACGCCCGAGGATACCACGATCATCGCCTGGAGTGTGGGCAGCAGCGTGAAGAACCCAAAACCCATGGTGATACGCGGCGAAGATGTGACCGCCGAGACCACCGCCGAATGGATGGAGGGCGATAAGGTTGTGCGCACGGCCGACACAAACGCCAAAGCTCCGCCCGACGCTAAGAAACTGATTTCCAAACGCTATGAGTTCGATGGCAACTCCATCCGCGTCGCCCGTATGCTCAAGGGTGGTTCGCGCGCACCCGCCTTGATGACGGCCGATTCGCTGATTTACATCACCCACGGGCGTTTGCGTTTCCATCAATATGGCAACGGCATCGACGAAGTGCGCGAGGTAACCAGCGGCGACTTCATCCGCGAACAAGCGGGTATGACGCACATTTGGGATCAGCTGGAGGACGGCGGCTTTGTCACCACCACAGGCATTGCGCCGTGAAGTGAGGGTAAGTGGGGGCCTCAAATACTACTTGTCACCCCGCACTTGACGCCTAGTTTTTCTTAGCGATCAGCGGAGCTTAGAAAAACTAGCGCACAGGCCGGGGTCCAAGGTTACAAGACTCCACTTAAGCCGTGTCCTAATTTGAGGGGACTACCCTGGATACCCCGCTGGAGTTTACGCTACGGTCGCGCTTTGCGCGAACCGGGGCGCGGGGTATGACGACATGGGGTGGTGCAACGCCTATGGCACAACCCGCCCTGGCGAATTATCTTTCCCCCCCATGTCGATCACCCTGCCCCTGTATACGCGGCCTGATACCTCCAGCTTGGCGGGTGTGCCCTTCAAGCTGGTCAGCGATTTTGAGCCCGCCGGCGATCAGCCCGCCGCCATCGAGGCCTTGGTCAAGGCGCTGGAGGGCAAGGAGCGCGACCAAGTGCTGCTGGGCGTGACCGGCTCGGGCAAAACCTTCACCATGGCTCAAGTGATCGCGCGCACGGGCCGCCCGGCGTTGATCCTCGCCCCCAACAAAACACTTGCCGCGCAGTTGTACGGCGAGATGAAGGCGTTTTTTCCCGACAATGCGGTGGAGTATTTCGTCAGCTATTACGACTACTACCAACCCGAAGCCTATGTGCCGCGCACCGATACTTACATCGAAAAAGATTCCTCTATCAACGAGCAGATCGACCGCATGCGCCACTCGGCGACACGCGCAATTTTGGAGCGGCGCGATGTGATCATCGTCGCCTCAATCAGTTGCATTTACGGCTTGGGCTCGGTCGAATCCTATTCGCGCATGGCCTTTGTGCTGAAACCGGGCACAGCGATGCCGCGCAGCGAGTTGCTGAAACAACTTGTCGCGCTGCAATACACCCGCAACGACACGGATTTTTCACGCGGTGCCTTCCGGGTGCGCGGCGATGTGGTGGAAATTTTCCCCGCCCACTACGAGGACCGCGCTTGGAAAATTTCCATGTTTGGCGATGACATCGAGGCAATCACCGAGTTCGACCCGCTGACCGGCGAGAAAACCGCCGCGCTGCCCGAGATCACGGTGTACCCCAACAGCCACTATGTGACGCCGCGCCAAACCCTGTCGCAAGCCGTGCAGCATATTAAGGTGGAGATGAAGCAACGCTTGGCCGAATTCCATGCGGCCGGAAAATTGCTGGAGGCGCAGCGCCTGGAACAGCGCACGGTGTTCGACCTGGAAATGCTGGAAACCACCGGGCATTGCAAAAGCATCGAGAACTACTCACGCTATCTGACCGGACGCAAGGCGGGCGAACCGCCGCCCACATTGTTCGAATATCTGCCTGCCGATGCCTTGCTGTTCGTGGATGAAAGCCATGTGGCCGTGCCGCAAATCGGCGGCATGTACCGCGGCGACTTCAACCGTAAATTCACGCTGTCGGAATTCGGTTTCCGCCTACCCAGTTGCGTCGATAACCGACCGCTCAAGTTCGAAGAGTGGGAAGCGATGCGGCCCGATACGGTTTTTGTTTCGGCCACGCCAGGCCCCTGGGAGATGGTGCGCACACAAGGCGCGTTTGTCGAGCAAGTCATCCGCCCCACTGGGCTGATCGACCCGCCATGTTATGTGCGCCCGGCCTCGAGCCAAGTCGACGACCTGCTGGCCGAGTGCAAGGCCGTGGCGGCCAAAGGCATGCGCGTGCTGGTGACGGTGCTGACCAAGCGCATGGCCGAGGACTTGACCGAATACATGCACGAAAATGGCCTGCGGGTGCGTTACATGCACTCGGATATCGAAACCTTGGAGCGCATCGAGATCATTCGTGATTTAAGGTTGGGTGCGTTCGACGTTCTCATCGGCATCAACCTGTTGCGCGAGGGTTTAGACATTCCCGAATGCGCGCTGGTGGCGATTTTGGATGCGGACAAGGAAGGCTTTCTGCGCTCGCATACCTCGCTCGTGCAAACCATTGGCCGGGCGGCGCGTAACCTCGACGGCCGGGTGCTGCTGTACGCCGACCGCATGACCAAATCGCTGGAAAGCGCCATGGCGGAAACCGACCGGCGCCGCGCCAAACAAAAAGCTTTCAACGAGGCCAATGGCATCACGCCCGAAAGCGTGCGCAAGAAAATCGGCGACGCCATGAACAGCGTCTATGAACAAGACTACGTGACGGTGGATACGGGCCTGGCGGAAGAAACCCACCTAATCGGCCACAACTTGCGCGCAACCATCGACGGGCTCGACAAAAAAATGCGCGCCGCCGCCGCCGACTTGGAATTCGAGGAAGCCGCGCGCTTGCGCGACGAGATCAAACGGCTGGAAAAGATGGACCTGGAGTTTGGCGGTGATGGCGGTGGCGGTGATGCCTCGCTTGAGGCTTCGTTCCCCGTCCAAGCCGGTAAATCCACTGCCAAACCTAGACCCGGCACCGTTCATGCGAACATTCCCGGGCGGCGCACCATGCCCGCACCGGGCCCTCTCGCGGAAGGCTTGGCCCGTCGCCACCCGCGCAAACGCCGCAAGGGGCCTTAGAGAACCTCGCCTCTTGTCGTCCCCGTGACAACGGGGACCCATCTTGTTGTTTACAAGCATTGCAAGCGGAAAGCTGGATTCCCGCGTACGCGGGAATGACGATTTAGCTTTAAGCTCCAACGACAAGCATGGGCGCGATGTGTAGAATTCACCACCACGATTCATGACAGGGGAGATCTCAAATGCAGCAGATGATCGATCGGAGATTGCTGCTCGGCGGCATCGTGGCAGGCGCGTCCGCAACCAGCGCTGCCGCGCAAACGCCCGACGCCCCCGCACCTCGCCCCGCCAAACGCACGCCCGTCAAGAACGCCGTCGTGTTGGTGACAGGCTCGAACCGGGGCGTGGGGCGCGGATTTGTCGAAGCGTTGCTGGCACGCGGCGCGAAGCGCGTGTACGCGACCGCGCGTAATCCGAAAAACTTAGCCGAGGTGGTGGCGTTGGACCCCAAACGCGTGGTGCCATTGGAATTGGATGTGACCAACGACACCCATCGCCGCGCAGCCGCTGATAAAGCGCAAGACGTCACCTGGCTGATCAACAACGCCGCCAACCCCGGTAGCTTCACGCCCGGCGAGCGGCGGTTTTATTCGGCTTCAAACCTCGATGACATCAAGGCGGTGATGGACACCAATTGCTGGTCGCCCGCCGAATTGGCGCGGCTGTTCATTCCCATCATCTTAAAAAACGGCGGCGGCGCGGTGTTAAATATCCTCTCGGGTGGGGCGCTCTTCTGCTTACCCGAGTTCACGAGCTACTCAACATCCAAGGCTGCGGCGATGATGATGACCGCAGGGCTGCGGGCCGAGACCGACCGCATGCCCATCCTGATCGCCAGCGTTTTCACCGGCGGCGTGCAAACCCGCTCGCTACCTATTGGCGCCACCACTGCCGCGACACCACTTGCGCATGCCAACGAAGTGATTGACGCCGTCGCGGAAGGCAAAAGCACGATTTTCCCAGCGACGGGGCCGGTGAACATGCGCGATCGGATTTGCCAAGACCCCGAGGGCTTCGAGCGGCGCGTGGTCGAGCGCTTCCACACCAACCCAGTGCAAATCGCGCCTTATGATTGAGGTGGAGCTTGCGGCGGCGCAGCCGCCGCGTCGCGCTGTTCCATGCGCCGGTAATTCAAGAAACTCACCGGAATGCTGCCCAAGTAAATGAACCCCACGGCGCTCAAGGTTAGCCAGGGGTCGGTCACCAAAAATGCCGCCAGCAGCCCCACGAACAACATCAGGAACAGCACATACTGCGGTTTCACCCGGATGTTTTTCATGGAATAGGTCGGCACACGGCTGACCATGAGCGAGGCTGACACAACCAGAAAGCAGCCCACTAAAAATGGGTTATCGAAAATACCGTTCTGAGTTTCCAACGATAGAATCAGCGGCAGCAGGGCGATGCCCGCGCCCGCCGGTGCAGGAACGCCCGTGAAATAACTATGCGCCCAGGGCGGCAAGTCGGGCTGACCCAGCATGGTGTTGAAACGCGCGAGCCGCAGCACGCAACACACCGTATGCAGCAAGCACACCGCCCAGCCCAAGCGGCCGGCATCTTGCATCGCCCACAGATAAATCAACAAGGCCGGCACCGCGCCGAAATTTATAGCGTCGGCCAAGCTGTCCAATTCCGCGCCAAACTTGGTGGTGCCGCGCAGCATGCGCGCCACACGGCCATCCACGCCATCGAGGATGATGGCGAGCACCAAGGCCAGTACGGCTTTGTCCCACTGTTGACCTAATCCATAGCGGATGGATGTGAGTGCTGCGCACATGGCCAGCAAGGTGATCATATTGGGCAGAATGCGGTTGAACGACAGACTTTTCAGCCGTCGCTCGACGCCGCCGACACCGCGTGCGATCGGGCCTTGGGTGCCGTCGGGCGACACTATCTTGCCTCACCGCTGCGTTGGCTTTCGGACGACGTGATATCGGCCAGCACCGTTTCACCGGCCACGGCGTGTTGGCCAATCGCCACCAACGGATGCACACCCGCAGGCAAGTACACATCGACCCGGCTGCCAAAGCGGATCATGCCGATGCGCTGGCCGGTGACCACGTTCTGGTCCTTGCGCACATCGCAGCGAATGCGCCGCGCGACCAGACCCGCGATTTGCACGACCGCGAATTCCTTGCCGCTATCGGTTTTAATCAGCACCGCTTGGCGCTCGTTATCCTCGCTGGCTTTATCAAGCGTGGCGTTAAGGAATTTGCCCGGCGTATAGTCCTCGCGTACGACAGTTCCCGCAATGGGCGCGCGGTTCACATGGCAGTCGAACACGCTCATGAACACGCTGATGCGCGTGCGCGGCGTGGGGTCCATTTGCAATTCCGGCGGCGGCGCGGCCTCGACGATCATCTGTACAATGCCATCGGCGGGGCTAATCACCAGGCCATCGCGCGTAGGGGTAATGCGGTCGGGGTCGCGGAAGAAATAAAAGCACCACACCGTGGCGCCCAAACCCACCAAGCCAAGCAGGTCGGCGATCCACCACAGCACCAGTGTGACCAGGGCAAATATGCCGACAAAGCCGGGCCCCTCGGGATGCAGCGGCGGCAGCAAATAGGTGCGCCAAGAAATAGAGGCAGATTTCACTTCGGACTCCTCATGATTGGCCGTTATATAGCTCATTCTAGCGCGTTTTTATTCATTTTGTCATCGCCGGGCTTCAGGCGCCGCCTCAGTGTTTTTTGGACTCAAATCCGGTCCTTGACCGGCAGGTTAAACACCTGGCCCGGGTAAATCAGGTTGGGGTCCTTGATGGCCTCTTTATTGGCCTGGAAAATCACCGTGTACATGGTGCCTTCGCCATAAACACGCCTTGCAATGCGCCACAGGCTGTTGCCCTTGACGATGGTCACCGCGCCCACCGGCCCGTTGAGTTGGGTTGGATCGACCGTGAAGGGCACCTCAACGCGCGCGATCACCGAGTTATTTACGCCGACTTGGTCGGCGCGCAGCACATGCGTGCCTACGGCAGCCTTGGCGGCGGATTCCAATTGCCAGTAGCCCTTGTCGTCCGCCACCGCGCGGCCAACAAAGGTGTTGTCGAGGTACACCTGTACCGTGGCGCCCGGCTCGGCTTTGCCGCTCAGCGAGACCTTGCCTTGGGAATCGTAATCGGCGGTTTCGACATTGAGGGTTTTCAGCTCTGGCGCTGCTTCGGGGCCTTGCAACACCCGGCTTTTACCGCCTTCGCGATTTTGCTCGACGATCAACACCTCGCCGCCTTGCTCGGGCACCGACATGACGACGATGTTCTCCGACATCAAAACTTTGCCATCGGCTTGCGGAACCTTCAGCGATAGCTGGCGGTTGCCCGGCGGCAGCGGCACATCGGGGGTAAATACCCATTCGCCGCGTGCATCGGCGACGACGCGGCCCAACTCGGTCTCGCCATCGAGAATGATCACGGTGCTGCCCGCAGGCGCGCGGCCAGCCATGACGGTGTTACCCTTGGCGTCCACGCGCACCACATCGAAGCTGGGTAAGTTTGGGGTCGAGACGCCTGCCGTGCGCGCGCCACGATTAGGCGAGAGCGGTGACTGCTGGGTGAAACTCAGGATCGCCGCCGCGGCCACAAGAATAATGCCGATCACGGCGATGATCAGCGGCTTACTGAGGGAGGATTCTTTGGGCGCTGAAACTGGCGGCTTGGTGGCGTTGTCGGACATGACGCGGACCTAATCTGTTGTGCGTTTAGGTTTAGCTCAAAATGGCCGCTAACCTCGCGTGAATTCGGTGTGAGAAACGGCGCGCGTAGCCCTTTTTCCGCCGTATTTTACACCCGCGCGGCGGTCAGCACGGCAGCGATGGCCACCGGAATAGCGCAGCAACCCGCCAGTACCGCGATGTACAGATAATCGCTAATACGCCCGCCAGGCATGGGCACACGCCGGGCCGTGCGCTCGGCGAAGAGTGCTAATGCCAACACTGCCAGCCCCATTGCAGCATCGGGCTCGCGTTGCGAGAACGCCCAGGCCAGCGCGACGATCGCCGCAGCCATGGGTACGACGGCCACATTGGCGATATCGATGACCAGAAACCCAGACACGACGCTCAGGGCGATGATGGCCGCGGTTACAGCTAAGGCAGCCAGCATCAGCACTTGATCTCCGGCAATAGCCGCTAACACCGCCAACCCGGCAGCGAGTACGGCTGCGACCGTTAACGCTGTCGGTTTGTGGGAAGTTATGATTCCCAAACGCACGATGAACCCAAGCAATAGCGCCGATAGCCCAGCGGCCAACCCCAGTTGCCACAACGGCGGAATGGCTTTCACAAACAGGCCGTCGATAGCCGAGGCCCACCCGCAGCCCAGCGCGAAGGCGGCCAACAGCCCCCACCGTAATAGGGGACCTGGTTTCAGCGTGTCGAGCAAAACGCCAACAACAGCCGCACCAACAACGATATGGCCAATCCGGTTGAAGGGGCCCGCGGCAGACCACGAAAAACCCGCAATCGCCGACAACCCCGCCAAGATGCCTAGGACCAGGCCCAGCGCCGCCAACCGCGCGCCGCGCTCTGGCCCGCCAGCCAAGCGAATGCTCGCACCGATAAGCAAGGCCAAGCCGAATGAAATAAGGACGGGGAGATAGGGTTTTAACATTGCGACAATTTCAATCGATCAGGAAATCCTGGATACCGCGCTTTCACGGGGTATGACAGTCTCAGTGTGGATGCAAGAGTTGCACAATGTCGACTGACCGGGCGTTTTGGCTAATATGAAGGGCCTCTGCCAACCCGAATTAAGCGCGCCAGAAAGTGGAGTATCGCCATGCCCGGTTCAACCAACCCCAAGGCCCCAAAGCAAATCAAGGTGTGGGACGCCCCCACCCGGTTGTTCCACTGGGCCTTGGTGCTGCTGGTGCTGCTGAGTTACCTGACGGGCGAGTTCGGCGGCTTCGATTTCACCATGCCTGGCTCGGGGGACCTGATCGCCAACATGACCGTGCACATGTGGAGCGGCCTGACCATCCTGACCCTGGTGCTGTTCCGCGTGGCCTGGGGTTTCATGGGCTCAACGACGGCCAGGTTCTCGGATTTTGTGGCAGGACCCGGCGCAATCATCAATTATCTGTCTGGGCTGGCCAAACGCGTGGTGAAATTCACTGCCGGGCACAATCCAGCCGGCGGGGCCATGGTGGTGTTGATGCTGATCTTACTGATCGTCCAGGCAGGCCTGGGCCTGTTTGCCAAGGAAGATGACTTTTTGGGAATCGCCGGGCCGCTGAATAGCCTGGTGAGCGAGGATTCCGCTAAAATCCTCACCACCCGCCATAAGCAAGTGTGGGGTTACATCGAATTGCTGGTGCTGATGCACATCGCTGCAAATCTTTTGTATTGGCTGGTGCTAAAACAAAACCTGATCGCCGCCATGTTCACGGGCAAAAAGGACGCACCCGACGGCGCTACGGTTGCCGAGTTGCGCTTCGCTTCACCCACAGTTGCTGTGGTCGTATTGGCAATTGCTGCCGCGATTGTGTGGGGGATAACGCGGTTGGGATAAAAATTTGTCCTCTCCACTGGGAGAGGTTTAGCACAAATAAAAAACCGCCCGCTCATCAGAGCGGGCGTTTTTCCATCCGGATGAATCCAGACTATTATTTAGCTGGTTCCTTGGTGCGATACGTGTCGTGGCAGCCCTTGCAGGTAAACATCGCCGTCACCTTTGGCTTGGCCGCATCCATGCCGCCCGAACGCGCTGCGGCTGACACGTCTTTCGCAGCTACTTGCAGCGCATTGAACCGGTCGGAAAAATCCTTCCAGTTGTCCCACACCTCAGCCTTGGCCGTACCCCCGACAACCTTCGGCGCGAAGGCGATCTTGGCCGCCTCGATGGTGTTGGCGATGGTGTCGGTGTGAATGGCGAGGTTGGCTGTATAGCCGACCTTGCCCTGCATGATTTTGCCGATGGCCGAGGCTTGTTCGCCCAGGGTCTTCATCAGGTTAATGCGGTAGTCGATTACGTCTTTGTCTTCGGCAGCCATGGCAGGCGCGGCCAACAAGGCCGCTAGCGCCATTCCGCCGACAATGCTCAACACATGGGTCATCAAAAAGCCTCCGAAAAGCGGTGGAAGAATGTCCGGGATTGGACGGTATTGTTATTGGGCAGCATTGATAGAGGTATCGGGCTGCCGGAAACCTGGATCGGCGGCTTGAATGCCGTCCCGAAACCAGTACAAAGAACCGGCCACGGGCGCAAGCACTGCCCACGATATCACCCCTTTTTTTGGACGATTTTAAGATTTACCCATGACCTCTCCGGCTCTTCTGCGCGCCCTGTGCGTGTTTTGCGGATCACAATTCGGTGATAACCCTGATTTTCGAAAGGCCGCCGCGGCCCTCGGTACGGCCATGGCGGCGCATAAAACAGCTCTAATCTTCGGCGGCGGCAAGGTCGGCCTGATGGGCACCTGTGCCGATGCGGTGCTGTCGGGCGGCGGCCATGTGGTGGGCGTGATCCCCGAGTTCCTGCGCGACAAGGAATTGGCTCACAAAAACGCGCAAGAAATGGTGGTGGTGGCCGACATGCATACCCGCAAGCGCATCATGTTTGAGCGCGCTGACGCGTTTTGCATATTGCCTGGCGGTATCGGCACGCTGGATGAATTTTTCGAGATCATTACCTGGCGGCAGTTACGCCGCCACAACAAACCCATCGTGGTGCTGAACACCGGCGGCTATTGGGATCATTTGAAAGGCCTCCTCGATACCATCATCGCGCGCGGCTTCGCCCATGAAGGGCATAGCCATTTGGTCGATGTTGTCAATCGCCCCGAAGACGTGATTCCGCTGATCGAGGCGGAACTGGCCGCACCTAAGCCGGCGGTGGTGTTTAAGGTGTGATGATGCGAGCGCGGCGGACGCGAACTCATTTTGTCACCCCGGACTTGATCCGGGGTCCATCTTTCTTGAGTTAGCCGTTCTGCCTAGAAAACATAAAAGTTGGATTCCCGCTGGAGTTTACGCTTCGGTCGCGCTTCGCGCGAGCCGGGGCGCGGGAATGACATCGAAGAAAATTTTGGGTTCGTGGGTAGGCTAGAGCAAGCCGCATAAATTCGGAATCGAGCGGCTCGCTCTATCTATTTGTTGGCGCATCGTGCCGAAAACCGGAAGTCCACTTTTCAGCACGATGCGCTAGAGGAATATCACGCCACTTTCTTGATGCTCCCCAGAAATTGATCGACCTCGGCACGTAAGGCATCGGACTGTTTGGCTAAGTCCTTGGCCGCTGCCAGCACCTGCCCCGAGACTTGGCCGGTTTCTTGGGCTGAGGATGTCACGCTGGAAATATTACTGCTAACTTGTTGCGTACCGCCCGAGGCTTGCTCGGCGTTACGCGCGATCTCGGCGGTGGCGGCGGCTTGCTCCTCGATGGCAGCGCCAATCGAAGTCGAGATCTGGTCGATCTCGCCAATGCGCTTGAAAATCTGTTCGATCGCGGCCACCGATGCGCGCGTGGCGGTTTGAATGCCACCGATATGAGTTTCGATTTCCTCGGTCGCATTGGCCGTTTGATTGGCCAAATTCTTCACTTCCGCGGCAACCACGGCAAAGCCCTTGCCTGCCTCACCGGCGCGTGCGGCTTCGATGGTGGCATTAAGTGCGAGCAGGTTGGTTTGCTCGGCGATAGCCGTGATAAGTTTCACCACCTCGCCGATTTTTTGTGCGGCTTCGTCCAAGCTGCGAACCCGGTCTTGGGCGGTGGTGGCTTCGCTCACGGCCTGGCCAGTGGTGGCGGAGGATTGCTTTACTTGCCGGCCAATCTCGTGGATCGAACTGGCCAATTTATCGGCTGCCGAGGCAACCACTTGTACGTTGGACGAGGCGTGCTGCGCTGCATCGGCAACCGTGGCCGCTTGCGTACTGGTCTCGCCGGCGGCGGCCTGCATGGCGGTGGAGGACTGCTCCATCTTGCGCGACATGCCGAGGATCGCGCCCGTTACCCGGCTCACATTGGCCTGAAAGGCAGCGGCAAGTTTATCGACCAGGGCTTTTTGTTCGGCCTTGATCTGAATTTCACGCTCCTTGCGCTCGGCGTCGACGCGGCGTTCGCGCACTGCGCTCTGGAAATGGAACATGGCGCGGGCCATATCGCCAATTTCGTTGCTGCGCTGGGTGCCATCAATGACGAGGTCGATCTCGCCCTCGGCGAGGCGGTTCATGGCCCCAGTCATGGCGCGGATGGGTCGGGCCAAGATCGACCCCACCATGAACGCCAGCGCAAGCCCTGCAACAATGGCAATCGCGGCCAGGACAAGGGCAAAATTACGCAGCGCCAAGGCATCGGCCTCGATCTCGGCACGGGGCACGGCCAGCACCAATGACCACGTTGCGCGGCTTAACTTAAAGGTCACCGGAACGACGACCTGAAACATCTCTTGGTCGTCAATGACGCCGAAGGCCGATGCCGTGTCGTCGGAGCCAATAGCCCCAGCAACATTCTTTGCCAAACTCAGCTTCTTGGCCGACTGCCCCAAGACATCGCTATCGTGGTAGCCGATGATGCTGCCCTTACCCGTGAGCAACGCCGCATAACCGTTGTCATAAACCTTGATGCCGGCAATCAGCTTTTGCATGTCAGCAAGCGTAAGATCGACACCCGCCACCCCCATGACAGCACCACGATCCATCATGGGAATCGCCGCCGTGGTCATGAGCACTTTCGAGCCATCCACTAAATCTTCCTCGTAAGGCTCGATCAGCTCTGGCGCGCGCGAAGTTGCAGGTTGGGTGTAATAGTCTTCGGCAAAATAATCTTCGGCGGGGTCTTGGTTTTCCTCGCGTATCTGTCCACCCTCGCGGATGTAATAACCAACTAAACGGCCGCGGCTATCGTGACCTGGTTTGCTGGCAAGCTTGGCATCGGCGCCGAAGGCGCCGGTTTCGATTTGCACCCAAGTGCCAAAAAGGTCGGAGTTAACTTCGAGAACCGATTCAAGATGGCGGATGAGTTGGGCGCGGTCGGTGCCGCCGGTTTTATTTTGGGTCGCGGTATAGCTGGCAATGGACTGGGCCGCATCGAACGCCCGGTCGATTTGGCTGGCGACTTGGCTGGCATGTTTTTCGGCAGCCTCAATCGCATAGAGTTGCGCAAGCTTTACCGCATCGCCGCTGGCCCGGATTTGAATCGCCGATACCAGGGTGGCGAAGGCCACCACCATGATCAACGCAAAGGTCACCGCGATCTGCGCCTGCAGCGAAAGGTTAGAGAACACGTTCCTCATGATCTAGCCTTACCAATTACCCGCGGGGCACGACGCTATGGCCTGATGCATGCCCCGGTGAATTGCTTGAGTCTATGGCCGATGCGGGTATTGAATTTAACCCGGGGATGAAGCCTACAGATAGATACAGATCGGCGCTTCAGACCATATAAAATGTAACGCTTCAGGGGCCATGAACCCTCAATTCCCCGGCTTGCCACCCCCGCCCCTGCTGGCTATGGTCCGCCCCTTATTTGGGCCAGGATAAAGCCCACAAATCACGAATTTCGCCGGTCTGAACCGGTGCGCAAGAAGGCGCGGATATGGCCAAGATCAAAGTCAAAACGCCAGTGGTCGATCTCGACGGCGATGAGATGACCCGCATCATCTGGCAGTTCATCAAAGAAAAGCTGATCCTGCCCTATCTCGACATCGACATTAAATATTATGACCTCGGCGTCGAGGCCCGCGACAAGACCGACGACAAGATCACGGTCGATGCCGCCAACGCCATCAAGCAATACGGCGTGGGCGTGAAGTGCGCCACCATCACCCCCGACGAGCAGCGGGTGAAGGAATTCAAACTGAAGAAGATGTGGAAGTCGCCCAACGGCACCATCCGCAACATTTTGGGCGGCACCATCTTCCGCGAACCGATCATCTGCAAGAACGTGCCGCGCTTGGTGCCCAGTTGGACGCAGCCCATCGTCATCGGCCGTCATGGCTTCGGCGACCAGTACAAGGCCACCGACTTCAAGGTGCCCGGCAAGGGCAAGCTGACCATGACCTTCACGCCCGAGGGTGGAGGCGCACCGACAACTTATGATGTGTTCGACTTCCCCGGCGCTGGTGTGGCCATGGGAATGTACAACTTGGATGAGTCGATCACCGACTTCGCCCATAGCTGCTTGAACTATGCCTTGGCGCGCGGTTGGCCGCTATACCTGTCGAGCAAGAACACCATCCTCAAAGCCTATGACGGCCGCTTCAAAGATATTTTCCAGGCCGTATTCGAGAAAGATTTCAAAGCCAAGTACGAAGCCAAGAAGATTACCTACGAGCACCGCCTAATCGACGACATGGTCGCCTCGGCCTTGAAATGGTCGGGTGGATTTGTGTGGGCCTGCAAAAACTATGACGGCGACGTTCAATCAGACACAGTGGCACAAGGCTTTGGTTCCTTGGGCTTGATGACCTCGGTGTTGCTCACCGCCGACGGCAAAACGGTGGAAGCCGAAGCCGCACACGGCACGGTCACGCGCCACTACCGCTTGCATCAGCAAGGCAAAGAAACCTCAACCAACCCGATCGCCTCGATCTTTGCTTGGACGCAAGGCTTGAAGTATCGCGGCCAGTTCGACAATACGCCTGACGTGGTGGCCTTCGCCGACCGGCTGGAGAAGGTTTGCATCCAGGCGGTTGAGGCGGGCTTCATGACCAAGGACTTGGCCATCCTCGTCGGCCCCGACCAGCCGTGGATGACCACCACGGGCTTCCTCGACAAGCTCGACGCCATGCTGACAGCGCAGATGAAGTAACGCGCTGAATTTTTTGTACAAAACCCCGCCGGAGGAATCTGGCGGGGTTTTTTGTTTGCTTGCGCCCGCCTTGCCTCTTGACCTTGCCCCTGGCCGCGTGTGTGGTTTGGGCCAGAGTAGACAAAGGAAGCACTCATGCACGACATGGTGAAAGAGGCCGTTCAATCGCGCTATGGCGCTGGCGCCAAGGCCGTCGAGGCGGCGCTGTGCTGCCCGGTAGACTACGACCCGCAATATTTGAAAGCCATTCCAGCCGAAGTGATCGAGAAAGATTACGGCTGCGGCGATCCATCGAAGTACGTGCGCGCTGGCGAAACTGTTCTCGACCTGGGCTCAGGGACCGGTAAAATTTGTTTCATTGCTTCGCAAGTGGTGGGGCCTAAGGGCAAGGTCATCGGCATCGACATGACCCCGGATATGCTTGATGTGGCACGCCGGAATGCGCCCATCGTGGCCGACAAGATCGGTTTTGCGAACGTTGAATTCCGACGTGGAAATATTCAAGACCTGCAAACCAACCTTGAATTAATTGATAAGCGTTTGGCGACATGCCCGGTAACAAGCGCGACTGATCTTGAGTTATTCCAACGCGACCTCGCCGATATGCGCTGCGACCAACCCTTGGTGGCCAGCGATTCCGTCGACGTGATTGTGTCCAACTGCGTACTGAACTTGGTTGCCGATGTGGACAAGCCCGCGCTATTTGCCGAAATGCACCGGGTGCTGAAGCGCGGCGGGCGCATCGCTATTTCCGATATCGTCTCGGATGAACCCTCGCCTGCGCACCTGAAAGACGACCCCAAATTGTGGTCGGGGTGCCTCTCGGGGGCGTTGCAAGAATTCGAGTTCTTGAAGCTGCTGGAAGATGTGGGCTTTCACGGCATCCAAGTAACCGAGCGTCAGCAAGAGCCTTGGCAGATCATCGAGGGCATCGAATACCGCTCGATCACCGTTATGGCCTGGAAAGGTAAATCGGGCGAATGTTGGGATAAGAACCAAGCGGTGATCTATCAGGGGCCGTTTCACACCGTGTTGGACGACGACAACCACAAGTATCGCCGCGGACAGCCGATGGCCGTGTGCGGAAAGACCTTCGCGCTTCTCATGCGCGAGCCCTATGCGGGACTGTTCGCGCCTGTGCCTCCGTATAAAGAGGTCACCGAACCCGCGCCATTCGATTGCACGCGCGACACCGTGCGCCATGCCAGTGAAACTAAAACCGGCGTGCCGGTGATCACCCGCCTCGCCGACGGCCCCGTGTGCGCCCCAGGCAGCGAGTGCTGCTGAAGGCGCTATTACCCCCTGATCAGACCCGCAAGAATTTTCGGATCAACGGGCTTTTGCAAAACGCCTGCAACACCAATACCGGCGGCGCGCTGTCGTAACTCATCGCTCGCATGGCCGGTGTAGAGAAAAATCCGCGCATCGGCGCGAACCTGTTTGATGCGTGCCGCTAGCTCATGGCCACCCATGCCTGGCATGGCCTGATCGGCGACAACCGCATCCCATGCTTGCGGGCTGCTCACATACTCGGCTAACGCACCGCCCGGTTCGTAAATCGCCACCGCGTCATAACCCATACCGCGCAGCGCCAGCACGAGACCATCAGCACTGTCAGGATCATCATCGACCACCATGACCCGTTCATTGCCTTCATGCGGCTGATTCGGCGCAGGTGCTGCCTGGTTAGCCGATGGTGCGGCAATGACAGGAAGATAAACTTCGAATGTGGTTCCCTTGCCAACAGTAGAGCGCACCAACAGCGCACCATCCGAGGCCAACACCACACTGCGTACGACCGTGAGGCCGAAACCTGTGCGCAGTGTCGACTCTTTTGTTGTCACGAAGGGATCAAAAATCCGCGACAACAGATCGGGCTCGATGCCAACGCCATTATCTTCGATGACAATTTTGACGTAGGGTTGCTCGGGCAACAGCATTCCGAACACGAATTGGCTCGAGCCATCAAGCGCGGTGGTCACGCCATCCAGGTTGGCGGCGGCGTTGAAAAATCGCGAGACTGTCGCGGTGTCGACATTGATTTGATCGGCATAAAGGGAAATCCGCCCCACCCGTCCCTTCAGCGCGGCAAAAGCATTGACGATCAGGTTGAGCAGCAATTGAATAACTTGGCTTTCATTGGCGTCAACGAATGAGCTTTCTGCCCGATTGTCGATCGTGAACGTCACATTTTCGGGATGCTCACGCGGTAAAAAATTCACGGCCTGATCGAAAGCAGAGGCGAACTTGAAGGTGGCCTTCTCGATCCGCGAGGCCGTCGCCAATTGCAGGATATTACGCACCATACCTGCGCCGCGCTCGCAAGCCTTGACGATGCGCTGAGCGGCCAGCAACCGGCCGTCCGGTTTGCTCGCGGGCATGGTCATGAACTCGGCGAAGGACTGGATCGCCCCCAGCACGTTGTTGAAATCATGCGCTACGCCGCTGGCGAACTGACCAATGGTTTGCAGTTGCTTGGACTCGGACAAGCGAGCGCGCAATTTCATCTCGACCGCCTCGCGCTGGCGTTCGGCGGTGATATCTTGCACCAGCCAAACTAAATTGCCGCGCTCAGTCGGGCGCATGACACTGCGAATCCACCGGCCGTCGGCAAGCCGCTCGATGAATGGATCATCGGCATGCGGCAGGTGACGCACATAACGGTCGTGGCGTTCTTGGGCTGTGATCAATCCGCTGCTTTCGGACTCGCTGGGTTCAAACCCCGCTAATAACTCCTCCCAGCTCAGACCGGCGCGAACACTAACACTGCCTGTCGTAATCAAGCGCTCGAATTCAGCGTTCCAAAATTTCAGCTGCTTGTCGGCATCGAACAGCGCGAAAGCATCTGTCGATTGCGCCACATCAAGCCATTCGTCGCGCGAACGGCGCAGTTCCTCGAGGGCTTCAGTCGCCTCGATCCGCGCTTTCACATCCTCGATGAACGTGCCGTGGACCGAACGCGAAGCCCACAACATGCCTGCCGTCATCACCAGGGCCTGTAGCCCGAGAAAGAAAAAGGCCGAATCAAAACCGCGAAGGAAAAAGTAGACGCTGAATGGGATGGGCGTTGTAAGCGCATATGCCGCGGCCGCCATAGGAATGGCCGATAAAGTTGTGGTGGCCCCACCCGTCATCGCCGAGACGACAATGACCATTGCGACGGTTTGCACAGGCGGCAGGTAAGGCAGCGTGAAAACCGTGGCGCCCCACAGCACCCCGGAGATGATAGCAAAAAGTATCGCCCGGCGAGAGCCACGGGCAACGCGCATCTCTAGCGGCGCGCGCGGCGCCGACACCAGGACTTTGCCACGACGCGCCTGTAGGTATCGTTGCATCCAGCGCACGAACAACAAGGAAACGAGCGCCAGATGAAGCGTTGCCCAAGCGACCAACGCTGAGGTCGGTACGTAGGGCCACAACATCAAAGTCGAGAAAATCACCGAGAATGACGTAACAGTAGCGTTAACCGGCGTTTGCCGCGCAAAGTTACGGATGAGATTGTATTGGACTTCGAGTGATGCCGGTGAGGACATGAGCGGGATGACCTATGTGCAACCGGCCCAAGACAGCAGCATGATTACACGAAGCATGACGATTTAGAATCTTGAACGTCCCCCAAGTGTAAGCCCGCATTCCCCGGATGAACATATGAGTTGCCAGGGAGCGCGCATCGATTCAGACATAGGCATCAGCAGTTTATGTCGTTGGATCGAGGGCAGTTATGGCGCACCCAGCGGGTGAAGTGGATTCCGGTGCTCCCAGGCTCGATTT
>SHWP01000051.1 GCA_009693785.1 Rhodospirillaceae bacterium
CGTCGTCTTCGTTGGCATCGACGGGCTCGGAGACCACGTCGACTTCCAACTCTTGGTCCGAGGCCTTGCTCATAGCGCCCGCGCCATAGGTGGCGTCGAGGTCGATGATATCGCGCAACAGCATCTTGCCGTTTTGCAATGCATCGTGCCATTGCAACAGGCACCGAATGGTGATGGGGCTTTCGCAAATGCCGCCGATCATCATTTCGCGGCCAGCTTCGATGCGTTTTGCGATGGCAATTTCGCCTTCGCGCGACAACAGCTCCACCGAACCCATTTCGCGCAAATACATGCGCACAGGGTCGTCGGTGCGGCCAACATCGTCTTCGTCGATATTGCCGCCAGTATAGCCCTCGGGCTTTGCGGCTTCTTCTTCCGCTGCTTCGGGCGTTTCGGCTTCTTCCTGCTCTTCGACCTCGACGACGTTGATGCCCATCTCGGAGAGCATCGACATCACGTCTTCGATTTGCTCGGAGGACATTTCCTCCGGCGGCAGGGCGGCATTCAACTCATCGTAAGTAATGTAGCCGCGCTCTTTGGCTTTCTGGATCAGCTTCTTGATATTTTGATTGGTCGAATCCAAGAGGGGCTTATCGCCGGGCGCGGTTGGGTCAAGCGGCTTGCCGTCTTTGCCCACAGCCGGAGCAGCAATCTTGGCCGCTACCTTCACAAGCTTTGCGATCTTCTCTTTATCCTTGTCGCTGATCTTGTCTTTCGCGCCTGCTTTCACCGCAACGGGCGCGGCTTTGGGCGCAGGTTTTACAGCCGCCTTGGCAGCAGGGCGCGATTGAGCGGAACTTGAGGACTTGGCAGCGGGCTTGTTGATTTTATTCATGCGTATATTGGTTCATTTGTTCGGCGAGTGAGTTCATCGCCGCAACGGTTTCATCGGTTGGGTTAACGGCCAAATTGTCCCTTAGTTGATTCAGGTCTGCCTCAAGGCCAGAACGCTGATACCAACCAAACGTGTCGTCCCATCCCTCGGTTGCCTTGACCGGCTCTGCATTTGGGCGGGCAAAGGAGGCATGCACATATGTGTCCTCACCCAAGAGCGACTCTAAGTCGCGGGCATAGCCTAAGCCGTCCAAATGGGCTCTAAGTGTCTGAGAATCAAGGTCCAGCTGATGAGACAGGTGCATTAATGCCGATTGCCGCACCGAGTCAAGGCGGGAATCGGCCAAAATCATGGCCCCCAACCGGTCTTCGATATGGCCCAGAATCTCGGGGTGGTTAATCAGGGTGGCGAGCAAAATGCGCTCGCGTAGCCGGTCGACGGGCAATACCCGCGCGGGCCCCGGCCGGATAGCCATGGGAACAGGCGGTGTTTTACCCCGAAATGGCGGCCTGCCCCTGCCCCGGCCCATATCGTTGCGCGGCGTACGGGCGCGTTGGGGCTGAAACATGTCCCGCAGCCGGTCCTTGAACACCATGCGGTATTGATCGCGGACGGATTGGTCGTCAATGCCCCCGACCCGCTCCAATACCGCCCGCTCGAAGCCCGCCCGGCGTTCCGGCGTATCGGTTTGATGTTCGGCCAAGACTTGGCGCCAAACCACCTCAGAAAGCGGTATCGAGCCGTTCAGCACCTGGGTCATGGCATCGGCACCCGAACGACGAATGAGGTCGTCGGGATCCTGACCCGAGGGCAGCAAGGCAAATTGCAGCGATAACCCGGGCTTGAGGCGCGGCAATGCCAGCCCAGCGGCACGGGCGGCCGCACGCTGACCGGCCTTATCGCCATCAAAACACATGATGGGTTCGGGCACCAATTTCCACAACATCTCAAGCTGGGTCTCGGTTAAGGCCGTTCCCAAAGGTGCCACAGCATTGGTGAGCCCGGCTTGGGCCATGGCAATCACATCCATGTAGCCTTCGCAGACAACAACCTGGGACTTGTCGAGCACGCTGGGCCGGGCCAGCGACAAGCCGTAGAGCAGCCCGCCTTTATGGAATAGCGGCGTCTCGGGCGAGTTGAGATATTTTGGCTCGCCTTCGCCCATCACCCGGCCGCCGAATGCCACGGGCCGCCCACGCGCATCGAAAATCGGAAACATCACCCGGTCGCGGAAGAAGTCGAAAGACTCACGCCCCTCCTTGCCTTCCGAAATCAGCCGAGTTTCCAGCAACACATCTTCGGCGAAACCCCGTCGCAACAATTCTGTTTTCACCACATTACCCGACGGCGCGTAGCCGAGCCGGTAGCGCTGGATGATTTCATCGCCCAAGCCGCGCCCATGCAGGTAATCGAGCGCACGCGCACCATCGGGCTTTTGCAAAGCGGCCTGAAAGAACATACAGGCCGCCTCAACCGCCTCGCGCAGCTTAACGGCACGCTCGACGACCGCCACTTCGCGCGGATCGGCCCGCGGCATTTCCAGCCCAGCTTCTTCGGCCAGCCGTTCGACCGCCTCGGGGAACGACAGGTTCTGGGTCTTCATCAAGAATGTGAAGACGTCGCCATGCTCATTGGTGGAGAAGCAGTGATAAAAACCCTTCTCGTCGTTAACAGTGAACGATGGGGTTTTTTCGTTGCTAAAGGGGCTCAGGCCCACGAACTCGCGGCCACGCTTGGTCAACTTCACCCGCCGCGCCACGACGCTAGAGACCGAAAGCCGGTTTCTAATCTCGTCGAGGAATTCGGGGGAGAAATTCATACGGCCTCGACTAATCGTCCCCTTTGATGTCACCACCCGACTTGATCGGGTGGTCCATTTCTCATCCCTGCGCCCCAGAGTTTTGGACCCTGGATCGCCCGGTCAAGCCGGGCGATGACAATAACACTTATTCGTTTTCAAATTGAACCAAAGCACTACGCCAAGCTCTGTTTTACCGTGGCACTGGCACTGGTGAAATCCATCTGACCGGCGAACTTTTCTTTCAGCACGGCCATGACTCGGCCCATGTCCTTCAAGCCTTTGGCCTCGACGGCAGCGATGGCATCTTTCACCGCCGCAGTCATCGCGGCATCGTCCATTTGCTTGGGCATGAAGCGCTGGATGACCTCGATTTCCTCTTGTTCCTTTTGCGCCAATTCGCAGCGCCCGCCTTGCTCATACAAGGAAATGCTTTCACGGCGCTGTTTGATCATGCCGTTGAACATTTGCAGAATTTCATCCTCGGCGATGCCGTCATAATTGCCCTTACTGCGGGCAGCGATGTCGCGGTCTTTTAGGGCGGCGAGGATCAGACGGATGGTCCCAAGGCCACGCGCGTCCTTGCTGCGCATGGCATCCTTCATGGACTCAGTGAGACGGCTACGCAGCATGCCTGGGACCTTTCATCGAAGTGTCATAATTGATTTTGGAAAGGGCGTAACCTACTCCAGGACAAGTTCGATGGCAAAAGCCACGAAGCCGCGGAAATGCTGGTGTTTTCGTCAAGTTATCCACATGCGGCTGTCCCTTGACTCACCTAAGTGCTTTCCTTAAACACCCCGCTTGCCTCAACAATCGAACGTCGTCACAAACCGCCGCCAACCGCGCCGGTAAGGGCCGATGCAAACCTAACAAAGGCCGCCGCGTGACGACAACCGCACCCACCCTCATGCTCAAAGGCCTGCCCTGATGGCAGCCGCCCATCCATCCTCCGACCGGGCTCAGCCGCGAGGCGCAACAGCCGTTTTGGTTTTGGATGATGGATCGGTGTTTTGGGGACGGGGAATTGGCGCCACCGGCAAAAATGTCGGTGAAGTCGTCTTCAATACGTCGATCACGGGTTACCAAGAGGTCATGACCGACCCGTCCTATGCGGGCCAGATTATTACCTTCACCTTCCCTCATGTTGGCAACGTCGGGGCGAACCCCGAAGACCTGGAAAGCACCACACCGGCGGCACGCGGTTGCATTATGCGCGACGACATCACCGAGCCATCCAACTACCGCGCCAAGCAGCACCTCGATACCTGGTTGAAATCCTTCAACCTGATCGGCCTTGCCGGCCTCGACACGCGCCGTCTGACACGGCGTATCCGTGACAAAGGCGCGCCAAACGGCGTCCTCGCCCACGACCCCTCGGGCAAGTTCGACATCGACGCGCTGACGAAGGAAGCCAAAGCTTGGCCCGGCCTGAATGGCATGGACTTGGCCAAGGATGTGACCTGCCGCCAAACCTATTCCTGGACCGAAACGCGGTGGAACAAAGGCAAGGGCTTCGGCGACCTGACCAAGGATGGCCGCAAGACCGAATACAATGTGGTCGCTATCGACTACGGCGCTAAGCGCAATATTTTGCGCTGCCTGGCCGATGCGGGATGCAAGGTGACGGTGGTGCCCGCCACGGCGACAGCCGATGACATTCTGCGCCACAACCCCGATGGCATTTTTCTCTCGAATGGCCCTGGCGACCCAGCAGCTACTGGCGTTTATGCCGTGCCAGAGATCAAAAAGCTCATTGCCACCGGCAAGCCGATATTCGGCATCTGCTTAGGCCACCAAATTCTGTCGCTCGCCTTCGGCGCCAAGACCTACAAACTGAACCTGGGCCATCGCGGCGTCAACCAGCCAGTGCAAGACATCGAAACTGGCAAGGTGGAGATCACGTCTCAGAACCACGGCTTCGCGGTCGACCGCACGAGTTTGCCAAAGAACGTGATCGAAACGCATAAATCGCTGTTCGACGGTATCGTCGAAGGCATGCGCGCCACTGACAAGCCCGTGTTTTCGGTGCAGTACCACCCCGAGGCCTCGCCCGGCCCGCAAGATAGCCATTATCTGTTCGAGCGTTTCACCGCCGCCATGGCCGCCCATAAGAAGAAGACATGATGACTCATAAGGCATCATCTTTTCCTCCCCTTGGAAAGGGGAGGTCAGGAGGGGATCGTTCGTCTCCGCCCGTAACCGACCCCCACCTTAATCCTCCCCCTTTCAGGGGGAGGAGACGAGCGCTGGTGACTTAACCATGCCCAAACGTACAGACATCAAAAGCATCCTCATCATCGGCGCGGGGCCCATCGTTATTGGACAGGCCTGCGAGTTCGACTATTCCGGCGCGCAGGCCTGCAAGACCCTGCGCGAGGAAGGCTATCGCGTCATTCTGGTGAACTCCAACCCCGCCACGATCATGACCGATCCGGGCTTGGCGGATGCCACCTACATCGAACCCATCACGCCCGCGACGGTGGCCAAGATTATCGAGAAAGAACGCCCCGATGCGCTGCTGCCCACCATGGGCGGGCAGACGGCGCTGAACACCGCCATGAAGCTCGACGAGATGGGCGTGTTGAAAAAATTCGGCGTCGAGATGATCGCGGCCAAACGCGACGTCATCGAGAAGGCCGAAGACCGCCAAATGTTCAAGGACGCCATGAGCAAGATCGGGCTGGAAAGCCCGCGCAGCCAAATGGTGCATACCATTGAGGAAGCCCGCGAGGCATTGAAGGTCGTGGGCCTGCCATCCATCATCCGCCCGTCGTTCACGCTGGGCGGCGAAGGTGGCGGCATCGCCTACAACACCGAGGAATTCGAGGCCATTGTGGGAACTGGATTGGCCGCCTCGCCGGTCAAATCGGTACTCGTGGAAGAATCCGTGCTCGGCTGGAAAGAGTACGAGATGGAAGTGGTGCGCGACCGCAAGGACAACTGCATCATTATTTGTTCCATCGAAAACGTCGACCCGATGGGTATTCACACCGGCGATTCCATTACCGTCGCCCCTGCCCTCACCCTGACTGATAAAGAATACCAAGTGATGCGCAACGCCTCGATCGCCTGCTTGCGCGAGATCGGCGTGGATACCGGCGGATCGAACGTGCAGTTCGCCATCAACCCGGTCGATGGGCGCATGACCATCATCGAGATGAATCCGCGCGTATCACGCAGCTCTGCGTTGGCCTCGAAAGCGACGGGCTTTCCCATCGCCAAGGTCGCGGCCAAACTAGCGGTTGGCTATACGCTCGATGAAATCACCAACGACATTACGAAGGCCACACCTGCGTCGTTCGAACCCATGATCGACTACGTGGTCACTAAAATCCCGCGCTTTACCTTCGAGAAATTCCCCGAGACGAAGGCTTTATTATCCACGTCCATGAAGTCTGTGGGCGAGGCCATGTCGGTGGGCCGCACCTTCTGCGAAAGCCTACAAAAGGGCTTGCGCTCGATGGAAACGGGGTTGTCGGGTTTGAATGAGTTTTCGCTGGCCGATGATGGCGTGCCTACGACTGACAAAGACGTTTTACGCACGGCCTTAGCCCAACCCCGACCCGACCGGTTGCTGATTGCCGCCCAGGCTTTGCGCGCGGGCCTGAGCGTGGAAGACATCTGCGCCATTGCTAAATACGACCCATGGTTCGTGCGGCAACTCGAAGTCATCGTCAACGCCGAGAACATTGTTCGCGCTAAGGGCTTACCCAGTGACGCGCAAGACCTGCTGGCGTTGAAAAAACTAGGCTTCTCGGACAAACGCCTAGCGGAGTTGTCGGGCGGCAATGCCATCGACATCATGGCCCTGCGACATAAACTCGGCGTGCGGCCCGTATACAAACGCATCGACACCTGCGCGGGGGAATTCCGCTCGCCCACGCCTTATATGTATTCGTGTTACGAGGGCGACGGCTTGAACCCACCCGAGTGCGAGTCAGAGCCGTCGAACAAAAAGAAAGTCATCATTCTTGGCGGCGGACCAAATCGCATCGGCCAGGGCATAGAGTTCGATTATTGCTGCGTTCATGCGGCGTTTTCGCTACGCGATGCTAAGTTCGAGACCATCATGGTCAACTGCAATCCGGAAACGGTTTCAACCGACTACGACACCTCGGACCGGCTCTATTTCGAACCGCTCACCGCCGAAGACGTGATCGAACTGATCCGCACCGAACAAAAGAATGGCCAGGTGTTGGGCGCCATCGTGCAGCTGGGCGGCCAAACGCCGCTGAAACTGGCTCACGCACTGGAAAAAGCCAACATTCCCATTCTGGGCACATCGCCCGACGCCATCGACCTGGCCGAGGACCGCGAGCGCTTCCAGAAGCTGCTGATGGAACTGAAACTCCGCCAACCTGCCAATGGCACGGCCATGACCCTGGACGAAGCGCGCGTGGTGGCCAAGCGCATTGGCTACCCAGTCGTGATCCGGCCCTCGTATGTTCTCGGCGGCCGGGCCATGGCGATTGTTCACGACGAAGGTAGCTTGACCAACTTCTTCCGCGACGCTGTGAAAGTGACCGGCAACAACCCGGTGTTGGTCGATTCATACCTTTCAGGCGCCACCGAAGTGGATGTGGATGCCATTTGCGACGGCAGCGATGTTTATATCGCGGGCATCATGGAGCACATCGAGGAAGCCGGTGTGCACTCAGGCGATTCAGCCTGTTCGTTGCCACCCTATTCTCTCAGCCGCGAATTGATCGACGAGATCAAGCGCCAAACCATCGCCATGGCTAAGGCATTAAAAGTCGTGGGCTTGATGAACGTGCAATACGCCATCAAGGACAACGTCATATACATCCTTGAAGTGAACCCGCGTGCGAGCCGCACCGTGCCTTTCGTCGCCAAGGCGACCGGCGTGGCCGTGGCAAAAATCGCCGCGCGTGTCATGGCTGGCGAAAAGTTGGCGAGCTTCAAGCTTGGGCCCGATTACGAAAGTGCGCCTTGCAAAGTGAAGCATGTCGCGGTGAAGGAAGCTGTGTTCCCGTTCAACCGGTTCCCCGGCGTGGATATCGTGCTAGGCCCTGAGATGAAATCGACCGGCGAGGTGATGGGGCTGGATGTGGATTTCCCGCGCGCCTTCGCCAAATCGCAGTTGGGTGCAGGCACCGTTCTGCCGCAAAAAGGCACCGCGTTCATCTCCGTGCGCGAGCGCGATAAGCAAGGTGCGGTAGCCCTGGCCAAAAAACTGAAAGAGATGGACTTCAAGGTGATCGCCACACGCGGCACCCAAAAGTACCTCTCCACCCAGGGGATCGAGGTCGATTTGGTCAATAAAGTCGCCGAGGGCCGCCCCCATTGCGTCGACCTGATGATCTCAGGCCAGGTGCAAATGGTGGTTAATACCAGCGAAGGCGCCCAATCCTTGAAGGACAGCTTCGACATCCGCCGGACGGCCCTAACCAAGAATATCTGCCATTTTACCACCCTAGCCGCCGCCTCAGCCGCCGTGGGGGCCATTTCAGCTTTACGCGAAGGGGCCCTTGATGTTGCCCCGCTCCAGTCATATTTTAATACCTAAGTAGTTCGAGCGAACGAGCTGTAGGCGCCCTCGCCACCCATGGCGTGGGCCTTTCTTTTCTGTTTTCAAGGCACGGGGGCAACAGACCGCCTCATGGAAAAAGTACTAATGACGTCGGCGGGGCTCCCACCCCTCCAGGCCGAATTGAAGCAATTGAAGTTCACCGACCGCCCGGCTGTGATCAAGCAGATCGCAGAGGCGCGCGAGCATGGCGACTTGTCTGAAAACGCCGAGTACCACGCTGCCCGCGAAAAACAGAGCTTCATCGAGGGGCGCATCATCGAGCTGGAAGATATCATTAGCCGCGCCGACGTGATCGACGTCTCCAAGCTGTCGGGCAAGACCGTGCGCTTTGGCGCCACCGTGACCGTGGCCGACGTCGAGAGCGACGAAGAGATCACCTATCAAATCGTCGGGCCCTACGAGGCCGATTTGAAGAAACGCAAGATATCGGTGCAGTCGCCGTTGGGCCGCGCGCTGATCGGCAAGACGATTGGCGATACCGCAGAAGTGACGGCACCCGGCGGCGGCAAGGCTTATGAAGTGATCGCGGTGAAGTTTAAGTAGGCGGCTACCGCCCTACCCCATGAACCCCACATCCGCCGTGGGGAAATTTGCGATGTTCGGGAACACTTGCGCCATCGCTGCGGAATCCACGCCGAACCATTTCGCCATGGTCGCGGCGTATTGATCCAATGACGTCGTGGGAATCAGCACACCGCGCCCTGAGGCATCGTTCCACCCAGGCCGGGGTTACGCACGGTGATATTGAGTTTTTTGCCCACCATGTCGGCTGCGGTTGTGCCGGTGGCGGTCGCGCCTGTGGAAGACGTGACTGTTGTCTTGAGCGCCGTATCGCCAGCATAGACCACCGAGCTTTGTGTGATATTCGCGCCGTTGATGCGAATGGAGTACGCACCGGCCGGTACGGACGTGGGCGAGATGCTCCACAGTTGCACTGGTGGTTGAGTAACGGCGATAGTCACCGCGCCTGATTTCGATACATCCGATGTACTAGTGGCGCGAACGCTTACGGCGTTGGCCATGGGTACAACGGCGGGGGCTTGATAAAGGCCGTTGGCTGAAACCGTGCCCACCGTGGCATCGCCGCCCGGCACGCCGTTCACCGACCAGGTGACCGTGTTGGGCGATAGCGGCACATAAGCAGTGAGTTGGCGGGTTTGACCGACCGCCACCGACCCGCTGCTATAAACCGTGATTTGTTGGGCTAGCGCGGGTGAGGCCAGCAACAGTGCAGTAATAACACTCAACGCAAAAGCGCGTAATGCCTTCATTCTGTTGGCTCCTAGCTCGAATTCTTCGACTTAGGAACGCTAGAGCGTTAATAAAGGTTGCTGGGCTTAGGCCGACGTTTGTCGCGATTACCAGGGCAAGATTTTGCCATCCCACTGATGGAACTTGTCGATGTCGGCGATAGTGAGCTTATCGATTAAATCGATCATGGAGCCGATAGCCGAACGCGGCGCGAGGACTTTGAGTTCGATTTGGCGGCGGTAGCGTTCGGGCACTTGAGAAATGTCGGCTAGCGCCATGTAGTTGTAAACATCCACCGTGCCTGGCGCGATCACCAGAACAGCCACACCTCTGACCTTCACTTGCTCGCCGTATGCACGCATCAGCATGTTCAGCGCCGCCTTGCTGGCGCGGTAGGCGGGTGCCGTGGGGTTGCGCGTATTCGTGATCGAACCGCCAACAGCGCTCATGGCCGCGATTTTTTTCTGCTCGCTGGCCGCGACGTGCTCCAGGAACGCCTCGGCTATGTGCAGTTGCGCGGTGACGTTGGTATTCAGAATTTCATTGAGCCGCTCAGGGTCTAACGGGCCAAAGGCCTCAACACCCACGCGGAACGAATTGATAGCGCCATTGAGGTTCAACACATCAATGGCCGTGCCTTTGTACTTGGCGGCCAGCGCATCGACCTGTTTGAAGTCGGTGACGTCCAACTCCTCGATGGTCAGCTTGGGATATTTCTTCGCCAAGGCTTGCAGTTCAGTGGCAGTGGACGGTGTGCGCGCCGTTGCGATGACGCGCCAACCACGCGCGGCGTAGTCTTCGGCAAAGGCCAAGCCATGCCCTTGGCTCGCACCCGTCAGCAGCACGGTGCCGGGCTTGGTTTGGGCGTGGGCGGTTACGGCAAAACCCAGCGCGAGCATGACGCCGATCGTGAGTTGAAACGTTATTGTCATGGCATGAGCTTCGTTGAAATTCGGAGGTCGCCTACAGTTACCACCTTAACTAAGCCGCCTTCTTCACCTTCAGCGGCTTGATCTTGGCTACTTGCGGCGCGATGCGGCGCTTGGCTTCGAGCGTGTCATAGGCGTTCTGTAAGCGTAGAAAATAGCCCTCCGATAGGCGAAAAAATTTGCAGAGGCGCAAATCGGTATCCGCCGTGACATCGCGCGTGCCGTTGACGATGGCATGAATGCGGTTGCCCGGCACGCCGAGCGACTGCGCCAATTGGTTTTGGCTCATGTCTAGTTCGGCGAGAAATTCCTCTTTGAGGATTTCGCCAGGGTGAGGGTTGCGAAGCTGATTCATTGTGGACTCCCAAAATTTGCACTAACCAACTGATCTACCAAATTCAGAATTTTTAACTTGCCGCGCGGCGATTCTTAGCGCATGGAGTTCTCAGACAGGCTGACTCCGGTCGCCACCAATTAGTGTGGCAGAGCCATAACCAACGACTGAACCAGTAGATCAGAGCGGACCGGCCTGTCATTTTAATCCTTCTAACCGAAGCATTGCCATTGTCGCTCAATGGTAATCAACGATCTCAACCTCGATTGCATCGCCTGCCATCCATAGAAAGCAGATGCGCCACTGATCGTTGACTCGAATGCTCATCTGGCCCGCCCGAGCTGCTTTTAGTGCTTCGAGCCGGTTGCCGGGCGGGTGGCGCAAGTCCTCCAACGTGGCGGCGGCATCAAGCTGGCGCAATTTACGCCAGGCGCGGTCTTGGATATCGCCCGGAAACTTGCGGCTGCTCTCGCCATCCCAGATGCGCGCCGTCTCCTTGCACTTGAACGACCGGATCATGACAGCGGCAGTATAAACTGATACGAAGTACGTATCAAGTAATAAACGGCGCCCTACTTCTTCTCCTCCACCGCGATCGGCACGCCGGGCAACGACTTGGCGCTACGGATGGCGAGCGCTGATTTCACATGGGCCACTTTGGGTGCGGCAGTGAGTTTTTCAGTGACAAAGCGCTGGTAGGCGTCCCAATCCTTGGCAACGATGCGCAGCAGAAAGTCGGTCTCGCCCGCCAGCATGTGGCACTCGCGCACCTCGGGCCATTCCTTCACCAGATTTTCGAAGCCCACCAGGTCGGCCTCGGCCTGGCTGTTCAAGCCAACGTGGGCAAAAACAGTGACCGTGTAGCCCAACCGCGCATGGTCGAGCCGGGCATGGTAGCCTTTGATATAGCCTGACTCTTCGAGGGCACGCACCCGGCGCAGGCAGGGCGGGGCGGAAATGCCCGACCGTTTGGCCAGATCGACGTTGGTCATGCGCCCGTCGTCCTGCAGATCGCTGAGAATCTGGCGGTCGATACGGTCGAGGCGCACGCGCTGGCCGCCTTCTTTATCGGTCATAATGTGGTCCCCCCGGCTGTTGCCCGCCTAGCGCAATCAAATTGCGCAAGATTATTTCGACCGTAGCCGATGAATGATGGCGCTGACAACGTTTGCTTGGGTCCTATGGGCAACTTTATTCGCCAATACAAGGGGCTGTGTATAACCCGAATGCCTGGGCCCCGAGCCTTGCGACAGGTGCATGGCGCACTTATGTTCTCGGCCCGAAACGACCGCCCCTTCCTTTCATTTGAGATCCGATCAGACAAATCCCATGGCCGAGCATCGCACCAAAGTTTTGATTCTAGGCTCCGGCCCCGCTGGTTTGACGGCCGCCATCTATGCGGCGCGTGCGAGCCTGGAGCCGATCTTGGTGGCAGGCATGCAGCCTGGCGGGCAGATGACCATCACCACCGATGTCGAGAACTACCCAGGCTTCGCCGAGGTGATTCAAGGGCCCTGGCTGATGGAGCAAATGCAAAAGCAAGCCGAGCATGTCGGCACCAAGTTCATCAGCGACACCATCACCAAGGTCGATTTCAGCAAGCGGCCGTTCGTGTGCACCGGCGATGGTGGTGATACCTACGTCGGCGACACGCTGATCGTGGCCACGGGTGCCTCGGCGCGCTGGCTGGGGCTTGAGTCGGAAAAGAAATACCAGGGCTTTGGCGTGTCGGCTTGTGCAACGTGTGATGGATTCTTTTTCCGCGGCAAGGAAGTGGCCGTGGTTGGCGGCGGCAACACCGCGGTCGAAGAAGCGCTGTATCTGACCAACCATGCCACCAAGGTGACGCTGATCCACCGCCGCGATGCTTTCAAGGCCGAGAAGATCGCTCAAAAGCGACTCTTCGCCAATCCCAAGATCAATGTGGTGTGGGACTCTGCGGTCGATGAGGTACTGGGCGGCGGCACGCCACCTGGCGTGACCGGCGCGCGGCTGAAGAATGTGAAAACCGGCGCCACGACCAATATCAAAATCGATGGGCTGTTCGTGGCCATCGGTCATACGCCCAACACCGAGTTGTTTAAGGGCGCGCTCGATATGGATGCCAATGGCTATTTGCTGACAACGCCAGGCTCCACCCGAACCAACATTCCCGGCGTGTTCGCAGCTGGTGACGTACAAGATCATATTTTCCGGCAAGCCGTGACGGCAGCGGGCACTGGCTGTATGGCTGCCCTTGAAGCCGATCGGTTTATTGCAGAGCAGGGAGCGCACTAGCGCAAGGCGATGTCCAATCGCGGCGGCAAACTCGACTGGGATAAGCTGCGTGTGTTTCACGCCGTGGCCAAGGCTGGCAGTTTCACCAACGCCGCCGAGATGCTCAACCTCAGCCAGTCGGCCGTCAGCCGCCAAATCAGCGCGCTGGAGAGCTCGCTTGAGGTGAGTTTATTTCACCGCCATGCGCGCGGGCTAATCCTCACCGAGCAAGGCGACCTGCTTTACAAAACCGTCCATGACGTCTTTGCCAAGCTTAACAACGTTGAGGACATGCTGACCGAGATCAAGAACAACCCGCAAGGCGAACTTCGTGTCACCACTACCGTGGCGTTTGGTTCGGTGTGGCTGACCAGCCGATTGAAAGATTTTATTCACGCCCATCCCAAAATCGAAGTGTCGCTGCGGCTCGATGACCGCGACCTCGACCTGGCCATGCGCGAAGCCGATGTGGCCATCCGCTTCCACAAACCCAAGGAACCCGACCTGATCCAGCGCCATCTTGGCACCTTGGCCGTGATGATGTTCGCCTCTCCCGAGTATTTAGCCCTTCGCGGCACGCCAGCGACCTTCGAGGATTTGGCCACGCATGACATCGTGACTTTTGGCGAAGGTGTGCTGCCTTATGAGTCCGTCAACTGGATCGCCGACGAGTTGAGGCGCCGGAACTTGACGTCAAAAACGGTACTGCGCGTCAACAATCTCTACGGTATCTACCGGGCCGTGCGCGGTGGTATCGGCATCGGCCTGTTGCCCGAATATTTCGCCGACCCCGCGACCCAAATGGTGCGGGTGTTGCCGCAAGTCGTAGGCCCGCCGGTGGAGGGTTATTTCGTGTACCCGGAGGAGCTGCGCAACTCGGCTCGGGTGGCTGCTTTCCGCGATTACCTCATCAAGGAAATCGCCAAAGCCCGGGCGGAAGCTGTTTTAACGGCCTAAACTACGCCTCTCCGGTCATGCGCTCAACGCATGGCAGCGTTACGAGAAATTCAATGGTGCGTGGCCCGGACCAGGCATAGACACACTTCATCGCTGCATCGTCGCCGCGCCCGTCTCCCTCCCCCCGGGATTCAGGAAAGAAGGCGATGGTGCAGCTTCAATTTTAAAAGTCTCCCTGTATCACTTAGCCCCGGAGCTACAAACTCCGGGGCTTTTTCTTTTCGGTGATCAGATGAGTGAGGCGCAGAACTTCTGAATGCGTTCGCAGGCGGGTTTCAACAACTCAGTCGATGTGGCGTAGGACACGCGGAAGTACGGCGACAATCCGAACGCGACACCTTGCACGGCGGCCACCAGCGCCTCTTCCAACAACGCCTCGACGAAGTCTGTGTCGGTGTTGATCTTGCGGCCCTTGGGCGTGGTCTTACCGATGCATCCGGCGCAGCTGGGGTAGACGTAGAACGCGCCTTCGGGCGTTTGGCAGGTGATGCCTTTCGCCTGATTGAGCATCTGCACCACCATGTCGCGGCGCTGTTTATAGGTGTCGTTGCGTGGCTTCAGGAAGGTCAGCGGATCGTTCAGCGCCGTAACCGAAGCGGCCTGCGTGATCGACGATGGATGCGAGGCCGATTGGCTTTGCACCATGTTCATGGCCTTGATCAGTTCCACCGGCCCGCAGGCATAGCCCAAGCGCCAGCCGGTCATGGCATAGGCTTTCGACACGCCGTTCATGGTGAGCGTGCGCGTCAGCAGCTTCGGCTCGATCTGGCAAATGGTGCTGAATTTAAAGCCGTCATAGGTGAGGTGTTCGTAGATGTCATCGGTCATCACCCACACATGCGGATGCTTCAACAGCACATCGGCCAGCGCGCGCAGTTCTTTCTCGGTGTAGGCAGCACCCGTGGGATTGCTGGGCGAGTTGAGAATCAGCCACTTGGTCTTGGGTGTGATGGCCGCGTCCAGCGCCTCGGGCGACAGCTTGAAGCGCGCATTCTCACCGCACGGCACAAACACAGGCGTACCGCCAAACATCAGCACGATGTCGGAATAGCTGACCCAATAGGGCGTAGGGATGATGACTTCATCGCCCTCTTGCACGGTCGAGAGCACGGCATTGAAGATCACCTGCTTGCCGCCGACACCAATGGTCACTTGCTCGGTTTTATAGTCGAGCCCGTTCTCGCGCTTGAACTTATCGACGATCGCCTTGCGCAGCGCGGGCGTGCCGTTGGTGGGCGTGTACTTCGTCTCGCCCCGGTCGATGGCGGCCTTGCCCGCGATCTTGATGTGCTCGGGTGTGTCGAAGTCCGGCTCGCCGACGCCAAGCCCGATCACATCGAGTCCTTGCGCTTTCAGCTCGGCCGCTTTGTTGGTCACCGCCATGGTGGGCGATGGCTTCACGGCGGCGAGACGCTTGGCAAGAATCGACACGGGGACTTCTCCTATTTTGATGTGGGCCGGGGCACCATGCCCCGACTCGGCAAAAAGCGGGCGGACCATACTGAGTGCCAGGGCGGGCTGCAACTAGATGGGTTAAGTTTTTTAGGGCCGCCTGTTCCGCCTGATATAACAGGGTTTTTATCAGGCCGGTGGCGCAGTGCGCGCGGGCCGCTGCGTTGTGAATGGCGGGACCTGCGGGGATTGCGGGGAGAGGAAAAACGCCACTAGCGAAAAGTCTATACCGCGCGTATGGATTGACCCGCCACAACTCTGCGCGCAGCGCAGGGCGTTGCCCCCCACCCCACATTTTCCATCACACTCAGGAGACACGTCATGTCCGACGCGACCGGCAAAGCCATGCCTTTGCCTAAAGCCAAACCCTTGCCCTTTCCCAACGGGCGCGAGCGGCGTTTGCCCGACGGCCGCTTTCCGCCGGGTCATTCAGGCAACCCCACCGGGCGCCCGCCCGGCGCGCGCAGCCGCGCCACGCTTGCGGTGGAGTCCGCCATGAGCACCGACGCCGAGGCAATCGTGCGCAAGGTGATTGAGCTGGCGCTTGAGGGTAACGCCACGGCCATGCGCTTGTGCGTGGAACGCATCGCTCCGCGCCCGCGCTCACGGCTGATGCAGATTGACTTGCCTGACGTGAATGAACCGGCGGGCGTGGCTAACGCGGTGTCGGCGATTTTGTCGGCGGCAGCCAACGGCGAGATCGACGCCGAGCAAGCCCGTGCGCTGGCAAACGTACTCGAGATCAAGCGCAAGAATTTCGAGACCCAGCATCTCGAACAGCGCCTCAACGCCTTGGAGAAAAACTCAACGGCTAGATATTCATTGGAGTTCCACCATGAACAAGCACCTGTTGGCCCGGCTAGAGAACCTGGAGAACTCCACCGAAACTCTGCCGGTGGTTTATTACATCGATGCCCCCTTCGACATGAGCCTGGCCACGGCCAAGCGCATGCTGAAAATAAAACCCAGGCCCAATGACACGGTGATTTGCTGGTGCGTGCTGCCGCCTGGCGCTAAGCCCAGACTAACCGGCGATGTCAGCCCCATCAGCGACGCGCGTTGGAAGAAGTTGAAAAATTACCCGCGCGAGAAGGGCTGGTGGGATGACGTGGATGGAGCAAACGGGCCGAAGCCGAGGCCCAACCGGCCGACGGCAGCGAACGTACGCAGCACGCCGAGGCCACGCCCCCCGCCAAGACCTCGGGCGAAGCCGAACGCGCGCGCGCCGAGCAGCTCCAACTCGAACAAGAACAGCGCGACAACGCCCGCCAGGCGATGTGGGATAAGATCTGTTCATTCAACGGCGAGTGACGTGGTGTGAGGGGCGAAAGCTTCGCACGGAGCAGGCAAGCAAATTGACGCCAAAAAACTTGCCACTTTTGGCGATAGGTGGATGCCGGATCAATCGTCCGGCATGACATGGAAGAGCAAGGCAACGCCCGAGCAAACACCTCTTCTCGTCACCCCGGCCCCGCAGGGTCGCGCAAGCGAACCGAGGATACTTGAGCCGGGGCCCAGGGTTTCAAAACACAAGCGCTTCGTTAGACTCGACAACGCTGCCCTGCATACCCCCTGGAGTTTACGCTACGGTCGCGCTTGGCGCGAGCCGGGGCGCGGAGTATGACATTCCGGGTAGATTGTCGGCATGAGGACTCCAGCCATGTTCCACATGAAAAACCCAAGCCACCCCGGCGCATTCATCAAGTCTGAGATCATCGTGCCGCTTGAATTAACAGTGACCGACGCAGCCAAGGCGCTGGGCGTGACGCGTCCTGCTCTTTCGGCTGTGCTCAATGGACGCGCGGCACTCTCGCCACAAATGGCGCTACGCGTCGAGAAGGCTTTCGGGCCAACCATGGACACATTGCTGAGAATGCAAACATCACACGATATCGCCGCGGCGCGGCTGACCGAGAGTAAAATTAAAGTGAAAAAATTCGCACGGAAGGCTTGAACAAATCAAGCCTAAGCATTGATCCATGGCAAGGCTAAAACATGCATTCCATTTTTAGAATACCGCGTAATTTCGCAAAGAAAGCCCACAAAATGAATCTTGGATCAAAGATGATATCTTTGAAGCGTGGTGCAACACCAAACCACACAATCGTCAAAAAGCTGATTTTATAGTTCGCGACGATCAAACTGATGGAGCGCAGCGTATTCAGTCAGCAGAGATAACAAAGTATTTAGGTAAACAAGCAAGAGGACATGGGCTTCATCTCACTTTTTTAGATCATGTGAAGGCGAAAACTCTAATTCAGTGCCCGATTGATCAAAATCACTCTTCTATGAAAGCGCTTATCACCCGCGACGAACAGGAGATTAGTACAGGCCTGAGTCAAATCTCGATAACCTCTCGGACACCACTTGAGATTTCAGGCGCAGTGATCGGCAAACTTGTATGTAAGCCTGATGGTAAATCGACGAAAAGTGACATTGTTCTAGAGGATTGTGTTGTCTGGCAGGTGCACTTGTCAGAAAGCGTGGAAATAGCCCTGCGTTTGGTTTGACCTGAGCCCTTAGTTTCCCTCCAGTTTTAGGTAGAGTCCGTCACCAAGAAGGGAGACGGACGATGCGGCAATCACGGTTTAACGAAGAGCAGATCATCGCAATGCTGCGCGAGCATGAGGCTGGCGCGAAGACGGCGGAGGTCTG
>SHWP01000012.1 GCA_009693785.1 Rhodospirillaceae bacterium
ACAGACGTGACGGGCACGATTGAGCTGCCGGCAGGCACGGAGATGGTGATGCCTGGCGATAACGTCTCGATGCAGGTGAACCTGATTGCCCCGATTGCCATGGACGAAGGCCTGCGCTTTGCCATCCGCGAGGGTGGCCGCACCGTCGGATCGGGCGTCGTCGCGAGCATCATTGAGTAGTTAAAGTTTAGCGGCATCCCCACGCATAACGTTGGGATGCCGCGGAATTTTCTAGGACCGAGTTTAGGGCAAGCCCCGTTGGAATTACCGTCATGATCGACAACCAAAACATCCGAATCCGCCTCAAGGCGTTCGACCATCGCGTGCTGGATCAATCCACGAAAGAGATTGTCAGCACTGCGAAGCGTACGGGCGCGCAAGTGCGGGGCCCGATCCCGCTGCCCACACGGATCGAGAAATTTACTGTTAACCGTTCGCCGCACGTTGATAAGAAGTCGCGCGAACAATTTGAAATTCGTACGCACCGCCGTTTGTTGGATATCGTCGATCCGACGCCGCAGACGGTCGATGCGTTGATGAAACTCGACCTCGCCGCTGGCGTCGACGTCGAGATCAAGCTTTAAGGTGGTTCAAATGCGCACGGGTCTCGTCGCAAAAAAGGTGGGTATGACCCGCCTGTTTAATACCGAGGGCAACGATGTGCCTGTCACCGTTCTTGATGTGAACGGGGTTCAGGTTGTCGCCCAGCGGACCAAAGAGAAAGACGGCTATACGGCCGTTCAACTTGGTATCGGCACGCGCAAGCCTTCGCGCGTGAGCAAGCCGCTGCGGGGCCAATACGCCAAGGCTAAAATCGAGCCCAAGAGCAAGCTGGCCGAGTTCCGGGTTGACGAAAAGAATCTGGTCGAGGTCGGCGCTGAACTGGCCGCCTCGCATTTCGTGCCGGGCCAATTCGTCGATGTGACCGGAACCAGCCTCGGCAAGGGTTTTGCCGGCGCCATGAAGCGCTGGAACTTCCACGGCCTTGAAGCCAGCCACGGCGTGTCGGTGTCGCACCGCTCGCACGGTTCGGTTGGCCAACGTCAAGATCCTGGCAAGGTGTTCAAAGGCAAGAAGATGGCCGGCCATTTGGGCGTCGAACGGGTGACCGTTCAGAATCTCAAGGTGGTGTCGGTCGATGACGATAAAGGGTTTGTTTTTCTGCAAGGCGCCATTCCAGGCATGGAAGGCGGCTATGTGCTGGTCTCCGACGCGGTGAAGAAGAAGCTGCCGGATAAACTGCCATTGCCTGCCGGCCTCAAGGCCAAGGCCGCCGTCGAGAAGAAGGATTAAGACGCCATGAAATGCGACGTCATTAATCTCGATAAAAAAAGCGTAGGGTCGATCGACCTGCCGGATACTTTGTTCGGTGCCGAAGTTCGCTCCGATATCTTGCACCGTGTTGTGCAATGGCAGCTTGCGAAGCGCCGTGCCGGGACGCACAAGACCAAGACCCAAAGCGAGATCAGCGGCACCACAAAAAAGCCGTTTGCGCAAAAAGGTTCTGGCCGTGCCCGCCAAGGTTCATTGCGTTCGCCGCAATACCGCGGTGGTGCGACCATCTTTGGGCCCGTCGTGCGTAGCCACGCCCATTCATTGCCGAAAGCCATTCGCCGCCTAGGCCTGATGTCGGCACTGTCCTCGAAAGTTAAGGATGGCAAGTTGGTGGTAATCGACGACGCCAAGCTTACGAAAGCCAAGACCAAGGATTTGGTCGGCAGCTTCAAGAAATTGGGCTGGACCTCGGCTTTGATCATCGACGGCCCCCAAGTGGACGATGCTTTCGCCCGGGCCGCCCGTAACATTAAAGGCATCGACGTTCTGCCAAGCCAGGGCGCCAATGTTTACGACATTCTCCGCCGCGACACCTTAGTTCTGACCAAAGCCGCTGTTGCGAAGTTGCAGGAACGCTTGTCATGAGAAAAAGAACCAAAAAAGCTGCCGCCCCAAAGGACGGGCCGATCGATCCGGCGCTGTATGACGTGTTAAGCGCGCCCATGATCACCGAAAAGGCGACGTTGGCCTCGCAGCACAATCAAGTGATGTTCCGCGTGCCGTTGTCGGCAACAAAACCCGACATCAAGCGTGCAGTTGAGACACTGTTCAAAGTGAGTGTCACGGCTGTGAATACCCTGATCTCGAAGGGCAAGAACAAGCGGTTCCGGGGTATGCCCGGACGCCGCAGCAATGTGAAAAAAGCGATCGTGACGCTGGCCGAGGGCCAGTCGATCGATGTGACTACGGGACTCTAAGCTATGGCGCTCAGAAGTTATAAACCGGTAACGCCGTCCCTGCGCGGCACCGTGCTCATTGATAAGAGTGAGCTTTATAAAGGCAAGGCGTTGAAGTCGTTGACCGAGGGGCAATCCTCGACCGGCGGACGCAATAATTCCGGCCGCGTAACCTCGCGCTTCCGCGGCGGCGGCCACAAACACAAGTACCGCGTTATCGACTTCAAGCGTACGAAGCGCGATATGCCTGCGACCGTGGAACGTTTGGAGTATGACCCAAACCGCACCGCGTTCATTGCTTTGATCAAATACGAAGATGGCGAGCAGGCCTACATTTTGGCGCCGCAACGCTTGAAGGCGGGCGACAAGGTTGTTGCAGCCGAGCAAGCCGACATTAAACCCGGCAATTCCATGCCATTGAAGAACATGCCTGTTGGCACGATTGTTCATAACATCGAGGTCAAGATCGGCCGCGGTGGACAGATTTCGCGTTCGGCTGGCTGCTACGCGCAGCTCGTGGGTAAAGACTCTGGGTACGCGCAGCTGCGCTTGTCGTCGGGTGAGTTACGTATCGTTCGCGCCGAATGCGTCGCGACTGTTGGCGCAGTGTCGAACCCCGATAATCAAAACATTAGCTTTGGTAAGGCGGGCCGCATGCGCTGGCTCGGCTTCCGGCCTCACAATCGTGGCGTGTCGATGAACCCGGTTGATCACCCGTTGGGTGGTGGCGAAGGAAAGACGTCCGGTGGACGTCACCCGGTCACACCATGGGGCAAGCCGACTAAAGGTAAGCGCACCCGCAATAACAAACGCACGCAACGGCTGATTATTCGCAGCCGTCACGCCGCGAAAAAAGCTTAAGGGACGGAGGACGCAGTGGCTCGTTCGGTTTGGAAAGGCCCGTTCGTCGACGGTTATCTGCTTAAGAAGGCAGAGAAGTCGCGCGGCTCGGGTCGTAACGAGGTCATCAAGATTTGGTCTCGACGCTCGACAATTCTGCCGCAGTTCGTGGGTCTCACGTTTGGCGTTCATAATGGGCACAAGCATGTTCCGGTGCTCGTCACCGAGAACATGATCGGCCATAAGTTTGGCGAGTTTGCACCAACGCGCAGCTTCCACGGCCACACAGCAGCGAGTGGCGATAAGAGGGCCACCACGGGCGGCGTTGCCTCAGCTCCGGCTCCTGCTGCAGCCGCTCCAGCGGCGAGGAAGGCTTAAGGCCATGAGCAAGAAAGCCGCCCCCCGCCGCGTTGCCGACAGCGAAGCCCGTGCCTTTGGCCGGTCGATCCGCGTTAGCCCGCGTAAGCTGAATTTGGTTGCCGAGAGCATTCGCGGCAAGACAGCCGAGAAGGCCTTGGCCGAGCTCGAATTCTCGCCGCGCCGTATCGCGCGCGAAGTCAAACGCGTGTTGGAATCAGCCATCGCCAACGCCGAAAACAATCATCAGCTCGATGTCGACCAGTTGGTCGTGTCGGAAGCTTTTGTCGGAAAATCGCTAATCATGAAACGCTTCAATCCACGCGCGCGTGGCCGGGTAGGCAAGATCGTGAAGCCTTTCAGCAACTTGACGATCATCGTGCGCGAAAAGAGCGAGACTGAAGCTAAGGAGCGTGCCTAATGGGTCAAAAAGTCAACCCGATCGGGCTGCGGCTCGGCATCAATCGCACCTGGGATTCGCGCTGGTATGCGAGCAGAAACGAGTACGCCAAGCTTCTGCATGAAGACCTGAAAATTCGTGACTATTTGCGCGAGCGTTTAGCCCAAGCCGGTGTTTCGCGAATTGTCATCGAGCGCCCAGCCAAGAAAGCGCGTGTGACCATTCATACGGCTCGTCCTGGCGTCGTCATTGGCAAGAAGGGCGCAGACATCGAGCTGATCCGCAAGGATCTGCAAAAGATGACCGGCAATGAAGTGAATCTGAACATCGTCGAAATCCGCAAGCCGGAAATCGATGCTCAGTTGGTCGCCGAGAATATCGCGCAACAGCTCGAGCGGCGCGTGGCGTTCCGCCGCGCCATGAAGCGCGCGGTGCAAGCTGCGATGCGCTTGGGCGCCGAAGGAATTCGTATTAATTGCTCGGGCCGTTTAGGTGGCGCAGAAATTGCGCGTATCGAATGGTATCGCGAAGGCCGCGTGCCTCTTCATACCCTCCGCGCGGACATCGATTACGGCGAGGGCACCGCCTTTACCACCTATGGCACATGCGGCGTCAAAGTGTGGGTATTCAAAGGCGAAGTTTTGGAACACGACCCGATGGCGCAGGACAAACGTTCTGCAGAAAACACGACCCCAGCCAGGACCTAAGGAAAACGTAACCCGGCGCGATACCCGCGCCGAGATTATGAGCAACGATCATGCAGTCACCGAAACGAACTAAATACCGCAAGGCCTTCAAGGGCCGTATCAAGGGCAAGGCCAAAGGCGGCTTTACGCTGAATTTTGGAACCTATGGCCTTAAGGCGCTGGAGCCCGAGCGGATGACCGCGCGCCAGATCGAAGCGGCGCGGCGCGCACTCACCCGTGCCCTCAAGCGCCAAGGCCGTGTGTGGATTCGCGTGTTCCCCGACGTCCCGGTGTCACGCAAACCTGCTGAGGTGCGCATGGGTTCCGGTAAGGGCACGCCCGAGTATTGGGTGTGCCGGGTTAAGCCAGGCCGGATGCTGTTCGAAGTGGACGGTGTGCCCGAGGCGGTAGCGCGCGAAGGATTTGCGTTGGCGGCAGCGAAATTGCCAATCAAAACCAAGTTTGTCGCTCGTATCGGCGGATAAAGGTAACAGGATTATCGCGATGGCTAAAGCAGCGGATATTAAAGCGAAAACCGACGACGAGTTGTCGACCCGGTTGTCCGAACTCAAGAAAGCGCAATTTAACATGCGTTTTCAGAAGGCGTCGGGCCAGCTCACCAACACGGCTCAGGTTGGTGAGGCGCGCAAGGAAATCGCGCAGATCAAGACCGTGCTCGGCGAACGCCGCCGGGCCGCGTCTAAGTGACGCGCGCGTGAAAGGATAAAGCGATGCCAAAGCGTATTCTTCAGGGTGTGGTGGTCAGCGACAAGCAGGACAAAACGATTGTTGTCCGCGTCGAACGCCGGATCATGCACCCGATCTATAAAAAATTCATTCGCCGCAGCAAGAAGTACGCGGCTCACGACCCAGCCAATGTGTGCAAGACGGGCGACGTGGTGCGGATTCGTGAGTGCCGTCCGATCTCGAAGTCAAAGCGGTGGGAACTTGTTCAGGAGCAGGCGAAGTAGCGCAACATACAGCGTGAAACCCCTCCGCGAAGGATCAAAACCATGATTCAACAACAGACCAATCTCGATGTGGCCGATAATTCGGGTGCCAAGCGCGTGATGTGCATTAAGGTGCTCGGCGGGTCGAGGCGCAGATACGCCACCGTCGGCGATGTCATCGTCGTATCGGTGAAGGATGCCATTCCACGCGGCCGCGTGAAAAAGGGCGACGTTCATCGTGCCGTGATTGTGCGCACGTCGTTCCCATTGCGCCGCGCGGATGGAACCAGCATCCGCTTTGACCGCAACGCCGCGGTTCTGATCAGCAAGCAAGATGAGCCGATCGGCACCCGCATCTTTGGGCCCGTGACGCGCGAGCTACGCGGCAAGAACTTCATGAAAATTATCTCTTTGGCCCCAGAGGTGTTGTGATGGCCAAGTTAAAAATTAAGAAAGGCGACAAAGTCGTCGTGCTTACTGGCCGCGATAGGGGCAAGACCGGCGAGGTGGTGAAAGCGTTTCCGCGCGAGAGTAAGGTTATCGTGCGGGGCGTCAATATGATCAAACGCCACCAGAAGCCGACCACGACGGTACAGGGTGGCATCATCGAGCGCGAAGCTAAGATTCACGTCTCGAATGTCTCGCATATCGACCCAAACGACAGCAAGCCGACGCGTATCGGTTTCAAGATGCTCGAGGACGGCACCAAGGTCCGCGTTGCCAGGCGGTCCGGCGAAGTCATCGATTAGATTAAGGACGAACGACAATGGCGCGTTTGCGTGAACACTACGAAAAGACTGTGAAGCCGGCGTTGATGGCCAAGTTTGGCTATAAGAACGCCATGGCAGTGCCCAAGCTGACCAAGATTGTCATCAACATGGGCGTCGGCGAAGCCTCGCAGGACCGCAAGAAAATCGAAGGTGCGGTGGAAAACCTAAAGGCGATCGCAGGCCAGAGGCCCGTGATAACGCGCTCGCGCAAGGCCATCGCCAACTTCAAGCTGCGTGAAGGCCAGCCGGTGGGTTGCGCTGTGACGCTGCGTAAGACGCGCATGTATGAATTCCTCGACCGCTTGGTCAACGTGGCATTGCCGCGCGTGCGAGATTTCCGCGGTCTGCCGTCGAAGGCTTTCGATGGCTCGGGTAACTACAACATCGGATTGAAAGAACAAATCGTGTTTCCCGAAATTGACTACGACAAGATCGACAAAGTCCGGGGCATGAACATCACCATCTGCACGACAGCGAAATCCGACGCCGAGGCGCAAGCGCTTCTAGCGGCTTTCGACATGCCGTTCCAGAAGAATTGACGGTCGGAGTAACTCATGGCGAAAACAAGTACAGTCGAGCGCAATAAGAAGCGCATCCGGATGACGAAGAAGTTTTCCGCGCGCCGCGCCAAACTAAAAGAGGCCATTATGGATCGCGACACTTCACCGGAAGACCGGTTTGAAGCTGTGATCAAGCTGGCCCAGCTGCCGCGCAATGGCGCGGCGATTCGACGGCAAAACCGCTGCGAGCTGACAGGGCGTCCACGCGCAGTGTACCGCAAATTCAAGATGGCTCGTAACAAGCTGCGGGAATTGGCCAACAAAGGTCAGATCCCCGGCATGGTTAAGTCGAGCTGGTAAGGAGGACCGCAAGTGTCTCTAACCGATCCCATCGGCGATTTGCTGACCCGCATCCGCAACGGTCAGCATGCCGGCAAGTCTAGCGTCCTCGCGCCTGCGTCAAAGCAGCGTGAGAATGTTCTGCGTGTGCTCGAGCGCGAAGGCTACATTCGCGGCTTCGAGCGCCTCGTCCAACGTGAGGGCGTGGACGAATTAAAAATCGAGCTTAAATATAACGAGGGCGAACCCGTGATCAGCCAGATCATGCGGGTCTCAACCCCGGGCCGCCGTGTTTATGCAAAAATCAAGGACCTGCCGAAAATCTACAACGGCCTTGGTATTTCGATCTTGTCGACCCCGCGAGGCGTGATGTCGGATAACGAAGCGCGTCAGGCCAATGTCGGCGGTGAAGTGCTCTGCCAGGTATTCTAAGAACGAAGGGTACGCCCAGGGCTGTTTAATGGCCCCGAGTGAGGAAAACGAATATGTCACGCGTAGGAAAAAACCCCGTTGCGATTCCCGCAGGCGTCACTGTGACGTTGAGCGGCGCTGTCTTGGCGATCAAAGGCAAGCTGGGTGAATTAAAACTCAACGTCACGAATGAGGTGTCTGCCGAAGTCAAAGACGGCAAGGTGTGGGTGAAAAATCTCAGCGAGAGCAAGCGTTCGCGCATGCAATGGGGCACCACTCGCGCTTTGGTCAGCAACATGGTTCGTGGCGTTAGCCAAGGGTATAAAAAAGTTCTGGATATCAATGGTGTCGGCTTAAAGGCACAGGCCCAAGGCAAAAAGCTCAACCTTAGCTTGGGCTTTTCGCATGACGTGGTTTATGCGGTGCCGGAAGGTATCGACATCAAGACACCCACACCGACTCAGATCGAGATTTCCGGTGCTGACCGTCAACGTGTTGGCCAGGTTGCTGCTGAAATCCGCAGCCATAAAGGCCCCGAGCCCTACAAAGGCAAGGGCATTAAATACAGCGACGAGACGATCCGCCGTAAAGAAGGCAAGAAGAAGTAATCGGGCGCGTTTGCCCAAGGACGAGAAACATGACTGGCAAGACATCGACATTCTCGCGGCGCGAAGCGCGCAGCCGCTTCAAACTGAAGAAGAACGCCAAGGGACAAGCGCGCTTGTCGGTCTTCCGATCAGGCCGCCATATCTATGCACAGATCATTCAAGATACCGATGGCAAGACGCTGGCTGCAGCCTCCTCGGTAGACGAAGCGGTGCGCGCGCAAATCAAGAAGACCACGACCAAAGACGCCGCGGTAGCGGTTGGTAAGGTTCTTGCTGATCGCGCTGTCAAAGCGGGCGTTAAAAATGTCGTGTTTGACCGTGGTGGCTATATTTATCACGGTCGGATCAAGGCTTTAGCGGACGCCGCGCGCGAAGCGGGCTTATCGTTTTAATCGACTAGCTAAAAGTTAGAGACGCAGAAGGATTATCTAAGATGGCACGTGCACCCCAAGGCGCGGAAAAACCTGAACGCGGCGGGCGCGGTGAGCGCGGCGGACGTGATCGCGACCGCGGCGGGCGTGATCGCGTGAAGGGCGAAGATGACCTGATTGATAAGCTCGTCCATATCAATCGTGTCGCCAAAGTTGTGAAGGGTGGACGCCGCTTTGCGTTTGCCGCTCTGGTTGTTGTCGGCGACGGCAAGGGCCGCGTCGGTTACGGCTCGGGCAAGGCGCGCGAAGTCCCCGAAGCTATCCGCAAGGCCACCGAGCAGGCCAAGCGTAACTTGATCCGCATCCCGTTGCGCGAAGGCCGCACGCTGCACCACGATCTGCGCGGTCGGTTTGGTGCGGGCAAGGTGATTTTGCGTGCTGCACCTGCGGGAACGGGCATTATCGCTGGCGGCCCCATGCGCGCCGTTTTTGAAACCATGGGCATCCATGACGTCGTGGCCAAAAGCGTGGGCAGCAACAACCCCCACAACATGGTCAAGGCGACGTTTGCGGCGCTGCAGCTCATGACCTCGCCGCGTGTCGTTGCTGCTAAACGCGGTAAGAAAGTCGCTGAGATTGTCGGCCGCCGCGAAGAAGTGGCGAAAGACGCGAAGGAGGCCTAAATCATGGCCACGAAGAAATCCGGAAAGACGGTCACGGTGCGCCAAGTTCATAGCGGTGCTGGCCGTTACAGGAATCAACGAGGGACGTTGGTGGGCCTGGGCCTGAACAAGATTGGCCGTGAGAACACGCTCGAAGACACGCCCGCCGTGCGCGGCATGATCAGGCGGGTTCAGCACCTCGTGGAAGTTGTCCAAGACGCTTAACTGGGCTGGATAATGGTATCGACAGTTGTGGCCGGGTTTGTTTTCGGCCGCGGGAATTAGGGATTAGACGGCGATGAAACTCAATCAGTTGAAAAACCGCCCAGGCGCCACGCGTGCACCGAAACTTCTCGGCCGCGGTATCGGCTCTGGCTTGGGCAAAACCTCAGGCCGTGGCGTTAAAGGCCAAAAGGCGCGCACTGGCGTGTCCATCAACGGGTTTGAAGGCGGGCAAATGCCAATGTTCCGCCGCCTGCCCAAGCGCGGATTCACGTCGCTGGCCCGCAAGGATTATTCCGTGGTCAACGTGGGCCGCATACAGGCCGCCATCGATGCCGGCCTTTTGAAGGCCGATAAGATTAACGTTGCGGCGCTGATGGGTGCCGGTCTAGTTCGCCGCCAACTCGATGGCGTGCGTCTGCTGGGCTCGGGCGAATTGAAGGCCAAACTTGCCGTCGAAGTTGATGGCGCCTCGAAATCAGCGGTGGCCGCGGTAGAAAAAGCGGGTGGCAGCGTGACCATTATTCCAGCGCGTCTGCCCCAACCAGGCCCGAAAGAACGCAAAAAGAAGGCCGCGAAGTAAATTTACTTAGCCTTGACGCGCTATAGATCTGAAAAGAGCACCATCGATGGCTTCTGCCGCCGATAACATTGCAGCCAATATCAACTTCGGCGTTTTTTCCAAAGCCGAAGAGCTGAAGAAACGTATCTGGTTCGTGCTAGGCGCGCTCATCGTCTATCGGGCTGGGACTTTCATCACGCTGCCTGGGATCGACCCAGCCGTGATGGCTGACATTATAAAGACTCAAAGCCGCGGCGTGCTCGGGTTGTTTGACGTCTTTGCGGGTGGCGCTTTGTCGCGCATGAGCATCTTTGCGCTCAACATTATGCCTTACATTTCAGCTTCGATCATCGTGCAGCTGATGTCTTCGGTGAGCCCGCAGTTAGAGCAGATGAAGAAAGAGGGCATCACCGGGCGTATTAAGATGAATCAATACACCCGCTACCTCACGGTTTTGATTACGGCTTTGCAGGCCTTCGGTATTGCCTCTGGTTTGCAAGGTGCCACAGGGGCCAATGGTGCGCCCGCCGTGCTCAACCCGGGTGTATTCTTCCAATTCACCACCGTCGTAACGCTAGTGGGCGGCACGATGTTCTTGATGTGGCTTGGCGAACAGATGAGCGAGCGGGGGATTGGCCAAGGCATATCACTGTTGATTTTCGCCGGTATTGTGGCCGGCCTTCCTGGCGCTATCGCCTCGACGCTCGAACTCGGCCGCACCGGCGCCATCTCACCGTTTATCATCGTGCTGCTCGCTATTGGCGCGGTTGCGACTATCGCTTTCATTATCTACATCGAACTCGGTCAACGCCGTGTTCTTGTGCAATACCCGAGGCGCCAAGTGGGCGCGCGGATGACGGGTGGCGAAAGCTCTCATTTGCCATTGAAAATCAATACTTCAGGCGTCATTCCGCCAATCTTTGCAAGTTCTCTGTTGTTGTTGCCGCTTACATTCGCTGGTTTTCAAGGCGCTTCGGCAACAGGTGACGCGGGCATTTTGAACACCATTGGGGTGCTTCTGGGCCGCGGGCAGCCGCTCTATCTTCTTTTTTATTCTATCCTGATCGTGTTTTTTGCCTTCTTCTATACCGCAGTGGTTTTTAATCCCGCTGAAACCGCCGAGAATTTGCGTAAATACGGCGGTTTTGTTCCCGGTATTCGCCCTGGCAAGAACACGGCGGAATATCTCGATTATGTTCTTACACGCCTAACTGTGGTCGGCGGCCTTTACTTGATTATCGTCTGTTTGATCCCCGAATTTCTGATCTCGCGCCTAAGTGTGCCGTTCTATTTCGGCGGCACGAGCTTGATGATTGTCGTCAACGTGACGATCAACACGATGCAGCAAATCCAAGCTCACTTGCTGGCTCATCAATACGAAGGCCTTCTCAAGAAGGCGCGGTTGCGGGGCAAGAAATAATGGCCGGCAAGCGCATCATCATGATGGGCCCACCCGGTGGCGGTAAGGGTACTCAGGCCAAGCGAATTCAAGATCGCTATAAGGTCGTGCAGTTGTCCACGGGCGATATGCTACGCGCGGCGATCGCGACGGGCTCGCCCGTCGGCAAACAAGCCAAAAGTGTGATGGATGCGGGCAAGCTGGTGTCGGATGACGTGCTGATTGCGATGATCGACGAACGCATCGACCAGCCTGATTGTGCCAATGGATTTATCCTCGACGGGTTTCCCCGCACGATACCTCAAGCCGAAGGCCTTGAGCGCCTAATGGCTAAGAAGGGCTTGAAACTCGACGCCGCCATTGAAGTGCGCGTGCCTGATGAAAAGTTATTGGAGCGCCTCACTGGCCGCTTCACCTGCGCCAAGTGCGGCGAGGGTTATCACGACAAGTTTAAGCTGCCGAAAAAAGCCGAGGTTTGCGACGTTTGTGGCGGGACTCAGTTCTCGCGCCGCTCGGACGATAATGCCGATACGGTGAAAACTCGGCTTAAGGCTTATCACGAACAGACGGCTCCCCTGTTGCCGTTCTATGAGCGCAAAGGGGTGCTGAAAGTAGTCGACGGAGACCGGGAAATGAGCCTGGTTTTTGCTGATTTGGAGCGTATTTTAGGGTTGTGAGCGTCGATTGACTCGAGGAGCTAAGTGCCTATAATAGCGCGCTTTTTCGGGGTCGCATTGGCGCTCACCAAACAATTGAACGAGTAAAAAGGAGTACGGGCCTTGGCACGTATCGCTGGTGTCAACTTACCGACAAATAAGCGGGTGGTGATTGCGCTTCGCTATATTTTTGGGATCGGGCCAACCAACGCGCGCGAGATTTGCGCGAAGCTTGGCATCGATGACGCGCGCCGCGTCAACAAACTGACCGAAGACGAGGTCATTCGCATCCGTGACATGATCGACAAAGATTTCACGGTCGAGGGCGATCTGCGGCGCGAACAAGCCATGAACATCAAGCGATTGATGGATCTAGGTACCTATCGTGGCTTGCGCCATCGCAAGGGTCTGCCTGTGCGCGGTCAACGCACGCACACCAATGCGCGCACCCGCAAGGGCCCGGCGAAGCCGATCGCTGGCAAGAAAAAGGTCACCAAGTAAGCGGACCGATTACGGAATTTTACTTCAGACGACAGATTGGACTGACACATGGCAAAACCCGAAACCGCTGCTCCCGCCGCGGGTAACGCTCAACCGGCTCCTGGTGCCGCAGCGCCACGCGCGCGCAAAAAAGAGCGAAAGAACATCAGTTCTGGGATCGCGCACGTGAACGCGACTTTCAACAACACGATGATCACCATCGCCGACATGCAGGGCAATACGATCGCCTGGTCGTCAGCCGGAACGATGGGCTTTAAGGGTTCGCGCAAATCGACGCCATATGCGGCCCAGGTCGCGGCGGAAAGTGCGGGCAAGAAAGCCATGGAGCACGGCATGAAAACCGTATCGGTTTTGGTGAAGGGCCCTGGTACGGGCCGTGAGTCGGCTTTGCGCGCGTTGCAGGCTGTCGGCTTCACGGTCACATCCATTCAGGATGTTTCGCCCGTGCCGCACAATGGATGCCGTCCACGCAAGCGCCGGCGAGTTTAGTTTTTTAGAACGCCGGCCCGAGAGGGTGCGGCGCATTTGTTCCCTCCATCGCGGATGGCCGGGTTTCACACTTCGCAAGCGGTACTTAAGCCATGATCCAAAAGAACTGGCAGGAATTGATTAAGCCCTCAAAGCTTAACATCGAGACGGGCGACGACCAACGTCGTATGGCCACAGTTGTGGCCGAGCCGCTGGAGCGCGGTTTTGGCGTGACCTTGGGGAACGCGCTTCGCCGCGTGCTCTTGTCGTCGTTACAAGGTGCGGCCGTGACCTCGATCAAGATCGACGGGGTATTGCACGAATTCTCGTCCATCCCGGGCGTGCGTGAAGATGTCACTGACTTGATCCTCAATATCAAGCAACTGGCGTTGTCGATGCATGCGAATGGCCCCAAGCGCATGACGTTGAAGGCCAATGGCGCCGGTGAAGTGACCGCAGCTCAGATTCAGACTCCAGCCGATATCGAGATCATGAACCCCGATCTCGTCATCTGTCACCTCGACGAAGGTGCGTCGCTGTCGATCGAGCTCGAAGTCAACAACGGTAAGGGTTATGTGCCTGCTTCGGCCAACCGCCGCGAAGATGACCCGATAGGTCTCATCCCGGTAGATTCCATCTTCTCGCCCGTTCGCCGCGTCTCGTACAAGATTGAGAACACCCGCGTTGGCCAGCAGACCGACTACGACAAATTGTCGATGACGGTCGAGACCAATGGTGCGGTGAAGCCCGATGATGCTGTGGCCTTGGCAGCGCGCATCCTGCAAGAACAGCTGCGCCTTTTTATCAACTTCGAAGAACCGCAAACCCAGATTGCGGAACGTGTCGAAGACGAGTTGCCGTTCAACAGAAACTTGCTGCGCAAAGTGGACGAGTTGGAATTGTCGGTGCGTTCGGCCAACTGCCTCAAGAACGACAACATCATCTACATCGGTGATTTGGTGCAAAAGTCCGAGGCGGAGATGCTGCGTACGCCTAACTTTGGCCGCAAGTCGCTCAACGAAATCAAAGAAGTCCTGGCGCAAATGGGCTTGCACCTCGGCATGGAAGTCTCTGGCTGGCCTCCCGAGAACATCGAAGACCTAGCCAAGAAACTCGAAGAGCCGTTCTAATTCCAAGAGTCGAAGCGTTGCTTCGATCTTGAGACGGGCCATGGTGGCCCAACCCACCTGTTCCCGCCATTTTGGCGCGGCAAGTGGTTCGAACAATCGGTTTCGTGCGCGAAACCAAGGTGAAGAAAGGGATGTGTCATGCGCCATGGTATGGCCGGACGTAAATTCAACCGGACCAAGGGGCATCGCCGCGCGATGCTGGCGAACTTGGCCAATGCGTTGATCAAACACGAGCAAATCAAGACGACACTTCCCAAGGCGAAGGACTTGCGTCCGTATGCCGAGAAGCTCATCACCTTGGCAAAACGCGGCACGCTGCACGCCCGCCGCCAGGCAGCCTCCAAGCTGCGCGACGACAAGACGGTACAGAAGCTCTTCGCGGTGCTTGGTGTGCGCTATAAAGACCGCAAGGGCGGTTATACCCGCGTACTGAAGGCTGGCATGCGCTTTGGCGATGCCGCGCCGATGGCAGTCATTGAGTTGGTTGATCGTGATCCGGCAGCAAAGGGCCTTGATTCTGGCCCAAAGCCTGAATCCAAGACCGATGCCGATGGCGCCGTGGCGTAACATTTTATGGATACGTGACATCCGAAGGGCAGCCCCAAAGGCTGCCCTTTTTGTTTGGCTTCACCGCTGGCTGGTTGTAAAGCGATGAACTAACCGCGCCGCTTAGCCGTAAAGCTAACATAATAGGCGTAGCGCGAAGCTCGGGGAGGGGCTGATGATCACCGTGGGGTACCTTGTCATCACAGCCATCTGCTTTGTGGCGCTGTTCTATGCGTTCAAGCTTTGGCGCCAGCATAACAACGCTACTACGCTGCTGATCTTTATACCGCTGTTGTTCCTGTGGCTCGATAACTTCGCTATTGCGACGGGCAAGTGGATTGGCGAAGGCGCGCTACTCACCGGAATGACGTACCTGCGTTTCTATTGGCATTGGCAGATGTTGCCGTTGCTAATGATCGTTGCTGGGGCCTTGGCCCGCCGCGCCGGATTTGCGTGGGCCCAACCGAAATGGGTCATGGCGCTGTTCTGCATCGTTGCCGTATTTTTCATGATCGAAGACGTGCCTTACATCTGGCAGGTACAATTTCAACCAGCCTGCTATGGCGACACGCTACGCTTTGCCATTAATGTCCCTGCAGATCAGATTTGCCTGGGCATGACCCCGCTCGACAAACAGGCCAGCCCCGCGCCATTGCCGGCTATCTCAGTGAACGTTGTGCTCATGGTCATCGGTTTCATGATGTGGGCGAAACATAAGTTTCCATGGCTTGCAGTGTGTTGCGTATTCATGTTTGCCTGCGCAGCCTCTGGTGCCATCCCAGGCTTTTATTGGGGTCAAATCCTTGGCAACGTCGGCGAGCCGATTTTCTATTCTGGGTTAATCGCAGCGGGTTTTCGCTTTGCCGGACTGCCTAAATCTGGAGCCTCGGCGACTGTATAGCGAAGCCAGTAGTTACAAGGGGCAGCAATGTATTCTTATGCACTATTACTAGTCGCAGTGATCGACGCGAGCCTGTTGGTTTGGTCAGTACGGGCATGGTTAGACGATCGCCGCAACAACGCGCTATTACTGCAAACCATACTGTTACTCCTGCTGTGGTTTGATGTCTTGACGGTGGCTATCGGAGGCTGGATCGGTGTGGGTCCGACTCTCGAATTGATGAGCCGTATCCGTTACACCTGGTTCTATCTCACCATGCCGCTGCTGCTGATTGGTGTAGGCGCCCTGGCCCGGCAGGCAGACTTCGCCTGGGCGAAACCTAAATGGGTCATCGGCCTTATCTGCATTGTTGCAACATATTTTATCGTTCGCGATGTCCCCCGTGTTCTCGTTGCCGAATTTCAAGTGGCATGTTTCGCAGATACCGTTCGCCACGTGGGTACTGTGGCTGTGGGCGAAGCCTGCCCGGGCGGCGTGGAGGGCGCTGGGGTCTGGTTCCGGTCACTATCCATTCCCATAGTGTTCCTTTCAGTCACGTTGATGGGCGTATTGCTATGGGTTCGCCGTGGCTGGCCATGGCTGGCAATCAGCGCCCTTCTCTTCATGGCCTCTACGGCCATTCCCTCGGCGACGGTTGGACCATTTCTCACATATCCGCTCGATACGCTTATGACTGCAGCCTTCGTGATTACGGCAAGGAAATTCACGCCATCGCTAGATGTGGCAAAAACATAGGGTTTCCGCCGATTCCCGGGGGTACACGTCCGGGTGAGGCGGGGGTATAAGCAGGGCTAGCCAAGGCGCACTTTTTTGCCCATCTAGGGGCCAGGTCGTTTGGTGATGGTGTGGGCCCGTGATGATACTTATCCGTCTTCTTCTCCTTTTCAGTATTTCCACCCTGTCTTTAAGCACGCAAGCGCAAGACTCTGTGATTCCGCGCAAGCGCGAGCGGGTAACGCTGACATTCTCGCCCGTCGTAAAGCAGGCGGGCCCCTCGGTCGTCAATATTTACACCAAGCGGGTCGTACAATCGCGCGCATCTCCATTTCTCGACGACCCATTTTTCGGCGCTTTTTTGGCGATGACTTCGAGCGGCAGTTTGGCGGCTTTACGCGCGAGCGCATTCAAAACTCGCTGGGCTCGGGTGTGATCGTGCGCTCCAATGGCATCGTCGTCACCAACAACCATGTCATTGATGGCGCCGACCAAATTACCGTGGTGATGGCAGACCGCCGCGAATTCGAAGCTACGCTTGTTGGCAAGGACGAGCGTAGCGATCTGGCCGTTCTGCGCATGAAACTTGATGGCGAAAACCTGCCCGCGCTCGATCTCGCAAATTCCGACGACCTCGAAGTGGGCGATATGGTGTTGGCAATCGGTAACCCCTTTGGCGTTGGTCAAACCGTTACGTCGGGCATCGTTTCAGCCCTGGCACGAACCAATGTTGGCGTCGCCGATGTGCGCTCGTTCATCCAGACCGATGCTGCGATTAATCCTGGTAATTCGGGCGGAGCATTGATTGCTTCCGATGGCCGTCTGGTCGGCATTAATACTGCGATCTATTCCCAAAGCGGCGGCAGTATTGGGATTGGTTTTGCAATCCCAGCTAATCTAGCGCGTAACGTGGTGTCATCTATTCTGGCTGAGGGCCGTGTATTGCGGCCATGGCTAGGCGCGAGTGGCCAATCCGTAAATGCCGAGCTCGCCAAAACCCTCGGCTTGAAACGCCCAGGCGGCGTTGTGGTGCAACGCGTCACGCCCAAAAGCCCCGCCGCGCGAGGTGGCATGGCCGTTGGCGACATCGTGCTATCGCTTGATGGCAAAGAAGTCGTCGATCAGGACGAATTGCGCTACCTGCTGGCCACAATTCCCTTGGGTCAGTCTGCCAACGTGGTTGTCAATCGCGGTGGTGTTGAAAAGCAAATACGCCTTCACCTGGAAGCGCCACCCGATGATCCACCACGCCAAAAGACGACACTCGCCGGCCGCCAGCCTTTTTCGGGGGCCACAGTTGCCAATCTTAATCCAGCGCTTGCTGAGGAACTTCGCAAGGAATTCGAAGAGCCCGCAGTGATTGTTCTCGACGTGGGGGGCAACACGATTGCCGCTCGTGTTGGTCTTCAAGTGGGCGACAAAATTCTTGAATTGAATGGTGCTAGCATTGACAGCGTCGATGTGTTGACGCGCGAGATCCAGAAACCCGCCTCATCCTGGACCATCTCGCTTAATCGCAACGGCCAAATCCTTAAAACCACGGTCGGGGAATAGCCCGCAGTGGCCGATTTGTTTGCCGACACTGATCCGCCGCAACACAGCGTGCCCGACGCAGCCCGTCCGCTGGCAGACCGGCTGCGGCCAAAAACCCTGGCCGATGTTGTTGGGCAAGATCACCTTTTGGGCCCCGAAGCACCGTTGGGGCGCATGCTGGCGGTCAAGCGCATCCCGTCGATGGTGCTGTGGGGCCCGCCAGGTTGCGGCAAAACCACCATTGCAAGGTTGCTCGCTCAAGACACCAATTTGTTCTTTCAGCCCTTATCAGCGGTGTTCTCGGGTGTGGCTGATTTACGCAAGGCTTTCGATGCGGCCGCGCAACGCCGTCGCAAAGGCCAAGCGACGTTACTGTTCGTCGATGAAATCCACCGTTTCAACCGTTCCCAGCAAGATGGCTTTTTGCCCTATGTCGAGGACGGCACGGTGACGCTGGTAGGTGCGACAACCGAAAACCCATCCTTTGAACTGAACGCGGCGCTGTTATCGCGCTGTCAGGTCTTTGTATTGCGGCGGTTGGACGACGCGGCACTGGAAAAATTGCTGCTGCGGTCCGAAGAAGCGGCCGCGCGTAAACTTCCGGTCACTGAATCGGCCAGGGCTGCGCTGCGCGCCATGGCCGATGGCGATGGGCGGCACATTCTTACGCTTGCTGAAGACTTATTCACGCTATCACCACCACCACCCAAGCCCCTTGATACGGCCGACCTGCCGGGTGTCGTGCAACGCCGTGCACCGATCTACGATAAAGACCGCGAAGAGCACTACAACCTGATTAGCGCGGTGCATAAATCGCTGCGCGGGTCCGACCCTGACGCGGCACTGTATTGGGTCAGCCGTATGCTCGATGCAGGCGAGGACCCCACCTATATTCTTCGCCGCCTAACGCGCTTTGCCGTAGAAGATATCGGTATGGCCGATCCGCAAGCTCTGCAAACGGCTATTGCCAGTTGGGAAACCTATGACCGCTTAGGTTCGCCCGAAGGTGATTTGGCCATCGCGATGCTGGTGATTTATTTGGGTACCGCGCCCAAATCGAATGCGACCTATGAGGCATTTGCCGAGGCTTTGGGCGCGGCCCGTGAAACGGGCTCGCTCATGCCGCCCAAGCATATTCTCAATGCCCCAACGCGGTTGATGAAGGACATCGGCTACGGAAAGGGTTATCAATACGACCACGCAGCTGAAGATGCGTTCTCAGGCCAACATTATTTCCCCGATGGCATGGCCCGGCGTGATTTTTACAAGCCACCCGAGCGCGGCTTCGAACGTGAAATCAACAAACGCCTTGAGTATTGGGCTAAGCTGCGGACGCAAAAGCAAACCAAGCAACCAATCGAGCCTCAATCGTGACCGGCGTTCATCAAACTACCGTCGGCAAGGACGAAGCCGATCAGCGTCTCGATCGCTGGTTTAAACGGCGCTTCCCAACGCTTACCCATGGCCGGTTGGAGAAGTTACTCAGGACAGGCCAAATCCGGGTGGACGGTGCCAGGGCCAAGGCCAATCACCGGCTTGATGCAGGCCAGATCATTCGCATTCCACCCTTAGCCGACGAGGCGGCAGCCGATAAAAAGCTGCCTCGCAAGGACGTATCGGGCAAGGATGCAGCCTTTATTCAATCTCTCGTGATTTACAAGGACGATGAGATCATTGCCATTAACAAGCCGTTGGGCCTTGCGGTTCAAGGCGGCAGCAAAACGACACGCCATCTCGATGGTATGCTTGATGCCTTGCAATTTGATGCCAAAGACCGCCCGCGCCTTGTTCACCGTCTGGATCGCGACACGTCGGGCGTGCTGATTTTTGCCCGGACGGTTCAGGCCGCAAGCCGTCTGGGGAGAACCTTTCAAGAGGGCGAAAACGAAAAAGTCTATTGGGCGCTGGTCCACGGCCGCCCTCAGTATCCATCAGGAACCATCGATGCGGCTTTGGCAAAGGGTGGCCTCAAGGGTCACGAAAAGATGCATTGGGACGATGAAGAGGGTCGCGATGCCGTGACCGATTATATGACGGTCTCTCAGGCCGCCGATAAGTTTACTTGGCTCGCCCTGATGCCACGCACGGGCCGCACGCACCAAATCCGCGCCCACTGTGCATTGATGAACACGCCTATCGTGGGTGATGCCAAATATGGTGCGCCCGAATTACGCGATCAGGGTGAACTGAAAGGAATGGGCGGGCAGCTTTGCCTGCACGCCCGCTCGCTCACGATTCCAAAACCCGGCCGCAAGCAACTAACGATAACCGCCCCGTTACCGCCCCACATGGCCGCGCTGTTCGATGCGTTGGGTTTTGAGGAGCGGGAAGGGGATCAGGTTGGTCGCTAGGTAGGCCAAGGTCGCCTCAATGTCAGTTGGCCCCCACCTTATTGTATTCGACCTTGACGGTACTCTCATCGATAGCGTGGTGCATATCGCCCGGGCTGTAAGGGAAACTGCAAAGGTGTTGGCTATTCCAGTGCCGGAGGCCAGCGCCATTCCACGCGTTATTGGGCTATCTTTGGATGTCGCCATCGCGAGGTTGTTTCCGGGGCAGGGGGCGGACGTTCATGCCGAGGCTGATCGTGTCTACCGAAAAGTCTTCGCCGAGTGGCGCGCCCAACCTGCCCACCATGAGCCCTTATTCCCCGGTAGTACCGAGGCCCTTGATGCGCTCCAAGCGGCTGGGTTTTTGCTTGGAATAGCCACAGGAAAGGGCCGGCGCGGGGTTGATTTTATACTTAACTGCCATGGCCTAACCGGCCGTTTTGTGACGATCCAAACCCCCGATACGGCGCCCGGTAAGCCCGATCCGGGAATGCTGTTCCAAGCCATGAAGGACACCGGGGCAGCGCCCGAAAATACGGTGATGGTGGGCGATACAGTTTACGATATCGGTATGGCACGGGCTGCGGGAACCCATGCCTTAGGCGTTAGCTGGGGCAATCACCCGGTTGAAGACCTCAAGGCCGAAGGCGCGCATATGGTGATTGATCGTCTCGACCAAGTCTTGCAGGCTAGTGAAAGTTTGTTGTCTCCGTCCACGCTTAACGCAAAGGCCGCGTCATGAAAGCCCTTAAAATTGTTGTTGCCGCCATCGTCGTTCTGGTTGTGGTCGTTGTCGGAGTTCTGCTGACCGTAGATGTCAGCCAATACAAGGGCGTCATTCAAGATCAAGCCAAAGCGGCGACAGGACGCGACGTAAAAATTGGCGACATCAAACTATCGATTTCATTGACCCCCGCCATTGTCGTCAGCGACGTATCCTTCGCCAATGCGCCTTGGGGCAGCAAGCCCACGATGCTTACAGCCAAGCGCATTGAAGCAGGCACTCAACTTATTCCGTTACTTACGGGCTCCATCAAAATTTCAGATGTGAAGGTGGTTGATGCCGAGGTGCTTCTGGAAGTGAATAGAGACGGCAAGCCCAACTGGGTATTCGATACGCCGCCGTCTTCTGGGGCGGGCCCCGCACTCAGCGTGAGCGGGGTGAACGCTGAGAACCTTAAGCTTGGGTACCGTGATGCGAAATTGGGTCAGACTGCTGACATTGCGCTGGGCTCAGCCATCATCAAGATCGCGGGTGATGTAGCTAATTTGGAAATCACCGATGTCGATTTGACGAGTGCCAAAATAAACTTCAAGGACAAGGCCCAAAGTGCAGATATTCAGCTCGGCAAACTCTCGCTCGATTCCAAAGGACCCATCACGGCGCTCGGGATTACCGCGCTTGATGTTGGCGATGCCAAGCTTGCCTATAAGGGCGATGGGGCACCAATTGATGCGGCGTTCAGCACGCTTAAGATCGGCGGTGATGGCGCGGTCAGCATTGATGGCACACTCTCGGGTCAGGCGGTCAAGGCTAATGGCACCTTAGCGCCTATCGGTGATCTCATCTCATTGAAGAAGTCATTTCCAGCCAAGCTTTCGATTGATGCTATGGGGATCAAGGCCACCACAGACCTCTTAGTCGATGTCTCCAAAAAAATACCGTCACTGAATGGTTCGCTGAGCGTGCCGGAATTGAACCTGGCTAGCGCTACACCCGCCGCGGCGCCGCCGCCTTCGGCTAAACCGGCGAAAGGAGCACCTGCTGCCAAAATTTTCCCCGACGATCCATTACCATGGAACATGCTGAGTTCGGCTGAAGCCGACGTAAAGCTGACAGTAGGCAAATTGACGCTGCCCAATGGTTTATCGGTCAGCGACATCACTGTGCCGGTCAGTCTCAAGGGCGGAAAACTCATCGCCAACGGCCTTGCGGCAAGCCTTGCGGCAAGCCTTGCGGGTGGCAAGGTCGCGGCTGATCTTGGCCTGTCGCAGGCTGATAAAAGTTTATCCCTCAAGGCCACGGCACAGGGCTTCACCGCTGAAAACTTCGCCAAAGAATTCAAGGTGACAGATATGATCACCCAGGGTGCCGTCGACTTGACGGTTGATGTTCGTGGCAACGGCAATTCGGTGCGTGCCCTCATGGCCGGATTAAACGGTTCGGTCATCGGTGGCATGGGCGAAAGCCGCATCCGCAACGATGCACTCAACATCATTGGCGCCGACGTGATTATGCAGGTGATCAGCGCCATCAACCCTGTCGGAAATAAAGACCCCTATACCGTGGCCAAGTGCGCTGTTGTTAATTTCCAAATCACGAATGGCATCGCCAATACCGATAAAGGCATTGCTATGGTCTCAGATAAGATGGAAGTGGTCTCAACGGGCAAAATCGACCTGGCCCAAGAGCAACTCGACCTCGCGATTCGTCCTAAAGCGACATCGGGCATCAGCATCGGTATGGGTAACCTCACCCAAGCCGTGAAACTCGCGGGGCCCTTGTCAAAGCCAGGCGTCACAGTCGATGCCAAGGGGGCTGTCAAAGCGTTGGGAACCCTGGGGGCAGCATTTGCCACCGGCGGGGCCTCGTTACTGGTGCAAAGTGCGGCAGAAAAGCTTGATGGCACTAGCGATCCGTGCGCGGCGGCGCGCGTGTGGCACACGGCCAAGAAATAACCCGGTAAAGAGTCATCACGCGATGGTCGAGGGAGTCGATCTTTCTAAAATCGCGGTTCGTGAACCACCACGCCCGAAACCCAAGCGATTCTATAAGGTAGTTGCAGTCAGTAGGGATGCGGACCAATGGCGCATTTTGCTCGATGGCAAACCAATCCGCCCGCCATTAAAGAAGATGCTAGAAACGCCCATTCAGAAACTTGCTGAGGGAATTGCAGCCGAGTGGGATGCGCAGCGTGAGCACATTGAGGCCGAGAACATGCCACTCACGCGGCTTTTGTCCACAGCGATCGACCGCGTCGGACCTGAGCGCGGTATGATCGAAGGCGAGCTTTTGCGTTATGTCGATTCTGACTTGCTATGCTATCGCGCCGATCATCCGGCAGACCTGGTGCGCCGTCAGAATGCCATATGGCAACCGGTGCTGGACCGGCTTACGGCGCACTATGGTGTCTCCATGACTGTCTCGCATGGCGTGTTGCCCGTGGCGCAGCCGCCCGAGGCCCATCGCAGCTTGCGAGCTGCGATTGGGGCGTTGGATGTCTTGGCCTTGACCGCGTTTCAGGCCGCAACCGGAATCACATCATCTTTGGCGTTGTCGCTGGCGTTTGTGCATGGCCGGTTGTCAGCCGATGAGGTTTACGCGGCTGCCGTGCTAGATGAGACTTATCAGACCGAACGCTGGGGCGAGGATGACGAAGCCGCAGCTAGGCGCGCGCGGATCGCGTTTGAGCTTCAGGGGATTGGCCGGTTTATCGATCTGGTGAAATCAACAGCTTGATTAACGGCCGCCACGTGCTGGCGGGCGTGCCTGCGCACCCGAGCGCGCGCGGGTTACAACACCAGTCCGCTGCATGACCGGTGCTTGGCTGGCCTTGGGCAGGCTTTTGGATCTTTCGGTTTCTTACCTTTTTCTTGCCCAAATGACTTTCGCATCGGCATGTTGTTATCCCCAGATTGGCAGGGGGCATTTGGCCCCAATTGTACGCCCAATATCGAGCGCGCTGGCCGCCTCATACACCCCGCAGTGAAGCATTGTCTACCCCATGACTAGGCCTGGTTATCGGAACCGTCCTGGGCGGCGGGGTGAATTTGATGTTTCATGATGATGGGAATCATCGCGAAACTGAACACCAAGGTCAGCGGCATGATACCGAAGACCTTGAAACTCACCCATGTATCGGTGGCGAAGTTACGCCAGACTAATTCATTCAGAACGGCCAGCAAGATGAAAAACCCGATCCACGCGCGGGTGATCAGGAGCCAGCCGCGCTCGCTCATTTGAACGGCGGCTTCCAGCACGATTTTGATGAACATACGTTTCATCATCAGGCCCGTGAATAGGACACCCGCGAACAGCAAATTCACGATGGTCGGCTTGATTTTGATGAACAGGTCGTTCTCTAAATATATCGTGAGGCCACCGAACACGAGCACGAACCCGCCTGCCACCAAGGGCATTATGGGGATAGTGCGCGCCATCGCGTACGACACCGCCAGCGCCAAAACCGTGGCCACCATGAACGCGATGGTGGCGGGAAAAATACCAAAGCGCGCGTTGCCAAAAAAGAACACCAATAGCGGCCCCATTTCGAGGGCGAGTTTAAGCCATTGGTTCATCGGTTTCTTGGCAGCTATGATCTCAGGCATGGGGTTTTTATACGCGGGGGGTTGGGCGGGATCAAAGACAATTGCACAAACGAAAAGGGCCGGGGGTGACCCCGGCCCTTCATAAGTACGAATGTTTGTACGCGATTAGAAGTTATATGACGCGCGAACACCAATCGCGCGCGGTAGCGGAGGCGTCAAGCTGATCCTGTTTTTCTGCGGTGGCACCAAGAAGCTGAACACGTCGACACCAAAGATACTGGCGGGCGATTCGTCGTTTTTGGTCAGGTTGTTGACGAAGGCCTCGACCGTAAGGTTTTCGTTACGAATGCCGAGGTGAACGTTGACGTTATACCACGGCGCCGTCCAGGAGACGTTTGAGAAGTCAGTATAAGTCCGGCCCTGGTGGTTGGTATCGATTCGAGTGAACCATTCGTAATTGCCGACCAATTGATTGGAATAGTCGGCCGATAGCGACCAAGTGTACTTGGGCGACGTCGGCAGATGGTTGCCGAGTGCGCCGGCAAAGCTGCCATAGATGAAGTTACAGTCACTACAATTGCCGACACCGAGGCCGAAGGTTTTGATCTCTGTCTTGTTTAAGCCAAAGGTACCCGATAGCCGGAAATTGTCGGTCACCGCAAACTGGCTTTCAACTTCGACACCCTCAAGGCGCGCGGTGCCATTGTTGATGGTCAATCCAATCAAATTGCCGACTGGAGGACCGCCGGGCACGGCCGGAGGCAGTGTAACCGGCACGGCATTCGCAACCTGACCATTGGCCCATGTGTCACGATAGACCGTGAATGTGGCTCGGGCGCGGCCGTCCAAGAAAGTCGCCTTGATGCCAGCTTCGTAGTTGTCCACCCGTTCTTGCTCGAACGAAATCCCGGCGTTGGGCACCACAGCTCGTAATGCGTCCAATGTCGCCTGAGTCGAGGTCACTAATCCGGTGTTGAAACCACCGGGGCGGTAGCCACGCGAGAACAACGCATAAATCGTCGAGTCCTCGCTGAATTTATAGTCGAGTGAGACGCGTGGCGAGAAGCTCTTAAAGGTGTTTTGAAGCGGATTGGCCGCAACACCCGTTACGACGAGCCCAGTGGTCCCAACGCGTGGAGTGACTATGATTTTATCCCACTGATACCGGGCTTCGGCGCTAGCGGTTAATTCCTCCGTGATATCATAATACAAAGCGCCGAACACCGCCGGTGTTGAGATATCTTGTTGGGTGATGGCCGCGGTGAAAAGCGGCCCGATCGTCGACATGCCGTAGACCGTGCCGCCAGGCGTGTGGAGGTCGAGATAGTTACCGCCGACCGTGAAGCGAAGTTGCTGGTCCTGCGGCGATGTGACGCGAAATTCCTGACTCCAATCGCGCGATTTACCCTGCAATAGCAGCAGGAACTGTAACCACGGCACGCGTGTCGTGGGCGAGCCTGCGAACAACGGGTTCGGGCGGTCACGACCATCGCGATAGTTCAAGTCGACGATGGTCTGAGATTTGTCAAAATGGGCAGCTGTTTGCGCTTCGAGGCTATAACCGTCCAAATCATAGTCGATGCTAAACGTCGCCTGTTGGCCGATCCGACGGAGGCCGCCATGTCTATTGAACGACGGATCGAAGATGACCCATTGTGAAGGTGGTTTGAATAATGCGTTTTGCGTGTTGGGATGGTTCAAGTTCCAATCGCCGGAAATGATCGATATCGGTAGGTCAGAGAAGCTCGGTAACTCTCCGCAGAAATAACCAAAGCCAACGCGGGTACTCGGCGCGCCAGCCCGTGGCCGCGGCGTTGTGCCGATTGGGGTGCACGATTTATCGGTGTTCACGAAGGAGTTGAAGTTCTCCTGCAACAATACGGCCTGACTCGGAGGGCCATCGTCGTCCTCGAACCGATTGACCCAGAGTTTCAACTTCAATGCATCGCTTGGTGTGAAGACTAGCGAACTCGTGATCGATGTGCTGTTTTGCTCGCCGAGTTTTTCCGAGGTGTCGGCAGCATTCGGGTATTGGCCACCGCGGTGGAAACTCCGGCCCGTGATGCGGCCTGCGAGCTTATCTTGGATCAAGGGGCCTTCAAACGTCAGGCTACCGTCATGCGAATCCCAGCTCGAAAATTCGGCGGAGACGCGGCCTTTGAATTCGTCAGAGTTTGGATCCTTAGTCACGAAATTAATGGCGCCGACGAAGGTCGAACGGCCGAAATAAGCGCTCTGTGGTCCCTTCAGGACTTCGACGCGTTCGACATCGACTGCTGGCGGCGGTTGGGCGCCGAATACCGGCGAGCCGTCGATAAACAATTGTCCGCCCGCATTGGCGCCGACATTGTTGGCTAGAAAAAGACCGCGGAACACGAGCGCATTGGCCGAGCGGTCGTTACGACCCGAACCGCCTTGCTGGTTCACGAAGTGGAAGCTGGGCGTCATGATCATGATGTCGTTGAGCTGCTTGATGCCGATGGCTTCAATGTCATTGGCCGAAAAAGCCGTGATCGCGATCGGCACTTCCATTAAGCTTTCTTGGCGTTTACGCGCGGTGACGACAATTTCTTCAAGCGCCATGCTTTGAGCCTGGGCCTGCTGTTGTTGGGCCAGCGCAGGGCTGACGATTGGAAGTGTTGCCAAAATGGCAAAGCCACTGACAGATGCAGACAAATGACGCCACGAGCGAGAAACGTGCATGTGATCCCCTTATTGTTGATATCTCAGAATACGGCCATACCGAGCAAAACTGGCCAGTCTTCTAAAGCGGAAGCTACGGTATTAAGTAATATTATCACAGTCTTACTTCCGATTGGACCACCCTACAAACAGTGCGAGATTCCGGCCCGGTGTTGCTTCTGGGCCACATCCGGGGCAGGGTAACTTTTTTGTGGCGGGAGAGGGGGTTGGGTATGCTAACTCAAGGCAGGGCGGGGCCCTCCGCGGTGCACCCGTGAGGGGCGAATTTTCAACTATTTCCGACCTTTCTTCCTGCGGCCATTAGACCGGGTAGGGCATGAGCGCGATCATTAAGAAACTCGACGATATGCGCCGTTTGGCGCGCCTTGGCGGGGGGCAGACCCGTATCAATAGCCAACACGCCAAGGGCAAGCTGACGGCCCGCGAACGCATCGAACTGCTCTTCGATGAGGGTTCATTCGAAGAATGGGACATGTTCGTCGAGCACCGCTGTACCGATTTCGGCATGGCCGAACAAAAGGTTCCGGGCGACGGGGTAGTCACGGGCTATGGCCTGATCAATGGCCGCCCGATGTTCGTGTTTAGTCAGGACTTTACAGTTTTTGGCGGCTCGCTCTCGGAATCCCACGCCAAGAAGATCCTCAAGATCATGGAAAAAGCCGTCCAGGTGGGCGCGCCCGTGATCGGCCTCAATGACTCAGGGGGTGCGCGTATCCAAGAGGGCGTCAACTCGCTGGCTGGATACGCCGACGTGTTTCTACAAAACGTGTTGGCCTCGGGCGTTGTGCCGCAAATTTCCATGATCATGGGCCCCTGTGCGGGTGGGGCGGTGTATTCGCCCGCCATCACCGACTTCATCTTCATGGTGAAAGACACCAGTTACATGTTCGTGACTGGGCCGGATGTGGTCAAAACCGTCACCCATGAAAGCGTAACGCACGAACAGCTGGGCGGCGCCATGACCCATGCCTCGAAGTCGGGGGTGTCCGACGGCGTGTTCGAGAACGATGTGGATGCCCTGCTGCAGCTTCGCAGGTTGATGGATTTCCTTCCACTCAACAACAAACAAAAGCCCCCGGTCGTACCGTGTGCTGACCCGCCTGACCGCGACGACTATTCGCTCGACACGTTGGTGCCCGAGAACCCCAACAAACCCTATGACATGAAGGAATTGATCACCAAGATCGTCGACGAGGGTGATTTCTTCGAAGTCGGCGAACATTTCGCCAAGAATATCATCTGTGGCTTTGCCCGCATGGAAGGCTCCACCATCGGTATCGTCGCCAACCAGCCCATGGTGCTGGCTGGCTGCCTTGATATCGACTCAAGCCGCAAGGCTGCGCGCTTTGTTCGTTTTTGTGACTGCTTCAATATTCCCATCCTCACGTTTGTCGATGTGCCGGGCTTCCTGCCGGGCACGGCCCAGGAATACGGCGGCATCATCAAGCACGGTGCGAAGCTCTTGTTCGCCTATGCCGAAGCCACGGTGCCAAAGATCACGTTGATCACCCGCAAGGCTTATGGCGGGGCCTATGACGTCATGAGTTCCAAGCACGTGCGCGCCGATGTGAATTTTGCCTGGCCCACCGCCGAGATCGCTGTGATGGGTGCCAAGGGCGCGGTGGAAATCATTTTCCGTCAAGACATCGGCGACAAGGCCAAGATCGCTGCCCGCACCAAAGAGTACGAAGAGAACTTTGCCAATCCCTTCAAGGCGGCGAACCTGGGCTTCGTCGATGACGTGATTTTGCCGCACACTACGCGGGCACGTATTTGCCGCTCACTCAACATGCTCAAAACCAAGGACATCAAGAATCCTTGGAAGAAGCATGGCAATATTCCGTTGTAAGAGCGCCCCGCCATGTTCAAAAAAATTCTGATCGCCAACCGGGGTGAGATTGCCTGCCGCGTCATCAAAACCGCGCGCAAGATGGGCATCAAAACCGTCGCTGTGTACTCCGATGCCGACAAGGACGCGCTGCACGTGCAAATGGCCGATGAGGCCGTGCACATCGGCGAGGCGCCGTCAGCCAAAAGCTATTTGCAGATCGACCGCATCGTAAAAGCTTGCAAGCAAACCAAGGCCGAAGCGGTGCACCCAGGCTATGGGTTTTTGTCCGAGAACCGCAAATTCCAAGAAGCGCTGGCGAAAGCCAAGATTACGTTCATCGGCCCCGATGCCCATGCCATTGAGGCTATGGGCGACAAAATTGAGTCCAAAAAACTCGCAGTCAAGGCGGGTGTCAGCGTCGTGCCGGGCTTCAACGGTGTGATTAAAGACGTGGCCCACGCCACCAAGATCGCCAAAGACGTTGGCTACCCGGTGATGATCAAAGCCTCGGCGGGTGGCGGCGGCAAGGGCATGCGCATCGCGCGGAACGAGTCCGAAATACGCGAAGGCTTTGAACGCGCCACATCGGAAGCCAAGTCATCCTTTGGCGATGATCGCGTATTTATCGAGCGCTACATCGAGCAACCGCGCCATATCGAAATTCAAGTGCTCGCCGATCGCAGGGGCAACACCCTTTATCTAGGCGAGCGCGAATGCTCGATCCAACGCCGTCACCAGAAGGTGATCGAAGAAGCTCCGTCGCCGTTTCTGGATGCTAAAACCCGCAAAGCAATGGGCGAACAAGCCGTGACGCTGGCCAAGGCCGTCAAATACGTCAGCGCGGGCACGGTCGAATTCATCGTCGATCAGAAGCGCAACTTCTATTTCCTCGAAATGAACACCCGTTTGCAGGTGGAACATCCGGTCACCGAAATGGTCACGGGACTCGACCTGGTGGAGTTGATGATCCGCATCGCTTACGGCGAGAAAATTCCATTCGCCCAAAAAGACGTGCAATTGAATGGCTGGGCGATGGAAAGCCGCGTCTATGCCGAAGACCCCTACCGTAACTTCCTGCCATCCACGGGGCGCTTGGTGCGTTATATGCCGCCGCTGGAAGGGCGCAACGTGCGCGTCGATACGGGCGTGTACGAGGGCGGGGAAATCTCGGTCTATTATGACCCCATGATCGCCAAGCTGGTGACCTACGGAAAAAACCGCAATGAGGCCATCGCGCACATGCGCGAAGCGCTCGACGCCTATTATATTCGCGGCGTCAGCCACAACATTCCATTCCTTGCCTCGCTCATGGGCAAGAAAAAATTCGTGGATGGGAAAATTTCCACCAACTTTATCGCCGAGGAATATCCCGACGGCTTTGCGGCAAAGGATTTGCCTGCGAAAGACCCAACCTTGCTGGTCGGTATCGCAGCCCTGGTGCATCACGCCTATCAGGCACGCGCGTGTAACATTTCAGGCCAGATCGCCGGTCATGGCCGCGACTTACCTGAGACATGGATGGTCGTCTCAGGGCAGGGCAAAACGTTATCTGCCCATCAGGCCTGGGTCGCGCCGCACCCTGAGGCTGGCCATGATCCGAATCTCGGCCCAGCCAGTGGTGTGGTAAAGGTCGGTGAACGGACGATGAGTGTCGCCAGTGCTTGGACTTACGGCAAGCCGCTACTCACAGCCGAGGTACGCATCGACAAGGGTGCTTCCGACGAAGTGACGGTGCAGATCGACCGGAGTGGGGCGGGCTATCGGCTGTTCCATGCCGGTGCGCAAATGAACGTGAAGGTGCTCACCACGCGCGAGGCGGAGCTGAACAAACTCATGCCATTCAAACCACCGCCGGATTTGTCGAAGTATTTGCTCTCGCCCATGCCGGGGCTGCTAGTGTTGCTGGCGGTCAAAGAAGGCCAAGAGGTCAAGGCGGGCGAAACGCTGGCCATTGTCGAGGCCATGAAGATGGAAAATGTGCTCAAGGCCGAGCGCGACGGCACGGTGAAAAAGATTCACCAAGCCGCTGGCGGCAGCTTGGCCGTTGATCAGGTGATTTTAGAGTTCGCCTAATCATTATCGTTCGTGGCGATGAGCCCAGACAATATCACAACCGTCCATTTGCTCATTTCTGGGCGCGTGCAGGGCGTGGGGTATCGGGCTTGGGCGTCCAAGGCGGCGCGTAAGCTCGGCCTTAAGGGCTGGGTGCGTAATCTTACCAACGGCAATGTCGAGGCTGTCGCCCAAGGGCCCAAAGATGCGGTTGATCAGTTTGTTGGTGAGTGCCAGGCCGGGCCAATGTTAGCGCGGGTCACGGCGGTGGATACCAAGGTGATGGATAAGCCGCTGCCTGCAATTCCCGATAATGGCTTTAACCAACTCGATACGCACGATCCTGTTACGGCTTAACTCTGCCAGCGCACATACAGCGATGTTGGCAACAGCCGGGAGGTTGTAGTTGGCACAGCAGCTTCGCGGATGGCGAGTTCGCCGCTCTCGAACGACCCACCACGCGGGCCCAATACATCTTTCATCACGCCATCCATGGCCAGGGCTGATGCACGAATGGCATAGGCCGTGAAAATCATGAAGCCAAAGGCAGGGTCGATTAGCTCCACGCAATCGCGCATCAACTCGGGCAGATGGTCGAACAACTCCCACGTCTCGCCCTCGGGGCCACGGCCAAACTTTGGCGGGTCGAGCACCAGGCCATGATAGGTTTTGCCGCGCCTAACCTCACGTGCTGCGAATTTACGTGCGTCATCGACAATCCATCGGATGGGTGCGGCTTCCAGTCCCGATGCGGTTTGATTTTCCTTAGCCCAAGCTACGGATTTTTTCGACGCATCGACGTGGGTGATTTCGGCGCCAGCTTTTGCAGCGATCAGCGATGACACACCGGTATAGGCAAACAGGTTCAGTACGCGTGGTTTTTCGGGCGCTTTGGACAAACGTTCGGCCATCCATTGCCAATGGAGGGCTTGTTCGGGGAACACGCCCATATGGCGGAAGGCGCTAAAGCGGCACACGGCGGTGACCCCGCCAATGGCCATGGGCCAATCGCGCGGCGTCGTGCCGCGGTGGGTCCAGCGGCCCTGCTCGTCTTCATCGCTGCCATCGAACAGGCCATCGGCCTTGTCCCATTTGGTCTTGGGAAGGCGTTGTGACCACATGGCTTGGGGTTCGGGCCGGTCCACCACAACGCTGCCAAAACGCTCGAGTTTTCGGCCTGCGCCAGAATCGAGCAAGGCATAGCCACCTGTTACCGAGGGTTCGGCGGCGACCACACGCAATGATTCTGGGGGCGGAAGAGGGGCCATGTTTTTGGAGGAAGGTTTGTCCAACGTGTGAACCTAGGCCAATCCCCTTACCTTTGCCAATCGACTCCCGGCCTCTGATCGGATGTACTTGCATCCAGATCCGCATTTTTTGGAGATACCCATGACCAACGCCCCCATGCTCACCTCACGCCGTTCTACTCTTGGGTTTGGTGCGCTTGCCTTGGGAATGCCTGGCCTCATAGCTCCCGCCGACGCGCAAGGCGCGGGCAAATCCCTCGATCTCAAGAATAAGTCCGACTTCCTCACCGCCCTGCAAAAAATGCGCGGTTCCCTCGATGAACGCATCTGCATGGGCTACGTGAAAGGGCTTTATTACGGTGTCATTGATGACCGCATCACGCCGCTTTATGGCGTGCTGGGCGGCACTTTCAGCCGGTATAAAAAACTTCCCGATGGAAACTTTGAAGGCCGCACCTTCGAGGTGGCCTATTTCACCGATTGGGAAACCGGTGGGTTGCTAGAGAACTTCAAGAATCCCTATACCGGCGAGACCGTAACAGTTCCCCAAACCCGCATGGGGCCCAGTACCATCACTATTACTGCCGATGGCCTGAAAATCGGCAGTGCCGCTGGCGAGGCCCGTGGCATGTCGATCGCCAACCGGTTTTTACCCGCCCGAGTGGTCAACAACGATGTATGGATCGTCGAGGAAAGCAAAGTTGGAACATCGCCGGACTTCAAGGGCCCCAAATTTGCTTACAACGAGGTCACGACCTACCAAACAACCTTGGCAGAATTAAATGACCCCAAGCTCATGCAGACAGCCACGCATGTTCACTTCAACGGTGTTGTGTCGTGGCGCCCATGGCTGAAGATGGGTGACCGCCCGGGGCACCTTCTGGGCAATGCAGCAGGCCGCCGCCTGGCCAAAATGACTGATTACCCAGCCGAGTACCAAGAGTGGACTAAGAAGTACCATGCCGACGTATGGGCTGATCCGGGCGCGATCTTGGATGGGAAGAAAGCAGGCTAACGGATTCCAAAAACCGTTTGGAATTCTTCCACTAGCGCTTTGTCCACCTCGGCCATGGTTGGTTTTACGCCCAGGGCATGGAGTGATGTCACGCCGTGCTGGCTAATGCCGCAGGGCACGATACCCGTGAAATGCGAGAGGTCCGGGTTCACGTTCAGCGATACGCCATGAAAGCTGATCCAATGGCGCACGCGTATGCCTAAGGCTGCTATTTTATCTTCTTTGCCATCGCGATGTGCCACCCATAATCCGATGCGGCCCTCGCGCCGCTCGGCCTTTATGCCAAATCTGGCAATGGTGCGGATTAGCCATTCTTCCAGGTCGTGGACAAAACATCGCACATCTGGCCCAGGGCCTGCGGCCCGACGCTTCAAGTCCATCATGACGTATCCCACCCGTTGGCCAGGCCCGTGGTAGGTATATTGCCCACCGCGCCCAGCTTGAAACACCGGAAAGCGATCCGGGGCCAGCAGGTCAGCGGCCTTGGCCGAAGTGCCTGCGGTGTAGAGTGGGGGGTGCTCCAACAACCACAGCAAGTCGTTGGTTGAATCTTCATGGATTTTCGCAACGCGAGCTTCCATGACGGCCAAGGCGGCTTGGTAGGGTACCGGCGCGGTCGCGTATATGACCTCAACCGGCCCAGCCTCGGCCTGCCAACGGCCCTCAGGGGCGCAAGCGGTTGTCGTTTTCAGGTCGTCGATAACGTCGTCCATGGCCCTAACTCTAGCATATTCGGGCGTTTTCCAAGGCCGGTGACGCAAGGTTGCTTATAAGGGGCCGATTTGGTATTCCCGCGCCTCTATCGGGGCCTTAACCGGCCTCAATCCCTCCTAGACGTGCGGTCGTGGCGGAAATGGTAGACGCGCAGCGTTGAGGTCGCTGTGGGGCAACCCGTGAAGGTTCGATTCCTTTCGACCGCACCATTTTCTCTCTTAATTTGCCTGACGACATGTAGTTCGGGTTCACGGCACTTTCGCTTGATCGGCCTATGATAAAGGTCTAGGGCAAAAGGGTCGGCGTCGCGTCTATCGTCGCGTCGCCAGCCCACATTTTGCAACCGCCCACCGTCGCTCGTCGAGGGGGCCAGACCGACGAGGTGCCGCCATGCCCATGCTGAAGCGCACAAATCTCTGTGTCGCTGACATGGAACGTTCGCTGAAGGTGTACCGGGATATCCTGGGATTCACGGTCAATCATCTCAAAGACTCGGCATCGGACTCTTATTCCTATCCGGTCTTCGGGTTTCCCAAGGAAGCGAAGCTGCGCTTCGCGACGCTCGACAGCCCAACCCAAGAACGCACCTTGGCGATCACAGAAGTGCGCGGCATTCCCTTACCGCGCCCACCTGAACCGCACATGTCGGCCACCGTGATCAATTGCCCGAATTTCGACGAGGTGGTTGGCAAGGCCAAAGCCATGGGCCTCAAAGTCGTGCCAGAGCAACCATTGCCGGGGGCCGACGGCAAGCCCAAAGGACGCGAAACCGCTTTTGTCGATCCCGATGGGCACCTGATTGTTCTCTACAAGTTGCTTGATCAGTAATCGCCATGGCGCCGGAGCGCAGCGCGGAAAATTGAGTATCGCCCGATGTCGGATAGCATTTCCCATCGCAAGCTAACGGTCGAGACCGAAGAGAGTTTCGGTCTTGACGCTGCATTTGTCGCCGAGGTCGCCACAACCTTGCGCGCCGGCAACCGTGCGCGGGTGAAGGAGTTGGTTTCCGGTCTGCACTATGCCGACATGGCCGACTTGCTTGAACGCTTGGACAGCGAAGACCGCAAGCTGCTGGTTGAGACCATCCGCGATGAGTTTAACGCCGATGTTTTGCCCGAGTTGGCCGAGGTTGTGCGCGACGAAGTGATGGCAGCACTAGGCTTCGAGGATTTTGCGGCCGCCTTGGCCGAACTTGATTCCGACGATGCGGTGTACGTGTCGTCCAAACTCTCGGCCGAGGAACGCGCCCAGGTGGCTGCGCGCATGCCACAAGCCAGCCGCATGTTGATCGAGCAGGGCTTGTCCTACGCCGAAAGTTCGGCCGGACGCCTGATGCAGCGTGAATTCGTGGCTGTGCCAAACTATTGGACGGTCGGCGAGACTATCGACTACATGCGTGCGGTTCAAACGTTGCCCGAAAAATTTTATGCCGTCTTCGTGGTTGATCCGCGCAACCGCCCTCAAGGCATGGTCGAGTTATCGCGTTTATTGCGCTCGAAACGGCCCGAACGCATGAAGGATTTATTCGACCGCGACGTCGAACCGGTTGCGCTAGATATGGACCGGGAAGATGTCGCGTTCTTGTTTAAGCAACGCAACCTGGTCAGCGTGCCGGTCGTGGATAAATCAGGGCGTCTTGTCGGCCAAATTACCATTGATGATATCGTCGACGTGATCGAAGAAGAGGCCCAGGAAGACATCCTTAAGATGGCCGGCGTCAGCAATACAGAAGTCTCAAGCCTCTATAACGCAATTATTCGCACTGCTAATTCGCGTTTTCCCTGGCTGTTTATCAATCTCCTCACGGCCTTTCTCGCCTCGGCCGTGGTTGGCATGTTTGAGGAGTCTATCGCCAAATTGGCTGCGCTGGCTGTGCTGATGCCGATTGTCGCCGGGATGGGCGGTAATGCGGGCACCCAGACCCTAGCCACGGCGGTGCGCGCGCTCGCAACCCGCGAGCTGGATTCCAGCAATGCCTTGCGCATTACCGGCAAAGAGCTCTTCGTCGGCATGATCAATGGTTTGCTATTCGCCGCCATCGTGGGCGTCATCACCTATGTTTGGTTCGATGATATTTTTCTGGCCATCGCCATCGGCGTCGCGATGTTCGTAAACCTGACTGTGGCCGGCTTGTCCGGAATTGTGATCCCGCTCATGCTGGCGAAATTCAACCTCGATCCGGCTGCTTCAGGCGGCGTTTTTCTGACGACGGTGACTGACGTTGTTGGTTTTTTCACATTCCTTGGACTCGCGGCGGCCATCGTCCTTTAGGCGATCAGGGCGCCATAAAGGCGGCCAAACTCCGGCCTAGGTTGGGGTTTCGCGGCCCGCCATTTCCGGCTACACTGGCCCACTGCGTTGGGATTCTTTTGTAATGTCCGAATCGTCCGTTAAGTACATCACCCCGCCAAACAATTTGCGCAAAAAGCAAATCGCCGCAGGGGTCGTTCTCACGATTGATCCAAGCCTTGTTGGGGCCGCCGACACTAAAATTGGCAGCATGAAGGGTGAGTATTTGGGCTGGGTGGGCGGCGACCTCGATAAACTCGCCGCCGCTTGCGATCTCGCAGTCAAGGATAAGGACAATCGCGCCAAGCATATCGAAGACCTTTACAACAAGGTCGTCGAGATCAAAGGCCAAGGCGGCAGTTTTGGATTTCCGTTGATGACGACGGTTGGCAGCCAACTGTGCCGCTTCATCGAAATTCAAGGCAACAATCTTGACGACCCCAAAATGGACATCGTCAAGCTGCACGTCGAAACCTTGCGCCTGGTCATTCAGCAAAAGATGGAAGGCGAGGGGGGCGCGATGGGTCAGAAGTTGCTGACTGGGTTGTCGCTGGCGATCAAGAAAGTCACCGAGCCAAAAGCGGCTAATTCACCGGCGTCATGAATTCCCAGCGGCGATAGCTTTCCACGCCTGCCAGCACGATCCCATCGAAACCCAAATCGACCAACCCGCCGAACGTCTTGCCGATGATCGCTTTCCAGGCCGGATTCCAGAACTCGACGTGATATTTACCTGGCGATGAGCGGTCGAGCGCCTTGATCCAGGTGGGATTACCCACGCGCCATTCACGTTGCCAATAATAACGTTCATCCGACGCTTGGCCGACATCGAGCCACGCCAACACTAAGCGCCGCGAACCAAGTTTTTTGTATTTCAATCCGCGGACATCGTCTTTCGTCAATGCTTGATTGCCATTGTAGAAGCCATCAACGACGACGACATCGTGGTTGGTATTTTTTAACGCCAAAAGCCAGTTTGCCTTATTGCCGAAGCCGCGGTTGTTGAGATTGATCAACATACTGCGCGCCTCCGTCAGGTTTTCGACGTTGGCTGAGTTCTCAGGATCCGGCTTTACGGTTGGCACGACGGCGAACTTACCCATCATGTCGGTGTCGACATGCGCCACGATGCCAGCTTTACGGGCGAGTTCGAAGGCTGTTTGGGCGCGCTCCTCCGGGCAATGATCAACCGTAAGTGCTTTCAGGCTTTGCGCGCGCATGGTCTCGACGTCAGCCGCTGGAACACGGATTGGCGCGCAATAAAATCCGTCGAGGATGAACCCGTTGACACGCTGCTGGTAACGCCGGATCGGAAAGCCGACCGGTAATTCGGTGTCGGCGACGGCGACGGCCGATGGCTTGGTCATTTCGGGCCGCTTTAATTCGGCCAAGTCATATTCACGCTGGCTCCAGCTGAAAAGATCGAACCCGCCGTAGGTGACGACTGTGAAGCCCGGATTGCGGCCGCGTGCATAGCCGGTCAACTCTTCGACAATTTGGCGCATGTGGTCGCGGTAGTTGGGAATCTGATTGAGCGGGATATCGAGAATGACATTGATATCGCCCAGCAACTCGGTGGTGCGGTCGGGCAACTCCGGTGGCAAGGGCTTGATTGAGGTGATGTCTTCCTGCGGCTTGAGCTCGGGGATTTCTTCTGGCTCGGTTGGTGGCGGTCCGCCCGTCTCGCCGCCTTCGAGATCTGCGGCCTCTGGCGGGGGCTGGCGGGCTTGTTGCGCCAACGAGCTGTCAACGGCCAAGGCGACCGAGAATAAAACCGCAAAGAATAAAATAATGTGCCGGGTCACAGGCGTTCCGCGACGTAATCAGCTATGGCAAGGCTCGACGTTAATCCCGGCGATTCTATACCGTAAAGTGCAGTATATCCGTTAACGCCGGTCTCTTTGGGCAATTGTATCATGAAATCACGGGCTGGTTCGCCTGGCGCCTGAATTTTAGGCCGGATTCCGCTGTATCCCGGCCGTAGCGCATCGTCGGGCAGGTCAGGCCAATATTTGCGTATGGCGGCATAAAACTGCGGGCCACGCCCCTCATCGACGTCATAGTTAATGTGGTCGACCCATTGCACATCGGGCCCAAAGCGGCCCTGACCGGCCAGGTCGAGGGTATAGTGCAATCCGAGGCTATGGGCACCTGGCAGAGGGTAAATCAGGCGCGAGAAGGGGGCCTTACCCGAGAGATAGAAGTAATTGCCCTTGGCGAAATGTTGCGGCGGGATTGTGGACGGGGCCACGCCCTTAATCGCCCGGCTGACGGATTGGGCCGACAGGCCAGCACAGTTGATGACGGTTTTGCATTTCAGCGTCATGGGTGTCGCACCACCAGCTTGAATGATCACGCCACTATCGGTGGCTTCGCCGCCAGTCACGGGGCTGTTGTAGGCGATGACCGCGCCATGAGCCTCGGCGTCGCCCAAAATGGCCAGCATCAAGCCATGACTATCGACAATACCCGACAGCGGTGAGAGCAGCGCCGCTGCGCAAACCAAATTGGGCTCTAGCTTCTTGGCTTCAGGCCCCGGCAAGTAGGTCATGTACACGCCACCCTCAGCCGAATGTGCGAGAAGTTTTTTCAGGCCGGGAACTTCGTTCTCATCGGCCGCGAATACAATTTTAGTGGTGCGTTTATAGGTAACGCCATAGGCGTGGCAAAAGGCGTAAAGCTTGTCGCGGCCTGCGATGCATAACCGCTCTTTCAGGCTTCCATGCGGGTAATAAATGCCAGCGTGGATTACTTCGCTGTTGCGTGCGCTGGTCACCGATCCAAAGGCCTCTTCGGCCTCGAGGATGAGCACCTCGCGCCCAGCCCGCGCCATGGCGCGGGCAACAGCAAGCCCGACCACACCAGCGCCAATCACGACGCAATCAACGGATTCAGCAGACGAAGTCATGACAAGTGATGATCTGACACACGGCCAACAATATGGCGTATCTGTACCATGCCGAGTGTGGATGCACACCGGCCTTCGGTCAAGATTCCCATGATATATCAATTACTTTAGGCTGAAATATGACCAGCCATCCGTTGTCGCGGCCCCTGGTCACAGCTAGACTCAAGCTCAGGGCGTTTTCAACTTTGGTCACAATGGCGGCACAACCCAAAGTCATCGTATTCGGCAATGAAAAAGGCGGTACGGGTAAATCAACCCTGGCCGTGCACTTGGCCGTCGCCCTGATGGTGCGCGGGCTGAAGGTGGCTACGATTGATCTGGATGCAGGGCAGGGCACTTTGTCGCGTTATGTCAGCAACCGAGTGTCATTCGGTCAACGGAGCGGACAAAATATTGCGCACTCGATTCATATGTCCATTCTTCCCGCCGCGTTTCAGGGTGCCGACGAAGCGGAACTGACAAAAGCGCTGGGCAATCTGGCGGGCGTTGACGTAGTGGTGATCGATACCCCAGGCCATGATTCTGCGTTGTCTCTCGCGGGCCATTCCTATGCCGATATCATTGTCACACCGCTTAACGATAGCCTGATCGATCTTGACGTGTTGGCCGACGTTGACCCGCTCAAGAAAACCATCGCCAGGCCCAGCCGTTATGCCGAACGTGTATGGAAAGCCAAACAACTGCGCGCACGGCGTGATGGCGGTCAGGTTGAGTGGGTGGTCGTGCGCAACCGCCTAGGCCAGCTTGATGCGCGCAACAAACGCTTGGTGGGTGAGTTGCTTGACGCATTGGCCAAACGCATTGGCTTTGGGTTGGCGCAGGGCATCGCCGAGCGGGTGATTTACCGCGAGATGTTTTTAGACGGCCTTACAGTCGAAGATCTCGCGGTTCTAAGTAAGGACGGGCATTTGGCTATGTCGCATGTGGCCGCGCGAGCAGAAATCCACAGCTTATTGCAGTCCCTGGGTTTGCCGGACTCTCCCCAGAAAACCAGTTCGAAGCCTCATCATGCCGCCGCCCGATAAACCATCCGCGAATACGCCAGCCCATCGCCCGGTTGGGGGCAATGTGGCGGCGTTCTTGAAACAAGTGGCAAGCTCGCCTGTGCCCGTGGTGACGGGCCAGCGTGGGCGGTTGATGTTTGCCATGGACGCGACCGCCAGCCGTGCCCCGACCTGGTCTCAAGCCATCTCGATCCAAGCTGACATGTTTAAAGAGGCGGCAACTGCTGGCGGTCTTGATGTGCAGTTGGTCTATTATCGCGGTTTGATGGAGTTTGACGCCAGCCCCTGGACGGCCGATGCGAATCGGATGGTGGAGCTCATGCGGCGTGTGCAATTTCTCAGTGGTCAAACTCAAATCGAGCGTATTTTGAATCACACTGCTGAAGAAACCCGGCGCAAAAAAGTTAATGCGGTAGTCTTCATTGGTGATGCGGTCGAGGAGATGGCAGATTTGGTTGAGGCTGCGGCGGGAAAATTGGGTGTGCTGGGTGTCCCCGTGTTCATATTTCATGAAGGCGGTGGCGAACCGGCGGCTGGCGTTTTTAAACGCATCGCTGCGATGACCCGAGGCGCATATGCCAGCTTCGATGCCTCAAGCCCGCAAAAACTGCGCGACTTATTAAAAGCGGTCGCGGTTTACGCCGCCGGTGGCGCGCGGGCGCTTGAGGATTTCGGCAAGCGCACCGGTGGCGATGTGTTGCGGCTAACCACACAGATCAAGGGCTAACGGAATGTTGCCTAGTTTCTTGCTTGGCCTTCTGATTCTTGGCGGCGTTCTGTATTTCCTGGCTTGGTATGGCCGGGCCAAGACTGAAGACGTCAAAAAAACCATGCGCTGGACGGGCATTTCCATTGGCCTGTTGTTGGTGGCCGTGCTGGCGTTGTCGGGGCGGCTCAGTGTCGCGATCGCAGCCCTCATGGGCTTGGTGGCGTGGGGTTGGCGTGTCTTCAATATGATCCAAATGGGCCAGCAAATGTCTGGAATGTTCCGCAATTTCGCACGCGGCTTGGGTGGAGCTGGCGGGAAGGGATCATCCGACGTGCAATCGGCGTACTTGCGCATGACGCTTGATCACGACACCGGGCATTTGGATGGCAGCGTGGTTCAGGGTGCGTTTATTGGGCGCAAGTTATCGGCCCTGAGTTTCGAAGAACTCATCACTTTTCTGGCTGAGATCCGGGCCGATGTTGAATCCGCCGCCTTGCTGGAATCATTCCTTGACCGCGCCCATCCCGATTGGCGTGCCCGCAGCCATCAGGGTGCCTCGGCCAATGCCGGAACACCAACGGCTTCGACCGCAATGACTACGAGCGAGGCGCTACAAATTTTGGGTTTGTCGCAAGATGCCAAAGCCGAGGACATCAAATCGGCCTATCGCCGCCTCATGACCCAGCTTCACCCCGATCGCGGCGGATCGGACTATTTGGCCGCCAAAATCAATGCAGCCAAGGACTTTTTGCTGAAGGGTTAGGCCTGCCCGTTGCGGCCTTTGGGCCCTCATGGCACAAAGCGGGCCGCTGTGTTGATACTGTTTGAAGGACGTTGAATGCCCCAACGCGTTCGTAAAGCCGTGCTGCCCGTCGCCGGATTGGGCACACGCTTTCTTCCTGCCACCAAGGTCATTCCCAAAGAAATGATCCCGGTGATCGACAAGCCCGTGGTGCAGTACGCGGTAGAAGAAGCGCGCGCAGCTGGCATCGAGGAATTCATTTTTGTCACCGCCGACGGCAAGGAATCCATCGCCAATCATTTCTCGGTTCACCCGGTGCTGGAAAGCATGCTGGCCGAGAAGAAAAAAACGGCCGAGATGCACATCATCATGGACGCCACGCTGCCACCCGGCAGCTTGCACATCGTCAAGCAGCACGACCCGATGGGTCTGGGGCATGCGGTGTGGTGCGCGTGGCAACTCATCGGCGATGAACCCTTCGCGGTGATCTTGCCCGACGACATGGTGCTGTCGAAAACCCCATGCCTGAAGCAATTGATCGATGCCCACGCCAAGGTTGGTGGGCATATGGTCGCAGTGGAAAATGTCGCGCGCGATCAAACCAACCGCTACGGCATCTTGGATGTGGAGAGCGACGATGGCCATCTCGCCAAGGCCAAGGGATTGGTGGAAAAGCCCGACCCCCCCAAGGCTCCCTCGACGTTGGCGATCATCGGACGTTACATCCTCGATCCTATCGTCTTCAAAGAATTGGACAAGCGCACCAAGGGCGCGGGAAACGAAATTCAACTTACTGACGCACTCAACCGCACCATTGGTAGCGTGCCGTTCCATGGCTTGCGGTTCGAAGGCACGCGGTACGATTGCGGCACGCGCGTAGGCTTTATCGAGGCGAACGTGGCCTTCGGGCTGGCGCACCCTGAATTGACCGGCCGCTTGCGCCCGATCATCGAACGGTTGCTGACAGAATCAAAAAAGTAGGCGGCAACGCCAAAGGGTTTCAACGATGCGCGTAGCAATGATCGGAACCGGGTACGTCGGCCTCGTCTCGGGAACATGTTTTTCCGAGTTCGGCGTCGAAGTGGTTTGCATGGACAAAGACGCCGACAAAATCGAACGTTTGAAGAAGGGTGAAATTCCCATTTTCGAGCCGGGCCTGGACGAACTGGTAAAAAGCAATGTCGAGGGCGGACGCTTGTCGTTTACGACCGATCTCGCCGTCGCGGTGAAGGGCGCTGATGCTGTGTTCATCGCGGTCGGCACACCTAGCCGCCGTGGCGATGGCCATGCCGATTTGTCGTATGTGTATGCTGTGGTCAAAGAAATCGCCGTAGCGATGGATCATTACACGGTGGTGGTCACCAAATCGACCGTGCCGGTGGGCACGGGGCGCGAAGTGCAGCGCATCATCAAGGCCGCCCGGCCCGATGCGGAATTCGATGTGGTCTCGAACCCGGAATTCATGCGCGAAGGTTCGGCCATCAACGACTTCATGCGGCCCGACCGCGTGGTGATTGGCGCGGAGTCTGATCGTGCACGCGAGCTGATGCGCAAATTGTACCGCGTTCTCTACATCATCGAGACGCCGATCCTGTTCACCAATCTCGAAACATCTGAATTGATCAAGTACGCGGCAAATGCATTCCTGGCCACCAAGATCACCTTCATCAACGAGGTCGCTGACCTGTGCGAGAAGGTGGGCGCTGATGTTCACGATGTCGCCAAAGGCATTGGCCTTGATGGGCGCATTGGCAAGAAATTTTTGCATCCTGGACCCGGCTATGGCGGCAGTTGCTTCCCGAAAGACACACTCGCGCTGACGAAGACGGCGCAGGAGCATAAGTCGCCTTTGCGTATTGTCGAAACCGTGGCCGAGATCAACGACCTGCGCAAAGTACGCATGGCGGCAAAAATCATCGCTGCGTGCGGTGGCACAGTACGCGGCAAAACTATCGCCGTGCTGGGCCTGACCTTCAAACCCAACACCGATGACATGCGCGAAAGCCCGAGCCTCGATATCGTGCCGGCGTTGCGCACGGCGGGCGCCACGGTGCGCGTGTATGACCCCGAAGGCATGCCTGAAGCCGAGAAACTGCTGCCGGGTGCGGTGTTCTGCAAGGACGCTTATGAAGCCATGACTGGGGCCGATGCGGTGGCGATCCTCACTGAATGGAACCAGTTCCGCAGCCTCGACTTGAAACGCATGAAGGGCTTGTTGAAATCGCCGGTGATGATCGACATGCGTAATATTTACGTGCCCGCCGATATGGCGGCTGCAGGCTTCACTTACACTTGCATTGGCCGCCCCAACACCCGTGCGTCGGGGTAAATTGCTCGCTTAGTGGCCCCAAACACCCGCGACAACCCCGCAAGCCTCTGCTAGCCTTTTGTTTCAAAAGCCTGATTCGCGTCAGGCGCAGTGAGATTTCGGGGGATATTTCACATGGCTGGATCGGTGCCGGCGGCAGGCTCTGCCGCGAGCGACGATGCCGTGGTTGCGGGTTACCCAAAGCAAAATTACGCCTGGTACGTCGTTTCGGTGATGTGCATTGGCTATGTGTTCGCGTTCATCGACCGCATCGTCGTTGGGTTGCTGACCACCCAAATTCAAAAAGACCTGCTGCTCTCCGACACCGACATGGGCATTTTGCAGGGCATCGCGTTTGCGCTGTTCTATACATTGTTCGGTATCCCGATTGGCTGGCTCGCCGACCGTTGGAACCGCAAAGCCATCCTCACCATTGGTATGTCGATTTGGAGCATCATGACGGCGGCATGCGGGTTCGCAGGCACGTTCTGGAGTTTCTTTCTGTGCCGGGTTGGCGTGGGCGTGGGTGAGGCGACCCTGAACCCGTGCTCGGCCTCCATCATCGGCGATTATTTTCCGCCGAAGTCGCGGCCCAGGGCCTTTGGCATCTACGTCATGGGCACGGCCTTTGGCACGGGATTGACGTACCTGGGTGGCGGTTTGGTGTTTGGCTTTCTCGCCAAATACCAAGTGGTCGATCTTGGCATTTTCGGCGAGATGAAACCCTGGCGCGCGATGTTTTTATTCGTGGGGCTAGGTGGGCTGATCCCTGCGTTGATTTTCTTGATGACAGTGAAGGAACCCGCGCGCAAGGAATTGGCGGCCAAAGAAAAGGGCAAGGCTAGCTGGGACGATATCAAAACCTTCTTCAAGGCCAACCGCCACGCCATCATCTGTCACCACATCGGCATATCCATGGTGATCATGAGCATCTATGCCTGGGTGAATTGGATGGCGGTGTACTTCGACCGTATTCATCAATGGGGCCCAGCCAAATTCGCCATCAGCTATGGTGTGCCGGGTTTGTTCATGGGTGTCATCAGTGCGCTGTCATGCGGCTGGCTTGCCACCAAATTCAAAGACCGCGGCCGCCCCGACGGCACCATGAGGGTCGCCCTCATCGGGTGTATCGGCGTGGTGGCAGGCGGCGTGATCTCGCCACAAATGCCCACGCCCGAGTTGGCACTGACGGCCTTCGTGCTGACCGGGTTGTTCTCCAACTACCCAACGGTGCTGGCCTTGGCGGCCATTAGCGAAATCGCGCCCAACGAAATGCGTGGCTTCTTCACGTCCACTTATATTTTCCTGGTGGGCCTGATTTCATCGGGCATCGGCCCGCTGCTGACAGGCTGGGTGACCGACAATGTGTTCGGCGACAAAATGCGCATTGCTGACTCTCTCAGCCTGGTGACAATTGTCACCGGCACGATTGGCTGTTTGACAATTGCCTATGGGCTGAAAGGCTACCGCGAAAGCTTGGCCCGAGTAACGTGGACGAGGTAGCGGCAACCGTGGTGATCTTATGACCACCCCGACTTATCCCCCCGCCCGTTACGCCTGGTACACGCTCGGCGTCATTTGTTTCGGCTATGTCTTTGCCTTCGTTGACCGCCAAATCGTCGGGTTGCTTGCCCCCGATATTCAAAAAGACTTCTCGCTGAATGACACGCAAATGGGCCTGCTGCAGGGCATCGCCTTTGCCATTTTCTACACCATCTTTGGCATTCCCCTGGGCTGGTTCGCCGACCGTTTCAATCGCAAATGGTTGCTGACGGCGGGCATGACGGTGTGGAGCGTCATGACGGCGGCGTGCGGCTTGGCGCCGGGCTTCATGCCGCTGTTCATCATGCGCATGGGCGTTGGCGTGGGTGAGTCCACGCTCAACCCCTGCGCTTCGTCTCTGATTTCCGATTACTTCGCGCCCGCTAAGCGCCCGCGCGCGTTCGGGTTCTATGTCATGTCCACGGCATTTGCCGGTGTTACCTCAAGCCTGGTGGGTGGCACGGTGATCGCAAGCATGCGCGGTTTAGAGTTTGTCACCATTCCCCTCGTGGGCGCTGTAAAGCCGTGGCAGGCCTCGATGATTGTCGTGGGCCTGTTGGGCCTCATCCCAGCGCTCATGTTGGCTCTCACGGTGCGTGAACCCACGCGCTTGGGGCTGGCTGCGGCCAACAAGGGCCGCGCGACCTGGCCGGAAACACGCGCCTTCTTGTGGGCCAACAAAAAATCGCTTGGATTGTTCTTGGTGTCGGCCTCACTGATGATTTTGGAAATCTATGGCGGCGCTTATTGGCACCCAAGTTTGTTTATCCGCGTTTATGGCTGGACGGCCTCGGAGGTCGCATTCAACTACCTCGCGATCTCAGGCACCATCGGCATTTTCAGCGCCTATACCTCGGGCACCATCACCAATTACTTCAAAAAGCGCGGCATGGGCGAGGGCGTGTGGATGACGGCAATGTTCGGCGTGGTGGGTTGCACCATTTTCGGCGCGCTAGGAACCATGATGCCGACGGCAGAGCTGGCCTTGCCGCTGCTCTTGCTGAAATCGGTCTTCATCAATTATCCCTCGGCGGCGGCCATGACCGCCATCAACGAACTCACCCCCAACGAACATCGCGGGCTGACAACAGCGCTTTATGTCGTTCTCACGGGTTTGATTGCCCAAGGCTTGGGGCCGCTCTCGGTGGGCATGACCACCGATTTCGTGTTCGGTGACCCGAAGATGATCGGCTTTTCCACAGGCGCGGTAGTGATCGTGACCGGAGTTCTCGCGTTTCTATGCCTGATCTGGAGCCGCGCCGCCTACCGCACGGCACTGAATAACGTGACATGGGAACAACCCGCTGTGGTCAAGATGGGGGCGGGGGCCTAACTAACGGTCCTCGCGTGCGTGCCAGAGGCGAACGATGAAAACCTCTGTCGAGCGCAGTTCGTAACGAATTTCGTAGTCGCCCACGAACAGGCGCCGCACATCGCGGCCTGTAAAACCCTCTAATGGTACGCCGAGGCCTGGGTGCTCATCCAACATCATGACTCCGTTTGTGAGGGTGCTCACGGCGTCTTCGGCCGCGCGGGGATTCTTGGGGCGCAAGAACGCATGCAAACGAACGAGGTCATCGCTCGCCGCCCGGCTCCATCGGACACGCATCGCAGTCGATGGCTATTTTGGCCGCGGCGGCGGCAGGGGCTTGTCGGTGCCGAGACTCTTTGCCCAGGCCGCAATGTCTTCGTGGTCGATCAATCGCCCGGCATCGATGTCCGCCAAGCCTTCCAACGTCATTTGATAACGCCGCTCTTCCAGCTCGACCAAGTCGGTCAGGGCCTGCTTGACGAGCCAGCCGCGTGGGCGATCCAACTGTTTAGCCAGCTTATCGACCTTCTTGGCCAAGGCGAGGGGCAGGTGGGCGGTAACGACTTTGGTCGTCATTTTACGCTCCAAGCAATAAGAGTTAATCGTACTGATTATATTTGATTAATCACTCCTGAAAAGGGCCGTATTGTCAACTAAACCTTTATTGTCATACCCCGCGAAAGCGGGGTATCCAGGGGTGTAAACCAAAACCCCTGGATCGGCCGGTCACGCCGGGCGATGACAGTTGAGTTGTTCATTCCGGAATTCCCTGCCTCATGCCCATGTCCCACACCCTCCACCCCACCATCCTGCGCGAGTATGACATTCGCGGTATTGTCGACGAGACCTTGTTCACCGCCGATGCGCGCGCCATTGGGCGTTGTTTCGGGTCACTGGTGCGGCGCAAGAACCCCGGTAAAGTCGATCTTACGGTCTGCGTTGGCTACGACGGGCGCCTGAGTTCGCCCGAGATGGAAGCCGCCGTGGTCGAGGGGCTGGCGGCGGCGGGCGTGAACGTACAACGCGTGGGCCGCGGCCCAACCCCCATGCTGTATTTTTCCGTGTGCGACCAGAATACCGATGGCGGGATCATGATCACGGGCTCGCACAATCCGCCTAATCACAACGGCTTTAAGATGATGATCGGCCGCAAGCCGTTTTTTGGCGAGGACATCCGCGCGCTCGGCCCCCAAGCCGCCAAGGGCGATGTGGACAGCGGGCAGGGTAAGGTGAGCAGCCGCGAAACCTTGCAGCGTTATGTTGAACGCGTATTGAAAGATTTCGTGGGCAGCCGCGCGCTCACAGCGATATGGGACCCCGGCAATGGCGCTGCCGCCGAAGCCGTGAAACTGGCGGTGGCCAAACTGCCCGGCAAACATACAGTGCTCAACGATGCCATCGACGGCAGATTTCCCAACCATCACCCCGACCCGACCGTGCCCAAAAATTTGGTGCAGTTGCAGAACGAAGTCGCACGCCAGAAGGCAGACGTCGGTTTTGCTTTCGATGGCGATGGCGACCGGGTTGGCATTATCGACGGCAAGGGGCGCATTTTGTGGGGCGACCAGATCATGCAAATCCTGGCCGAGGATGTGCTCAAAACTCGCCCCAAGGCCGCGATCATCGCCGATGTGAAAGCCAGCCAGGCCTTCTTCGATGAAGTGGCGCGCATGGGTGGCACGCCGATCATGTGGAAAACCGGCCACTCGCTGGTGAAGAACAAAATGGCTGAAACCGGCGCGCCCTTGGCAGGCGAGATGAGCGGGCACATCTTTTTCGCCGACACCTATTACGGCTTCGATGATGCACTTTATGCCGCGGTGCGCTTTTACAGCATCATGTGCAAGTCGGCAGGCTTTGACTTGGTGAAGCGCTTCGATGCCATGCCGGTGATGATCAATACGCCGGAACTGCGCTTTCCCTGTGCGGATGAGCGCAAATTCGCCGTGATTGATGAGGTTAAAGCGCGGCTTGAAAAAGCGGGCGCAAAAGTTTCAGCCATCGACGGTGTGCGCGTGTCCGACCACGGCGGCTGGTGGCTCTTACGCGCGTCCAACACACAAGCGGTTTTGGTGGCCCGGGCCGAAGCGGCAAACGAAGCTAATTTGGAAAAACTGAAAGCAAGCCTCGCCGCGCAGCTCAAAGCCAGTGGCTTGGACTTGCCGACCGAGTCAGTGGGGCATTAGCGCTTAGCAGTGCGCAGTGGCTTGGTTGGCGCCACGGCCTTGCAGCCCGACTTCGTTTGAATGTCGGCAACCTGACAGGCCAGCGAAATGTCGGCTTGTTGCAGCCCCACCACTTGCGCGCGATAGAGCGTGCGGCCCTTAGTGTCACGAATGGGCTGAACCTGAATATCGGCATTCGGGTGCAAGGTCATCAACCGGCTGAGGGCGAGGCTTGCCTGCTCGGTTGCCCGCGCCGAGGAGCCATAAGCGCCCAATTGAATACCCCACGTCGAGGCCAGTTCGGCTTGCCTCGCCTTTGCGGCTTTCTTGCTGAGCTTGGACGGTTTGTCGGAGGGAATGCCGGTTTCATCGAAGTCGCCTACTGCAACTTGGCTCAATGCGCTATCGGCCGGTGAGTCTTCCAGCATTGGGGCTGCGATCAAAGTTTCGGGCTGGCCGGTCAATCGCGCGAAGCCGTTGTCGAGCAAGTTCATCATGTGGGCATCACGGGCCCGGGCGGTCTTGCCGCCGAACACCACGCCAATCACACGGTGACCATCGCGCTTGGCCGAGGCCGCAAGGTTGAAACCCGACGCTAGCGTATAGCCCGTCTTCAGGCCATCGGCGCCTGGGTAGTTCCCCAACAGATTGTTATGGGTGCGGATGGCTTGCCCCGCATAGGTGAACGAGTCCTGACCGAAGTAATGATAGTGTTGAGGAAAATCGGTCATCAGGCGGCGGCCGAGAATGGCCATGTCGCGCGCTGATGAGTACTGCGAGTTGTTGGGCAAGCCCGAGGCATTCTTGAACGTGGTGCGCCGCATGCCCAGGGCACGCGCTTTGGCGGTCATGAGTTGCGAGAACCGGCTTTCGCTGCCGTTGCCTAGATTTTCCGCGATCACCGCGGCCGCATCGTTGGCCGACTTGGTGACCAAGGCTTGAATGGCGTCTTGGACGGAAATGGTGGAACCTGGCGTAAGGCCGAGTTTCGACGGTGCCATGTTGGCCGCGCGGCCCGAGACCTTCAGACGCGAGTCCATGGTAAGACGATTCTGCTGAACGGCATCGAACAGCATGTACAGCGTCATCATCTTGGTCAGCGACGCGGGGTGATTGCGGGTATCGGCGTTGGCCTCGTGCAAGACCTTGCCGGTATCGGCATCAACCACGATGGCGGCGTATTTGGCCGCAGCGGGCAGGGGGGCCAGCAGAACCAGACTGGCCAGGAGCCCTGCAAAAAAGCCGAATCGAATTGAAATTCTCGTACGCCGTGAGACCGTTATCATCAAAGAAACCCCTCAATCATCAAGGCCTTAGGGCCAGTTTAGCGCTGGCCCGCAACTCGCCAGTCTCTCCTTGGTGGCCCGGTTTGCCCAGGCTCGTGAGGGTCGAGGATATGAAGTCTTGGTGGATAAGTCCACCATCTCCTTGAATCCAATTATCTTTCCTTCTGTTTAAGACTTTATAAACGTTGCGCGGCAAATGTGGCCCCTTGTATTTTCAGGGCTCTGCACGCGAGTGCTGGGAGATGAAAATTCAGGCTTTGCCCTGCCAATGGCCAATAAAAACGCATCAAGCCCCTGGCACATCATCTTTTTAAACAAATATGTGGGCGATATTTGGTATCCTATGGCCAGCATTACCCAAGATAGAGGGGCTTCGTAGCCGACCCATGACGACACTTGCCTTCCCAACACCTCAGCCCCGCCGCCCACTGCTTATGTCGGGCGAAGAAAAGAATGGCGGTAACGGCGATGACGGCCGCGCCAATACGGGCGTGGTCATTAAAACGCGCCCGAAGGTCAAGAAGCCCTCGCTCTACAAAGTGCTGATGCTCAACGACGACTACACGCCCATGGAATTCGTGGTCCATGTGCTCAAGCGTTACTTTAGCAAGACCACCGAAGAAGCCACCCGCATCATGCTGCATGTTCACCAAAAGGGCGTAGGCATTTGCGGCGTGTTCACCTTCGAGGTGGCGGAAACGAAAGTTAGCCAGGTGATGGATCTGGCCCGGAAAAATCAGCACCCGCTGCAATGCACGCTTGAGAAAGAATAACACCGCCAGAAAAAGGCAGTGAAAAACGAAACTCGGAAAAGGACACCCGCCCTTGTCGATGTTGTCGCAAAATCTTGAAAAGACTCTTCACCGCGCCCTAGGCGCGGCCTCCGAGCGCCGCCACGAGTACGCGACGCTAGAGCATTTATTGTTCGCGCTGTGCGATGACCCCGATGCCATCGCCGTGATGAAGGCGTGTAACGTCAACGTCGATCAGCTGCGCCAAACCGCCAAGCAATTTGTCGATGACGATTTGAAGGGCCTCATCAGCGGATCGAGCGAAGACCCCAAGCCGACCTCGGGCTTTCAGCGCGTGGTGCAGCGTGCCGCCATCCATGTGCAATCTTCGGGCCGGGAAGAAGTAACGGGCGCCAATGTGCTGGTTGCGCTGTTCTCGGAACGCGAGAGTCACGCGGTGTACTTCTTGCAAACGCAAGAGATGACGCGGCTAGACGCGGTGAATTACATCTCGCACGGCATCGCCAAGCGCGTGCCCACGGCCGAACGCCGCCCGCCCTCGGGCGCGGATACCGATGCCAAGGCCGAAGAGGTGGTCAAGAAGGGCCAAGAGGCGCTCACGGCCTATTGCGTCAATCTGAACGAAAAAGCCAAGGCTGGCAAAATCGACCCCTTGATTGGCCGCGAGAAGGAAGTCGAACGCACGATCCAAATTCTGTGCCGGCGCAACAAGAACAACCCGCTGTATGTGGGTGATGCGGGCGTAGGCAAAACCGCCATCGCTGAAGGTTTGGCGCGGCGTATCCTGCACAAGGAAGTGCCCGAAGTTTTGCATGACTGCACGGTGTTTGCCCTCGACATGGGCTCACTGCTCGCGGGCACGCGTTATCGCGGCGATTTCGAGGAACGCCTGAAAGCCGTGCTGTCGGAACTGGAAGCGACCAAGGGCGCGATCCTCTTCATCGACGAAATTCATACGGTGATTGGCGCTGGCGCCACTTCGGGCGGGGCCATGGATGCCTCGAACCTACTCAAGCCAGCGCTGGCTTCGGGAAGCCTGCGCTGCATGGGCTCGACCACCTACAAGGAATACCGCAATTACTTCGAGAAGGATCGCGCACTCGTGCGCCGCTTCCAGAAGATCGACGTGAACGAGCCCTCCATTGAGGACACCATCAAGATCCTCAAGGGGATCAAGTCGTATTACGAAGAACACCACAAGGTGCGTTACACCGCCGAGGCCATTCGAACAGCCGTGGAATTGTCAGCGCGTTATATCAATGATCGCAAGCTGCCCGACAAGGCCATCGACGTGATCGATGAGGTGGGCGCCTCGCGCATGCTGCTGCCCGCCAATAAGCGCAAGAAGATCGTGACCGTGAAGGATGTCGAGGAAGTCGTGGCCATGATCGCCCGCATTCCTCCCAAGACCGTCACGCGCGACGACAAGGCCGCGCTGCAAAACCTGGAGCGCGACCTCAAGACCATGGTCTTTGGTCAAGAAAGGGCCATCGACGAACTTTCCAGCGCGATCAAGCTCGCCCGTGCAGGTTTGCGCGAGCCCGAAAAGCCCATTGGCTGTTACTTGTTCTCGGGCCCCACGGGCGTGGGCAAGACCGAAGTGGCGCGCCAATTGGCAAAAAGCCTCGGTATCGAAATTCACCGTTTCGATATGTCCGAATACATGGAGCGGCACACTGTTTCGCGCCTGATTGGCGCCCCGCCGGGCTATGTGGGCTTCGATCAGGGCGGATTGCTTACCGACGCCGTGGATCAACATCCGCACTGCGTGCTACTGCTCGACGAAATCGAGAAGGCTCACCCAGATCTGTTCAACATCCTGCTACAGGTCATGGACCACGGCAAATTGACCGACCACAATGGCAAGTCGGTGGATTTCCGTAACGTGATCCTGATCATGACCACCAATGCTGGCGCCTCGGAAATGGCCAAGCATGCCATCGGTTTCGGACGCGACATGCGCGAAGGCGAGGATACGGCGGCCATCGAGAAGATGTTCACCCCTGAATTCCGCAACCGCCTTGATGCAACGATCACGTTTGCCACTCTGCCGCCCGAGGTTGTCGGCCGCGTGGTTGACAAGTTCATCATGCAGCTTGAGGCGCAATTGGCCGACCGCAACGTCACCATTGAGCTATCGATGGCGGCGCGCGAATGGCTGGCCAAGAAGGGCTACGACAAGCAGATGGGTGCAAGGCCCTTGGCGCGCGTCATTCAGCAAGAAATCAAGAAACCGTTGGCCGATAAATTATTGTTCGGTGACCTCATCACCGGCGGGCATGTAAAAATCGAGATCGTGGACAATAAAGCCACGTTCGAGGTTACACCCGCCAAGGCTGCTCCGAAGAAGGCCGAGGATGAGGAAGACGTGGGTGAGACGCCCGGCGATACGGGCGGCGCGGGCGGCGCCAAAGAGCCGGTGGAAGTGCGGTAGTGGATTTGAATTGGACGAAACGATAAAACCCCTGCCGTAAGGCGGGGGGTATAGTGATATCCACTGTTAATAATTAAAAAAACGGCCCCCTTCTCACATCGAGGGCCGTTTTATTTATTATGATCTACTACACTCGAGAAATACGAACCTTAAATGTACTTTCATGTGGCGATGCAATTGAGCCCATGTTGCGGTACGTTTCGTAGAATCAAACTGGCGCAAAGGTTCATAGAGAATGACGCCCTATAAAAAACAACACCACCTAGCTGCATCTTATCTGGGTACGTTTTCGAGCGACGCGAATTCGAAACTACGAAAAAGGAAGTTATATCGCACCGATATGAAGACCGCCAATCGCAGAGTCGTCTATGAAAATGAGTGTTTAAAGAACTACTTCTATTCGACGACAGACCGAGAGAAAGTAGAACGCGAGTATGGTGAATTAGAAGGGCACTATACCAATCTGGTAAAACAATTATCGCTAGCTCAGGTATCCGACGCGACCTATATGTTCTTGCTAAACCACGCGTTGAGCATTCACTTCCGAAGCATCAACTACGATAATTTTACTGATAGTGATCGACAGTCGGCCCAGAATATTGCCGAGGGTCACATGAATCATTCTCTGGTCGATGGTATACCGGATGAGAGCTTGACTTTATTGGACCATTGGAGGCGACGCAAAGAGCGCTTCGACTTCCGTTTGTTCTCTACGCCCGATGGATCGGATGAGCTATATACATCCGACAGCCCATCAATCATCTTTGCAGGTACCGAATCACACGAAGAACCGGCACCGCTGATAGATGGTGGAGTGTTGCCAATAACTCCTCGGGTATTTTTTGCGTTCGGATACAAAACTCGGCTTGTCTTGTCTGCTTGTGAAATAACTGGACCTATAATTAGCGCGCTTAACGCTCTTCAAGCATTGTGCTGCCACTCAGCCATATATTCTGACTCCAAGATTACTACATCTGATTACGCCGCGTTTAAAACTCTCCGCAGCAAAGGGCGGATTTTGAATGGGCAGTATCATGCTGAGCATATACGTTCTAATTTTATTACCACGAAGGACATGGATCAATTGGCATTCTTTGTGCGACAATGACTGCGAAATTTAAAGAGTGAGATCATCTATTAAATTATGCGTTTGGTTTAAGGATGGGCCTCGCGTCTTTTGCTTATCTCTTCGTGTTGTTTCGCAATACCATCGCATATGCTTAAAATTTCGGTTTCCGCCAACTCTTCCGGTATATCGTGGAGGTGTCTATTCTCCCAGGGCCGCTTCCAGGGCAACTGGAAGTATGATTCATCGTGCATTCGATTTTTTCCCCGAGACAGTCGTTTATGCTACCCATCATGTAGATTTGGGGTCAGGGTAAAAATTCTGCGTTTTGACGCCCTGGACCTTGCATCAAGTGCGAGGTGACGAGCTGAGAGTGGGGCTTGAGTGTTACATCCCACTCACATGTCATACCGGCGAAGGTCGGTATCCATGGCCTGCGGTAATTACCGTAATTTGTAATTAGTCACCGTAATTCAGTTAGAGACGCACTGTTTCTGGCAGTTTGGCCAAGGAGCGATCAAACGTCGCCAAGGGCATATGCCCTGCCTTGCGCGCTATTTCCAGTACCATGCAGTCTGAAAATCCAAGTGCGGGGGCGTTTGTGCAATGGCGCTTGGCCACATGATGAACACAGGCTCGATACTTTGAATTTCGGAAATAGGCGCAGCACGTTAGCCGCGTTTCGTAATATTGCTTTGCTATCGCGATCTCGACTCCACCCTCGTGCACATACCAGCTATGCTTGGCCTCTCAACCACACGCCAGGGAGGGCACGCATATGCAACGTCGATCAATGATGAGACTCATCGGAACCGCGGCCAGTGCGGCCGTGGCGGCTCCTTACATTATGCGCCGGGCTGAGGCGGCGGCGGGGGATTTCAATCCCAAAAACACCGATCACATTTCTCTTGCCCACCGCAAACTGTCCTATTCGGCCGATGGCAGTGTGACCTTCAATTGGATCCGGGCGATGCGCTACGCCTTGATCGACAGCGCCTACACGCCGTTGTGGGAGTTGAACTCGGGCACCATGTTCCGCACCGTCGATAAGCCCGATGGCACCTACGACGTACACGCCATCAGCGCCATCTATTACACCGAGTTAGACAGCGAAAAATATATCGAGACCTTCAAGAACCCCTTCACGGGCAAGACCGTCACGTTCCTATACGCGCTGCCCAACGCGCCTAAACCGAGCATGCGGGTCACTCATATCGGCAAGTCAGGTTCTGAAGAAGAGTTCGCCGTACCCGCCGGGATGAAAAAAACCGCGGGCAGCCGCGCGCTGGGCCCCGCGTGGGTGGTGGGCGATCAGGTGTGGGTGCGCGCTGATTCATCGACGCGCCTTGAGCCGACTGAGCCTGGCAAACGCATGTCACAGGTCAACGATTGGTCGACCTACAGCGGCAGCGTGGCCCAGGTGATGGACCCGGCCATGAAAAATCCGCCGTCCACACTGGCCTTCAACGATACCAACACCTTCCCGGGGTGGTTTGGCATGGAAGACCGGCCTGGCAACTACATCTCGCGCGGGTTTGGCCGCAAAGAATTCAAATACGCGGATATGCCCAAAATTTGGCGCGAGTTGTTCAGCGCCAAAAACCCCGACATCGCCAAAGACCCCAAGGCCGCGCTGGGGGCGTGAGGGAGATCGGAAAGATCGGGTCAGAGTGAAAATTTATCAAAGCTCTCTATTTTTACTCTGAGCCGGATCTCTCTTGAAAGATAGTTCATGCCGATGAACAATCAACTCAGGAAGCTGTGGAGCGCGGCCGGGTATAGTCCCAAAATAGGAAGCGCGGCGGTTGTGCCTCCTCCTGCCAATGAATGGCGACGTGTTTACCATCTGACACCAGCAGAGTACGCGATTAGCAATATCGCATTTGGGCGGCTGAAGCTTGCTCGATTCGCTGACCTAAATGACCCATTTGAATTAATTGCAGCCAACCTAAAAGATCTACCAACTAAGGCGTTCGTTACGGATTTTAAAGAATCTTTTGATCGTGAGAATGGGTTGCTGTGTTTTAGTGGTGACTGGATGAGCCCACCAATGTGGGCCCATTACGGATCAAATCACACAGGAATTTGTTTCGGCTTTAACTTAAAGCGAACACATGCAAATGATGTGAAGTATGTCTCAGAGCGCATAACATTGTTGCCTAGCTCACACAGTAGCGGTTTAATTGCGGACGATACGACAAAGGCTCAATTGCTATTTACAAAATTTGAGCATTGGAAATATGAATCAGAGGTAAGATCATTATTTTGTTTAAGGGATGCTGTGGCGGAGTCTGGATTGTACTTTATACCTTTTGGTGGAGTCATTGAGGTGGCGGAAGTGATACTCGGAGCTCGTTGTAGATTGTCGGTGGATGCCGTGCGCGGTTTAGTAGACAAGACGCTTCCTGGGGCAGTAACTTTCAGGGCACGCCGAGCTGAAAAATTCTTTCAGATGGTGCCGGATGAAAATTCTGTTGTCTGAGATAGAAATCGGGTCAGAGTGAAAAATCCCCCGCATCCCGGACGGCTGATCCGTAACGCTTGCCTTGAGCCATTGGGCTTAAGCGTCACCACCGGGGCGGATGTGTTGAAAGTCGCGCGGCCGACGCTGTCGAACGTCGTCAACGGCAAGGCCGCGGTGTCCGCCGACATGGCGATCCGGTTGGAGAAGGCTTTTGGTGGCACCGCCGACGCCTGGCTGCGGATGCAAACCGCCTTCGACCTCGCTCAGGCGCGTAAACACGCCGGGCGCATCAAGGTGAAGCGGGTCGCGGCGTAGGTTTTGCGAGATCTCGCCGCGCTGCATCACGTTCTGTACGGCATTATACCGCCGGGAGATCAGGGGAGCTCGCATTTCTGCAATGTCTCCAGGTTTAATTGACGGCTGACTGATTCTGGCTATAATCTGGCCAGAATGAAATTTGAGATCGTCCTGGCTCCGCAAGCCGTCGAAGATTTGAGAAGATTGACGGCGTTTCAACGAGCCGAAGTCAGGGACGCGATAGAGACACACCTGCGCCATAGCGCCGCGAAGACGAGCCGCAGTCGCATTAAGCAGCTTCGTGGCCTTGCACGGCCCGAGTTCAGGCTTCGCGTGGGCGACATCCGGGTGTTCTATGATGTCTCTAACAAAGTCGTGGAAATTCTCGCGATTATCGCAAAATCGGAGGCAAACAAATGGCTGGCACAATTCGGGAATCCAAAGTGAGAAAGGCCATGAAAAAAATCCCGCTGTCCAACATCAAGGATGACCTGTCGCGTTTTCTACGCGAGGCCGGGAAACAGGATATCGTCATCACGCGGCATGGCAAACCCGCTGGCGTGCTAATCGGGTTTGAGTCCGAGGACGATTGGTTCGATTACCGGCTGGAAAATGACCCGCGGTTTTTGCAACGCGTCGCGAAAGCCCGCGCAAGAGTGAGCACAGGCCGAGGCATTCGCATAGAGGATGTCGATTGGAAGTAAGGGCGCGGCCTATTGGGGTCCTTCGGATACATAGCCTCATACCGGGCGTGAATAAAAATACCGCAGCGGTATAAAGGGTGGGCTGCGTTCGCCAGGCGGGCCTGTTAAATTGCCTGTTATAACAGGGATAACAGGTGGGGGCTTCGAGCTGAACCGCTCCAGGCCCAAGCCGTCGACATCGCCACCATAGCCGGTCGTCTCAAACAACAACCCCCGGTCTTGCGACCGGGGGTTGTTTCGTTGAGCCAGTATGATGTGGCTTAAGCCGAGTAGTAGTAGAAGTACTCGAGCGGGTGCGGGGTGATGTCGAGGCGCTTTTGTTCGGCCATCTTCAGGTCGATGTAGCCGTCGATGAAATCGTCGGTGAACACATCGCCTTGCTTCAAGAACTTGCGGTCCTTGTCGAGGTTCTCGAGCGCTTCGCGCAAAGACCCGCACACCGTGGGCACTTGCTTGAGTTCTTCTGGCGGCAACTCGTACAAGTTCTTATCCATCGGATCGCCCGGATGGATCTTGTTCTTGATGCCGTCAAGGCCTGCCATCAACATCGCCGCAAAGCCCAAGTAGGGGTTCGAGGCCGGGTCGGGGAAGCGTACTTCAACGCGCTTGCCCTTGGGGCTGGCCACATACGGAATGCGGCACGACGCCGAGCGGTTACGTGAGGAGTAGGCCAGCAGCACAGGCGCTTCGTAGCCCGGCACCAAACGCTTGTAGCTGTTGGTGGTGGCGTTGGTGAAGGCGTTGATCGCCTTGGCGTGCTTGATGATGCCGCCGATGTAGTACAGGCAAGTATCCGACAGATCGGCATAGCCCGAACCCGCAAACAGGTTCTTGCCTTTTTTCCACAACGACTGGTGCACGTGCATGCCCGAGCCGTTATCGCCGAACACGGGCTTGGGCATGAAGGTGGCCGTCTTGCCGTAAGAATGCGCGACCATGGTGACCACGTATTTATACAGCTGCATGTTGTCGGCGCACTTGATCAGCGTGTCGAACTTAATGCCCAGTTCATGCTGGCTGGGGGCGACTTCGTGATGGTGCTTTTCCATCGTCACGCCCATCTCTTGCAGTACCGTCACCATCTCCGCGCGAAGGTCTTGCGAACCATCAACGGGGGCGACGGGGAAGTAGCCGCCCTTGGGGCGCGGGCGATGGCCCATGTTGCCTTCGTCGTAGCGCTTGCCCGAGTTGTAGGGGCCTTCTTCCTGGTCGTATGAGAAGAACATGTTGTTGGAGTCGATCGAGTAACGCACATCGTCGAACACGAAAAACTCGGCTTCGGGGCCAACGTAAATGGTGTCGGCGGTGCCGCTGCTATCGAGGTACGACACGGCCTTTTTGGCGATCGAACGTGGATCGCGGTTATAGGGCTGGCCGGTGCTGGGCTCGATGACGTCGCAAATGACGATCATCAACGGCTGGGCGGCGAAGGGGTCCATCGTCACGGTCGACAGATCCGGCTTCAACTGCATGTCTGATTCCGAGATGTCTTTCCATCCGGCGATCGACGAACCGTCGAACATGATGCCGTCCGTCAGCATCTCCTCATCAACAGTGCCGACATATTGCGCGGTGTGCTGCCACTTGCCTGCGAGATCGGTGAAGCGGAAGTCGACGTACTTGACGTCCTTCGCTTTGATCATCTCCATGACTTTTTTAACGTCCGACATGGTCCTTCTTCCTTGCCTTTCGAGATTGCGGTGAGAAACGTGTTTCGACCGTCGGCCGAAGCCGTCGGGTAGCCAGTTCAATGCGATGCCGGTGTTTTTGCGTCCCGGCTTTATTGTGGGAAGAGTGCGGCTAGATAGCGTCGCCGCCGCGCTCTCCGGTTCTGATGCGAATGGCGTCTTCGATCGAGTAGACGAAGATCTTGCCGTCGCCGATGCGGCCCGTATGCGCGGCCTTCTTGATGGCCTCAATCGCCCGGTCCAGCATGGCATCGTCGAGTACGACTTCAATTTTCACCTTCGGGAGAAAATCGACGACATATTCGGCGCCGCGGTACAATTCGGTGTGGCCTTTCTGGCGGCCGAAGCCCTTCGCTTCGGTCACGGTAATGCCCTGCAATCCGACCTCGTGCAACGCTTCTTTCACTTCGTCGAGCTTGAAGGGTTTAATGATGGCTTCGATTTTTTTCATAAGCGCCCCTTATGGGTTTGCGGCGGTACCTCTGCCTGACAGCGATACGCGCGAATGCTTTGGCCGCATTCGCGTATGCCTGCCTGTCGACCCACATATTCAATATCCATGCCAAGCTGGGTTGGTGAGAATCCGGCAGTTTTCCATGGAATCGCTATAACAACCGGTGGCAATATGCCCAGGAATTCACCATTTTGCTTAAACAGTGAGCGCCCTGCTTAGGCTAAGCCGGAATGGCACGTATTGGTGCCTGCCCTGTGGTTTTCTTGACGCTATTCTAACCGGGGTATAAGAACCGCGGCGCGGGTGGAAATCCTTGGGCCTCGGCCTCAGGAGCGCCGCCGCGGCAAGCGGTTATGGCGGGCATAGCTCAGTTGGTTAGAGCATCTGGTTGTGGTCCAGAGGGTCGCGGGTTCGAGTCCCGTTGCTCGCCCCACTTGCCGCCACGTGATTGGGTGCGTAGCCGAAAAGGATGAACCCTGTGACCGCGTCACCGTCAGCCACGGCCATCGTCGGTTTCTCGTCGATCGGGCATTTTTATAATCACCTGTTCGAGCCGATGTATTTCGTGGTGGCCTTGGTGCTGCCGCCGATCCTCAACATCCCCTACGAGCAGGTGCTCACCCTCATCATTGCTGGCAAGCTATTGACGGGTCTGTTCGCCCCCGTCGCAGGCTGGCTGGCCGATCGCTGGTCGGCGCCGGGCATGATGGTGATTTATTTCTTCGGCTTTGGCCTTAGTGCTGTGGCGGTGGGGCTGGCCTCGACGCCCTGGCAGATCACCTTGGCGCTGGCCACCCTTGGCGCCTTCGGGTCGATCTATCACCCCGTGGGTATCGCCTGGATGGTGCAGAACAGCCAGAACCGCGGCAAGGCTTTGGGCATCAACGGCATGTTTGGCGGCTTGGGCCCGGCGCTAGCGGGTGTGTTTGCGGGCGCATTGTTGGAGTGGTCGAGCTGGCGCACGGTATTCATCATTCCCGGCATCATCGTTATGGCTACGGGTGCCGCCTTCGTGTGGGCGATGCTGAACGGCAAGTTGAAGGATGTGAAAATCATCCGCCATGCCGAGCCCAAGCTCGACATGAACGACACGGTGAAGGTTTACATCGTGCTCACCCTGGCAATGCTGGTCGGCGGCATGTTTTACCAAGTCGCGCAGTCATCGCTGCCCAAGGTGTTCGAGGAAGGCCTGGGCGGGATGTTCGGCGATGGCACATCGGGCGTGGGCCTGGCCATCATGCTTGTCTATGGCGTTGGCGGCGTGATGCAGATCGTCACGGGCAACATGGCCGACAAGTACCCGCTCAAGTGGGTCTATGCCCTGTTCATCTTCTTGCAGGCCCCGTTCATCCTGATGGCTATGGGGGCGAGTGGTATGGTGTTGTTTATCGCCGCCATGATGATGGTGACGTTCAACATCGGCGCGTTGCCAGCTGAGAACAGCCTGCTGGCCAAATACACGCCGGGCAAGTGGCAGGCCACCGCTTACGGCATGAAGTTCATCATCTCGTTCACCTTCTCGGCGCTTGGCATTTACCTCACCGCCAAGGTGAAAGAAGCCACCGGCAGCTTCGATGGCATGTACTTAGCCATGGCAATTGCCTTGTTCGTGATGGCGCTGGTGACCACGACACTGCCGGCTGAGAAACGCCGGACTGTTGAGGGCGTCGCGGCTGTACCTGCCGAATAGCCATCCCTGTTATAACAGGAAAAATACAGGCCCGCCTGGTGAACGCGTGCAGCGCTTATACCGCAGCAGTATTTTTTATTCACGGGCGGTCTCCGACATCGAGGCCAGCATCGGCAAACCGCCGGCAGCGGGTGAGTTTCATTACGTGATCAAAGCCGAAGGCGCATTCACGGGCTTTCTTCAGCACCGGGTGAACAATACCAAGGCTGGAGTTGTCACCGATCTGACGACGGCTTGCCCGCTGTAGGCCTGGTAATGTAAACCCCTTGCTGACGGTATCCAGATACCGTCAATAAAACCCCCTCTAAACCGCGCCTTTGCGGTTGACACTGCTCGTTTGACCTCTATATTCCGCGCCTCGTTGGCGGGGGTTTTAAGCCGCCTGGCCCACTGGCCCCAACCCAGATAAACGACGCACACGCTTACAAGAGAACACCCATGAAGACCTATCACGCCAAGCCATCCGACGTGCAGAAGAAGTGGTTTTTGATCGACGCCGAAGGCCTGATTTTGGGCCGCATGGCGGTGATCGTGGCCAACATTCTGCGCGGCAAGCACAAGCCCATGTACACCCCGCACATCGACACCGGCGATAACGTCATCATCGTCAACGCGGAGAAGGTGAAGCTCACGGGCCGCAAGCTCGAGCAGAAAACCTATCCGTGGTACTCGGGCTACACCTCGGGCCTGAAAGAACGTCCGGCCAAGCGCATCATGGCGGGCCCGTTCCCGCAGCGCATTATCGAGGAAGCCGTCAAGCGCATGATGCCCAAGGACAGCCCCTTGGCGCGCGCGCAGTTCACCAAGCTGAAGGTCTATAAGGGCCCAACGCATCCGCACGAAGCGCAAGCCCCCGAAGTGCTGGATATCGCCAGCCGTAATCCGAAGAATAAAAGATAGAGAATCATCATGGCCGAAGAGACCAGAACACTCGCCGATTTGAAAAGCGCCGTTACCACAGCCGCGCCCGTGCGCGAGCCCAAGCGCGACAAGCAGGGCCGCAGCTACGCCACCGGCAAGCGCAAGAACGCGGTCGCCCGCGTGTGGATCAAGCCCGGCAAGGGCAAGATCACCGTCAACACCCGCGAGGTGGAGAAATACTTCGCCCGTCCAGTGTTGCGCATGCTCATCACCCAACCGTTCGTGGCGTGCAACCGCCTCAACGAGTTCGATGTGGTGTGCAATGTTGTCGGCGGCGGTCTGTCGGGCCAAGCCGGTGCTTTACGTCACGGCATCTCGAAGGCGCTGACCTATTACGAACCGGCCCTTCGTCCGGTGCTGAAGTCGGGCGGGTTCCTCACCCGCGACTCGCGCATCGTGGAACGCAAGAAGTTCGGCCGCAAAAAGGCCCGCCGCAGCTTCCAGTTCTCGAAGCGCTAAGCGAACGCCTCACGATTTGCTGCAAAAAGGCCTGGTTGAACCGGGCCTTTTTCTTTTGGCCGCGCTTCCTCTAAGCTTGGCTCGTAGGCAAGGGGGCGG
>SHWP01000013.1 GCA_009693785.1 Rhodospirillaceae bacterium
CCGTCGGACGGCTGAATGAATCCATAGCCCTTCACTTTATTGAACCATTTCACAGTACCGGTAGCCATGTCGTTCTCCTGAGTCGTAGATGTGGAATACCGCCCCACCCGCAGGTGACGGCGGCGTCCGCTCGAATTTTTGGTATTGCGGTCAGCGGGTGCCCGGTGCGCGAGGGCGTGTCGGGAAAGCCTACTCAAGCAAGCCAAAACGTCGAAGGCCCTAGAAAAATATGGCCGGGGCTCGAAAAGTCAAGAAAAATGCCTTTTTTGGGCGAATCCCCAGGAAGACTGCGCCTCTTGGGGCGAGTTAAGGTGGTGGAGAAGTCTTGAGATTGAGGGGTTGGCCGTTGGCCAAAGCTGAACGTATGGCCGCCATGGTGGGGGTCAAATCAGCCCCTTGAGTGTTGGCGGCCAGGTCAAGGCGGTCAAAATCGGCCAGGGCCTGGGCAAATTGACCGGCGTTAACGCGCGCCATCACGAGTAGGCGTTGAATATCTGCGGTGGCGTTGGCAGATAGTGTGGGTCCAAGGATATCGAGCAACCGGTCAAAATTTGATGCCGCATTGGCATAATCCCCGCCCACAAAGCGGCGCGTGCCGCGTACACGTTCTAAAAAGGCATATTCCACCAGTGTCAGTTCATCGTTCTTTTCAAATTCCTTCAGTACGGCGTCAGCCTGAGGAAGCTGTTTGTCGCGCGCCGCCGTCATGGCGGTATCGAGCTTCGCAGTGATGGCACTGCGCGCGGTGCCGTTGTGCAGCAATGAAAATAAAATGCGACGGGTTTGGCCAGGGCGATCTGCGCTTGTCGGGGCATAGATCGAACGCGTCACCGCCGATATGGCGGCTTTGTTGAAGACATCACCGGGATACGATGCTGTGACCTTCACATTGCTGGCCGCGCCATCGGCCTTCACGGTAAACGACAGTTCAGCCCAACCTTCGATTCCACGGTCAAGCGCACGGATGGGATATTGCACGGCGGCGCGGGTGATCAGCTCAGGCTCGCTGGCCGCGGCACTTGTGCAGCCAATAAGACCGATGAATAAGAGCCGCCAATTCGTCATTGCCCTATTTTAGCAAAAGAAAGCCAGCCTTTTTACCCGTGTGATCTGGATCATGAAGATGTATCCGGGTAAATACCAGCCACGCTGCTTGCGACTTAGGCTTTTAAAGATTCCGTTTCTGCCCCAAAAGACTGGTCGCAATTTTAAGGATATTGTTCGTGCAAGATCTCACTCAAGGGTCCATCCCCAAACATCTCGTCGCGCTTGCTGCACCCATCGCCGCCGGGATGTTGTTTCAAACGTTGTATTTTTTGGTCGACCTCTATTTCGTGGCCAAACTGGGCGATGCGGCCATCGCCGGGGTGAGTGCCGCGGGTAACGTTCAATTCATTGTCATGGCGCTTACGCAAATTTTAGGTGTTGGCACCATGTCGCTGATCGCGCAGGCGACGGGTCGTAAAGACCGTGTCGACGCCAACCTGATCTTCAATCAAAGCCTGATCTTGGCGGGCGTGTGTGCGGCCATCACGGTGGGTGGGGGTTATGCCTTCAGCGACGACTACATGGACAGCTTTGGCGCTGATGCGGCCACAGCGGCCGCCGGAATTGAGTATCTTTACTGGTTCATTCCCGGACTTGCTTTGCAATTTGCCTTGGTGGCCATGGGCTCGGCCTTGCGCGGCACTGGCATCGCCAAGCCGACCATGGTGGTGCAGGTCTTGAGCGTGCTGCTCAATGCGGTGTTGGCTCCGGTTTTGATCGCAGGCTGGCTAACCGGAAAACCCATGGGTGTTGCCGGGGCTGGTTTGGCCACTTCGATTGCGGTTGCGGCTGCAGCCTTGTTGATGTTGCTCTATTTCATGCGCCTTGAAAAATTCGTGGGGTTTGATCCGGCCATGTTCAAGCCCCGCGTGGAAGCCTGGAAACGCATTTTGACGATTGGGCTGCCACCGGGTGGTGAATTCGCGCTGATGTTTGTGTTTACGGCGGTGGGCTATTGGGTAATCCGCGGCTTTGGCGCCGAGGCCCAAGCAGGCTACGGCGTGGGCTCACGCATCATGCAGGCGATTTTTCTGCCCGCCATGGCCGTGGCCTTCGCGGTGGCGCCATTAGCGGGCCAAAATGTTGGCGCCAAGTTGCACGATCGTGTCCGGCAAAGTTTTCGCGCCGCGATGTTGATGAGCAGTGTCATCATGGCGGTCTTGACGTTGCTGTGCCAGGTCAACCCCGAATTTCTAGTCCGTGGGTTTACCGACGAAGAAGCCGTGATCGGCGTGGCCGTGGAATTTCTGCGTTATATCTCATGGAATTTTGTGGCGGCAGGAATTGCCTTTGTTTGCTCAAGTATGTTTCAGGCCTTGGGCAACACTGTTCCAGCCCTGCTCAGCAGCGCCAGCCGCATCCTCACATATGTCATACCCGCAATCGTATTATCGCAATTGGCATGGTTTGAGTTGCGCCACTTGTGGATGCTGTCGGTGGTGACTGCGGCGTTGCAGGCGTTGATCAGTTACGCGCTGTTGCGCCGGGAATTCGCCAGACGCCTGCCGGTTCAGCCGACCATGCCGTTCCCCGAAGCCGCCGCCGCACCCGATTTAAAGGCCTAAACTGCCGGGATTCATCAGGCGTTTGGGGTCAAGCAGCGCCTTGATTGCCGTTAGCATTTGGGCATTTCGCGGGTCGCGGCCTTTCATATAGGGATAACTTTTGCCGACTTGCAGATGCACTGCGCCACAGCTAGCGAATATCTCGCGGATGCCAGTGCGCATTTCCTCCACCAATTTGCGCGCTTCAGGGTTCTCAGGATATTTGGGCAACATGGCCAAGAACTCTTCGGGCAAGTAACGCTCGTGGTACAGGTGGCGCGTATCTTGCCAATAAAACACCGGCTCATACAGAAAGCCGGTGGTGCCGATGGTGGTAAACATCGCCGCCGTTGTGACTTTCAGTTTTTCCATCTCGGCGGCGTAGCGCGTGTGCATTGCCTGCAACTTGTCGTGAAACGATTTCACTTGCGAGAAGGCGAGAATGCCGTGCAGCGGCACCCAGCGTTCGCCCGCTGGGCCCATGATGGGGTAAAGCGGCATGAACGGCATGCTGCGCACCACGGTGGGAATCGTGTTGGGCACTTCCACGCCGAAGGGCTCGACGGCTTTGCGCACGGCGGCGAGCAAGCTGCGCGCGTGAGCATGGTCCACGCCCTCGACGATGAAGTGAGCCGAGTATTCCGACCGATCTAGGAAGCGCTTGCCCGCCACCGCCATGCGAATCAGTTTGAATAGGCCATCCACTGGGTTGCGTGCGGTTTTGTACACCGCAATAGCCGCATCCATGCTTTGCTTCATGTTGGTGCGCCCAAGCCAAGCCTTTTGCAGGCGTGGATTAAGACCGAAGTTATCGCTGACAGCGCCTTCTTTGGCGGCAGATTCCATGCCGCCCGCCATGCCCTCAAAGTTGGCAAACCCGAACGAGGCGGACATCGCCACCGGCAATTTTTTCATCAGACGTAGTGTAATGCGCGCCTTCACGCCCATGGCGCCGGTATCGCCGGTGAACAACGCCGATAGGTCAGGGCCGTAGTGGCGGAAGTGCGGCTGGCCGTTGGCGGCCGCCAGTGAGCCGGTTTTGAGAATCGAACCATCGGCCAGCACGATTTCCATCGCCAACACGGAATCGGCCGACGGGCCATGCAAGCCGCTGCCTAAACTGACCGAGCCTTGCGACATGGAGCCGCCGACGGTGGCTTTAAGGCCTGAGAAGGGCCCCCAAAACGGCGTACGCAGGCCTTGCTTGCCCAGCGTTTCATACAACTCAGCCCAAGTGACGCCGCATTCGACGGTCACCGTCATGTCGCGCGCATTGAGGTCAATTTTGTTGAGCCGCGTGGTGTCGATGGAGATCGAGTCTTCGACGGTTGCGCAGTAACCATCCGAGTACGACGCCCCACCGCCGCGCGGAACGATGGCGATGCCCTCGGCGGTCGCCATGCCAACCACACGGGCGAGTTCATCCACGCTGCCAGGCCGCACAACGGCGATGGGCGTGGCGATTTGGCGATAGACGTCATGGCTGTAGAACACACGATCATCGGCGCTGGTGAGGACCTGGTCTGCGCCCACGGCTTGTACGAGCCGCGCGATCATGGGGTGATTGGTCACGTCTTTCGGGGCCATGGCAAAGTCCTAGTAGTTAAAGATTGCGCGACATTCTAGAAGCCGTACGCTTGAATCCAAGGCGCAGACTCCCGCCGCCCACGCGTTGGACGAGGTCTACCGGCCCGCTTTGATGAAGGCATGAATCTCAGCAGTCAGGCGCTGCAAGGAGGGCTCATGCGTGTAAATCATGTGGCCGCTTTCGTAGTAGCTCATGGTCAAGCGGCTCGAGTCGATGCCGTTGTTGGCCATGGTCAGCTCCGTGGCGAAGAATGGCGTTGCTAAGTCGTAGTAACCATTGGCCTGGAACACGCGAAAGTCAGAATTCTCGCGCATTGCTTGGCCCAAGTGCGGTGCGACGTTGACATGGGTCGCCCAGCCGCCCGGGCTTTCGTTCCATTTCCATTTCGAGCCTGGCTCGCCATCGAGAATTTTGTAGCGCCGGCCCAGGTCCACTTTCAAAACACGGGTGAGGTAGTCGTTGACGGACGTCACGAACGCGCCATCGACGCCATAACCAGAGGGATCGTTGTCAAAAGTTTCCCCAGCGGCATCGTAATCCTTGCCGGTATAACGCGCATCGAAGCGGCCAACGACCAAACCCTGTTCGCGCAAGAGCTGCTTCATGAATCGGAACGCATCAATGCGCAAATCGGTTTGCTCAAGATACGTTTCTGTCAACCCAGTGAAGCGGGCGAGCTTAGCGACGATGGCTTTGCGTTCTTCGCCTTTCAGTTTCGTTCCCTTCAACATCGCCACGGAATACTCGTTAATGGCGAAGTCGCGTGCCTCGTCCATGAACTTGGCCAAGCTGTCGGGCTTTGGCGTGACCTTGCCGTGATACCAGGCCGCGGCCGCATAAGTGGGTAAGAAGCTCACGTAGGGCAGATCGTTACCCTTGTTGAAATCGGCGGTGTGGAAATCAAGGATTGAAGAAATCAGGATCACGCCGTTGACGGTCACGCCGTTGAAGCCGCCCTGCAGGGCTGCCACCAACCGCGCGGCGCGGGTAGTGCCATAGCTTTCGCCCGCGATATATTTGGCCGAGTTCCATCGGCCATTCTTGGTGATCCAGAGGCGAATGAACTCGGCGATGGAGGTGGCGTCTTCCTTTAAACCCCAGAACTCTTCGTTTTTCGTTTTGCCCAGCGCTTTCGAAAAACCCGTTCCAACGGGGTCGATGAACACGAGGTCGGAGATATCAAGTATGCTGAGCGGGTTGTCCTCGATTTTGTAAGGAGCCGCGCCCGCCGGTTTGCCGTCGCTGGGCACGATGATGCGCTTGGGGCCAAACACGCCCATGTGCAGCCACAGCGAGGCCGAACCAGGCCCGCCATTGAAGACAAAGGTCACGGGCCGCGTGCGGGGGTCAGCGATGTCCTTTTTGGTGTAGGCGACTGAGAAGATGGCCGCGGTGTTGTCGCCCTTGTCATTCTTCAGGAAGGTTTCGCCAGCCGTGACTAAGTAATTGATTTTCTCGTCATGGAATGTGCCCGAAAAATCTTTCGTGAAAACCCTGGGCTCGACCTTCTCTGCCTTGTCGTCCTTTTTCTCCTCGGACTTTTCCACCTTGGCTTTGTCGGTGTCCTCTTGGGCGCGGGCAGGGGCCGTCAGTACGAACAGTGAGCAGGCGAGCAGGGCGAACAGAGCGCGGAGGGTCATGGGCAAACACCATCTGAAGATGCCAAAACAGGCGCCGACCTTAGGTCTTACGCTCGTCCGTTGTCTATATTTGGAACGCGGGCTTGGGTCAGGATTTTGGGATTTCTTGGAATTGAGATCCCAAGCCTGCTGGCTGGTTCAGAGCCCTGGGTTGCATGAATTTGTTCAACCACTCTGCGGTAGTGTTGATCTCTATAAATCTGACGGGTGTTGGCAGCCCTGTACAGGGCTGTCATCTCCATCGACAATCGGCTTGGGACAGATTCACAGGGGTAAAGCGCCATGATCAATTCATGCAGAATGATAACGGGTCTGGTCGCTGCTTCTTTATGCTTGGCCAGCACGAGCGCTAGCGCAGCCAATGCGGATTACCGCACTGAGATTGTTGTCCCCGGCTCGCCCATGCACGGCGTGCATGGCCTGGCGTTTGGCCCTGACGGCGCGTTGTATGCGTGCAGCCTGACAGGTCATTCCATTTATCGAATTGATATCAAGTCCAATGAGGTGACGACGCACATTGGCCCGCCGCGCGGGACTTGCGATGACTTGGCTTTCGCGCCCGCCGGTACCTTGGCCTGGACGGCGGGTAGTTTTGAAGCGGTATTTGCGCGCACACCCCAAGGCAATAATCTCACCCTTGCTGAGGGGCTGTCGGGCCTCAACTCGATCAACTACAGCAAAGACGGGCGGCTGTTCGCCACGCGCATTTTCCGCGCCGATGGTTTGTACGAGATCGACCCCATAGGCGAAACGCCGCCACGGCTGATTGCGGAAAAACTCGGCGGCTTGAATGGCTTCGAGATCGATGCCGACGGCGCGCTGGTTGGCCCGCTGTTCCTCAAGGGTAAACTCGTCAAAGTGAACCTGACAAACGGCGTCGTGACAGATTTCGCCAGTGGCTTCATGCAACCTGCCGCGGTCAATCTCGATTCCAAGGGCCGTGTCGTCGCGATCGACTACATCACGGGCGAGGTCATGCGCTTCTCACCAGACGCATCCACGCGGCAGTTGCTCGCCACCGTGCCGCCCCCAGCCGATAATTTGGCCATCGCTAAGAACGACTTCATTTATGTCTCGAGTACAGCCAACAATGGCATCACCGAGATTAACCCCGATACAGGTGCGACCCGGCGGATGACCTGGGGCAATCTGAGTGCGCCCGGAACGGTGGTTGTCATCGTCCGCGATGGCCGCGAGCAACTGATTTTGGCGGACTCGTGGGGACCTCGCTTTGTCGATCCCACATCTGGCAGCGTCACGCCAATTCCACGCGGGCCGGGCGTGCTCGGTGCCATGGGGCTGGCGGTTGTCGGCGAAACCTATGTGCTCTCAAATGTTTGGCCTTTCGGTGCGGTGCAGATTGTGGACCGCGCCACTGGTAAGCTTGTGGCCAACTTGCCAGGGTTTGGCGCACCTTACGATGTACGTCCGGTTGCCGATGGTTTCATTGTCGCTGATTTTTCGAGTGATCGCTTGATGCATGTGGCCAACGATAAGGATCATACCCGCAGCCAGGCCGCATTCGGCCTCGACGGGCCCGTGGGCCTGGCTGACGCGGGCAACGGCGTGTTTTATGTCACCGAATACGGCAAAAAAGATAAGCGCGGCCGATATTTGAACGGCCTGATCAGCCAGGTCGATACGCGCGCCAACACACGCAAAGTTATCGCCCGTAAGCTCAACCGACCGGAAGGCATCGCCATCGACAGCGAGGGACGGCTGATCGTAGCTGAAGTGGGCGCCAGGCGCGTGGTAGCGCTAGATTCAGCGGGCAAAAAGAAACCGGAAGTGTTGGCCGACAACCTCGCCATAGGGCTAGAGGTTGGCGATCAAGTTCCCGCACCGTTCCTGCCCACGGGCATTGCCATCGCCAAAGGCGGCGCGATTTACGTGACCGGCGATGTCGATAACACGCTGTACCGGATCAGCAAGAAATAGCTCGCCTTACTCCGCCGCTGCTTGAGTTGTTACAGCACCGGGATTCACAACGGGCACGGAGTCTAGCGCCCACCCTTTATTTGTGCGCCGGGCCGGTGAGGGGATCGCAAAGGCCTTTTTGTCCTTGAGCGCATTGACCTTATCCAGGTCAATCCGCCAGCCGTTGGCCTCGTAGCCTTTCAGTTTTTCACGGAACCGTCCGATGACGGCATCGGCCTTCACCATCACCTCCTCGGTGTTCGAGGCGGGTGTCATGAATGGCTCAAGCCGCGTGACCACCTGCTTGTCTTGGTCGACGACGGCCAGGTTGCGCTCATTCACAGGCGCGTCCATCGTTTCATCGATGCGGAAATTGCGGCCCTGCACGAACCAGCGCTTGATGTGATGCTGATCAATGGGCGTGGTGTAGGTGTATTGATGCGCCCAGGCGAAAGGCGAGAAGTGCAGCTTGGTCACCGACTGGCCAGTGCCCCATGTGGTTGAGCCTGCTTCCATTTGGCCTTCGCCCTTCAGGCCCTTCATTTTTTCGTGCGGCAAGTCGGGCGAGACGAACTTGGTCATGGTGCCCACGCCCCACGCGTGTTCCACCACGTCGAGTTCCGGCACGTCATAGTCTTCACGTCCGCCTTGATAGCCCATCGAGGGATGCACAAACTCGGTATGCGCCGGGTCGAGCGAGTTTTCCATGGCGCGTTGCCAATCGGCGCGCCATTCATAACGCAATGTGGTGAAGCGCCATTTCGGGTCGTTCCATTCCTCGATGTCCATCATCGGTGGGCGTTCGGCCTCGGGCAGGTCGCCCAGGAAGGCGAACACCAGGCCATATCGTTCCTGAGTGGGATAGCTGTCGACCTTGGCGCGCGCGGGAATTTTGCCGTCTTTGCCGAGGGAGGGGATCTTGGCGCACACGCCATCGCCGCCCTGGTACTGCCAGCCGTGATAGGGGCATTCGATGTTATCGCCCTTTACCTTGCCATGAGCCAATGAGGCACCACGGTGCACGCACACGTTGGACAAGCAATGCACTTTGCCCTTGGTATCGCGGAACAACACGAAATCCTGTCCCAACATCTTGGCATGCAGTGGCTTATCTGTAATTTCGGCCGATTCCGCCGCCGCATACCAGAAATTCATGTACATGTTGGTTGTCCCCGTGGGTGGCTGAGCCGCGTTCCTAGTGTCATTATACGGCAGGCGGTGGATATTCGATCAATTGTCGACTTGGCCCAGACCGAACCGTGGAAAGCCAGCAATATGGCGGGTTTCAGGCCATCAGCACGATGGAACAGGCGGCTGTCCACTCAGTGACCTGGTCCGGGCTGCAACCGCCACCCCAATTTTTTTGCCGGGCTCTAGCCGAAGTGCTACAATTCCAGCTATCCGTATGTCGCGTTGCAAAGGTTGGTTCGGGGCGCGCTGGCCGAAGCCAACCATTCTTAGACTTGAAAAAGGGGAAATTGCCGATGGCCGACGCCAAATCCGCGGGCGCCAATTCCGGGCCCAAGACCTATACAACCGATTTCATCAAAGCCGACACCGACCGGGCCGTGTTCTTGGGCAACGCGCTCTTGGATGACATGATGACCGCGTTGATCGCGCTTGGCTCGGAAACCTGGGCGGTGCGCCGTCGTGCCAAGATCACCGAGATGTTGTTCGAGAAGAACGGCAAGATTTCGCGTGAAATGGTCGAGCAATACATGCCCACGCCAGAAGAAGAACGCCAACTCACCACCGAACGCGATGACTTCATTCGCAATATTTATGGGCATTTCGCGCGCAACGGCGAGGACGTCGTGGCGCTCAATTCACTCGATCCCAAGTCTAAGAAATAATTGGGGGCACACACATGACAATGTTCAATCGTCGCACCTTATTCGCCTCGACGGTCGCTGCCGTCGGTGCTGCCACCGAGGCTCTGACCGCCCGCTCGGCTCAGGCCGCGTTGCCCAAAGATGTCGAGCCGCGCGGAAGTACGGGCCGTTTGGAACGCTTGCCGAGGCTTGACTTGGAAAGCGTACACGACTTTATCACTGGGTTTCGCAAATTCGCGAACGGAGATATGTCCCGGTCTGCCAACGCCCGCATGACGGCGATCATCAAGGCCGAGGGGCTTGATCCAGACGCTGATTTGCCTATTCAGAAAATTTTAGAACTCACGGGCAAAGACCCTGTTATCGCCAACAGCGCACGCACGTGGCTCAGCGCCCAACAGATTAATTGGCGCACACTCCATAACGAGTTTCATGCCAACAGCGATCTTTATATGGCTGAAATGGAAGCGGCCGATAAGGCCGGGCCGGGCACGCTTGAACTCAATCCGGATTTGAAGCCACCCGCCTATACGACCCACGAAATCCACATTCAGCCGGGCGGGTATGTTGGCGATCCGTTTGCGGGGCACATTTATCTTTACGGCACCAACAACTTCTACACCGGACGCAATAACCAGGACGAGCTGCACATCGAGTACGCCAGCGCCGTGCCGGTACCCAAGACGGGTAAAGTGACTCGCGTCCTTGAGCAGGGCACCAGTTGCGGGCAATTGGCTGTTGCTCTGAAGCAGCGTTTCCCCAATGCCGAAGTATGGGGCATCGATGTGGGTGGGCCCATGGTGCGCTTTGCACATATGCGCGCGGCCGATATTGGCGTGGAAGTTCATTTCGCTCAACGCTTGGCTGAGGACAGCAAGTTCCCCGACAACCACTTTGATATTGTCACGAACAACATCATGTTCCACGAAGTGTCGCAGGATGGCGCGCGTGCCATCTTGAAGGAATCAATGCGCGTGTTGCGTCCTGGCGGGGTTTACTTCCCCATGGATTTCTACACCGGCGGCCCGCCACCCAAAGCGGCGTACGGCAAGTTCCGCAGCTGGTGGGATTCGCGTTGGAATGGCGAGCCCTGGCGGCTGGATTACGCCGCACTCGACTTTGCGGGCGCCATGCGCGATGCGGGATTCGATGTGAACGAGAACGGACCGCCGGCGCGTCCGGGCACCAAGCGCAACATCCTGGGTACCAAACCTGCTTAAGGCCGCAACGTTTCCAAGTTACAAAGGGCAACGAACATGTTTCAGCGTCGTCAGTTTCTCATGTCGTCGGCCGCAGGCGCGGCGGCAGCGATTTCAGCATTCAAGGCTTCAGCCAAAGGTTTAGCTTTCGACGTGGAACCGCGGGGCACTACTGGCATCCTTGAGCGTCTGCCACGCCTGGATCTCGAAAGTGCGCAAGACTTCATGACGGGCTACCGGGTGTTCATCAACGGTCCGCTCAACCGGGCGGCCATTGCGCGCGCGGAATCCATCCTCAAGGCCAACGGCCTCACCGCCGAGACGCCGATGTCGATGGCCGACACCATCAAGCTGATGGCACCCGACCCGGAAATGATGTTGTACATCCATAACTGGGAGAACACCCAACGCGCCATGTGGGCGACGGTTCAGCACGAAGCCCACAAGAATGCCGACGCTTACACGGAAGAAATGGACCGGGCCATGAAAGCTGGCCCCGGCACCATTGAACTCGACGCAAGGCTTGAACCGCCCGCCTACACAAAACACGAAATTCACATTCAGCCGGGTGGATATGTGGGCGATCCGTTTGCCGGGTACATATATTTGCACGGCCAAAACGTCGTGTTCACCGGCGGCAATTTTCAAGACAAGGCGCAGGTCAGCTTGGCAGGCGCCGTGCCCACGCCCGCCAGTGGCAAGGTGCGCCGCGTGCTGGAGCAGGGCTGCAGCATTGGCCAACTCACCATGGCCTTGAAGCTGCGCTTTCCCGAGGCGGAAGTCTGGGGCGATGATGTGGCCGCGCCCATGCTGCGTTATGGTCAAGTCCTAGCGGTCGATCGCGGCATTGATGTGCATTTTGTGCAGCAACTATCCGAGAAGAGTAAATTTCCCAACAATCATTTTGACATCGTCACCAACAACCTCGTCTTCCATGAAGTCACCACCGAAGGCGCGCGTGGCATCATCGCCGAGGCGTTCCGCACCTTGCGCCCCGGCGGCGTGTTTTATCCGATCGATCTGTTCACCGGCAGCCCCAAGCCCAAGACAGCCTATCAGCAGTTCAAGGCCTGGCAGGATTACCGGTGGAACGCCGAAATTTGGCGCATGGAGTACACCGCGCTCGACATGCCCGAGGAGATGCGCAAGGTAGGCTTCATCGTCAACGAAAAGGGCCCGCCCGCACGCGGCGGCACCGACCGCAACATCATGGGCACAAAGCCCGCGTAAGAACACGCGGCACCAACAAAAACCCCGCCAATCTGGCGGGGTTTTTTATTACTCAGCGGCTTGGGCCATCTGTTTTTGCGGCGGCACCAGCGGTACGGGGTCGAGTACCCAGCCTTTATCGGTGCGGCGCGCGGGGCTTGGGATGGCGTGAATCACATCGCCCTTGGCGTGGGCGACGTTCACGGTATCCAGATCAATCTTCCAGCCGCGATGTTCGAACGAGTCGAGCATATCGCGGTATTGGAGAATGACTTTGTCATGCGGCATCAATAGTTCTTTGGTGCGCGAGGGCGGGGTCATGACCGGCTTGAGCTTGGTGACCACAACAATGTCTTGGCTCGCGATCCACATATTGCGTTCGTTGATCTTCTTATCCAGGAACTTGTTGATGAACTCATACTTGGTGACGCCGACGTTGCGGAAGTTCACCAGGAACACGCGTGTCTTGTTCTCGGCAATCGGCGCCTCGAACATGTACTGGTGCATGAACTTGGTCTCGGAGAAGTGGATGAAGGTCCACATGTGGTTGGGGCCAACGGTGCCCGAGCCTGCTTGCATCTTGCCGCCTTCGGGGCGGAAGCGCCTGAACAGCCAATTCTTCAGTGCAGGGGCATCGAATGTGGCGAGGAAGCCAAAGCCCCAAGGGTTGTTCTTGTGCGGCTCGAGCTGGTCCATCCGGTATTCTTCTTCTTTCTCACCCTGATTACCGTGGGTGGGGTGCACATATTCGTTATGTGCGGGGTCCAGCCCGTTCTCGATGGAACGTTCATAGTTATAGTTCACGTCGAAGCTGGTGACGGTTGAACGCCAATCGGGCTTACCGTCCTCCTCGATCTCCATGATGGGCGGACGCTCGGCCGCGGGCAGATCGCCCAGGAAGGCGAACACCACGCCGTATTTTTCTTGAACCGGGTAGCTATCGACACGTGCGCGCGCGGGAATTTTGGCCTTGATGCCCAATGAAGGAATACGGGTGCATTCACCTTCGGCGTTAAAACGCCAGCCGTGATAGGGGCACTGCACCGTGCCATCTTCTTTGCACTTACCGCCTGCGAGCGAGCCGCCGCGATGCACGCAAGTGTCCGACAACACGGCAGGGCGGCCCTTGTTGTCGCGGAAGGCGACGAAATCGTGCTTCAGGATGGTGATGCGGATCGGCTTATTGGAGAGCTCGTTCACCGCGCAAACCGGGTACCAGAAATTGATATACATCGTTTGTCTCCCGCTCAGTCTGGGCCCCCTCGGGCCGTAAGGTCTCATACTGCTACGCTTATAATACCACGATGGATCAATGAAATTCGACCGCTCTGTGGGTGGCGTCTCAAAATAGCGGTTGCGAACGTCTCGCATTACAAATGTCTGATTTTAGCCAGGATTTCCGCGCTGAAAGAGTGGGCTGGGGGCCTGTAGCTGGCGTATAATTATAACAATCTCCGAACATTGGGGCCGGGGCATGTTCATTAACTTCTGGTACGCCGCCGAAGAGACTAAGAACGTCACCGATAAGCCTTTGCAGGTCCGTATGTTGGGCCATGAGTTCGTGCTGTTCCGCGACTCCCAGGGCAAGGCCCATTGCTTGGCCAATACCTGTGTTCACCGTGGCGCGTCGCTCGCACACGGCAAGATCAAAGGCGACTTCATCGAGTGCCCTTATCACGGCTGGCAATTCCAGGGGGCCGATGGGGCTTGTGTAAAAATCCCCTCCTTGGGCAAGGACGCCAGAATTCCAGCCCGCGCCAAAGTGGATAGCTACCCTACCCAGGAGAAATACGGGCTGGTATTTGCGTTCCTGGGTGACCTGCCCGAGACCGAGCGTCCACCCATCATCGACATACCAGAGTTCGACAATCCGCAATGGCGCGTGGGCCTCATCATGACGCTGTGGAACGTGAACACGTTGCGCGGCGTTGAAAACACGCCCGACCCCGCGCATACCGAGTTTGTACATCCTGTAATGGGATTTCAGGGCGGCCGCGAAGACTACGACGTGCCGCATATCGAGTTGCTCGAAGGGGCTTGGGGCACGAGCACTCGAACCAAGTTCGTCACGCCCGGTGCCACTGGTAGTGTGAAGGCCGAGGTGAAGGGCGGCGGCTTTCAAACCGAAGCCGAGACCGGCCACCATGGCGCGACAACAACTTATACCTGGATTCAGTTCAGCTCCACGGCGTGGTCGCGTCAGTATTCGTTCAACACTCCGGTCGATGCCTATCACACCAGAAAGTTTTTCTTGCAGGCCCGCAACTTTGCGCTCGATCCAGCGGGCGATGCGCGCATGGATTCGCGCACGCGCGATGTGATGGATCAAGACCGGGTCGTGATGGAGCGGGTACAGCCGTTTTTCGTGCCGATGAGCTCTACCGAAGAGGTTATCGTACCCGCCGATCGGGTTATTATCCGGTACCGCGAATGGCAAAAGCAGTGGGCGGCCAAGGGCTGGCTGATTGACCTAGACGGTCTGGCAGCGGCGGGCGACAGTAAGAAATTTGCAATTCCCTCACCGACACGGCGCACCAACAAGGGCTGGGCGCTCGACCCGGTGCCGTTGGTCCGCAGCCAACAAAATCAGGCCATCGCCGCCGAGTAAGTTACTTCACTGACCCGAAAATGAACCAGCCGCCGCCGCCATGAGGAGGCGGGGGCATTTCGCCCTTCACGAACTTGGCAAAATTGTCGTCGCCAAAGGTGGCGCGATTGGGGATGACCAGCTCAAAACATGTGCCGGCTTTGAATCCGGCTTCGGTTGATAACACCGTCGGGTCCGAAGCCCGGAAGGCCGAGTAGGCTGGCTCGTTGTTGTTAAGCGTGTCCCAATCCCAGAAGAAGTTCACATAAGGCGTGCAGGATTTGCGCGGAGGCAATTCCATGTGCGCCATGATGCCGCCCTTGGCGAGCAGGCGATGGCATTCTTTCAGGATGACCTTGGTCGACTTCACCGGCACTTCATGGAAGAAAAAGCTCGAGACGATCAGGTCAAAATACCCATCGGGGAAATCCGCGGTCTCGGCGTTTTGCTGGCTAAAATGAATCGGCAGGCCTGCTGCTTCGGCTTTGGCATGGCCAAAGCGCAATAACGGCGCGGCGACATCGATGCCATAGATTTCAGCACCGGGGAACGTATCGGCATAGGGCATCAAGTTTTTGCCCGAGGCCGTTCCCATATCCAAAATGCGCTTGGGTTTGAAGTCGGGATATTTGCTGTGAATGTAGTGCGCCACAGATTCTCCGACCGCGCCGTATTTACCTTTCAAGCCTTGGCGCCAGCCCAGCGCGCCGGAAAACACCATGCCGCCAAACGACACCACCGCGCCTTGGGCGACGTCGTCTTTAGTGTACTCGCTATGGAAGCAGCCAGGAATCAGGTGCACATCAAGCGCACTGACATAACGCGGCACTTCCAACGTTGGATCAAGCCGTAATGACCCACCTGTCGGGTTTTCAGCCGCGGCCTTTTGGGCCAGCGAGATCATATCGGGCAGCGTGCGTTCCACCGGTTCTTGCACCGAGGCCCACACCATTTCTTGCGCGTTGTAACGCAGGGCGCCGTAGACGCTGTAGACCAACCGGCCATCCATGGCGGTCTCGGCTTCATCGCCGTTACGTGGCGCATGGCCAGTCTTGGCTTTGTAGGCGGGGACGGCGATGTCCTCATATTCGCGTTTCATCTCGCCCTGTTTTTCGACCAGTACATGTTTGCGCATGGCGCTGACAAATCCCATTCGCGCCCGCTCGTTAGAAGTTGGGCGGAAGTAACTGTCGATGTCAGGCAGCGTTTGGGTGTTGGGCAATGAACCGTCGGGCATGAGCTTCACTCCAGCGTTTCGGACTTATAGGACGATGATACACTATATCCAGCCTAAAGATCAGGGGCTGGGTGACGTGTTCGGGGGGTGAAAATGCTTGAATTTCCTTACGTTTTGTCGCGCCGGAGCTGGCTGGCCGCCGGAGTCGCGCTGGCATCAATCACGCGGTTTCCCTCAACCAGAGCAGCCGGAGTGACGCTCAGACGCCAGTATGTGGATGGCCCGTTCGGCCAAATCCATGCCCGCATCGCCATGCCCGACGATCCCAAGGCCAATACCAAACCTGTGCTGGCCTGCTTTCATTACTCGCCGGGCTCGGGGCGCATGTACGAGCAAATCATGCCACTGCTGGCCACCGAGCGTACGGTCATCGCACTTGATACACCAGGCTACGGCGCCTCAAGCCCGCCTCCGCAACAACCCACCCTTATCGATTACGTCAACTCTCTGACGGTGGCGCTGACTGCTCTCGGTCATAGTCCCAGCGGCAAACCGATCGACATCATGGGGCATCTGACCGGGTCGTTGATATCGGTGGAACTGGCCACAACGCAGCCAAAGTGGATTCGCCGCGTGGTGCTGTCGCGTTCGCCCGCCTTCAGCGCGCAAAAACGCAAGGATTATGTGGCCGAAATGATCGCGCTGGTCGAAGGCCGCAAGACAGATATGAAAGGTCAGTATCTGATCGATCGGCTCACGCGTGGTCTCAGTCAACTCCGTCCCGGTGAGCCACCCGAGCTTTATATGGGCTCCTTCATCGATAGCGCCATGCCCAATCACTTATGGGTGTATGGCGAGGTGGCGGCGATTTCCTATCCGGCTGAGGACAAGTTTCCTCTGATCACACAACCCGTATTGTTATTCACTTATCCAGATGCGGTCCAAGAGGAATAGAAAAAACCACCTTCGTTGTTGAAGACCGCAAAAGTTGTGCATCTTGATAACGCTGGGCCGTGGGTGTGGCAGCAGCAAGCGGCCGAGATCGCCGGTCACGTGCTGGCATTCTTAAACAAGGAGTAAGCTCATGAAGCACGTTATACACCCACAAGTGACTGGGGATGGGGCGCCAAAGCTAAAGGGGGCGGGGCGATGGGCGTGAAGGTTTGGCGCGAATACGGTTCTGGGCGGTACGGACAAATTCACATCGCCTGTGCCCAGCCCGCAAGCGGGCCTGGATCAAAGACACCGGTGATTTGTTTTCATCAAAGCCCGTCATCCGGCGCGCAGTATAAGGTGTTTCAACGCGTCATGGCCGAGGATCGCCTGGTGCTGTGTCCCGACACACCAGGATTCGGTGGCTCCGATGGGCCCGAAGCGCCGGTAACCATTCCCGATTACGCGGACGCCATGGCTGACATGCTTGACGGGCTTGGTTACGGCACGAAGGGCAAGGGCGCGGTTGATGTCGTGGGTTGCCATACCGGCACGCTGATTGGCACCGAGTTGGCCGCGAGCCGCCCCGACCTCGTGCGCCGTCTTGCACTCCCCAGCCTCGCGCTGTTCACGGCCGACGAGCGCGCCAAGATGAAGGCGCAGTTTGGCGGACCGCAGCCGATCTTGTCCGAGGCTAATTTTGTTCCGAAAGTGTGGCAGACGACGGTGATTGATGGCACACCTGAAATCACACTCGAGCGACGATTGGAAATGTTCGCCGAGCGGCTGCGTGCAGGTACTAAGTCGTGGTTCGGGCCGGAAGCCTCATTGAATTACGACTGCGAAAGCCGCATCAAGCTCGTCACCCAACCCATATTGTTGCTCGTTCTGAATGAAATGCTGGGTCCCAATACCCGCCGCGGCAAAGATATTGTGCAACGCCCTACCGTGGTCGATATCAGCGACCGCGCCCACCATAGCGCTTGGGATGCTGCCCCAGACCTCATGGCCCAGCATATTCGCGCCTTCTTTGATGCTGTCTAATGCCAGCACGGTTGACTCATGACGCCGTTGCGCTGAAAACCTGTTTATGACGTGGTTGGTTTTTCTCGGCCGGAATTTTCGTTTCCTCAGTTTCGGCTTTGGCATCAACGTTTTTATTTCTGTTGGGCAGACGTTCTACATCTCGCTGTTTAACGACAGCATCCAAGCCGCACTGGGCATCAATCATGGGCAGATCGCGGCAATATACGGCGGCAGCCTGGTGCTGGGCGCGCTGCTCTCGTCTGTGGCTGGGCGTTTGTTTGACCGCTTCGATTTACGCCTGATCTGCGCAATTCTGCTGGTTTTAGTGGCTGCCTCTGCCGCGACAATGGCGGCTGCGACTTCGGCGGTAGGCATATTCTTCTCCATGTTCGGTGTGCGGTTTTTCGGCGGCGGGTTATTGGGCCTGGGTGTTCAATCCAGCATGGCGCGGTATTTTGAGTCGGATCGCGGTAAGGCTTCGAGTATCGCCAATGCTGGGCACACAGTCGGATTCGGCGTCTTCCCGCTGGTTGGCGCCCTGCTGGTCGAAGCGTTTGGATGGCGCGGGGCATGGTGGGCGGTGGCTGCGTTTTCGCTCGTGCTGATGATTCCATTGGTAAGCCTGCAACTCAAGGGTCATGGCGATCGTCATGCGCGTTACGTAAAACGATTATCAGAGCTTGCGGCCCTGCCTTCTGGCAGTGCCATGCGCCATTTTAGCGTCGGCGAAATGTTGCGTGATGGGCGCTTTTATATGCTGCTGCCCGGCATGCTGGCCGTGCCAGCGATCCTGTTCACCTTTCAATTTCATCAACTGGAGTTAGTGAGCGAGAAGGGATGGGATCTCAAAATCTTTGCAGCCGGGTACGTTTTATTTTCGATCTCGGCTTTTTTCGGCAACCTGATCGCGGGTGAAATAACGGACCGCTACGGTTCGCGCAGATTAGTGTCATGGTATCTGCTGCCCATGATTCCCGCGCTGTTCGTGATCGCGCTGTTCAATCACCCCGCCGCGATCCCGGTTTATATGATCGGCATGGGCTTGACGTTCGGATTTACCTTGGTTGTCAACATTACCCTGTGGGCCGAGTTATACGGCAGCACGCACATCGGCGCTATTCGCGGATTTACAATGGCCACCAACACGATCATCGCCGCAGGCGGCATGGCCTGTGTAGGGTTGTTGATCGACATGGGCGTTACAATGTCCCGCCAAGCCCTCGCGTGTGGCGTGGCCACAGTTTTTTCAGCAGTACTGTTGGCGGTGGTCGCGCGATCGCTGCCGCCCAAGCGGCGCGGTTGATCATTTTCTAGATTTACTCTTTGGCTTGTTTTTTGGCCGACGCCTTGGTGCGCTTATCACGTGAATCTCGGCTTTCGCTGTTGTCGCCGTGATCTCCGGTCCAACCCCGCCTTTCATCAAATACGCCGCTAGCGATTGTAAGCTTTATGGCCTTGGGCCTAGAGTGACGGCGGAGAGGTGCGATGGGCAGGCTGGCTGGGAAAATCGCGGCAATATCGGGTGAAAACAGCGTAAGTCGCGCGGTAGCGGCGCTGTGCCAACAGGAGGGCGCCTCTGTCATGACTCTGGCCGGCGGCGACGAAGCGGCATGGGACTCAGCCTTTGCAAATATCATTTCTAAGCATGGCCGTGTTGATCTGGTGGTCAATGCAGCACATCGCTGTATGAGAACGCCCATCGCGCAACAAAATGCCCAACAGTTTATGTCGGTGTTCGACGAAATTGGCGAAACCGCATGGCTTTGCCAAAAGTATGCCATCATGGCTATGCGTCGATCCGCCAGTGGCGTCGTGATCAATGTCTCCTCTGTGCTGGCACGGGTGGCCGCGCCCGGTTGTGCTGCCCTTTGCGCGGCTGATCGCGGTGTGCTGATGTCGACCAAATCGGCCGCGCTCGAATGCGCCAAGGCCAAGGACAACATCATTGTTAGCGCAATCCTTGCTGGGCGTATCGAGGGCGATCCCGCGCACTGGCCTGACGGTTCACTTCTTCCCAATGCACCCATCGTCACGCCTGAAGATGTGGCAAGCGGCGTGTTGTTCCTGGCCACTGATGGCGCCGCCTATATGACGGGCGTTGAATTGCCCGTCGATGGCGGCTTTCTGGCGAGTTGAACGGACCATGCGGCAGCTCAGCGATAAAATCGCGTTGGTGACTGGTGGCACATCGGGCTTGGGCCGTGCGACGGTGATCGCCTTGGCCGAGGCGGGTGCACGCGTTGTGTTCACCGGGCGCAATATCGCTGGTGCTGAGGAAACCTTAAAACGCCTGGCTGCTAAAAATCTGTCGTCACGATTTATCCAACAAGATGTCACGCAAGAGGCCGATTGGTCGCGGGTGATGGCCGATGTGCTCGCCGCCGAAGGGAGGCTTGATCTGTTGGTCAATAACTCTGGCGTGTCACGCTTAAAGCCGGTGGAAGCATTGACGCTTGAGGATTTGCGTTTTCTCACATCCGTCAATGTGCTTGGTATGTTCCTTGGCATCAAACATGCCTTCATGGCCATGGAACGCAATGCGGGCAAGCGTGGCTCCATCGTCAACATCTCGGCGCTCAATGCCTTGCGCGGTTCACCCAACAGCACGGCCTATGCCATCGCCAAGGGCGGCACAACAAACTTGGCGCGTGCAGCCGCGCTCGAAGGCCGCCAAGATGGCCGGGCCATTCGTGTTAATGCGATTCATCCTGGCGTACTGTTCGAGGAGGGCGATAAACCATCACCCGGTGCCATCGCCTTGTATGGCGAGGAGGGCGCGAAGGCCTTCGTTCGCAGCAATATCGAGACCACGCCCATGGGGCGCCTCGGCCATCCGCGCGATATTGGTGCGGCGGTCGTTTTTCTTGCCAGCGATGAATCAGTGCAAGTCACGGGAACAGAGATCACGGTCGATGGCGGGCGCAGTGCGGGCGAGTTCGCTACGCATCACGGCGTGCGTTCGCAGAAATAGATATTCAATAGGAAAAGGTAAAAGCGATGAAAACAAAACTCTTAGCTATGGTCGCGGTGCTGGCGCTATGCGGAGGTGCGCAAGCCCAAGAAGCGAAGGTGCAAAGCGTGCTCCTGCGTTCGGTCACCGTGACCTGTAAGCTGGAGGAGTCGATTGCTTTTTACCGCGATATCCTAGGCCAAGAGGTGATGGAGGATAATGTTCAAAGCCCTGACGGGGCGATGAGATTCCTCGACGTGGGCCCCATGTCAAAAGTGCGTTTCGTGATCATGCGGGGCTCGGGGGTCTATCCCGGTGGTGAGATCATCGGCGGGCGGATCGCCTTCATGGGTATCGAAGATCCCAAAGCGCCAGCTTGCAAGGACGCAGCCAATGTAAAAAATCAACGCGGCGTTCAGGGCAGCGAGATTCATCCGCATCGCGTGGCCAATATCGATGAAATCGCCAAACGCGCCAAAGCCAAGGGCGTGGAGATATTGTTTGGCCCTAAGGTTTCGGGCTCGCGCCTATCGCGCAACATGATGATGTTCGACCCCAACGGTCGTATCGTCGAGGTGTTCGAGGTCAACATCACTAAAACACCTGAATAAAACGAATCGAGTCGCTCGAGTCGTTTGCAGCCAGCATCTCGGGGTTGCGCGAGTCGAGTTCTAAGCCTTTGATTCACTTACGACTCTGGCGTTAAGGAAGGATTCAGCCTTCGCGCCCAATGCTTTTCGCGCCCGACGGTTAACCCCAAACCAAACCGGGAGCGAAGAAAATGAGTGAAGTGTTCAGAAAGAGCCTGTTGATCGCGGCAAGCGCAATTTTTGCCGCGTTGATTGTTGCCGCCCACGGTAACGCGCACCAGCCTAGCGGTATCACATTCAGTTTCGCGAGCATGCCACACGCCTGATCTCCCCCTCCCATCAGCGTGTGTGACGAAGAACCCCGCCAAGGCCTCCCCCTCCGGCGGGGTTCATCTTTTTAGCGCGTCGTGCCGAAAAGTGAGCTTCCGGTTTTCGGCAAAAGACGATGCGCCAACAAAAATATAGAGCGCGGCACTCGATTCCGAATTTACACGACTCGCTCTAGATCAACCTGCGGCCTTCTTGCGCGTATCTAAGATGCGTTCGAAGAAGCTCGGGCCTTCGTCAAATTCTGGCGACTTTTCGAACAGCGGTGAATGCGCCCGCGCCCGCGCCAAGTAATCGGCATCAAGTCCTTCGAAGCCCGTCATCTTCACGGCATCGAAATGCCAAATATCGTGGCCGGGGAGGGGCGCGCCTTTGTCGTCAACCATCTCCAGCCAGCGTTCCCACACGCGGATGTTCCAGCCCGTGCTGGCGCCCCAGGGCGTGACCACTTTGGGGTCGAATACTTCCGAGGCGCGGGCCACCAGCGTGGCGCATTCTTTGCTTGGCTGCGGCAAGATCGGTGGAAAGTTAGATGCGCCGCGAAGGCGGATCGTATCGCCATCGAGCGTCCACGTTGGGTTGGGCTCTTCATCCTTATAAACATCGGGAAAAGCTTTTTTCATGCTGCCGTAGTAGTCGCCTTTGAGGGTTTTGTATTCGCCTTCTTTGTGACGAATAAAACTTACGCCCACTTTCACCGTCTTACCATTCAGCGGGTTTTTGAATTCGTCGATGAATTTTCCTGTATCTAAATCCTGAAAGAACGACATGGTGGATGAATACCTCACCCAGGTGGTTTCGTCCTTGCGCGTCCACCAGGCGCTTTCGCTGCCGCGAAATCCGATCAGTGGCGTGACGGCATTGGGCTGCACGCCATAAACGATACCGCGTGTTTTCCACACCACCGGGTCTTTGCCCGATGTGCCATACATGCGCACTAAAGTTTCGGTGATCGTCTTGGGGTCTTTGGGCAGTTCCTTTGGCGTTGCGGCCGTCGCGGGAAAGCTGCCCATCATGCCTAGGCCTAAGCCAGCGCCCGCGAAGCCAAGCTCGCGCCGTGAGATCGTGTCATTCATATCCATGGTATCCTCCCCAAAAATTATCGGGCGTCGCACTTCTATCGTTAGCGGGCATCACCCGACAACTCGACCAAATCATACGTCTGTTTCAGCAAATCCCAGCGTAGTCGTATCGGGATGCAGTCCTCGGGTGTGGCCCATATGTCGATGGGCGGGTATTGATCGAACACCATTTGGAAGTGCTCGCCCTTGAACTTGCCCGCCGGTACCTCGATGTCTTCACGGCCGATGTACTTGCGCTTGATATACGCGGCCGAGGGCATCAGATAAGGTCCCGAACCGCCATTGGGCAGATGTGACGATGAGAAGATTGGCCCTCCGCGATCAGACATCGCGCCAGGCGTGTGGGTTTTGAACGCATTAAGGCCCCACGCATCGCCATGTACCGGATGTGTGCCAAAGCTCGCCACGCGTTGCTCCATCTCAAAACGTTGATCAATGCGGCCTTCCTTGGCGGTATAGCCTTGGCACTCTGCTAAATTGTCGGTGAAGCGGAACCACGAACTGCCCATGAATTTTTCCTCGACGCTGAGGCGCACGAAGGAATCAAGCGGGCGCCAATCTTTGTCGACCGTCATCACCACATCGCGCAACAGACGGTCATCGTCCATCTCGCAGGTGGCGCGCATGGTGCGCGTGCCGTCGGGTTGGATGGTCACGTAAAACATTTCGCGGCCCATCTCGCCCTTGCCATCGGTGAGGTAAAGCACCTTGCCGCGGTATGATCGGTGTTTCATTGCTGGTATCCCTTCATGTCACCGGGCATCGCCCGATAATTCAGTCAATTCATACGTCTGCTTGCGGTAAGACCATTGCACCCGCACTGGAATGTAGTCTTCGCCCGTGACCCACAACTCGGAGGGAGGTTTGTCGGGAAACATATCCTGAAAGTGCTCAACCTCGAATGTGCCTGCCGCAACGCGAATGGTTTCGCGGCCAATGTAGCGGCGTTGCTTGCGGCCCGTCGATGGCACCAGCAATGGGCCCGAACCGCCGTCTGCTTGAGTGGAAGTTGAGAATCGCAAGCTCGGCGCTTGGGGCCCGGCGTTGTTGCGGTTGACTTGTGCCAGTCCCCAGGCGTCGGCATGCACCGGGTGGGTGCCTAATTCGCGCACGCGTTCGTCGATGTCGAAGACCTGATGCACGCGGCCTTCCTTGGCGGTGATGGCCTCGCACTCGGCCATGGATTTGGTAAACCGAAACCATGATGACCCTGCCGTCGTTTCATTGCTTGTCAGGCGCACGAAGGCATCAAGCGGGTACCATTCTTTATCCACCGTGGCGACCACATCGCGCAGCAGGCGGTCATCGTCTAACTCACAGGTCGCGCGCATCGTACGTGTGCCATCGGGCTGAATTGTCACATAAAACATCTCGCGACCCAATTCGCCCACGCCATCGGTGATATAGCTCACTTTGCCGCGATAACTGCGATGCTTCATGGTTGGCTTTGCTCTCCTGCGCGCTATGCTAGGCGAGGATAGGGGAGGACACCATGCTGAGAATGATCATCGGCCTCATGTTGTTCGTGCCGATGGCCGCAAAGGCCGAAGGCCAAGGCCCCGCGTCCTTCAAAGATTGTGCCGATTGCCCCGAGATGGTTGCGATTCCGTTGGGCAGTTCCACTATGGGTGAGCCTGAAAGCGAAAGTCAAAACCGCAAGTTCGGTTGGGGCGGCCCGGAGATCAAGGTGACCATCGCCAAGCCTTACGCGTTGGCGAAGACCGAAACTACGTGGGCCCAATTCGCGGCGTTTATGAGCGAGTCGGGCTACAGACAAGAAGGCCAATGCCGCTCGATTTGGGAAAAACGCATCCCCGACCCCAGCAAAGTAAGTTGGCAAGACCCGCAATGGCCCGACGGCACTAAACAAAAAGATGATGAGCCGGTGGTCTGTGTGTCGTGGGAAGATGCTTACGCCTACGCCGCTTGGGTGACCAAGAAATCCGATGGCAAGCATTTTTATACATTGCCCACCGAAGCGCAGTTCGAATACGCCGCCCGAGCAGGTACCACAGGTCAACGCCCTTGGCCCGGAGCGGTAGAAGAGTCATGCAAATACGCAAATGTTGGTGACAAAAACTACCTGCGCATCATACCCGAGTACGGCGCAATTAACTGCGACGATGGTTATGCCTTCACCTCGTCGGTCACGCATTTTCCAGCCAATGCCTTTGGGCTGCATGATATGCTGGGTAACGTGTGGGAATGGGCACGCGATTGCCGCGCCGAAGATTTAACCGCCAACCCACGTAATGGTACGGCGCTTGAAACCGTTCCGGCTGACTGCAAGCGGCGCGTGTTACGTAGCTCTGGGTTTTCCTCAGCGGAATGGTACACCCGCACCACCACACGCGGTGGTGATCCGGTACCCGGAACAAGATTGGTGGTGTTGGGCTTTCGCGTGGCGGCGAGCGTGGAGTAGGGCTTAGCCTGCCATCTCTCCGGCATTGGCTTGGCGCGCGTTGGCGAAGTCCGTGGGCAGGTGCTTGCCGCCCAAATAAAAATGGATCGCACCCCACACGCCGAAGAAGGGCACCACCAGCATGAGCGCATAGCGCAGCGATTCTTCGCCCGCGAATGGCCGCACCAGGTCGCTGGCGATGCCCACCATCTGCGGGCCGATACCAACGCCGATCAAGCCCGCCACGAACAATGAAATAGCTGGGAACGAAGCACGCATGCGCACGCTGGCCAAGTTTTGCAGGATCGTTGAATAGATCGGCAAGTGAACCGGGCACAGCACTAGCGGAAAGCTGATCATTGCCACGGCGATCCGCCAGTCGTTGGCCGCGAAAGTCAGCGCGCCGAGCAGTGAGCCGGTGCCAGTAGAAATCGCTGGAACCCACCCCATCCAGCGTTCATCTTTTAGCGCCAATTTTCCGGCTAAGGCGCCGCCCATGATGGTTCCAACCAAGCCGCCCAAACCCACGGCGGGCGCCAGCCAACTGCCGATCTCGCCCGTGCTCATGCCGAATGAGCGAGACAGAAACGAGGGCACCCATGTTTGAATGCAGGTGTAGACCAGGCCGGTGAATGTCGTTCCGAGGCAGCAGTGCCGGAACGACGGGATCGCAAACAACGTTTTGAACACCGTCCAGAATGGTGGTGGCTTGCCTGGATCGGTGATGGCCTCAATCCCGCCGCGCGGTGTGTCCTTCACCGTCAACAACACCACGATTGATAATATCACGCCTGGCAATCCCAAGGCGACAAAAGCCACACGCCAGCCAAAATACTCCGTGATCCACCCGCCACCCAAAAACGCGATCAACAGGCCGAAGGGAATACCGGCTGCGAAAATGCCAAACGCGCCGGCACGTTTTTTCGGCGGATAAAGGTCCGACAGCATGGAATAGGCTGCGGGCGTCAGCCCTGCCTCGCCGATACCCACACCAAAGCGGGCGAAGGCCATGGTCGCGAAATTCGTGGCCGAGCCCGAAAGCGCTGTCATGCAACTCCACAATCCAATGCAAGCGGCCAGCATTTTGCGGCGGTTGAGCGTATCCATGATGCGCCCCAAGGGGATTCCGACGGTGGAATAGAAAATTCCAAAAGCCAACCCGGTGATGAAACCCAACTGCGTGTCGGAAAGGTCGAGGTCTTTTTTGATCTGCGGTAGCAAAATCGCAGGCAGCTGCCGGTCGATGTAATTGACGACCAAGCACAGCATCATCAGCCCCAGCAAGTAGCGCCGGTAGGCAGGGGTGACTTGAGGGGTGGCCGATAATGTCATTTGGTGCCTAGATGTTGCCGGTCCCGAATTTGCGGGGCCAAAAACAAAAATAAAAACCTATTCCGCCGCTCTTTTCATTCCGTTGTCGGGGTAGGTGATCACCCCAGCTTTTTCCATGTTTTTGAGTGCGGCGGCTTGGATTTCCATGATGCGCTCTTTGGAATCCATCGGTTGATCGGCGAATTGGTTAGCCGGGTAGAACACGCTGGAGTTATAGAGCGGCCGGTATATTTCGACGCGCTGGCGGAGTAATCGATTCCCAGCGCCAGGCTGTAGCCGCGCGCGGCGCAAGCCTTCAACATCGATTGTCGCCGAAGCCGCGGTGGATTCGCCTGGCCCGCCCGTCGCGGACAATACCAAACCATTGTAGTCGATGATCTTAGAGTTCCCCATGGTTTGGCCTTCAGGGATGTACGTGCCCAATTGGCCCGTGGCGTTGCACGAGATCAGGTACATCATGTTTTCAGAGGCGCGAACTTTCTTGGCGGACTCCCAGGCCCACTTATCGCCGGTGCCTTGATCGGCTGTGGGATGCAGCAGCACCTCCGCGCCCCGGAACATAAACATACGCGCGGCCTCGGGGTACATGATTTCACCGCAGGGCATGATCGCCAAATTCCCCAGATCTGTTTTTGCGACTGGGAACGTTCCCTCGATGCCGTACATGTCCATGTATTTGTCGAGGAAGTCATGCGGGCTGCCGGTGTGCACCGTGTTGATGCGACGGTATTTAATCAGCACATCGCCATTGGGCCCGATGATGAAGCTGCAATTGAAATAACGCCCTGGCCATTTCGGGTCGCGCTCGTAGGCGTTCATGCCTAAATAGCACTTCAATTCCTGAGCGGCCTTTTGAAACCGCTCGGTCAATGGGCCCGGAATTTCGATGCAGGCTTTGTCGATCCACTCGGCGGCGGTTTCATGCAACGGAAAACCCGTCAGCGCGAATTCAGGAAACAGCATCAAGTGCCTACCGCCGCCGCCCATGCGCGCACTCGCTTTGACCAATTGCAGCCAGCGGTCGACGCTTTTGTTGACGATTGCCATGGCATCGGCGCGGTTGGTCGCGCTGTTTACACAGTGCGAATAAACCTGCACGCAGGTTGCGGTCCACGGTTGGATCATAGCTGCCTCCCCAAGGTCTTGTTTGGGGTGATCTTTTCACCCGGCCTCTGCCTGTGCAAGCCGTTCGCGCGCAGGGCTTTCGCCAACCGAGCGTGGGTGGTTGCACTTCGGCTTGTATGCGGTAAGCCAGACCTTAAGATGTAACGGCGGAGGGTCTGATGATGCGCGCACTCATACTATCGGCCGTAGCATTCAGCGTGATAGCAGTGACCGCCGTGAGGGCCGATCTCGCCATCACCAATGTCACGCTGATCGACGGCAAGGGCGGCCCGGCTCAGGCGGGTATGAGCGTGGTCGTCAAGGGTGAGCGCATCGCCACGTTAGGTGCTGGCGTGGTACTCCCGCGCGGGATTCGGCGCATTGATGGCACGGGCAAGTTCCTCATGCCAGGCCTCATGGACATGCACATTCACCTGATCGGTGCAGGGCAGTGGCGCGGGCTTGAAAATGCCAAAGGCGTGCCGATCGATCGTGATGCCGCGCTGTCGTACTTGCATAGCTATTTATATTGGGGCGTCACGTCAGTTTACGACGCGGGCAATGTGCCTGAGTTGATTCTCGACATGCGCGCCAAGGAACGCGCAGGTAAAATTATTGCCCCGCGCATCTTCGCCACGGGCCATGCGCTTAGTTATCCCGGCAGTTGGATGGCAGGTACGTTCCATGGCGTGGGCGTGCCCGACTGGCCCGAGACACAAAAGGTGCTCGATGCGCAAATCGCCATTAAGCCCGATCTACAAAAATTGGTGATCGAACGCTTTGGCCTCGGGCCCAATCCGCTCGCACCCAACTTGCCGGTGGATTTAATGGCCAAGATGGCCGCCTATCTGAAGGAACGCGGCGTGCGCACCACTATTCATGCATCGGGCGAGATATTTCAACGTGCCGCCTTGAGTGCGGGCATTGATACCTTCGCTCATCCAGTTGCATCGGCGCGTATCAGTGCGGAATTCGTTCAACAACTGGCCGAGGCGAAAATCCCCATCGCCACGACCATGGCCGTGTTCGATGAGATCATTCGGCTGGGAGAAAACCCCAACTATCTCGACGACCCATTGTTCACGTCCGTGCTTTCGCCAGGGGAGATCGCCGCGCGCAAAGCTCAAGGCCCCGCGCGCTATTCCTCCATCGGCTGGACGAGTTGGTTCAAAACACTCATGCCCTATTTTCGCGAGAATGTGAAAAAGCTCTACGATGCCGGAGCGGTATTAGTGCTGGCCACCGACCGCAGTGAAGGACCAATGATTCACCGTGAACTTGAGCTGCTGGCCGAGATTGGCATTCCGCCAGCCGCGATCATCCGCATGGGCACCCTGAACGGGGCGATCTTCTTGGGCCGGGAGGCCGATATGGGAACGGTCGAAGCAGGCAAGTTGGCTGACTTGCTGTTGCTGGATGCCGACCCCACCCAAAGTGTGGCCAACATGCGCCGCATCAATACCGTCATCAAAGGCGGGCGGGTCATTGATCGGTCCAAGCTGAGGGTGGCGATCAACGAGCACTAGGCTTCCACGCCGTGGCCAAACCCACCTCTCGTCTTGGCGCGATTGCATGGTTCATCCTAGGCTGGCGGCCTGAACAAGGGGCGCCCATGACCAAAGTCGCTGCGGCAGAGTAAACAAAACAGTATGAAACATTTTTTCGCTGCGATTTTGGCGTTTTCATTTTTGGTTTCATGCGTCACCACGCCCGGCGGCAAGCAACGCACGGTCGGCGTGATCTTCGTTGTGCATGGCGGCGGCGAAGAACAGGGTGTGGCCAACCAATGGGACAACACGCTGCAATTCTTTCAATACGATCCGCACAATCCAATTTATAAAAATATCATCTGGAATGCGGCTGCCTGGCCCACGGTGGTGAAGTCAGGCGACGATCAGGCCTATGCCAATGCTTCGACACAGCTGAAAAAATACGCTTTCGCCTCTGAACGCATGGGCGGAATCGATCCGGCCTTGGGTTACACAAAAAAGCAGCAGGCAGATTTCGAGAAGACGCTAACCAAAGCCGGGAAAAAAATCGGCGTCAGATTCGTTGTTGATCGCGCGCAATGGATCGGCGCCCAGGAGCAAACCAAATACTTGCCCTGGCCGCGCTACATGTACGAACCCAAGGTTCCGGGCGGCGCAAGGCTAAATTATTGCGGTAGCGCTCAGGATGGCGGGCCTTGGAAAGAGTGTGATCCTGAACGCTACAACGTCGACGGCCCTGGTGAACGGCTGCTGCGGCAAGGCGCCGATGAGTTAGTCATGATCGACATGACGGTGGGGGGTGTGCGGTTCTGGAAATCCTTCGACGTTGTCAGCATGACCCGGCGCATGGTGGCTGATTGGAACGCCAAGAACGGCACCAACATCAAAGTCCGTTGGCTCAATGACATCACCGACCTGATGACCGAGAGCTACCCTACCGATCCACCAGGCTGGACGCGCTCGCTCGGTGACCCAAAGGCCGATATCCGCGTGTCTTTAGCCGGACGCCCAAACCCTGTCATCGAAGACCCATTGCTGACGGCGATGATGGTCGATGGCGTGGTGAAATCGTTCAATAAAAGTGTCTCCCCCGCTGATACGGCTGTGATGTTCATCAACCACGCCACGCGCGAGGGGAACGAAGCTTTTGACCCCAAAATCGATGACACCTTGATTGTTGATGCCCGCATCAAGGCCGAATTGCTAAAGCGCTACCCGACGATGAAGCCTGAAAATATTGTCGGCGGCTGGATGGGCCTGCGCCAGCCTAACCCCAACATCAAGCTCGGTGGCCGCGTGCGAACCAACGTGGAGCGAACCCGCGAGATGCGCGGTGAGGATTTAGGCAATGCCTGGATGTATGAAAGCAGCAAGCAGTTGCCGGGCGGCGATCATCAATACCGCTATTGGGACGCGCTTGAGATGCTTAAAGATCGCGGTGTGAAACACATTGTGGTGATCTTCTCACAAATTGTAATTCACTCTGCGCTCGATCTGGTCGAGGTCCCCAACCAAATCGCCAAAGAGATTGGTTGGAAAAATTGGCTTTACGCCAAAGACGGCAACTACAAGCTCTACCCCAAACACGGCAACCCCTTCGCGGATTATTGGGGAATTTGGGCCGAGAAAGAATGCAAGGTCGGCGATACGAAACAAGTCTGCTGTTTTGAGATGGGCGGCTGCAAGGATGGGCGGCCTTATCCAACACCGCGCCAAACACCCATCGACCGCGCGCGGGAAGATATCGACCCATCTCTGGCGTTCGATGTGTCCGCCTATGGCCATTTAGGTTACGACGCGGCGAAGGCGGCGCCGAACGATGCCGCTCCGGTGCAAAGTCAGTACACCGGCACCTGGGCCATGTGGGTGCCTGCCAACGACGATCCACGCATGGGTGAGTTATTGGCCAATGAAGTGGTGAAGTACGTCAGCGGCGGGAAGTAACCGATTCAACTTTACTTGCCGTGTGTTCCACGAAATACCTTCGGGCCCAACAATACCAAGGCAATTAAATTCGGCGCAGCCATGAGGCCCAGCGTGAGGTCGACGAATTGCCATGCTGACTCCAGCGTCATCACCGCGCCCAATGGCACCGAGAACGAATAAATAAACCGTGCAGGCCCCAGCGCGCGTTCGCCGAACAAATACGCCGCCGCCCTGCTGCCATAGAGGCCCCAGGCCAGCAACGTCGTCAGGCCAAACAGCACCACGCCTATCGCCACCACGGGGCCGCCCAGGCCAGGAATGGCTTTGTCGAAAGCCATGGTGGCTAGTACCGCGCCCGTTTCACCCGACTGCCACACACCAGTAATCACAATCACCAACCCGGTGATCGAGCAGACCACAATCGTGTCCACGAACACACCCACCGCGCCTAGCAATCCTTGCTGAACGGCATCGTTACTTTGCGCCGTACCGTGGGCCACGGCAGCACTGCCCAGCCCCGCCTCGTTGGAAAAAATCCCCCGCGCGACGCCAAACCGAATGGCCTCGGCGATGGCGGCTCCGGCAAACCCGCCTGCCGCCGCCGTGCCGGTGAACGCTGTGGTGATGATGCTGGCCAATGCATTGGGGATCTCGCCAAAGTTCAATGCAATCACAGCGATGCCTGCGGCCAAATACAAGCACACCATGACTGGCACCAAGGTCTGACAGGCCGTCGCTAAGCGTTTCGCCCCGCCGATGAGCACCGACAAAATCACAACCGTCAACGCGATCTCGGTGACCCAGCCTGGCCAGCCCAAGTTCTCGTTCAGGACATCGGCGATGGTGTTGGATTGCGCGCTGGGCCCAAACGCTTGCAAGCAGGCCAAGCCCGCATAAAGCCCGCCCAGCCAAATCCACTTAGGACCCAAGCCGTGCTTTATATAGTACATGGGCCCCGCCAGCGTGGCGCCATTGGGCCCGACCTCGCGGTAGGTGACCGCCAAGAATGCCTCGGCATAGCGCGTGCCCATGCCCACCAACGCCGTCACCCACATCCAAAATAATGCGCCTGGCCCGCCCAGATGAATGGCGGTAGCCACGCCGACAATGTTACCGATACCCACCATACCTGCGATGGCCGTCATCAGGCCTTGGCGCGGCGAATACTCGCCTGCAGTGCCGGTTTGCGAGGATGTGCGCGCATCGAACATCATGCGGAATGCAGGGCCAAGTTGCCGCACGGTGAGCCAACGCAAACCGAACGATAAGTAAAGCCCAGTGCCCAAAATGAGGGCTATGGTGACCGGCCCGAAGGTGATTTCGGACGCGGCCGCGACGAACCTTGAGAAGGCTTCCATGCAATACCCCCAGCCCAAGGGTACTCAATACCAAAGTATCGGGCATCCCCGCCAGAATTGTCGTCTGCTAGCCATTGATTAAGTGGTTGAATTCGTCCAAAAACCGCAACCGTTAGAGTAGCTGGAACGTTCCCCCAATATGCTCCCGATCAAACCTAAGGCTCTCAAAGATGCCCGCATCCTCGTCATCGAGGACGAACGGATTATCCGTGAGATTCTCATACGATTTCTGACCGCCTTGGGCGTCAAAGAGGTCGATGATTTCTCCACTGCCGAGTCCGGTTGGGAAGCCGTGGTCGTGAAGGGCAAGCCCTACGACGTGCTGGTTGTGGATTTGGTCTTGCCAGGGGCTTCGGGTGCGACCTTCATCAAGAAGCTGCGCGAGTTGCCAGCACCGCGCGCCAAAACTATCACCATCGTGGTGCTGACGGGCGATAACAGCCAGGCCACCTTCAAACAATTGGAACCGTACAATATTTCAGCCTACCTGATTAAGCCTGTCTCGCAGGATGTGCTGAAAGGTGCGCTTGAAAAAGCACTCTCGGGACATATTGCACGCACCACGCCGGTGCGTTCGCCCGTCATCCACGACAAACATTAGATTATTTCTGTTCCGCGCGACTTATCTGGCCGGCTCCTGGCCATTTGACGCGGACGAATATCGCGCCAATCAGCAATACGCAGTTGATGATGCCCATCAGAATGAAGGGCGCCGAGGGTTGCCAGGCGTCGAACAATTCGCCCCCCAACTTGCCAGCCATTAAGACACCAAGCGAGCCACACACGCCAAACACGCCAACAACCGCGCCGCGCCCATCCTTGGGAGCTTCTTGGCCGATCAAAGCTTGGGCTGCCAGCACGGCGTTGACTTCGCCCATGCCCAGGATAACGGCAGCGGGGTACATGGCCGCGCTGGTGGGGTCGGGCAAAAATCCCGCGATCAAGTAGCCGCCGCCCGCTAAGGCCATGGCCATGCATAAGGCCGAGACGCGGTTCATGCGGTCGCACAAAATGCCAACGATCGGCGCCCAAATGAGTGCCGACAATTGTACGATGCCAAAGAACTTGCCGCCCGCGGCCAGTGCTGCGCCGCTATCCATGCCTTTGGCGACACCCTCTTGCACTAGCCACAGCGAAAAGAATGTCGAAACGGTTGAGAGGTCGCCACGCGACACCATGGCGGCAACGTAAGATAACGCAATGCGGGGGTTCTCGGCAGCCTTGAGGCCGCGTTTGAGAATTGCTTTGAAAGGCTCGCGTGTTGTAATCGTTGAGGGCACGCCTCCCTTCAAACCTGCGCGCGCGATCCCAGCATTGAACAAACAGATGCCCGCGAAAATCCACAACGCGATGCGGCCTGCCTCAGCGGGGCTCATGCCGCCATCGGCTAGCCGTTGAGGTAACTTCGACAACGTAAAGACTACAAGGATCACACCGATGGCCTGTAAAAAACCCATCAGGCCTATCAGCTTGCCGCGGTCTTTCTCGGCCGGATAATCGGCTTGCACTGTGGCTAGCATGGATGTGGCGCCGACGATTCCCAGCGCGAAGACCATTCGGTAAGCGATGAGTTCGGTTGCCGACGTGGCCAATGGATAGAGCATGTAGCCCAACGCCAGCATGATGAAACCGAACATGTATACGGGACGACGGCCAATTTTGTCCGAGACAACCCCAGCCACGCCGATAAACGCCAGCACGATCATCTCGCCAAACAGCACCAAGTTACCGGCCAGTCGGCCTTGCTCGTCACTGGGGATATGAAGAATTTCGTTGAAGATGTAGGGCTGAACGAACGAGAGAAACACTGTCGAAGCCACAGAAAAAAACGAGATATAAAGCAGCGTTCCGCCGTTAAGCCTGCTGATACCAGACGCCAGCGTTATGGGCCCAATGCGTGCCGGTTTTGCATCAATCGCGGTATGGTTCATCTGTGATTCCCCAAGATATCCGACCATATCGTGGCTCTGTTGGGGGCCTAACGCGAGAGTCCCCACCGCCCGCCTCATGGACATCGACGTGTCGGGAATCACCGCGTAGCATTGTCTTGGTTAGTCTAGGCGAGGTCAAAAGCCCCCGTTGGAGGTTGTGCCAATGTTGAGAGTTATCGCTACCGCTATGCTAGCGCTCATGATGTCGGCGTGTGCGGGATCAGGGCAAAGCGTTTCCGCCTTCAAGCCCATGGCGGGGCCGTACTCGGTTGAGGTAGCCGACATTACATTGCGCGATGACGCGCAAGCCAAAGACTTGCCATTGCGCGTTGCTTACCCCAAAGCCAAAGGCAAGTTTCCCGTGATCGTACTGTCGCATGGCGGCGGTTCATCGAAGGACGATTACACACGCGCAGGCGATCATTGGGTATCGCACGGCTATGTGGTCATCGCGCCCACCCACAAAGATTCAAAATCGCTTGGGTTCGATATTGCCAAGGCCGGTGGCCCGGCCATGGCACAAGTGATGACCAGCCGTATCGCAGATATGCGTTTCATAGCTGCTCATATGACCGACATTGCCGCACGTGTGCCGGGACTGGCCGCCAAAATGAATACAGCGCAATTGGTGGCGGCCGGTCATTCCATGGGCGGCTTTACGGCATTGGCGGCGGCAGGCGTGCGTATGAAAAACAAGGCCGATGGTTCGCTGCTAGAGATGCCCGATGCGGGTTATCAGTATCTGCTGTTACTGTCCGAGACAGGTTCGAACCCCATGATGCCCGACGACCCCTGGCGGCAGTCGCCGATCCCGGTGTTTGTATATACGGGCACCAACGATAAAGGTTCGGAAACCACCGGGCGTAAGTCACCCTACGGCTATAATTTGATCGAAACCCCAGCGGCTGCCGCCCAGCCGAAGCATTATCTCTGGGTCAATGATGTGAACCATTATCTCGGCGGATTATGGTGCCGCACCGACGTGCCCGGCCCGCCCGATCAAGATGGCCTGAACATTTTTAATGGCGTGAGCACGGCATTTCTGGATGCTTATACGAAGGGCAATAAATCCGCCCTCACATTCCTGACATCCGCCGATCTCGGTGCGCTGACACATGCACGCGCGACATTGTCGATGAAGTAGTTTTAAGCACCCTGTGGTCGATCCGTTTCACGCTGCGTTTTTAGTTTTCACGCTTGCGATCGGTGGCTTGCGAGGATTCTACCAGTGGCGTAATCGCGCTAATCAGCCGGTGCGGCACGATGCGACGCTGTTGGATCGAGCGCTTCTTGTATTCGCCATCATCGCGATGATGCCCGTGCCTTTATTGCAAATCTTCACACCGGTGTTTGCATTCTTCGATGTCGCGATAGCGCATTGGTTGTCAGTGGCCGGAGTGATTTTGCTTGTCGCTGCCGTCTGGATGTTCTGGCGCTCTCATGCCGACTTAGGTGCCAATTGGTCGGCGCAGCTAGCGATTCAGGCCGCTCATGTCTTGGTTGAACGCGGCGTTTACCGGCGCATTCGCCACCCAATGTATGCCTCATTGTTGCTGGCGGGGATTGGGCAGTTTCTGGTGCTGCACAACTGGATTGGCGGGGGCAGCATTTTTGTGACTGGCGTTTTGTTCTATTTTATCCGAATCCCGAAAGAGGAAGCCCTTCTGATTGGCCAATTCGGGGCCTCGTACCGCGACTACATGCGCCGTACCGGACGGGTACTACCGCGCATTCTCAATGTGGCTACAATAGACCCTGCTTAAACAGGGGAGATCGACCATGGCACAGTGGCAAGCCCTAACTGCCAACGAGGCGCGTGCTCATAAATTGTATGGTTTTAAAGGCTGGCTCATCGCGGTGTATGTGCTGGCCCTTGTGCTGTTCGTGTTGAACGTGCGCAGCATCACCGGTGGCGATGCGATGATGTTGATTATGTTCGAAACTGAATCCCAAGTGGCATTCATGCGTTGGGTTATCGCGCTGCAGTGCCTGGCCGTTTTGCCGTTTTTGCTGCTAGCGCCATTCAAACATCCGCTGATGCCAAGCGCCGCACTGGTGGGTTTCGCGGTCGATGCCCTGGCGCGCCCTCTCACGGCGGCGTTGCTCATCGACATTAACAACACCAAAGTGATGGCGATAACAGGCACTCATCTATTGCTAGGCACAATTTTTATTTCATATCTGCTGTTGTCGCGCCGGGTGAACGTGACGTATCGCAATCGCATCAAAGCCGCGTAAGGATTCATCATGGGCACGATGGAGGATTTTGGTTTTTTCTTATCGCGGACATTTGCCACGACCAAGGCAAAGAAGTCTGCCTGGCCCTTCGTGCCAGGAACCTACTTCGTGTTGGACGCCGCTGCGCCGGTGGCGGTGACAACGCTGGGGAGCGTGAAACTCGCCGAAGAGGTCGCGGCCGCCAAACCAAAGGGACTTTGCATTGTCGGCAAGGTCGAAACCGAGAACATCGGTATCGAAAAAATTATTCGCAACGTGATTTCAAATCCGGCGATACGGTTCTTTGTCTGTGCTGGGCCCGAGCCGCCCAAACATCTCACCGGGGCAACTTTACTGGCGCTGTTCAAGAATGGTGTAGATGCGGCGATGCGCATTCCCGGCTCACCAGGGATGCGTCCGATCCTGCCCAACATTGGCCGCGACGAGATTGATGCGTTTCGCCGTCAAGTCGAGCCCATCGATATGGTCGGCTGCCTTGATGTGGCCGCGATTGCAGCCCGCGTCGAGGAACTGGCGCGCCAACCTAGCCGGGCGCCGCTGGCGGCCTTCGATGTGGCCATCCCCGATGCTTCGGCGATCACGCCGCATTTAACGGCCACCACCGCGCCGCCACCGGAGCGCATCAAGCTCGACAAGGGTGGCTATTTTGTGATCGAGCCGCGGCCCGATTGCATTTTTGTCGAGCACTACGACTACAAGGACCGGTTGGTGCGGACCATCGAAGGCAAGAACGCTCGCACGGTCTATTGGACGCTCATTCAAAACGGCTGGGTGACCAAACTCGATCACGCGGCATATCTGGGAAAAGAGTTATTGCGCGCGGAGCTCAGCCGCCAACACGGCTTTCCATTCGTACAAGATGCGGCTTGAGGCGGGTGATGGCTAACCGCGCCCTTCGCAAGGCTTACGTTGATACGAGCGTGGGGCAAGTACATTACCGCTATGTGCCTGGGCCTGGCACTGCATTGGTGATGTATCACCGCGCGCCTGCAAGTTCGCTGTCGTTCGAGCCGATGATGCAACTGATGGCAGGCGAGCGGCCCTTGTATGCCTTCGATATTCCTGGGTTCGGGGAATCTTTCGAACCCCCAGGTAATCCATCAGCCGCCGACTATGCGCGCTGGCTGATGGAGGCCATCGACGGTCTCGGGCTTAAAAAAATTCACATTTTTGCGCATCACACGGGCACGCACTTTGCAACCGAGATGACGGTGGAGCATCCCGCACGCGTGGCTTCGCTGATGTTGAATGGGATCGCCTATCTCACGCCGGAAGAACGCGCACCTTATGCGGCTGGCGTCAAAGAGCCTGCGGCGCCCGATCCGGCCGGTGAATATATGGCGGGGACGTTTAAGATGATTGCGACGTTATTACCGCAGTTCGATGCCCGCCTTTACCATACCGAAATGGTGGGTGCGATGCGCTCACACGCCACACGCCACAAGTCTTTCGCCGCCGTTTGGGGGCAAGACTATCCCGCCACGCTGAAAAAAGTAACCTGTCCGATTCTTGCCACCTGCGCAGAGAACGAAGTGTGGCGGTTTTGTTTCGACCGCGTGTTCGTGGATAAACCCGAAGCCAAGCGGGTGTTGTTGGGCCCGGCAAAATTTTTCACGCCAGAGCCGGATGCGCCCGCCACCGTGGCCGCAATCCGCGAATTCTTACAGACGGTCGAAAAGGGCTAAAGGTCGAGCTTCGGATTTGCGATGAAGCCTGGATAGTCTTTCTCCACGCGCGCCGTGAGCCAAGCGGGCAGTTCGGCCGCCGACTCAAGCTTACGGCAGCGGTAACGCAACATCATTCGTCCGGGCAGTTCCTGGCCACTCGCGGTTTTCATGCCCATCCAGGGCATCCAGGGAACCACCGCACCAATGGTGGCCGTGGCGGGTGCGCTGACGAGCCTGGGGCTTTGCACATCATCAAGCGCTGCTTCGAAGGTGATCAGCTCGGTCAGTTGGATGTCGCCAGGCCTTGCCATTGCCATTTGAAAATTGTCGGCGTCGGCGGACGTGCGGAAAAACATGATGTCGTCCGTGAACCAAATCCGCCCACCGCTAATGACCGGTGGGCTAAACAACAAGGCTGAACTTGAGGGCGGGTTGAGTGTCATGCCCGGGTTTATCGCACCCTCGGGTGTGATGAGCACCTTTTGTCCCGCCGCCGGGGCTTGGTTTTTCACCGGCACCACGGCATTTGTGAATGGATTCGTCCAGGTATCGATTGGGTCGCCCTCGTTGTCGAGTGTGTAGTTGCATTCGGTATAACGCAGGCTCGCCGACTGATCGGCGTTGATCATCATGCGATGCACGCTCATGCCCTCGCGGCGGAATAACAACCGGGGTGCGCCGCCGTCCGGGATGCCAAAACAATCGGCGTGGTAATGATAAATGCGCGGTGAGCCGTCGAGGCTGGCGCGCACCTTCACATAGGCCGCAATCCGGTCATGGGCATCATGAAAATTGTAATCGGCTTTCTTAGTGGCATGGGCCCGGCCCGACAAACTCGATGCCAATAGCCCCGCGCCCAAGAGCGGCCCGGCCTGACGGCGTGTGAGGAAAAATGGCATCGCGATCTCCTTGGGCTGTAGCCTAGCTCGCTGCCTTTTGGGCGGTCGTCGTAATGGCCCGGTCGGCGGGCAGATGCACTGTCACAATTGTTCCAGTACCTAGCGTGCTGCTGACCGTCAGTGTTCCGCCTGTAGGCGCACCATTTCCTGCACCAAATGCAAGCCAAGACCTGTGCCTTGGAGTTGACGCCGCTCGACTTCCCGGCTCTGAACGAAGGGCTCAAGGACGTCCTTGATTTCGTCAGCCGGTATGCCAATGCCAGTATCGCAGACAAGGAAAGCAATGCCGCCATCGGCGCTGCGCCGGACTTCAAGGCGAATGCGCCCGCCAGCCGGAGTGAACTTTACGGCGTTCGACAGCAGATTCATCAAGACCTGCAGAATCTTGCGCTCATCGACATAGAGATGGGGAAGGTGGGGTTCAACGGCAACATCTATCGTCAACTGCTCTTTGTCGATTGTACCGCGCGTGACCTGCATGGCTTGGTCAACGATGCCTTGCGCGGTCGTCAATCCCTCGTCCAGCGTTGCGCGCCCAGCCTCGATCTTCGAGATATCGAGGATGTCGTCGATCAGGCTGACGAGGTGACGGCCGCTGTCCAAGATCGCTTTGGTGAATTCAAGATACTGCGGGTGCCCAATAGGTCCTTTGATCTGATGCTGGATGACTTCGGAAAAGCCAATGATGGCGTTCAAAGGTGTGCGCAACTCGTGGCTCATGTTGGCGAGAAAGCGTGATTTGGCCCGGTTGGCAGCGTCGGCCTTGTAGGCAAGATCGGCGTTGTGCATGCGCAAACGAATATTGTCGATAAACGTGGCATGCGCAACGATACCCGCCGCTGCCATAAACCCAGAATAAATGAGAATGTAGAGGTTCAATGTTGCCGCGATGGGGCCGCCCCACGACAATGCGACCCACCAGGGTGGTCCGACGCTGGCCACCATGAAGGCCGCAGCGGCAGCGGGGATGGGGTAGAGGAAAATCATCCCACCCGCGCTCAGGGCAGCAGCAACAAGGCAAATCAGCAATCGTAAGTCGGGCGCTGACTCCGGCGCTGTTGCAAGCAGCGTCGCAGTGTACAGGCCCCACACGAAGCCAAAGATGATCGCCCAGAGACACGCGCGCGTGATGGTGCGGTCTGAAATGCGGCATGGCCGGGGGCGGCCGCGATGTGTCCACCAGGTCTGCAATTGCCAGCTCGCCGCGATGGTGACCGCGAGTTGAAAGGCCAACAGAGTGGACGCGTCATAATGCGGCCAACAGACCCAGGTTAAAGTCGCCGAGCTGACAATATGCGATGTGGCGGCTACCGGCTGATGGCGTGACATCGTCATCAGTCGTTCGATGTTCACGTCATTGGCCAGGTCCGGCGTGATCGCGGGTCGCAGCCAAAGGGAGTGCCAGCGGCCATGAGGGCGAGGGTTGTCTGTTGATTACAATTTTGATTTCGCAGCACAACCCTAGACGGGCCAAGCAACCGGCTCAATACAATCTTGTGGGTTAAATTTCACCGTTTCACCCCGTGGCATGTTCTGGTCTAATCTGCTCCCATTACTTAAGGGGCGGCGATGCAATTCAGAAATAGCATTTTAGCAGCGGCGATGGTCATGAGCCTTGCGGCACCGGCTGCGGCCACGAATTCACCCATCGAACTCAAATCGGTATTGCGTGACCTGATGGCCTGGATGCCGGGCGAGTATTCCAGTGCGCCCCAGGTGTTTTTCGAGAATGCCGTGGGTCCGCCGCCCGACGGCGTGCACGAGAATTTCTATCGCGTGTTTGCAAAAATCGACGCTCCGCAGTTAGGCGAGAACGTCATCTACACGCAAATTCATATCGAGGGTAAAGATGGCCCAATTTTTTCGGGCCAGCAGGTGTTGTTCCTGATCGACATCGACAAAGAGCGCCAAGCCGTGCGCATTCAGGGCCGGCGCATCAAAGATCCCGAAAACTATGTCGATGCGCATTTGCACCCCGAGATGTGGAAGACGATCGCGCCTGATCCGCAATACGGCGGCAATTGCCAATTCCTGTGGCGGCGTCATGGCGCGCAAATTGTTGGAAAGCTCAGCGAGAACGACAAGAACAACGTCACCTGCACGATGGTCTCGAAAGTTTCGGACACCCAATACACTTGGGACGCCGAATGGATTCTCAACGACCACGAATTGTGGATTTACGATAACGGCTACTTGAAGGATGGCTCGTTGTTCTCGGGCCGGGCCGACCGGACTCATTTGCGTATGTCAAAGACCAAGCCTTACGAATGCTTCGCCAGCTACCGGCCTGCCAAGGGCGAGCCGGTGGTGAACAATGGCTTTCGCATGCACGATGGCGGCGATCACTATACCTGGCAAGTCAAGGGCGTGAAGGAGCCGGTGCACATCGAACTCATGCGCGGCATGTGGCCGTCAGAGTCCGGGCGCAATTACAAAGAACTGTTGCGCATTGAGATGTACCAGGGTGACGCCGATGCGCCAGCGGCCAAACGCAAACCGATTGGCAATGGCTGGGCCAGCGCCGACAGCGACCGCGCCTCGTTCGGCACGGGCACCTGGAGCGCGCGCTGCAAGTTGGTGGACCCCAACGCGGCGCCACCGAAAGCCGATTAGACGCGCGTTCCACCCACGGTGAGGTTTTCGATACGCAAGGTTGGCTGACCCACGCCCACGGGCACGCCTTGGCCTTCTTTGCCGCAGGTGCCCACGCCGGGGTCGAGCTGCAGGTCGTTGCCGATCATGCTGATCTTTTTCATCACCTCGGGGCCGCTGCCAATCAGGGTGGCGCCCTTCACGGCCGGGCCGATCTTGCCGTTCTCGATCAGGTAGGCTTCGGTGGCCGAAAATGTGAACTTGCCCGAGGTAATGTCCACCTGGCCGCCGCCAAAGTTGACGGCATAGATTCCTTTTTTCACCGAGGCGATGATTTCGTTATTGGTTTTGTCCCCTGCCAACATAAACGTATTCGTCATGCGCGGCATCGGGTGGTGGGCGTGGCTTTGCCGCCTGCCATTGCCGGTGGGTTTCATCTTCATCAGCCGCGCGTTCATGCGGTCTTGCAAGTAGCCTGTCAAAATTCCGTCCTCGATCAGCACCGTGCGGCCCGTGGGCGTGCCTTCGTCATCCACGGTCAGCGAGCCACGGCGATCTTGGAAAGTGCCGTCGTCAACTACGGTGACACCCTTGGCCGCGATGCGTTTGCCCATCATGTTGCTGAAGGCCGAGGTTTTCTTGCGGTTGAAGTCGCCCTCAAGCCCGTGGCCGACGGCCTCGTGCAACAGCACACCGGGCCAGCCTGGCCCCAGCACCACGGTCATCTCGCCGCCGGGGGCATCGACGGATGCCAAATTCACCAGGGCTTGGCGCAACGCTTCGTCAACCGAGGCCTTCCAACTGGCAGGCTCGAGGAACTCGCCATAGGTCACGCGCCCGCCGGTGCCATAGCTGCCGCTTTCCATGCGCTTGCCGTCACCCACCACGATATTCACGTTCAGGCGCACCATGGGGCGGATGTCGGAGGCGCTTGAGCCATCGCCGCGCACGATATGCACGGCCTGCCACGAGCCACCCAGCGACACGGTGACTTGTTTCACGCGCGGGTCTTTCTTGCGCGCATAGGCGTCGATGGCCGCGAGCGTTTCAACTTTCTTCTCGAAGAGAATCAAGGGCAGGGGGTTGGCGTCGGTGTAAAGCTGCTGGTTGGTGCCGCGTGGCGGATCGGCCAAGCTGCCGCCCTTGCCGGTGCGCACGGCCTTCACTGTGGTAGCGGCACGTTTCATGGCCGCCTCATCGAGCGTGGTGGAGTGGGCAAAGCCCGTGGTTTCGCCCGCCACCGCGCGCAAGCCAAAGCCCTGGCCGGTATCGAAGTTGGCGTTCTTCACGCGCCCATCGTCGAACAGAACACTCTCTGACTGGGCGTATTCCAAAAACATCTCGCCATCGTCGCAGCCCTTCAGCGCATCGGCGGTGATGGCGGCAACCTTTTTCTTGTCGAGGCCGGTTTTGCCGAAAAAGAGGTCGTTGATGATTTTGCTGTCGGCCATGATGGTCTTTCTGTGAATTATTCCGCTGGCTTCATATGGAGCTCGTGCGCGCTCGTCGCAACGCTGGGCTGTGTGACGCCCACAGTGTGCGCGAAGACGACCGCCAAAGCGAACACGATTTGCGCCCCGGTTTGGTGGGCAAGCGCCAATAACACCGGCACCACATATAAGAGTGTCAGAATGCCAAGCCCAGCCTGCACGAACACCATGGCCATCAGGGCGTTGGCGGCAAGCCTGGCGTGGGGCAGTAGCGCGCGCGCGACTTCAACCACATCAGCGCAATCAACGTGGCCAAGGTCATGGCCAGGATGCGGTGATTAAATTGCACCGTCATGTGGTTTTCGAACCAATTCAGCCACCACGGGCTTTCGCTAAACAGCCCCTCGGGGATGAGTTGGCCGTCCATCAGGGGGAAGGTGTTATAGCCGCGACCGGCATCCAGCCCGGCCACGAAGGCGCCTGAGGTGACCACCAGCAATGCGAAAAATGTTACCGCCAATGGCCAGGGCCCGAGGTTTGCCCGAGGTGAATTCATGTCATCGCCACGCGCGAGGCGGAATTGATCGAGCGCCACCCAAATAATCAGCCTGTAGCACACAAAAGCGGTGAGCAAGTGCGCGGCCAGGCGGTATTGGCTGACGTCGGGGTTATCCACCAGGCCGCTCGCCACCATGTACCAGCCCAGCACGCCTTGGGCGCCGCCCAGCGCGAAGAGCCCAACGCATTTCCAGGCCAAGGGCTTGTCGATCCAGCCGCGCAGCCAAAACAACATGAAGGGTGCGAAGAACACAAAGCCAATCGTGCGGCCCCACAGCCGGTGAATGTATTCCAGCCAATAGATTTCCTTGAAATTGTCCACCGACATCCAGGTGTTCTTTTTCTGGAATTCGGGGAATTGTTGGTAGGCGGCGAATTCCTCGGCCCATTCGCTGTCGGACAGCGGCGGCAGAATGTGCAGCGGCTTCCAGTCCACCATCGACAGCCCAGACTCGGTTAGCCGTGTGGCGCCCCCCAGCACCACCATGATGAACACCATGGCGGCGCAGATCAGCAGCCACCAGCCGATGGCGCGTCGTTGAGCGTGAAAAGAGGCGATTTGCATGGCCCTGGTTTAGGACAAACCGGGCTTTACGACAAGCAAGGCTAAATTCAGCGCCACCTGGAAAACCCTTGGCTTTCCATGCCTTTATCGGCCGTGTATGACGGCACAAACCGCTCGCGCCCAGGTCATGACCGATACCGCCTTATCCCCGCCGCCTGCCTTTTCCATTGTCGTGCCCATGCAAAACGAAGCGGGGCATGTAGCGCCGCTGATGGCCGAGATCGTGCGCGTGTTTGGCGCGCTGCCTTCATATTGTCTATGCCGACAGCTTGACCGCTGTTTCCGCGCCGAATTTTTTCTTCACCCGCAGCGCGGTTTATCCCAATGCCTTGCAAGACTTCGAAAATAGCCTCGCGTTTTTTTACGAAGGCCCCTTGCGACATTCTCCTCGCGGCTCACCACGAATTTAGTAAACTTTGGATCAGGCTCGCTCGGCGCGAACAGGGTGATCAAGATGGCCTGATCGACACTGGTTTGTGCCTTGCTTATGCTGAGTCAGCGCGGACATTTCTTGAGAAGCGCGTGGCTGAGGAGAAAGCAAAATAGGCAGCGCGCACTGTTGCGCGTCATCATTGCTGTCATAAATTGAAGCGGTTTTGCGAGCCAGGGAGTCAGAAGCATGTTTCATCGTTCTGGGTTGATTCTTGCGTTGGTCTTGGTGTGCGGCGGTGCGGCCCACGCCCAAAGCCCCGGCCCGCAGCCGCTGGCCATGCCTGCCGCAATTCCAGCGCCGCAAGATGTGGCCTATCCCGGCGTGATTCGTTTGGAAGTCGACGCCACGGATTTAGAGCGGCGCATTTTCAATGTGCGCGAGACCATTTCCGTGGCCGGGCCTGGGCCGCTCACGCTGCTCTATCCCCAATGGCTGCCGGGCAATCATGGCCCGTACGGGCAAGCCGATAAGCTCGCAGGGCTGGTGATCAAGGCGGGTGGTCAACGCCTAGCTTGGACGCGCGACCCGGTGAGTGTGTTCGCTTTCCATGTGGATGTACCGGCCGGTGCAAGCGCGCTCGATTTGGAATTTCAATTTTTGTCAGCCGTCGAATCGTCGCAGGGCCGGGTGATGATGACACCCGAAATGTTGAACGTGCAATGGAACACGGTGGTGCTGTATCCAGCAGGGTATTTCGCGCGCCAAATTCCGGTCGCGGCCAGCGTAAGGTTGCCCGATGGCTGGCAGTTTGCCACCTCGCTCGACACGGCATCGACCAATGGCGCGGTTAGCACATTCAAAGCCACCTCGCTCGATACGCTAGTTGATTCGCCCATGTTCGCCGGGCGGCATTTCATGAAAGTCGACCTCACGCCCGGAACATCGGGGCCAGGCAACGTGAGCCTGAATATCGTCGCCGATAGGGCCGCATTGTTGGAGGCCAAGCCCGAACACATCGCCGCGCACCGCGCGTTGGTGACACAGGCGGCCAAGCTTTATGGCTCGCGCCATTACGACCGCTACAACTTCTTGCTGGCGCTGACCGACCAACTGGGCGGCATTGGGCTTGAGCATCACCAGTCGAGCGAGAACGGCACCGTGCCGGACTATTTCACCGAGTGGGACAAGCACGCCGGTGTGCGCGATTTGTTGCCGCACGAATACACCCATTCATGGAATGGCAAGTTCCGCCGGGGCGCGGATTTGTGGACGCCAAATTTTAACGTGCTAATGCAAGATAGTTTGCTGTGGGTCTATGAGGGCCAAACCCAGTATTGGGGCGTGGTGCTGGCTGCGCGCTCGGGGCTGATCAAGAAACAAGAAGCGTTGGACTCGATTGCCGCGACGGCGGCGACCTTCGATGTGCGCGTGGGCCGGGCGTGGAAGGCGTTGCAAGATACCACCAACGACCCCCTCACCATTGCCCGGCGCGCCACGGCCTGGCGCAGTTGGCAGCGCGGCGAGGATTATTATCAAGAGGGTCAATTGATGTGGCTCGAGGCCGACACGCTTATTCGCGAGAAGTCGGGCGGCAAGAAATCGCTCGATGACTTCGCTAAGGGATTTTTTGGCATCAACAATACCAGCTTCGTGCCCGTCACGTATGCGTTCGATGACGTTGTGAAGGCGCTGAACAACGTGCAGCCCCATGATTGGGCGGCGTTCCTGCGCGAACGGCTTGATGCAACCAACGGCAAGGCTCCGCTCGATGGCTTGGCGCGCGGTGGATACAAGCTGGTTTATACCGACACGCCGACGGACTTTTTCAAAGCCGTGGAAACACAGCAGAAGAGCGTCAACCTGACTTACTCGCTGGGCCTGACGATTGGGCGCGAAGCCCGCTTAACGGCGGTGCAGTGGGACGGCCTTGCCTTTCAGAAAGGCTTGACGGTGGGCACGCAAATCGTGGCGGTGAATGGCATGGCCTACGAGGCTGATCGCATCAAGGACGCCATCAAGGATGCGCAAAAGAACGCCACGCCCATCGACCTGATCGTGAAAAAAGACGACCGGTTTTGGAGCGTGCGGTTCGATTACCGCGGCGGCTTGCGCTACCCGCGCCTCGAGCGTGTGGCCAAAACACCCGCACGGCTCGATCAAATTTTGGCGGCGCGCTAGGGGGATCAGTTATCCCCACTATTCACATCATCCACAGCCCAGCCCCGCCTGTTAAAATACCTGATATATCAGGCGTAACAGGCTGGGCTGCGTCCACCTAGCGGCATGCCGTCACGGCCCGGCGGGCCAGTACGCCCAAAAGATGCGCCCGGTAGTCCGACGAGGCATGGATGTCACTGTTCAGCCCCTCGGTCGGCACCGTATCGACATCGATCACATAGGGGTCGAAGGACGCACTGAGGGCCTCCTCCCACGAGGGTACACGGAACACGCTGGGGGCAGCACCCGTCACGGCCACGCGCACGCCGTCTTTGAATTTGGCGACGAACACACCCACCAAGGCAAAGCGCGAAGCGGGGTTGGGAAACTTGATGTAAGCGGCGACCTCGGGCTTTTTGAAATGAACATTGGTGATGATCTCACCAGGTTCTAACGCCGTCTCGAACAGCCCCTTGAAGAAACGATCGGCTGCGATGGTGCGCTTGTCGGTGATGATGTCGGCGTTCAAAGCCACCACGGCTGCAGGATAGTCGGCCGCCGGGTCAGCATTGGCGATGGACCCGCCGATGGTGCCACGATGACGCACTTGGGCATCGCCGATGCCCGCCGCCAAATCGGCCAGCGCCGGCAGCCGTTTTTTCAGGTTGGGGTTAGCAGCCACAGCTGCATGTGTAGCCATGGCGCCAATGGCGATTTTTTCGCCGATGGCCTGAATTTCATTGAAGGCGCGCAGGCCGCTCAAATCCACCAGCAGCGAAGGCTTGCGCAGGCGCATCTTCAACGTCGGGATCAAGGTTTGTCCGCCCGCCAGCAGCATCGCCTCAGGCGATGAAGCCAGGGCCTTTTGCACGTCTAGGATCGTAGCAGGCCGCTGATACTGAAAGTCGTACATACCAGCCCTCCTACTGCTTCGCGTTCTGGATCGCGCGCCACACCGCTTGCGGTGTCGCGGGCATGTCGATGTGGGTGATGCCGTACTCTGACAAGGCGTTGACCACGGCGTTGATCACAGCGGGTGGCGAGCCAATCGCACCAGCCTCACCGCAGCCCTTCACACCCAGCGGGTTATGCGTGCAGGGTGTGGGCTTGTCGGTCAGCATGACGTTGTACATCGGCAGGTCGTCGGCGCGCGGCATGGCGTAGTCCATGTAGCTGCCGGTCACGAGCTGGCCGTCTTCGTTATAGATGCAATGTTCCAGCAGCGCCTGGCCGATGCCCTGCGCCAACCCGCCTTGCACCTGACCTTCGACGATCATCGGGTTGATGATTTTGCCAAAGTCATCGGCGGCGCAGAAGTTGACGATCTTGGTCACGCCAGTTTGCGGGTCGATCTCGACCTCGCAGATGTAACACCCCGCCGGATAGGTGAAATTCTTGGGGTCGTAGTAGGCCGTCTCATCAAGACCCGGCTCTAGGGTTTCCAACGGGAAATTGTGGGGCACATAGGCCTGGAAGGCCACTTCGCCCAAGGTTTTTTGCTTGTCGGTGCCTGCCACCTTGAAGGCGCCGTTCTCGAACACCAGGTCTTGGTCCGAAACCTCCAGCATGTGGGCGGCGATTTTCTTGCCCTTGGCGATGATTTTATCTGCGGCGTTCACCAGGGCCGAACCGCCCACCGCCAGCGAGCGTGAGCCATAAGTGCCCATGCCAAAGGGAACTTTGGCCGTGTCGCCATGCACGATTTCGATTTGTTCAAAAGGAATGCCGAGCTTGTCCGACACCAACTGCGCAAAAGTGGTTTCATGGCCTTGGCCATGGCTGTGTGAGCCGGTCAGCACCGTTACCGAGCCGGTCGGATTAACCCGGATGGTACCGCACTCATAGCCACCCGCCCGCGCACCCAGGGCACCCATGATGTTGGACGGCGCAATGCCGCAGGCTTCGATGTAGGTGGCAATGCCAATTCCCCTGAGTTTGCCGTGCTTTTTGGCCTCGGTCTTGCGGGCTGGGAAATTTTTGTAGTCGGCGGCCTTGAGCGCCATGTCCAAGGTCGCATCGTAGTTGCCGGTGTCGTAGGTCAGCGCCACAGGCGTTTGGTAGGGGAACTGGTTGGGCTTGATGAAGTTCAAGCGCCGCAGTTCTGCGGGGTCGCGTTTGGTCTCGATGGCGGCTAAGTCGATAATGCGTTCAAGCAGGAACGTTGCCTCGGGCCGCCCCGCGCCACGATAGGCATCGACCGGGACCGTGTTGGTAAACACCGCTTTGACGTTCACATAGATTGCAGGCGTGGTGTAGTTACCTGCCAACAACGTCCCGTGCAGGTAGGTCGGGATGGCAGTGGAGAAGGTCGAAAGATACGCCCCCATGTTGGCAAGCGTGTTGACACGCAAGCCCAAGAACTTGCCGTCCTTATCCAAGGCGAGTTCGGCCGTGGTCTTATGATCGCGGCCTTGGGCGTCGGAGAGGAAGGCCTCCGAGCGGTCGGAATTCCATTTCACCGGGCGGCCAAGTTTTTGGGCCGCGACCGTGACGATGATCTCCTCGGCATACAGATAAATCTTGCTGCCAAAGCCGCCACCCACATCGGGCGCCACCACACGAATCTTGTGTTCGGGCGTTGCCAGCACAAAGGCACCGGCGAGCAAGCGAATGACATGGGGGTTTTGATTGGAGGTATAGATCGTGTGTTCGCCCGTTGCGCTGTTGAAATCGCCAATGCAGCAGCGCGGTTCGATGGCATTGGGCGCCAGCCGGTTGTTGACCAAGTCGAGTTTGGTCACATGCGCGGCCTTGCTGAACGCAGCGTTAGTGGCGGCTTCATCGCCAAGCTGCCAATCGAAACAAACATTATTCGGCGCTGCCTCGTGAATGCCGGGGCTGTTGAGCGCCTTGGCCATATCAACAACGGCGGGGATCTGCGTGTAGTCAATATCGATCAACTCGGCGGCATCGCGCGCTTGGGCATAGGTCTCGGCGACCACGACGGCCACGGGATCGCCCACATGGCGCACTTTGCCCTCGGCCAGTACGGGATGTTTTGGCTCCTTCATCGGCGAGCCGTCTTTGTTGTGGATTAACCAGCCGCATGGCAATCCGCCGAGCGTGCTGATATCGGCGCTGGTTAAGACCAGCAGCACGCCGGGCGCCTTTTTTGCCGCCGCCGTGCCGATCGAACGCACAGCCGCATGGGCGTGGGTCGAGCGCAGGACGTAAGCATAAGTCTGACCTGCGAGCGCAATGTCGTCGGTGTAACGGCCCTTGCCGCGAATGAAGCGCATATCTTCGGTGCGCCTGACTGAAGCGCCAATACCGGTGAGTGATGGTTGATGATTCATGTGGGCGGCTCCTAGTTGGCTGCCATGGCTTTGGCGCCCGCCATCACCGCCTTGACGATGTTGGCGTAACCCGTGCAGCGGCACAGATTGCCGTCGAGTTCGTCGCGTACGGTTTGCTCATCGGGGTTGGGGTGGCGGCGCACTAAGTCGACCGCGCTCATAATCATGCCCGGTGTGCAAAAGCCGCATTGCAACCCGTGATGTTCCCGGAACGCGGCTTGCATAGGATGGAGGTCGGCACCACTGGCCAAGCCCTCAATCGTGGTGACATCCGCGTCCTCAGCTTGGTGCGCGAGCACGGTACAGCTTTTCACGGATACGCCATTCATGTGGACAACACAGGCCCCGCATTGGCTGGTATCGCAGCCCACATGAGTACCTGTCAGACCAAGCTTCTCGCGAAGCAGCTGAACCAGCAGTGTCCGCCCTTCGATCTCTATCGTGACGGCTTTGCCGTTCACCGTCAGGTTCACCTGCGGCATTGCGCTCCTCCCTGGGTTCGTTTTGGCGACATTAGCGGTCTTAAATGGGGTTGCAAAACGGCCTTATGGGCATGGCCAGTTCGCTCTTGGATCAAGGATTTCTCTGCCCAACCCTTGACTCTGTGCCATCCCCTCACTAAATCCGTGGCACTCGACGTGGGGGAGTGCTAACACACGTCCGCCCGCCGAAATTTAATAAGTCATTTCAATACTTTAACGGAGGACGACATGAAATTTAAGCCGCTACACGACCGGGTCGTGGTGGAGCGCGTGGAATCCGATGCCAAGACTAAAGGTGGCATCATTATTCCAGACACCGCCAAGGAAAAGCCGATGGAAGGCAAAGTAATTTCGGTAGGTCCTGGGGCACGCGATGAGAATGGCAAGCTTCAGCCGCTGGATGTCAAAAAGGGCGATCGCATCCTTTTCGGCAAATGGTCGGGCACCGAAGTGAAGCTCGACGGCAAGGACCTTCTCATCATGAAAGAGTCCGACATCATGGGAATTATCGTGTAACTCACGCTCGCATTCTCCAGCACAAGAAACAATCAATCTAAGGAATTACGCACATGGCAGCTAAAGACGTACGTTTTTCGTCTGACGCCCGCGACAAAATGCTCCGCGGCGTCGACATCCTCGCCAACGCGGTGAGAGTCACCCTGGGCCCCAAGGGCCGCAACGTGGTGATCGAAAAAGCTTTTGGCGCACCCCGTATCACCAAGGACGGCGTCACTGTCGCCAAGGAAATCGAACTGAAAGATAGGTTCGAGAACATGGGCGCGCAGATGGTCAAGGAAGTGGCCTCCAAGACGGCCGATCAAGCCGGCGATGGCACGACCACCGCGACCGTTCTCGCACAAGTCATCGTCCGCGAAGGCTGCAAGGCCGTTGCCGCTGGCATGAACCCGATGGACTTGAAGCGCGGCATCGATAAGGCCGTCGAGATGGTCGTTGCAGAACTCAACAGGTTGTCGAAGAAAATCAAAACCAACGACGAAATCGCGCAAGTCGGCACCGTGTCGTCGAACGGCGATGTTTCTATCGGTGGGATCATCGCGAAAGCCATGGCTAAGGTTGGCAAAGAAGGCGTGATCACGGTTGAAGAGGCCAAGGGCCTCGAGACCGAACTTGATATCGTCGAAGGCATGCAATTCGACCGCGGCTATTTGTCGCCGTATTTCATCACCAATGCCGACAAGATGACGGTCGAGCAGCAAAACCCCTACATTCTCATCCACGAGAAAAAGCTGTCCTCGTTGCAGCCATTGCTGCCCGTGCTTGAAGCCGTGGTGCAAGCCTCGCGCCCATTATTGATCGTGGCTGAGGACATCGAAGGCGAAGCACTGGCGACGTTGGTGGTCAACAAGCTGCGTGGTGGCCTCAAGGTCGCGGCCGTGAAGGCCCCGGGCTTTGGCGACCGCCGCAAGGCCATGCTGGAAGACATCGCCGTTCTCACCAACGGCCAAGTCATCAGCGAAGATTTGGGTATCAAGCTTGAGAATGTCACGCTCGACATGCTCGGCTCGGCCAAGCAAATCTCGATCGACAAGGATAACTGCACCATCGTTGATGGCGCCGGCAAGAAAGCCGACATCAACGCACGTTGCGAGCAAATCCGCCGTCAGATCGACGACACGACCTCTGATTACGACCGTGAGAAGCTGCAAGAACGTTTGGCCAAGCTCGCGGGCGGCGTGGCCGTGATCCGCGTCGGTGGCGCCACCGAGGTGGAAGTGAGGGAAAAGAAGGATCGCGTTGATGACGCGCTCCATGCCACACGCGCAGCCGTCGAAGAAGGCATCGTCCCGGGTGGCGGCGTCGCCCTGGTGCGCGCCGGTTCACGGCTTGCCAAGGTCGATACCGACAACGACGATCAACGCGTTGGTGTCGATATCGTGCGCCGTGCCCTCAGCCAGCCCTTGCGTCAAATCGCCGAAAACTCCGGCGAAGACGGCGCGGTTGTGGCGGGCAAAGTCGCCGAAGCCAAAGAGACCAATACCGGCTTCGACGCTCAGACCCACAAATATGTGGACATGATCAAGGCTGGCATCGTCGACCCCACCAAGGTCGTGCGTATCGCGCTGCAGGATGCGGCCTCGGTCGCGGGCCTGTTGATCACCACGGAAGCCATGATTGGCGAGCTGCCCAAGAAGGACGAAGGCCAAATGGGCGCGTCGGGCGGTGGCGGCGGCGGAATGGATTTCTAAGATCGGTTCATCAAACCGACGAAAGAGCCGGGGGCAACCCCGGCTCTTTTTTTATGACGGGTTCGCGGTGCGCACTTCAACAGTCATGTCTTTTAGGGCGCGATTGAGCCGGGCTGTCCGCCACAACGGCCACCAATCGTAGAGCGCTATTTCCAAGGGCCGCCAGAGCGCAACCCATCCGACGATCAGCAGGCCTTCGCCGATGACTGCATATGCTGTACCGCCACCGCTGAATAGCAACTGACGCACCAAGAGGCATATGAATAGGAAACTTAAGCCAATAACCAACGACAAACCGCCGATGCGCAACAGGCGGTTCAAATCTTCGCTCGTGACCCATTCGCGATAGGCGAAGTAATTGTGAACCGCGTCGGGCAGGCCTAGTCCAGAGGGGTTCGCTGTTTCGCTCGCGGGGAGATGAAACACTAATTTCGCTTTGGCAGGGTCGCCGATTTCACGCACGGCTGCGATGATGTAGCCATCGACCTCGGGGTCGAGGTCTTTATGCCGGAAGGGCGCGGGGTCGAGCCCGCTGAACAGCTGTGCCACCGACCCTGCGCTGACATCGATGACATGCAAGCCGCCCTCTTGGCGGTAATGCTGCACTGACCCCCAGCCTTCGCCAGCCGCGCGGGCGGCTGCCGTAACCGGGGCTGTTGTCTCAAACGCAGGAGTTGCCATGGCGCTCCATGCCGCTATGGTGCGGCGTTTCTCTATGCCTATTACCTTATCACACGCGATTGGCCCGGAATCCGCCCTGATGTCGATCAAACCCACTGCATCTTTCATGAAGGCTGCCGGTCTGTTGGCGTTCTTGTCGTTAACGCCGCTGTCAATCTACATCATGTACAACCGTACTGGCGGGCCGGAGTCGCAGAAGGAGATGGGGTTCCAGAAAAACCTCCGCTATGCCCTCATGGGCGAGAGCTTGGCCATCGATTTGGCGCCCCTGACGGAATGGCCATGGGTGACAGCTTGCGCCATTGACAGCGGCACGACGCGCGAAGAAATGACGGCGATTATTGGCTTCGATTACAAAGACTACGATCAGTTGCATTGGCTGCCACTGAAAACGCATTGGACATTGATGTTCATCGATTTCGAGCGCGAGGCTAGCTGGGGCATGGCGCGCCCTGTGGTGCCTGTGCGGATTCCACGTGCAGGTTTGGCAGACGTTAAATTTCCCGAAGGTGTCAAAGGCGTTTGTGTGCTGCGGGAAACCGGCCGGTTGCTATTTCAACGACGTAATGCTGCGGTCGGCGTCTCGCCGATTGTCACGTATTTGCGCGAGCTATCGGCCCCGCTGGCGAACTGAAGAATTCTTCAATCTCACGGATAGCCTCGGCCAAACCTAAGCGCTCGTACCGCGCATCGGCGGGGAAAGCTCCCCTCAGGCGTGAAGGCATCATCGAGTCGAGTAGAACGAACACGCCCCGGTCCGTCGCGCGGCGGATCAATCGCCCGAAAGCTTGCTTCATACGTAGCCTGGTCACTGCGTCGTCATAGGTGCGCTTGCCAAAAAACGCCCGTCTTGCTTTATGCAAAATATCAGGGCGCGGCCAGGGTACGCGGTCGCATACCAAAAGCCTTAGCGCCCGCCCGGGCACGTCCACACCTTCGCGCAAGGCATCGGTGCCTAACAGGCAGGCGTTTTCCTCGGCCCGGAAAATGTCCACCAGCGTACCAGTATCCATATCATCGACATGTTGTGCATAGAGCGGCAGTCCAGTGTGTTCCAAGGGTGCTGCAATGCGGCTGTGAACGTCTTTCAGCCGGGCGATTGACGTGAATAGACCTAAAGCGCCACCACCTGCCGCCATGAACAGTGTGCGAAAAGCTGCCGCTACCTGCTCCATGTCGTCTTTGCGGACATCGGTAATTACAAGAACCAGCGTGTTACTGGCATAGTCGAAAGGCGAGGCATAAGAACTGCGCGAAAGCTCTGCCCCCATGTGGGGTGCGCCGATGCGCCGTTCAGCCGCCGCCCAATCGGCCTCCTCGTCGCCACTGCCATCCAGTAAAGTTGCCGACGTCACGGCAATGCCATGGGCTTGATCAGCCAGGGCGCGGGCAAATGGCAAAGTTGGATCAAGCCAATGCCGGTGCAGGCCCACGTCGAAGTCATGCCCATCCATACGCTCGATGCCGAGCCAATCGATGAACTCGGGCGGTGTTGCCCCACGCAAGGCCTTCAACATGTCACGCCAAGCCACCACCTCCATCAACCCGCGGCGTTCGAGAGTGCGGATCAACGCTTCAATGCGAATGCGAACCGAGGTCTCAAGCGTTGCTGCGTCGGCATCTAGTTTGGCTTTGAACCCCGCCATCAATCGCCGTAGCGGTGTCTCCAAGCGCTTCAGCTTTTCATCCAGGCTTGCGGCAGCCTCTAGCAGCCCGTCGATTGGACCCGTGGCTTCGGTCTCTAAAGAGTATGGCGAATTCGTGTTGGCCCGGGCGTAAACTTGCTGGCGCACGAGGGACAGGAACTCTTCTGCCGCACCATGGGGTTGATTATCCTTAAGGCGATTGCGCCAACCCGGGCCGGGCAGTGCGCGCGCCGCAGCCAGCGTTTCGTCCAATGCCGCCATGAGTGTTTCGGGGGCCGATGTGCCTTCGGCAATCAAGTCTTCCGCGCGCTTTTTCAGGCCCCGTGCGCGCCCCGACCCGCGATCTTCCGCGCCAAGCAACCACCGGCGCAATTCAGCCCCTTCAAAGCCACTCAGGTGCGCCGAAAAAGCAGAGTCAGCCGCCTCGAAAATATGATGGCCCTCATCGAAAATATAGCGTGTGGGCCGCGTGCCATCGTCAAGGCCACCCATGGCGGCCTGAACCATCACAAGGGCGTGGTTGGCCACAACAATGTCGGCATAACGCGCGCGCCGAACCGTGCGCTCGACGAAACACTTTTGATAGTGCGAGCACGCCGCGTAAATGCATTCGCCCCGCCGGTCGGCGAGCGACATGGTTTTCTCGCGCCCAAACAGTTCGACGAGCCAGCCGGGTAAATCGCCGCCAATCATGTCGCCATTGGTGGTCGCCAGCGCCCAGCGGGCAATCAAGCCCAATACAACGGCATCCGAGGGCTGGGCACCCAGCCGGTTGACCGCCTCTTCAAGGTTTAGCAGGCAGAGGTAATTCTCGCGTCCTTTGCGAATGACAACGCGACGCTTTTTATCGTCGGGGTCGGGGCACAGCCGGTCCAGTTCGTCGTTGAGTTGGCGCTGTAAATTGCGCGTGAACGTGGATATCCACACCGTGCCTTCGTTCTTCTCGGCCCATACACTCGCTGGCGCGATGTAACCGAGTGTTTTGCCAACGCCGGTGCCTGCTTCCGCCAGAACGACCAGGGGCGCATCGATATCTTCGCGCGGCTGAAATGCAGCTGTGACTTTTTGCGTGTAATTGACTTGCGGCACACGCTGTTCGGCATTGGGGCCGAGTAAGTGTTGTAATCGTTCGGCCGATTCTGCTTCCTCAATAGGCGCATTGCCGGGCGGCGCGGGTGGTGCGCGCTCCTGCCACTCTGGCAAGCGTGTCCACACCCGCAATCCGGCGCCAACACCATGGGGACCCGTATCGCCCTCGTCGCCGCCAAGGGCTGTCATGACGCTTGGCCCCCAGGGCCAGCGTGCGCGCGCCATGCTGCCGGCAATGGTGCGCAGGGGTTTGGCTTCGGCCTCGGGGATTTGCGTTAAATCTTTGAGCAGTGTGAGGCAAATCTGTACCAGCAGTGCAGGCCGATCCTCGATGGATTGGGCGCGTGGCATGCTCAGGGCTTGAGCCAAGCCGTCGACAGTTGGGACGGCGAATTGTGCCGGGCGCACGAAAGCAAACAATTCCAAGGCATCGGCGGCAGAAAGGCGGTCGAGCTTTAGGCGTGTTGCCGTGGCCCTGGCATGGCAAACCAACATTTGATTTTTAGCTACTGCCTGAGCGGCCTTGGCAATTTCTAGGACCTTCACCTCGCCATCGGGGTCCAAGACCGCCGCCTCGGACCATTCAGCCACGACAACATAGGCCGGTGGCAGGGCAACGCAGCGCGGTCGGGCAGGGGCGGGGAGCGATGGATCTGTCATGTATATGTGCGATGCTGTAAGGGGCCGTGAGGCCTTAGGCAAGCTTACCCGGCGTAGTGCTTGACCCTGCTGCGCCGCCCGCCTAGTAACGGCCTCCATTCCAGATCCCGTTGTTTAGTCCCCTCCATGTCCACCGCAGAACACGCGCATCATTCCAACGCCTGGCCCTTTCAAGAGGCCAGATTTTTGTGGAATGACCGGTTGAAGGGCCAGCTCCCGGCCAAGGGATTCGTGTTGTTCGAAACAGGCTATGGCCCCTCGGGCTTGCCGCATATTGGCACCTTTGGCGAAGTGGTGCGCACCACGATGGTCCGGCGTGCGTTCGAAGCGGCTGTTCCGGGAATTAAGACACGGCTGTTTACCTTCTCTGACGACATGGACGGCCTGCGCAAGGTTCCCGACAACGTTCCCAACAAGGAAATGGTCGCGCAGCATCTGGGCAAGCCGCTGACCAGTATTCCTGATCCGTTCGGCACGCACGATAGCTTTGGCGCACACAATAACGCCCGGCTGAAGGCGTTTCTGGATAGCTTTGGCTTTGAGTATGAATTCAAAAGTTCGACCGTCAGCTACAAGGCCGGCGAGTTCGATCCAGCGCTGCGCCGGGTGCTCAAGCGTTACGACGACGTGATCAACGTTATCCTGCCGACACTTGGGCCCGAACGCCGCGCGACCTACTCGCCCTTCCTGCCGTTGTGCCCCAAGACAGGCGTAGTACTGCAAGTTCCCATCGTGCATCGCGATGTGGCGGCGGGCACGATTGTTTACGTCGACGAATCAGGCAAGAAAATCGAAACGCCAGTCACGGGCGGCCATTGCAAGCTTCAGTGGAAGTGCGATTGGGCTATGCGCTGGTATGCGCTGGGCGTTGATTATGAAATGTCGGGCAAAGATTTGATCGATTCTGTTAGGCTCTCAAGCCGGATCTGCACGATCTTGGGCGGTACGCCGCCAGCGAACTTGACGTATGAGTTATTCCTCGACGCCGGTGGCCAAAAGATTTCCAAGTCCAAGGGTAACGGTCTTTCGGTCGATGATTGGTTGAAGTACGCGCCACCCGAAAGCTTGTCGCTGTATATGTATCAAAAGCCCAAGACGGCGAAGCGGCTGTTCTTTGACGTGATCCCCAAGACGGTCGATGAGTACTTGGATTTTCTCGCCAAGTTTCCGGGCGAGCAGGATCCGGCGAAGCTCGATAATCCGGTTTGGCACATTCACCATGGCAAGCCGCCCCACGATGAGGTGCCGCTTACGTTCGGGCTGCTTCTGAATTTGGCCAGCGTTTGTCATGCCGAGGATCCCGAAGTCATGTGGGCCTACGTGGCGCGTTATGCCCAGGGTGCTAGCCCCGCGACCGCGCCATTGCTCGATAAGCTTGTCAAATATGCGGTGGCCTATTACCGCGATTTCGTCAAACCGGCGAAGACCTATAAAAAAGCATCGCCTGCCGAAGTGGCGGCATTAACGGATCTGCGTGATGCATTGGCTGGGCTAACCGTTGAGGTGACGCCAGAGGCCTTGCAAAACACTATTTTCGAAATCGGCAAGCGCCATGCAGCGACCTTTCCGGTGCTGCGCGATTGGTTCAAGGCGCAGTATCAAATTCTGCTGGGCCAGGACCAAGGCCCGCGCATGGGCTCGTTTTTCGCGCTTTATGGTTTGAAAGAGTCCTTGGCCTTGATCGATCGGGCCATCAAAGGCGAGGATTTGGCGGCTTAGAGCCTTATTCGCTTGGGATTTGGGTCGTCCGCCGCCCTTGCCGCCATCCCCTAAGTCCAACACGACGTTATGGCCAAAATTGACGACTTCGCGTGGGAAATGACCAATGTGAGGGGCGTGCAATCAACCATCTCCATGCCCCAGGCTGCCAAGATCGTGAATGCTGGTTGGAACGAGGGCAACCTAAAGTGGCGAGTCTTGCCACGCAATGAGCAGCTATTAGTGCAAGCTACACAGGGGGTTGATACAGCGACCGGTCTATTGAATCGCGATTGTAGCGTCATGCCGGTGATCATTTTTACGGAGGATCACAAAGCTGAGACGATTTCGCGCATTGTCGATGCCGTAAAGGCTTTCACAGTGGCCAATGATTCTGAACGTCACCGCTTCCGGCTTGCCACCGGAAATGTCGGCGTGATGGCGGCGACCAACGAACTTGTGAAAGCACAGGAATTTCAAATTCTGTTATGGGTTTATGCCGCCATTATCGTTTTATGCTTGGGCCTTTTCCGGTCCTGGCGGCCAGCCGCTTGCATCATCATTCCGCTGATTTTCGTGTCGATATGGTGCTACGCGCTGATGGTTTTCCTGGATATCGGGCTCAAGGTGTCAACGCTTCCCGTCGCGGCCCTAGGCGTAGGCATCGGGGTTGATTACGGCATTATATTTTCGCCCGGTTAAAAACGATGCTGGAAGAGGGCCTAAGCCTGCAAGACGCGTTTTTCAAGACACTGCAAGTGTCGGGCAATGCCGTGTTGATGACAGGGCTAACACTGACAGTAGGCGTGGCGACGTGGATTTTTTCAGACCTTCAATTTCAAGCAGATATGGGGTTACTTTTAGCCTTCATGTTCTTCGCGAACATGATTGGTGCCATTGTGCTCTTGCCAGCCCTGGCCAGATTCTTTATGAGCGCGCCACCGGCCAAAACATCTTTGGCCGATTGACCGCATTTGGCCTGAATATATGGCTCAGACGACCGACTCCCACCGCGCCCGCGGCGAAGCTTTCTTCACCGCAGGCGATTGGCGTGCGGCCATCGATGCGCTACAGCAGGCCATAACTGCCGAGCCACAAGCCGCTGATCTGTTGGTCAAGTTAGGCAGGGCTTATTTAAACCTAGGCCAAACGTTAGAGGCGGTTCAATACCTCAAGTTGGCGCATCAAGCCGAACCAACATCATCGCACACACTGGCCCATCTAGCCGTTGCGATAAGTATGTCTGAGGGCCGAAGTGCAGCTTTGCCGCATTTTGCAAAGGCGGCGGAATTAGCACCCACAGATACCAATGCGCAGAACAATTACGGCCAAGCGTTATTAGCGCTTGACCGATTAGAGGAGGCCGAACCGGTTTTCCGGCAAGCTCTGCAGCATGATTCAAAACACGTTCAAGCCCTAACGGGGTTGGCATCGATCATGGCGTCACGTGATACGAATCAGGCCGAAAGACTTTTTCGCCAAGTACTTCAGATCCAGCCCAATTATCCTGAAGCCTTGTTGCAGCTGGGCTATTTATTTTTGCGAGCGGGTCATGCGATCAAGGCACTAAGTTTCTTTGAGAACGCCTCTCATATGCCGGGTGACATACGAGCGACGGTCAATGTAGCTAGCGCGCTATGTCATCTTGGATGGTTCGCAGAGGCAAGGATAAAGTTTGCGGCCGCCCAACAAGAGCAACCTTCAAACACAACGTTACGCTCAGTGCGATTATTGTCATCAAATTATGACCCAGATCTTAGCCGGGAGGAACTTTTTCGATGGCATCAGGAATTCGGATCATTGTTCCCTGTTCATTTAGCAGCGCCTGATCGCAGTTCATCGACATCGCCAAAGCATAAAATCCGTCTTGGGTATGTTTCCGGAGATTACCGCTCGCATGTCTGCGCATGGTTTCTTCTGCCGCTTATACAAGCGCATAATCGTGAGAAATTCGAGATCGTCTGTTATTCGACTGACGCGCGAGAGGATGCCGTTACCCAGCGATTCTGGGGGTTAGCTGATAAGTTCCGACCAATCGCAACGCTTGACGACACGTCTGCTTCGCGATTGATCGCGGAAGATCAAATTGACGTTCTGATTGATTGCTCAGGTCATTCGAACGGAAATCGCCTGGCGTTGTTTGCGATGAAACCTGCGCCTGTGTCTGTATCATTTTTGGGATACCCCAACACAACTGGCCTCAGAGCGATAGACTTTCGCTTTACGGATTCTATTTCCGATCCCTTAAGTGAGGGAAATACTTATTCAACAGAAACCTTGGTCCGCCTACCTAACGGATTTTCGACATATGCGCCGACGATTGAAACCCCAAAGGTGTCTCAGTTGCCTTGTATAAAACGAGGGACCGTTACATTTGCATCATTCAACAATCGCCTGAAGCTGAATGACCGAGTCATAGCTGTTTGGGCCAGGATTCTTAAAGGGACGCGGGGCTCGCGGTTGCTTCTTAAAGATCGTTGTTTTAGCTTTCCAGCGATGGTTGAAGATCTGCGCGAGCGTTTCCAAACCCACGGAGTTCCGCCCGATAGTCTCGATATACGCCCGTATGACGCCACAGTTATCGACCATTTTCGTGTTTTTGCCGAAGTTGATATTTCGCTCGATCCATTCCCATATAATGGGACGACGTCGACGTGCGATGCACTTTGGATGGGAGTTCCAGTTATTGCTCTGAGAGGCGATAGGCAGGCATCCAGAATGGGTGCTTCGCTACTTACGCGGGTAGGCTATTCTGAGTTAGTCGCAGAGAACTCCGAAGACTACGTCCGAATCGC
>SHWP01000052.1 GCA_009693785.1 Rhodospirillaceae bacterium
AGCGGCCAATAGGGCCATACCAGCGGCTTGTTTTCCTCGTTGGGCGGCCGCGGCATGATTTCCAACTGCGAAATCGAGGCTGCCCCATGGCGCGTGGACGTGCCGATGCAGTCCGAACCCGTATCGCCGCCGCCAATCACCACCACATGACGGCCCTTGGCCGTTAGGGCCACGGCAGGGTCGATTTTGTCGCCCGCCACGCGCTTGTTGTTTTGGGTGAGGAAATCCATGGCGAAATAGATGCCCTTCAGCTCGCGTCCAGGCACCGGCAAGTCACGCGGGGCCTCGGCGCCCCCGGTCAGTAGCAGGGCGTCGAATTCCTTCAGCAACGCCTGGGGCGTTACATCCACCCCCACATGGCACTTGGGCCGGAAGGTCACACCCTCGGCTTCCATCTGCTTCACCCGCCGGTCGATCAGGTGCTTTTCCATCTTGAAGTCGGGAATGCCATACCGCAGCAAGCCGCCAACACGGTCTTCCTTCTCGAACAACGTCACCGCATGCCCGGCGCGGGCCAGTTGCTGGGCTGCGGCCATACCTGCGGGGCCCGAGCCAACGACAGCGACCTTTTTGCCGGTTTTGCGGGCTGGTAATTGCGGAGTAATCCAGCCGTTTTCCCAGCCCTTGTCGACGATGGAGCATTCAATGGTTTTGATCGTCACCGAATCATCATTGATGTTCAGCGTGCAGGCCGCCTCACACGGGGCCGGGCAAATACGCCCCGTGAATTCCGGGAAATTGTTGGTGGAATGCAGCGACTCAAGCGCCTCTTTCCACTGACCCTTATAGACCAAGTGGTTCCAGTCCGGGATCAGGTTATTGACCGGACAACCCGAATGGCAAAACGGAATGCCGCAATCCATGCAGCGCGCGCCTTGGCCCTGCAACTCGCCATCGGGCAAGGGCTTGACGAACTCGCGCCAGTTTTTTGTCCGCTCGGCTGCCTTTTCGTAAGGGCGGTCATGCCGGCGGATTTCAAGAAAGCCTTTGACTTTACCCATGCGCTGCGCGGCCCTTGGCGGGCTCCTCATCGGCGGGCTGGGCTGCGGCCAGTTCCTTCAGCGCCCGGCGATAGTCCACGGGCACTATCTTCACGAACTTGGGCAAGTAGGCATCCCAATTGTCGAGGATCAGCTTGGCGCGGGCGCTGTTGGTGTAATGGCGATGGCGTTCGATCAGGCGGTAAAGCCGCTTGGCGTCATTGTTCAAGGGATCGGCCAGCAGATCGCCCAGACGGCCGTTCTCGCCCGGCTTTACTTTTTCCGCCTTGATGCTTTCCAGTTCCACCATCGCGGTGTTGCAGCGCTGCTTGAAGGTGCCCTCTTCGTCTAGCACGTAAGCAATGCCGCCCGACATGCCTGCGGCGAAGTTCCGCCCGGTTTGGCCAATCACCACTACGATGCCACCGGTCATGTATTCGCAGCCGTGATCGCCCACGCCCTCGACGACAGTCACGGCGCCCGAATTGCGCACGGCAAACCGCTCGCCCGCCACGCCGGAAAGATACGCCTCGCCTTCGATGGCGCCGTATAGGGTGGTATTTCCCACGATGATGTTCTGCGCGGGGTCAGCCTTGCATTCAGCGGGCGGATAAATGGCAATACGCCCACCCGACAATCCCTTGCCGGTGTAGTCGTTGGATGCGCCGATCAGCTCCAGCGACACACCCTTGGCCAGGAATGCACCGAAGCTTTGACCAGCAATGCCACGGAACTTCACCGAGATGGTGTCCTCGGGCAGGCCCGCATGGCCATACTTGCGCGCCACGTCGCCCGATAGCATCGCGCCAACGGTGCGGTTGGTGTTGCGGATCGGCAGTTCCATCGACACAGCCTGGCCCTTGGTCAGCGCCGGTTGGGCCTTGGCGATCAATTGATGATCCAGCGCCTTCTCAAGGCCGTGGTCTTGCTTTTCCTTTTGGCTGATCAGCACATCGGGCCCGACTACGGGCTTATACAACAGCCGCGCGAAATCGAGGCCCTTGGCCTTGTAATGCTCGGTGGCCTTGCGCGTGTCGATCATATCGACACGGCCGATCATGTCCTCGAAACGGCGGAAGCCCATGGCTGCCATGAGTTGGCGCGCTTCTTCGGCGATGAAGAACAAATAATTGATGACGTGCTCGGGCTGACCCGTGAAGCGCTTGCGCAGCGCGGGGTCTTGTGTGGCCACGCCCACCGGACAGGTGTTGAGGTGGCACTTGCGCATCATGATGCAGCCCAGCGCGATCAGGGGCGCGGTGGCAAAGCCAAATTCGTCGGCGCCCAACAGCGCACCAATCACAACGTCGCGGCCGGTGCGGAAGCCGCCATCGACCTGCACGGCAATGCGGCCGCGCAGGTTATTCAACACCAACGTCTGATGAGTCTCGGCAATGCCGATTTCCCAGGGCGAGCCAGCGTGTGTCAGCGAGGTCAGCGGCGATGCGCCCGTGCCACCCTCGAAACCCGAGATGGTCACATGATCGGCACGCGCCTTGGCCACGCCTGCGGCCACGGTGCCCACACCGATTTCAGAAACTAGTTTCACGCTGATACGCGCTTGCGGGTTCACGTTCTTTAAGTCGTGAATCAGCTGCGCCAAGTCTTCGATCGAATAAATATCGTGATGCGGCGGTGGTGAGATCAGGCCCACGCCTGGCGTGGAATGGCGCACCTTGGCGATAGGTCCGTTGACCTTATCGCCGGGCAACTGACCACCCTCGCCGGGCTTGGCGCCTTGCGCCATCTTGATTTGAATGTCGTCTGCATTGACCAAATACTCGGTGGTCACGCCAAAACGCCCCGAGGCCACTTGCTTGATTGCCGAGCGCATGGAATCGCCATTGGGCAGCGGCTTGAAGCGGTCGACTTCCTCGCCGCCTTCACCGGTGTTGGACTTGCCGCCAATGCGGTTCATGGCAATGGCAAGTGTGGTGTGCGCCTCGCGGCTGATGGAGCCATAAGACATCGCACCCGAGGCAAAGCGCTTCACAATCGCTGCGGCAGGTTCCACTTCGCTGAGCGGAACAGGGACTGCGGACTTCTTGAGTTCGAACAGCCCGCGCAGGGTCATGGGCCGTTCGGACTGATCGTTCATCAGCTTGGAAAATTCTTCGTAGGTCGCGAAATTCTTAGACCGCGCCGCATGCTGCAACTTCGCCACCGTATCGGGCGTCCACATGTGTTCTTCGCCACGGATGCGGTAGGCATATTCGCCGCCCGGATCGAGCGCGTGCTGCAAATGCTGTGCGTTGCCAAACGCGAGCTTATGGCGCTGCACCGTCTCTTGCGCGATTTCCTTCAGGCCAACACCTTCCACGGCCGAGGCGGTGCCGGTGAAGTGCTTGTCGATGAACTCACTCGACAACCCAACGGCGTCGAAAATCTGCGCGCCGCAATAGGACTGGAAGGTCGAGATGCCCATCTTGGACATCACCTTCAACATGCCCTTGCCGACCGCCTTGGTGAAATTCTTTTGCAACTTCTCGTCGCTCAGGTCGGTTGAAATTTGCGCCCCGCGCATGGACTTCAACGTCTCGAAGGCGAGATAGGGGTTGATGGCTTCCGCGCCATAGCCCGCGAGTGTGCAGAAATGATGGGTCTCGCGCGCCTCGCCGGTTTCAATGACGATGCCCGTTTCGGTACGCAGTCCCATGCGGATCAAGTGATGATGTACCGAGGCCACGGCCAACAATGACGGAATAGCAATGCGCTCGCGCCCAACCTTGCGGTCGGACAGAATCAAGATGTTAAAGCCCTTCTCCACCGCTTCGTGCGCGGCCGAGCACAGCTTCTTCAGCGCGCCATTCATGCCATCGGCGCCGTCAACGACTGGGTACGTGATATCCAAGGTCTGGGTCTTGAAGGCTTCGCCGACAAGTTCATTGATGCGCCGGATCTTGGTGAGATCGGCGTCGGTCAGAATGGGCTGACGGACTTCCAGGCGGAGGTGGCCATCGGTTTGATCGAGGCCGAGCAAGTTGGGCTTGGGCCCCAACAGCGACACCAACGACATCACCAACTCTTCGCGGATCGGGTCAATCGGCGGATTGGTGACCTGAGCGAAATTTTGCTTGAAGTACGAGTACAGCAACTTCGAGCGGTTCGAGAGCACCGACAATGCGCTATCAGTTCCCATGGACCCAATCGGCTCCTCGCCCGCGCGCGCGATGGGCTCAAGGATGACGTTGATGTCTTCCTGGGTATAGCCAAAGGCCTGCTGGCGATCGAGCAAGCTTTCCGTGGGCGCATGCGCCTCAACCGGCAAATCGCCCGGTAAGTCTTCCAGCACGAATTGAGTCTTAGCCAACATCGCCTTGTAGGGCTTGGCGCTGGCTAGCGATGCCTTGAGTTCGGCGTCATCGATAATGCGCCCCTGCTCCAGGTCGATCAAAAACATCTTGCCGGGCTGCAAGCGCCACTTCTTGACAATCTTGTGTTCGGGAATGTCGAGCACGCCAGCTTCCGACGCCATGACCACCAGACCATCATCGGTGACGACGTAGCGCGCCGGGCGCAAGCCATTGCGATCAAGCGTCGCACCAATCTGGCGGCCGTCGGTGAAGGCAATGGCCGCGGGGCCATCCCATGGTTCCATCAGGGCCGCATGATATTCGTAAAACGCCTTGCGGCTTTCATCCATCAATGGATTGCCCGCCCACGCCTCGGGGATCATCATCATCACTGCGTGGGCCATCGAATAGCCGCCCTGCACCAGCAGCTCTAAGGCGTTGTCGAAGCTGGCAGTGTCGGACTGGCCTTCGGCGATCAGCGGCCAAAGCTTCTTCAAATCTTCGCCCAGCAATTCCGACTTCATGGAATGGCGGCGCGCAGCCATCCAATTCAGGTTTCCGCGAAGCGTGTTGATCTCGCCGTTGTGGCAAATCATCCGGTAAGGGTGTGCCAGCCGCCAAGACGGGAACGTGTTGGTGGAAAAACGCTGGTGAACCAACGCCAGCGCCGACACGACGCGCGTGTCATGCAGGTCTTTGTAATAAGCGGCCAACTGCTGGGCCAGGAACATGCCCTTGTAGACAATCGTGCGCGATGAAAAGCTGGGTGTGTAAAAGTCCTTCAAGCCCGGCACTTTTTGCGCGCGCGCGACGTTCGCCGTCAGCTTGCGTATGATGTAGAGCTTGCGTTCGAAATCATCGCCAGCTTTGGTGTTGGGGCCACGCGCGATTGCGACTTGCCTGATCCAAGGCTCACAGGCTTTGGTGGTCGCGCCTAAGCTTGAATTATCGGTGGGCACATCGCGCCAACCCAAAATCTTTTGGCCTTCTTGGACTACGATCAGCTCCATCAAATCCATGCACGCCTTCGCAGCGGCTCGGTCTTGGGGCAAAAACACCATGCCAATGCCGTAATCGCCCGCGGCGGGTAGGGTAATGCCTTTGTCGCCAAAGACAGCGCGCATGAACGCGTCGGGAATTTGAATAATGATGCCCGCACCGTCACCGGCTAGCGGATCGGCGCCCACGGCGCCGCGATGTTCGAGGTTTAGGAGGATCTGGAAGCCCTGACGCACGATGTCATGCGACTTCGTGCCTTTGCTATGGGCAACGAAGCCGACACCGCAGCTATCATGCTCGTTCCTTGGGTCGTAGAGACCCTGGCGCGGCGGCATGGTCATTGGGCAGCAACTCCAACACTCGTTTTCTCCACACACCCTTGGCCAGCGCTGTAGATCGAACACGCCGTCTAGGATGCAACTCATCCCCGTTTAGACTTTATTTTTGTCTGGGAAACAGGCGCCATATAGCAGCGATCTATCAATAGTCCAGATGTTAATGCCGTCACATATTTGATTAGCCGTTGGATCAAAACCCCCAATGGGCGTGCTCCTGTGGGTAGTTTTGTGCATGAAAGCCTTGTAAAGCGCGGTTTTGCTGGGTTTCTCACGTGCCTAATATTGCGTGGATAAGCTCTGGTGCGCTTTACACGCATCGAGAAGACCGGGAACACTCATCGGCGTGCCCGATGCCAATAGACAAAAGTTGCGTGGTGCGGTTTTTACGCACCTGAATTTAGCAAAAAAATCGCCCTCGGGGCCTGCCCGATTCTCGTAAGGATCATGCGATGACGACGATTACATCTATCGACGAACTCGAAGCCATTTATGGCCAGCCGGGTGAAACGTCGCCACCCTCAGCCAGAACCGTGTCGGCGGTGAGGCCTATGACAAAGCGTGGCCCGAGCGCGCCAAGAAAACACTGTGGTGAATTAGTTGCTGTGTTCTTGTGGCGTTAAATCACGCGCGACACGAAACCCAAGTGAATATGCCGGATTGTCGGGCGATGGCGCACGGCTGCGATTAGCAGGCCGCAAATTACCAGGAATTAAGTTACTAAAGCCGCCACCGCGATCCAACGCCACGCCACATTCACCGGCAAGACCCCATGAACTCCCATCAGTGGGTGCGCCATCGAAACGCTCGTGATAGCAATCGGCCATCCACTCCCACACATTGCCGATCATATCGTGCAGGCCATAGCCATTGGGTTTGTATGAGCCGACCTTGGCCGTGCCCAGGCCCACGCCATCATCGCAGGCGAGCGTGCGCCATTGCGGCACGGCTTTTTTAGCGCTCGCATCGGCGACATTGGCATAGGTGCAAGCCTCGGCCTCACCGCCTGGGAAGAAGTAAGCGCCTTGGGTGCCGCCGCGCGCGGCGTACTCCCACTCGGCTTCGCTGGGCAGGCGATAATTTTTCCCCGTCGTCTTGGCCAACCAGGCCGCATAGGCAGCCGCGTCGCGCCAACTCACACACACCACGGGGTGCTCATCGGTTTGCGTAATGTTGGTGTCTTGCCACGACTTGCCGGCCACCAACTCAAGCTTCGCACCGGTCCACACCATGCAGCCGGGCGCTGACGCCCGCCCTGTTGCACGAACAAATGCAGCGTACTCGCCTCGTGTCACTTCGGTTAATCCCATTGCAAAGGGCTGGGCGATGACGACCTCATGCGCGGGGCCCTCGTCGGCGTCGCGCTGGGGTTCATCATTGGGCGAGCCCATGACAAAGCGGCCTGCTGGCACGACCACCAACTTGGGGCATGTGGGGCAATCTTGGATGGCGGCGCCAATAGCCACACCCGCTGGTGCCTTTGGCACGCCTGCACAGGAGGCCAAAAGCAGCGCCCCTGCCAACAAACCCAAGCCGATATTTGTGTTTTTATGCATGGCCGAACCTCTCGATCTCAAGTCTCTCTGGGGCTGGACGGCCAGGCAACCCTTAATCGACGCTACGTCAGGCGGTTGACCAGACCCACCCGGCAAAGTATCGACACCGCCCCGGCCCCTTGCCGCGCCCCTTAAAGCCCGTTGGATCAGCGTTTATGCTTCGTATCGAGAACCTTACCTATCGCATTGGGCCTCGGGTGTTGCTTGAAAACACCAGTGCGGCCATCAACGCTGGGCACCGCGTTGGGCTTGTGGGCCGCAATGGCACGGGCAAAACGACGCTGCTGAAGCTAATTACGGGCGCACTACAGACCGATGGCGGGACTATCGAATACCCGTCACGCTGGAGTGTCGGCATCACCAGCCAGGAAGCTCCGCACAGCTCGGCAAGTCTGATCGACACCGTCATGGCGGCCGACAAAGAACTGGTGAACTTGTTGGCCGAGGCCGAGACCGCCACCAATCACGACCGCATTGCCGCTATCCACACCCGGCTGCACGACAAAGATGCCTACACGGCCAATGCGCGCGCCGCTCGCATTTTGGCGGGACTAGGCTTTGACGAAGCCGCCCAGCAAAAACCCTGTAGCGATTACTCCGGTGGTTGGCGCATGCGCGTTGCGTTGGCGGGATTGTTGTTCACCCAACCCGACTTGCTGTTGCTTGACGAGCCCACCAACCATTTGGACCTGGAAGCGACCATTTGGCTTGAGGATTATCTGCGCACATACCCCGGCACCATTCTTCTTGTCAGCCATGACCGAGGCTTGCTCAACCGCGTACCGGAAGAAATTCTGCATCTCGAAAACGGCAAGATGACGTTGTACCAGGGCGGCTACGACCGCTTCGAAGCGACGCGTCGTATGCAGTTAGAACAAAATGAAAAGCTGCGTGCGAAACAGACGCTACGCCGTGCCGAAATTCAAAAATTCATTGACCGCTTCAAGGCCAAGGCCTCGAAAGCCAAGCAAGCCCAATCGCGCGTGAAGATGTTGGAGCGCATGCAGCCCATCGCCGAGCACCACGAAGAAGGCAGCGTGAATTTTCAATTCCCCGAGCCGGACGAACTCTCACCCCCGCTCTTCAGCATCAACAAGGTTGTGCTGGGTTATGACGGCAAGCCCGTGCTGAGCAATCTTTCGCTACGTTTGGATACCGACGATCGCATCGCGCTGATTGGCGCCAACGGTAACGGTAAATCGACGTTCATCAAATTGCTCGCGGGTAAACTTGAGCCCATGGCGGGCGACGTGACCAAGTCGGGCAAGCTGCGCGTGGGTTACTTCGCGCAGCACCAAGCCGAGGAACTCGAGCTGAGTGTAACCCCCCTGGTTGAAATGGCCCGCCGCCGCCCAAATGATTCCGAACAGCAAATCAGAAATCACCTGGGCCGGTTTAGCTTTTCCAAACCGCGCGCCGAAACCAAGATCGGCAATCTGTCCGGTGGCGAGAAAGCGAGATTGCTGTTCGCGCTGATGACGCTGACCAAGCCGCATATTCTGCTGCTGGACGAGCCCACCAACCACCTCGACATGGACTCACGCCAAGCCCTGGTGGAAGCCATCAACAATTTCGACGGCGCGGTGGTGCTGATCAGTCACGATCCGCACGTGATCGAACTGACGGTGGACCGCTTCTGGCTGGTGCATGACGGTAAGGTGACACCCTACGAGGGTGACATGGAGGATTACCGCGCACTGTTGCTGGGCACAAACAGTTCAAAAAATAACGCGGCCAAACCTGCCCCGGTTCAGTCCCATAGCGCGACCATCGACAAGATCGACAAAAAAGAATCGCGCAAGCAAGCCGCCGATCGGCGCAATTCACTCAAGCCGATGAAAACGCAGATCGACCGCGCTGAGACTAAGATGAACAAGCTCACGGCCGAACGCGACAAACTCAAAGAATCACTCGCCGACCCCAAGCTCTACGAAGGCCCGCACGCGCAGATTGTGGAGATTCAAACCCGCCTTGGCTATTTGGAGAACGAAATCAGCCAAGCCGAAGAAGCATGGCTTAAGCTGCAAGAAGACTGGGACCGGGCGCAATCCGAAGCGGCGGCGTAAAAGTCTCTGAATCTGTCTTCCAAAAGATATCGAATCTTGCTTTTTGGCTTGGGATATGCCAGGATATTCCAAAGTGAGAGGTGAAGCTAATGTCTCGTGTAACTGTTGGAAAGTGGGGCAAAAACCTCGCTATTCGGGTGCCCTACGAAGTCGCCGCGCTCTCAGGGCTTAGCGACGGCGAGCAAGTCGAAATTGAAGCCAAGGACGGGGACCTTCTGATCCGGCGTCCGTCTGCCCATGCGCGCGCAGATGCGTTAGTCGCGGCTGAAGAACTGATTGGCGAAAGTCACTCTCATTCCCTTGGCGATGTGACCATCAAGGAACTCGTGAACGAGGGCCGTCGCGGGTGAGTTTGGTCGTCGATGCCTCAATGGCGGTTGCATGGCTATTTGCCAGTGAAAGAGCCGATGGCCCCCAGAAGGTGTTGCGACGTGTCGCAGCGGAGGGCGCCCTCGTGCCATCGCTTTGGAAGCTGGAAGTCGCAAACGTTCTACGATCTGCCGTGCGACGGCAACGTTGCGATGAAGGCTACACGTTACGATCTCTTCAACGTCTCAACCGTCTCCAGATTATCGTCGATGCGCAAACCGATGCTCACGCTTGGGGCCGGACGAGAGAACTGTCCTCAGAATATGATCTGACCGTTTACGACGCCGCATACCTTGAGCTTGCTGTTCGTCGACAAGCGCCAATAGCCACTTGCGATGCAGCTCTGGCAAAGGCGGGAAATAGAGCCGGGCTTGATGTACTCTTCGAGTGAGAATCAAGGCTCATCTTTGCAGCAGGTTTTTGTCCAAAGCCCGCTCACTCCATCGTCAGCACGACCTTGCCCCGCGCGCGACCAGTCTCGAGATAGCGCAACGCCTGGGCTGTCTCGCGCAGGGGGAAACTCCGGTCGATCACAGTCGTGATCTTGCCCGTGCCCATGAGATCGCTGAGAATCATGAGATCGGCCTTGTTGATCTCGGCGATGAAGAAAACGAATTGCTCGTCAAGCATCAGCGACAAAATCATGGACTTGAGTGGCTGCGAAAGCGGCCCGATCCAGGGGTCGTCGTCGGGGCCCCCACCACCGATCAGCACCACCCTGCCGCCGGGCTTGAGCGCACGCGCAAATCCAGCAGCCCGTGGTTGCCCACGCAGTCGAGAATGAGGTCATAGCGCCGCGTGCCGGTCGTGAAGTTTTCCTGCGTGTAGTCGATCACGTGATCGGCACCGATAGAACGCACCAGCTCCATGTTGCGCGCGCTGGTGACGCCGGTAACCTCGGCGCCCAATGCTTTGGCAATCTGCACCGCATACGTGCCAACTCCACCCGAGGCGCCGTTGATCAGCACCGCTTGCCCCGCACGGATCTGGCCCTTATCGCGAAGGCCCTGTAGCGCCGTGATGGCCGCGATGGGTACGCCCGCTGCTTGCTCGAAAGAAACGTTGGCCGGTTTGGACACGATGGCGCGATCAGCGCGGGCAACAATGTATTCCGCAAATGCTCCTGCTCGCCCGCCGAACACCTCGTCGCCCGGTTTGAATTGCGTAACGTTCTTACCAATTGCTTCAATGACACCCGCGTAGTCGGTGCCTAGCCGCGTCTCCTTTGGCTTGCGTAAACCCATGACAGCACGCACGAGATAGGGCTTGCCGCGCACCAGATGCCACTCGGCCGGATTGACCGCCGCCGCACGCACCTTCACGAGCACTTGATCGTCATCAGGGATCGGTTTAGCCGCGTCGGCAATCGTGAGAGTTTCGGGCGGACCGTACTCGCATTGAATCACGGCCTTGATGTGCGCGCCTTCGATTGCGATGGGCTGATCGCAGACGTTGTCGGATAGCACGTAGGCCAGCAGCACCGCCGCGACGGCCAAACCGAGCACGCCACTGCAAATCCACTTCAAACTCTTGAGTATCATCCGCCTTCTCCTCGTTCTTTCAGAGTGCGCGAAGGCTTTCTAAGCTTATATCCTAAACGAGTACGTCACCAACCTTATCCTGGCCGGCGGATTACGCTGAAGGATGTCCGCTCGCTGATCGGCACGGGCTTGCCGTCGAGGTCGACCACCCGGCCCGAGAAATAACCCGGCCCTGTCACACGCAACATGGTGAATGTGCGGTGGGTTTTGGATTTCGATTTGCCCGGCCGGTAGGGCGTGATTTGCACCATGCCCGAGCCTGAGATTTTTTCTGCCAGTTTTTTCAGACCCGGCTCTAATTTCGCGGCCTGGGCCCCCACCGACTCATCGGGCACGATTTGCAGCCCTTCCTCCAGGTCTTCGGATTCAAGCACTTGAACCAAGATGGGGTCGGATTCGACCTCGTGGTCGGAATAGAAATAAACAACACGCGTGCCATCTGCGAGCTGAGTGAGGCGGTCGATGGCCACCATGGTGCCCGGCAAGGCAACCTCTTCGCAGAGCATCTCATCGCGCCGCAAACAGAAGCCTTGGGATGTCACTGAGGTTTGAGCGTCGGCAGAGGCCGCTAAGCCAGCTAACCCGGCAGCCAATACAGCCGCACCGATGACAGATTGAAGTCTTGCGTTCATGTCAGTTCTCCCTCAATCAGCCAGTCGTGTTGGGCGATGAAACCTGATCTTCGTCATGTCCCGCCCCCAATGTACGCCAGCCGTGCCGTGCATTGTGCAAATAAGCCGTCGCCTCGTATTTTCGCAGAATAGCCGCCGACCGTGGCCCGTTGGCAAGCACGATCTTGGTCAAAGCATCGGCGATGACACAGCGTTCGGACACCACCGAGACGAAGCTACGCAGGCCCACTGGTCCATGTTCTTGCCCGTGCACATGGGGCCCGACCTTCTTACCGCGCACGGTGCGCACATGTTCGCGGCCGCTGCTGCTGGCAACGCTGCCATTCGAAATTTCAATGGCAGGAATCATGCCATCTTTAGGCGGGGTTCCAAGCCTCAAGAACACACGCTCGCTCGCGCTGCCCGAGACACGCAAATCGCCCCCGGCGTTGACCAAATATTGCCCCAGTGAAAGCTTAGCCATGCATTCGATGGCGCGATCGACGGCATAACCCTTAGCGATGCCCCCGAAATCAACCCATAACGGCCGGTGAAACCGGATTTTGTTACTGGTCAGCAATTCAATATCGCGCCACGACGCACGTTGGTTGGGTTTCCGGCTCAGGTGCGCGCTGGGCAAGAACCCCCAAGCAACTAAGCGCCCAGCCACGGTGGGATCGAAAATGCCCGCCGATACTCGCGCGAATTCCAAAGCCTGGCCCATGACTTGGTAAGTCCGCTCATCGACCACGACTGGTTGGGCCAAGGCCATACGATTTAGCCTGGTAAGGTCGCTGTCGGGCTCGTGAAAGCTCATCAAGCGGTGAATGTCGGCGACCTCTGCAAAGGCTGCGTCGATGACACGGTTTGCTTCAGTCTCGGGTAGACCGCTGGCCCGGATAGCGACCAGAGTGCCAAGCAGCGGGCGGGCGCGATCAACCTGTTTTGTTGGCGATGAAGAGGGCATGCGTCGCGAGAACGCGTTTGACGCCCTCGGCAATATGCTCGACGGATAACGTTGTCCCGGTGATGTTGGCGATCTGGTTGGCCAAGTTCGGGCCATCAGCATGCAATTTGCCTTGAAACTGACTGCGCCAACCTGCTTGGCGCACGCCGTCGTAGCTGGCCACACAAACCAAGATCTCGATGCCCTTGACCGAACCATCGTCATTAAGCCCGATGGCGTAGGTAATCCGGTCATCGCGGCCGGGCACTTGATCGAGGAAAAACCAGCCCCCAGTCGATACTTTCCAGGCCTTCACCCGCGAGCGGAACACCGTGGCGTTAGTGAGTTGGATGAGTTGATCGACCTGGGCTTCACTTAATGTCAGGTCAGACGGCGTGAAGGTGGCGCCAGGAAAGATCAGCTGCTGGGCCTTATCGACCGTCAGAAAATCCTCGGCCTGGGCCGAGATGCTGGCCACGATGGCGGCCGGAAACATCATAAATTGGTAGCGCATCGCATTCCGCCAGTTAAATGTCGCCGTTCAAGGCACCTCAACACGATTTGATGCCCCCCGCTTTGTTACTCGAAAACACCAACCGTACCAATGCCATTTCGAACCTATGCAATAGGACGAGAATTGCTGGCATCCTGGCCATTGCTGCGCTGCAACATACCCAGTTGGCCGCCTCTTCTTGTCTTGGTCATTTTTGCCCCCATTGTTCGTGGTGCTGTTGACTCCCCCTTGCTATGGATCAGAATGTTTGATGGTAAACGCCGCTCCTTTCGGAGTGCAGCATTTGATGGCTGGGGAGGCCACACCATGGCAAAATCATCTTTGAAAACTGGCCGCGAAACGTACGCCGCAGAATTCGTGAAAGCGGATTACGACCGGGCTGTGTTCACGGATAATCCGTACATCGATAGTCTCATTACATCGTTGACCGCGCTCAGCGCCAATGTTTGGGCAATCCAGCGCCGCATGAAGATCGTTGAGATACTGCTTGAGAAAAATGGCGCGGTGACCCGCGACATGATCGAACAGTATCAACCGACCGCCGAAGAAGCCGCCTTGTGGCGCAAGGAACGCAATAGCTTTGTGGCTGAAGTCAACGATCCGTTCAAAGAGGTTGGCGACCTTCCCTACGCCGCCTCCATCGACGTGCCGCATCCCGGCGTCAAAAAAGCCCTTTGAAATTTGAATTTAGGAGATCACGCATGACGAACAATCTCTTTCCTACTCTGAAACGCCGCGATTTATTTGCCACCGCTACTGCAGCGGCAGTTTCGGCCACCGCGATGAGCATGCGCTCGGCCGAAGCCAAAGAGGTCGTGAGGACCATGACCATTCGCGGCCATGACGGCATTTATCCGCGCTTGATGTCGCTTGCGTTGGAAAGCAAGGGCGACTACTACGCGGGCCATTATGTGTGGCGCGCAGCACAACTAGAGAAGGCCGCCGAGGAGCGCGCGACAGCACTTCTCAAGGAAAAGGGCATCGACCCAACATCCAGTATGTCATGGGGCGAAGCCGTGGCTTTGTTGGAAAGTGATCCACTGATCGCCATGACTTGCCGGGCCCGCAGCAGCCAACAGAAACTCAAGTATCAAATGCTCCAGAATGCCTATTACGAGCGCGCCGACGAGTTCCTCTCGGAAATGGAGCGCGCCGACAAAATGGGCCCGGGCACGCTCGAGCTCAATCCGAAGATGCACATTCCCGAATACACCGCTCATGAGATTCACTCGATGCCAGGCGGCTATGTCGGCGATGCGTTCGCCGGACACATGTACCACTCGGGTACCGACTGGGGTGCATATGTCGACGTCAACTCGCAAGATGGCGCGCACATGGCCATGGCGGCCGCAGCCCAGGTTCCCGCAGACGGCAAGGTGCGCCGCATTCTCGATATCGGCACCTCGATTGGCCAGCTCGCCACCTCGATCAAGCGCCGCTTCCCCGAGGCCGAAGTGTGGGGCGTCGACATCGGCGGGCCGATGGTTCGCTACGCCCACATGAAGGCAGCCGATATGGGCGTGGCCGTGAACTTCGCTCAGCGCTTGGCTGAAGACACCAAGTTCCCTGACAATCATTTCGACATGGTTGTATCGAACCTGCTGTTCCACGAAGTGAATGAACAAGGCGCGAAGGACATCATTAAAGAAGTCAGGCGCGTGTTGCGGCCGGGCGGCGTATTCTCGCCGACCGACACCAACACAGCGCCGGCGACGGTGAAGGCCAAGTACACCTTGTGGTACAATTACCGCTGGAACCATGAAGACTGGTATGCGGATTGGCACTCGGTCGACTTCGCTGGCGAAATGCGCAAGTCCGGGCTGAAGCCGAATAATCTGAAGAACACGGGCGACCGCTATTCGCCGCAAATCTTCGGCGTGAAAGCCTAAGTTACCACCAGAGATTTCAAGCGACTAATCAAGCGGCGGGCCATGCGATAAACGTAGGCCCGCCGTTGGCATTGTCACATTGATAGCAGGCTTGCGACCACACTGACCATCCGTTAGCCAAGCGGATGAGCACAATCAGCTATTCCGGCTACCGGTTCCCGCCTGAGATCATTCACCGGGCGATTTGGCTGTATCTCAGGTTCACGCTCAGCTTCCGCGACGTCGAAGACGTGTTGGCGGAACGCGGCATCACGGTTTCCTACGAGACTGTTC
>SHWP01000014.1 GCA_009693785.1 Rhodospirillaceae bacterium
CAGACCTCCGCCGTCTTCGCGCCAGCCTCATGCTCGCGCAGCATTGCGATGATCTGCTCTTCGTTAAACCGTGATTGCCGCATCGTCCGTCTCCCTTCTTGGTGACGGACTCTACCTAAAACTGGAGGGAAACTAAGGGCTCAGGTCAGAGTCTCGGTCGCAAAACCGCACAAAACCTAGACTTATCCCCAATTTTTCATGCTGGAATCATTGACGCCCAAGGAATCCGCGGCTTAGACTGATCGCCACATTCGGAACATGGCGGATTTCCTGGGTTTCGCGATGCCTCATGGCGCCGCTGGCACCCTCGTCGCACCCGAATGATGTGTGTTCCCAATCCTCACGACTTACCAAAAGGGGTCAATTCAAATGAATAAGAACGATCTGATTGCTTCCGTGGCGGAAATCACGGGCCTGACCAAAGCAGATGCTGCAAAGGCCGTGGACGCCGTATTGGATTCAATCACCGGAGCCCTCAAGAAGCAGAAAGAAGTTCGGCTCGTTGGTTTTGGTACATTCAAGGTGGCAAAGCGTGCCGCCAGCGAAGGCCGCAATCCGCGCACCGGGGAGGCGATCAAAATCCCCGCTTCCAAGCGGCCCAAGTTCTCGGCGGGCAAGGCCCTCAAAGACGCCGTCAACCGCTAAGACTGTTCGAATTCACTGCCAAAGTGCCGGCCTTTTGGCCGGCACTTTTGTTTTGGCGCCCATGTTTTCGCTCATGGATTTCTCAGTGTCCCTGCACTAGGGTCCGGCTCGCAGGCTGAATTGGGGCGATTAGCTCAGTTGGTAGAGCGCTTGCTTTACACGCAAGATGTCGGCGGTTCGAACCCGTCATCGCCCACCAGCCTACGCTCTTCGAGCTTCGGCTCGGCAAGCCGAAGGCTTGACGGACGAGCGAGATTAGAGGGGAGGCTGGTGACCCTGAAACCGGCAAAAAACGTAATGTTGTCAATGCGTTTATTGTCTTGGTTTGGCTTGACTTGGGCCAAGCCCACCGCTTAGATCACGCCACTTTTGGTAGGTGCCGGGCAGTTTGGGGGCTTGATGCCGTGCATTTCTAAGGCCTTGGATCAAAAGAAAAAATAGCTTCCAAGGACGAGGCGCGGTTTGGGGATCGTGGCGATGGATGATCTGCTCAAAGAATATCTGCCGATCCTAATTTTCATCGGCCTCGCTTTTGCATTGGCGTTGGTCATTGTCATCGCCTCGCTCATCGTTGGCCCTAATCGGCCAGACCCGGAAAAAAATTCATCGTATGAGTGCGGGTTCGATGCCTTCGATGACTCACGCGGCAAATTCGATGTGCGGTTTTATCTCGTCTCAATTCTCTTCATTATCTTCGATCTCGAAGTCGCGTTCCTGTTTCCATGGGCGGTGAGCCTTGGGCAGATCGGCCTCTACGGCTTCTGGTCGATGATGGTGTTCTTAGGCGTTCTCACCATTGGCTTCATTTACGAGTGGCGCAAAGGCGCCCTGGAGTGGGAGTAGGCTATGACCGCGCTTCCTGCCACGGCGAAAGTTGACCCCATCCGCCCGGTCGCGCCCGCTGACGGCGAGTTCATGTCCCGTGTGGCCGATGAACTGCAAAACAAAGGGTTCTTGCTGACGTCGCTCGATAAACTCGCCAACTGGGGGCGCACGGGTTCCATGTGGCCCATGTCGTTCGGCTTGGCGTGCTGCGCGGTCGAGATGATGCACTCGGCCATGGCGCGCTACGACCTCGACCGCTTTGGCATGGTCTTCCGGCCAAGCCCGCGCCAGTCGGACGTGATGATTGTGGCTGGCACTCTTACCAACAAAATGGCTCCGGCCTTGCGCAAGGTCTACGACCAAATGCCCGAACCGCGTTGGGTGATCTCGATGGGATCATGCGCCAACGGCGGTGGCTATTATCACTACTCGTATTCAGTCGTTCGTGGTTGTGATCGCATCGTGCCGGTGGACATCTACGTTCCGGGCTGCCCGCCGACCGCTGAAGCGTTGCTGTATGGCATCTTGCAACTTCACAAAAAAATCCGCCGCGTTGGCACGATTGATCGTTAGCGAACGCAATCCCATGACCCCGGCCCAAGAAACTCTGGAGACGCTTCGCGAACTTGGCAGCTACGTGGCCTCGGCGATGCCAACCGCAGTGCTGGGCACTGAGGCCAAGGGTGGTGAATTGAGTGTGCGGGTGCACCGCGCCTCAATCGTCAAAGTACTCATCTTTTTGCGCGATGATTCAAACTGCCAGTTCTCGCAATTGATTGATATCTGCGGTGCTGATTATCCCGACAACGACGAGCGCTTTGAGATTGTCTACCACTTGCTCAGCATGAAGCAGAATCATCGCATCCGCGTGAAGGCAACAACTAACGAAGAATTACCAGTGCCTTCGGCCTGTGCGGTCTTTCCGTGTGCGAATTGGTTCGAGCGCGAAGTATGGGATATGTACGGCGTGTTCTTCTCCGATCATCCTGATTTGCGGCGCATCCTTACTGACTATGGCTTCGACGGGCACCCTCTACGCAAAGACTTCCCGCTCACGGGCTACGTCGAGATGCGTTACGACGAAGCCCAAAAGCGCGTGATCTATGAGCCCGTGAAATTAACGCAGGACTTCCGCAATTTTGATTTCTTGAGTCCATGGGAAGGTTTGGCGCGGCCGCTGCCCGGCGATGAAAAAGCCACTGGCGGCAAACCATGACCACGACCGCCGACATCGAGATTGAAAACTATACCATTAACTTTGGGCCGCAGCATCCGGCTGCCCACGGCGTGTTGCGTTTGGTGCTGGAGATGGACGGCGAGGTGATCGACCGCGTTGATCCCCACATCGGACTATTGCATCGCGGCACCGAGAAACTGATCGAGTACAAGAGCTACCTGCAGGCGGTGCCGTACTTCGACCGGCTCGATTACGTCTCGCCGATGAATCAAGAGCAGGCGTTTGCCATTGCGGTCGAGCGTTTGTTGGGCATTGAGCCGCCACCGCGCGCGAAATACATTCGCATGCTGTTTTGCGAACTCACGCGCATTCTCAACCACATCATGAACATCGCCTCCTACGCCATGGACGTTGGCGCCATGACGCCGTTCCTGTGGACCTTCGAGGAACGCGAAAAGTTGATGGAATTTTACGATGCCGTTTGTGGCGCGCGCATGCATGCGGCCTATGTGCGTCCCGGCGGTGTTTCGCTTGATATGCCAGCAGGTTTGGCCGAGCGCATCATGGCGTGGGCCAATAAGTTTCCAAAGATTATCGACGACATGGAAGGTCTGCTGACCGAAAACCGCATCTTTAAGCAGCGTGTTGTTGATATCGGCCGAGTGACGGCTGACGAGGCAATTGCCTGGGGCTTCACTGGCCCCAACCTGCGTGCGTCAGGTATCGCCTGGGATTTGCGCAAGGCGCAGCCCTACGATGGCTACGAAGACATGGATTTCGATATTGCGATTGGTAAAAACGGCGACTGCTATGACCGCTACCTGGTGCGCGTCGAGGAGATGCGCCAGTCGATCCGTATTATCAAACAGTGCCTAGAGAAAATGCCAAGTGGACCGGTTCGTGTGAACGACCGCAAGATTATGTCACCGCCACGCGCCGAAATGAAATCGTCGATGGAAGCACTGATCCATCACTTCAAACTTTATACCGAAGGCTACAAGGTTCCGGCTGGCGAGGTGTATGCAGCCGTTGAAGCACCCAAGGGCGAGTTTGGCGTTTACATTGTGGCTGACGGCACCAACCGTCCGTACCGTTGCCGTATTCGCGCGCCGGGCTTTGCGCATTTGCAGTGTATGGATTTCATGCTGCGCGGCCACATGCTGCCTGACGTGCCTGCGGTGCTTGGCTCCATCGACATCGTGTTCGGCGAGGTCGACCGATGAGTGTTCGCCAGCTCGCCAAGCAACAGCCAGCAAGCTTTGCCTTTAAGCCCGAGTTCCTAGAAAGGGCGAAGAAGATTATTGCGAAATATCCAGCAGGCCGTCAGGCCAGCGCGGTGATCCCATTGCTTGATATCGCCCAACGCCAAGAAGGCTGGGTAACCAAGCCCGCTGTCGACGTGATCGCGCAGATGCTTGAAATGCCCTCGATCCGCGTGTTGGAAGTTGCGACCTTCTACACCATGTTCGAGCTGCAACCGGTCGGGAAGCGCCACATTCAGGTTTGCACGAATTTGCCCTGCCAGTTGCGTGGCTCGGATCATGTGGTGAAGGCCTGCCAAGACAAACTTGGCCTTGGCCTTGGTGAACGCTCGGCAGATGGTCAATTCAGTTTGATGGAAGTCGAATGCGCGGGCGCTTGCGTGAACGCCCCGATGGCCCAAATAGGCGATGACTACTTCGAAGATCTTGATGCCGCGAGCATGGGCAAGATCATCGACGCGTTAAAGCGCGGCGAAAAACCCAAACCGGGTCCGCAAAATGGCCGTGTGCATTCAGCGCCGATGGGAAATTTCACGAGCCTGACTGAAGATCCGACCAAGCCCATTCCAAAGCAAGATCTTGCAGCTGCTAAAGCTGCATTCGAAAAAGCCAAAGCCGAGGCGGCCGCGAAAGCCGCCGCCCCGAAACCTTGAGTCATCATCATGCTCGCTGACAAAGACCGCATTTTTACCAACCTCTACGGCCACCACGATTGGCGATTGGCCGGAGCGCGTGCGCGCGGCGACTGGGATGGCACCAAAGAAATTCTAGCCATGGGCCCCGACTGGATTGTCGATGAGATGAAACGCTCTGGCCTGCGTGGCCGGGGCGGAGCGGGGTTCCCGACAGGGCTCAAATGGTCGTTCATGCCCAAAGTCGAAAGCGAGCGGCCGCATTATTTGGTGGTCAACGCCGACGAAGGCGAGCCCGGCACCTGCAAAGACCGCGACATGCTGCGCTTCGACCCGCACAAGCTCGTCGAAGGCTGCCTGATCGCAAGCTTCGCGATGCGCGCGCATGCCTGCTACATCTATATTCGCGGTGAGTTTTACAACGAAGCTTCGAACCTTCAGGTCGCCATCGACGAAGCCTATGCCGCCGGTTTGATCGGCGACAACGCCTGCGGTTCTGGCTGGAAGTTCGATCTGTATCTGCATCGCGGTGCGGGGGCTTACATCTGCGGTGAAGAAACCGCACTAATCGAAAGCCTAGAAGGCAAAAAAGGCCAGCCGCGCTTAAAGCCGCCATTCCCGGCAGGTGTTGGTCTTTATGGCTGCCCGACGACCGTGAATAACGTTGAGAGCATCGCTGTGGCGCCGACGATCTTGCGCCGGGGTGCGTCGTGGTTTGCAGGCATCGGCCGGCCCAACAATACAGGCACGAAAGTGTTTTGCATCTCTGGGCATGTCAACAATCCGTGCAACGTCGAAGATGCCATGAGTATTCCGCTTAAGACGCTGATCGAGAAACACGCCGGTGGCGTGCGCGGCGGCTGGGACAACCTATTGGCCGTCATTCCTGGCGGCGCGTCGGTTCCGGTATTGCCAAAGTCGATTTGTGACAACGTGCTGATGGATTTTGACTCATTGCGCGATGTGAAGTCGGGCTTGGGAACTGCGGCGGTGATGGTGATGGATAAATCCACCGACATCGTGGCGGCGATTGCGCGGCTGTCGGCGTTTTATAAACACGAAAGCTGCGGCCAGTGCACGCCCTGCCGCGAAGGCACGGGTTGGATGGCTCGCGTCATGAAGCGCATGGTCAAGGGTGATGCGACCCTGGAAGAGATCGATACACTCGAGCGCGTGACGTATCAGGTCGAAGGCCACACGATTTGCGCGCTGGGGGATGCCGCAGCCTGGCCAATCCAAGGCTTGATCCGCCACTTCAAGCCCGAGATGGAGCGCCGCATCGCTGCTTACCGCGATGCAAAAGTGCGCGCCAGCGCCAAGGCCGCTTAAGGGAGCCGGGGAATAGCATGACCAAGCTCACCATCGACGGCCGGCAAGTTGAGGTTCCGCCAAACACCACCATTATTCAGGCGGCGGAGGTGGCTGGCGTTGAGATTCCCCGTTTCTGTTATCACGAACGCCTGTCCATCGCTGGCAACTGCCGCATGTGTCTGGTGGAGGTGGAGAAGTCACCCAAGCCGGTTGCGTCATGTGCGATGCCGGTGGTCGAGGGTATGGTGGTCCATACGCGCTCGGACAAAGCCAATAAAGCTCGCAATGGCGTGATGGAATTCCTGCTGATCAATCACCCACTCGATTGCCCGATTTGCGACCAGGGCGGTGAATGCGATCTGCAAGACCAAGCCATGGCTTATGGGTCTGATCGCGGGCGCTACGAAGAAACCAAGCGCGCGGTCAAAGACAAGAACATGGGGCCCTTGGTCTCGACAATCATGACGCGCTGCATTCACTGCACGCGCTGCGTGAGGTTTGCCACGGAAGTTGCTGGAGTGCCGGAACTGGGCGCGACCGGTCGCGGTGAGGATATGGAAATCACCACGTATCTCGAAAAGGCGCTGACGTCGGAATTGTCGGGCAACGTGGTTGATTTGTGCCCGGTGGGCGCGTTGACGAGCAAGCCTTACGCATTCTCGGCTCGGCCTTGGGAACTACGCAGTACTGAATCCATCGATGTCATGGACGCGGTTGGCTCGGCTGTTCGCATTGACGTGCGTGGTCGCGAAGTCATGCGCGTGCTGCCTCGCTTGAATGAAACAGTGAACGAGGAATGGCTGGCGGATAAAGGCCGCCATGCCTGTGATGGTCTACAAAACCAGCGCCTTGATCAGCCTTATGTGCGTGGCGCAAATGGCAAATTACAGCCAGCGACCTGGGCTGAAGCTTTTGCTGCCATCGCGGCAAAGATGAAAGGCCTTGCTGGCAATAAGATCGCCGCATTGGCAGGAGATTTAGTTGACGCCGAGGCGATGTACGCCTTGAAGCAGTTGATGACATCGCTGGGCAGCCCAAACTTGGATTGCCGCCAAGATGGTGCAGCACTCGACCCTGCTGTGCGTGCCTCTTATCTCTTCAATAGCGGCATTGCTGGCATTGATCAGGCCGATGCGCTGCTGATCGTTGGGGCCGATCCCCGCCGGGAAGCGCCCATCATCAATGCCCGGATCCGCAAACGTTATCTCAAGGGCGGGTTCCGCATTGGTGTTATCGGCGAGAAACTTGACCTCACGTATCCCTATCATTGGGTTGGCGCCACGCCCGATTTGATGGCGGCTTGCAAGCCGCCAGAAGGTAGCAAAGCACCGATGATCATTCTCGGCATGGCGGCGTTGACGCGGCCCGATGGGGCTGCAATCCTCGAGTCTGCGCGCCGTGTTGCCGAACAAACCGGCACTGTCAAAGACGGCTGGAACGGTTTCAACGTTTTGCACACAGCCGCCGCACGCGTTGGCGGGCTTGATGTGGGCTTTGTGCCTGGCCCTGGCGGCAAAGATACGCGCGGCATTCTTGATGCGGCGGGTAAGGGCGAGGTTGGCGTCGTTTACTTGCTAGGTGCTGATGAAATCGACACGGCTAAATTGGGCAAAGCCTTTGTGATTTACCAGGGCCACCACGGTGATCGTGGTGCGCATCGTGCCGATGTCATTTTGCCCGGCGCTGCTTACACCGAGAAGAGCGGCACCTATGTGAACACTGAGGGCCGTGTGCAGCGTGCCGAACGTGCAGCATTTCCGCCAGGCGATGCCCGCGAAGATTGGGCAATTATCCGCGCGTTGTCGGAAGCCTTGGGCAAAAAATTGCCGTTTGACTCACTCGACCATGTGCGTGCCGGGATGCGTGCAGCCAATCCAATTTTTGCAGCACTCGATACGGTGACCAAGGCCGAGTGGAAGCCCTTTGGCGCGGCAGGTTCCATTTCCGCCACAGCTTTCGATTACCCGATCAAGAACTACTACATGACCGACCCCATTAGCCGGGCGTCCCGCACGATGGCGCAATGCGCCGAAGAATTCGTGATGGGCGCCAAGGCAAGGACCGGCACCCATGGCTGAGTTTTGGGTTGGGTATCTGCTGCCGTTTCTGTGGATCTTGGGCAAGATCCTGATGTTCGTTGTCGTCGTGTTGGTCTGCACGGCCTATTTGACCTACGCCGAGCGGCGCATCATTGGTGCCATGCAAATGCGCATCGGACCCAACGTCGTTGGGTGGTTCGGCCTGTTGCAACCCTTCGCCGATGCGGTGAAGCTGCTGACCAAGGAAACCGTTTTACCCACGGGCTCTAGCCCTGTGGTGTTTTTCTTAGCACCCATGGTGACGTTCTCGCTGGCCATGATCGCGTGGGCCGTGATTCCGGTTAGCCCGGGGTGGCTCATTTCTAACATTAACGTTGGGATACTTTATCTGTTTGCGGTGTCGTCGCTGGGCGTCTACGGCATCGTCATGGCGGGATGGGCCTCCAATAGCCGCTATGCGTTCTTGGGCGCGATGCGTTCGGCCGCGCAAATGGTGAGCTATGAGGTTTCAATCGGGTTCATCATGATCTCGGTGTTGCTCAGCGCGGGCAGCTTGAACCTCAGCCAAATCGTCGAGGCGCAGAAGGGGCTGTGGTACTTCATTCCCCACTTCCCGATGTTTGTGATCTTTTTTATCTCGGTCCTGGCCGAGACCAATCGTCATCCGTTTGACCTGCCTGAAGCCGAGTCCGAGTTGGTCGCAGGTTTCATGACCGAATACTCGTCCATGTCCTTCGCGCTGTTTTTCCTGGGCGAGTACGCCAACATGATCATGATGTCGGGCGTGGTCTCGATTTTGTTCCTGGGCGGGTGGCTGGCTCCGATGGACAATGCGTTCTTCAATGCCGTGCCTGGCATCGTCTGGTTCGCCTTGAAGATCTCGTTCTGCTTGTTCTTGATGATTTGGGTGCGCGCGACATTTCCGCGCTATCGTTATGACCAACTCATGCGGTTGGGTTGGAAGGTGTTTCTGCCCTTGTCGTTGGTTTGGTTGATCGCGACGGCTGGGTTCCTGGTCTACACCGGCCGGGTTCCGGCGTAAGGAAGGCAAGCTATGTCATTCATCGACCGTACCGCGCGTTCGGTCCTGTTGTCCGAGTTGGCCACGGGCATGTGGTTAACGCTGAAGTACATGTTCGGACCGAAGGTAACGATCAACTACCCGCATGAGAAAGGGCCGTTGTCGCCTCGATTCCGTGGTGAGCACGCGCTGCGCCGGTACCCCAACGGCGAAGAGCGCTGCATTGCTTGCAAGTTGTGCGAAGCCATTTGCCCAGCGCAAGCCATCACGATTGAAGCAGAGCCGCGCGGAGATGGCAGCCGGCGCACCACGCGCTATGACATCGACATGACGAAATGCATTTACTGCGGCTTCTGCGAAGAAGCCTGCCCGGTGGATGCCATCGTTGAGGGCCCGAATTTCGAGTTTGCCACCGAGACGCGCGAAGAACTGCTGTACAACAAGGACAAGCTGCTTTCGAACGGCGACCGGTGGGAAAAAGAGTTGGCGAAGCGTTTAGAACTGAACGCGCCATATAGGTAATGCATTGATGATCGTTGCTTCGCTCGCCTTTTATCTGTTCTCGGTCATCGCTGTTGTTTCTGCGTTGAACGTTATTTTTCAACGCAACCCCGTGCACTCGGTGTTGTGGCTGATCCTGACGTTCTTCAATGCGGCCGGATTGTTCGTGCTACTGGGTGCTGAGTTCTTGGCCATGATCCTGGTCGTGGTCTATGTCGGCGCCGTGGCTGTGCTGTTCTTGTTCGTTGTCATGATGCTCGACATCAACATCACCGTGATCCGCGAAGGGTTTATGAAGTATTTGCCGGTGGGCGCGTTTATCGGTGTTGTTCTTCTAGTCGAATTGGCGTTGGTGTTTGGCGGCTGGGCCTCTGCGCCCCAAGCTGAGGCGTTGCGCTTGGCGCCCACGCCAGACATAGCACAAATCTCCAACACCGAGGCCCTGGGCCGCATCATCTACACCCAATATGTGTATGTCTTTCAAGCTGCAGGCCTGGTGTTGCTGGTCGCGATGATTGGCTCGATTGTGCTGACATTACGCCGCCGGCCCGGCGTGCGTAAGCAAGACATCTCGACACAGGTCAATCGCCGCAAGGAAGACACCGTCGAAGTGGTCAAGGTTCCCGTGGGCAAGGGGATCGCGTGATGGAAAGCGGCATGCTCCACATTGGCATCAGCCACTACCTGACCCTCAGCGCAATCCTATTCACGCTAGGCATCTTCGGAATTTTCCTCAACCGCAAAAACCTCATCGTCATCTTAATGTCGATTGAGCTGATGCTGCTGTCGGTGAACATCAATCTTGTCGCGTTTTCCTCCTTCATGAACGACCTTGCGGGCCAAGTCTTCACCATGCTGGTGCTGACGGTCGCAGCGGCCGAGGCGGCCATTGGGCTCGCCATTGTTGTGGTGTTCTACCGCAACCGCCGTTCGATCGAGGTCGACGACATCAATCAGATGAAAGGCTAGGGCGGCCGTGACGTATTACCTCGCCGTATTCATGCCCTTGCTTGGCGCTTTTATCGCGGGCTTTTTTGGCCGCGCCATCGGTGACCGGGGCGCGCATATCGTCACGTGCATGGGGGTTGGCATTGCGGCGCTGTGCTCGATCCCAATTTTCAATGAAGTCGCCTTAGGCGGCAAAGACACCATCATTCCTATCGCCACATGGCTGTCGTCAGGCACGTTCGAGGCCAATTGGGCGCTGCGTTACGATACGTTGTCTTCGGTCATGGTGATGACCGTGACTTGCGTCTCCACCCTGATTCACATTTATGCCGTCGGCTACATGCATCACGACGATAGCCAGCCGCGCTTCATGGCCTATCTGTCGCTGTTTACATTCGCGATGTTGATGCTGGTGACGGCCGATAACTTGGTCCAACTGTTCTTCGGCTGGGAAGGGGTGGGGTTGGTCTCCTACCTGCTGATTGGGTTCTGGTTCAAAAAGCCGTCAGCTTGCGCTGCCGCTATCAAGGCTTTCGTGGTCAACCGCGTTGGTGATTTTGGATTTTTGCTGGGCATCTTTGGCGTGTTCTTCCTGTTCGATGCCGTGAATTTTGATGTCGTGTTTCAAGCCGCACCCTCCAAAGCCGATGCGACGGTGCATTTCTTCAGCCGCGACTGGCACGCGCTGACCATCATTTGCTTGCTGTTGTTCGTGGGTGCTATGGGCAAGTCAGCGCAGTTGTTCCTGCACACATGGCTGCCCGATGCCATGGAAGGCCCAACGCCTGTTTCGGCGCTCATCCATGCCGCGACCATGGTCACGGCGGGCGTGTTCTTGGTCGCGCGTATGTCGCCATTGTTTGAATTGGCGCCCGATGCGCTGACGGTCGTCACGCTCATTGGTGCATGTACGGCTTTTTTTGCCGCCACCATTGGCTGCGTTCAAAACGATATCAAGCGCATCATCGCTTACTCGACGTGTTCGCAGTTGGGCTACATGTTCTTTGCTTGCGGTGTTTCGGCCTATCAGGCGGGCATTTTCCACCTTATGACCCATGCGTGGTTCAAGGCGCTGTTGTTCCTAAGCGCCGGGTCGGTAATCCACGCCATGTCGGACGAGCAAGACATCCGCCGCATGGGTGGGATTTGGAAGAAAATCCCTTTCACCTACACGGTGATGTGGATTGGTAGCTTAGCCTTGGCAGGTATTCCGTTCTTTGCCGGCTACTACTCCAAGGACATGATCCTAGAGGTGGCCTATGGCGCTGGCACACCGGTTGGACGTTTGGCGTTCATCCTGGGCATCGCAGCAGCCTTCATGACCGCATTTTATTCATGGCGTCTGTTGTTCCTCACATTCCATGGCAAGCCGCGTGCTGACCATCACACCATGGAGCACGTCCACGAAAGCCCGCTGATCATGACCATCCCGCTAGCGGGCTTGGCCTTGGGCGCGCTGTTCGCGGGTTATTTGGGCCACGAGGTCTTCATCGGCGAGGCGCGAGCGGAATTTTGGCGCGAGGCCATCCGCGTCGTTGAAGGCCGCGATGCGATCGAGGCTGGCCATCATGTGCCCGGTTGGGTGGTGGCAGCGCCCCTGGTCGTCAGTTTCGCAGGCATTCTGCTTGCCTATTTCCTTTATATCCGCCGCACCGATTTGCCCGCCAAAATCGCGGCTGCGTTCCCCGGTGTGTACGAGTTCCTACTCAACAAGTGGTACTTCGACGAACTGTACGACATGATTTTCACCAAGAACGTCTTCCGTTTCGGCAAGTGGTTCTGGAAGGGCGGCGATACCTACATCATTGACGGTTATGGTCCCGATGGCCTGTCCGCCCTTGTCGTGCGCGCGGCCAAACGCCTGGGCTCGGTACAGTCGGGTTATCTTTATCACTATGCCTTCGCCATGATCGTTGGCATTGCGATTTTCGTGACATGGTTTGTCGCGGGCGGAGCGGGCTAAGCCATGAACGCTTTAGTCGCATTCCTCGACGATTTACCGATCCTCTCGGTCATCACGTTCCTGCCCATTGTCGGCAGCCTGATCATTCTCTCCATTCGTGGCGAGGAAACGGTGGTGGCGCAACAGTCACGCCAGGTGGCGTTGCTGGTGACAGGCACAACTTTCCTACTCTCACTCGTCATTTGGTTTGGTTTCGACCCCAGCACGGCAGCCTTCCAGTTCGAAGAGAAGGTCGAGTGGCTGCCGCAATACAAAATAGCCTACCGCATGGGGGTTGATGGCATTTCCATGCCATTCGTGTTGCTCTCGACATTCCTCATGCCCATCTGCGTGTTGGCGAGCTGGCATGCCATCGACAAGATGGTTCGCGAATATATGATCGCATTCCTTGTTCTTGAAACCATGATGGTGGGCATGTTCTGTGCCCTCGACATGGTACTGTTCTATGTGTTCTTCGAGGGCGTGCTGATCCCGATGTTCCTGATCATCGGCATCTGGGGTGGCGGCCGGCGCGTGTATTCGGCGTTTAAATTCTTCCTCTACACACTCACAGGTTCAGTCCTGCTCTTGGTGGCTATGCTGGCCATGTATATCCAGGCGGGCACGACCGATATCCCAACCCTGATGGCAACCAAGTTCGCAACCGACATGCAGATGTGGCTGTGGTTGGGTATGTTTGCCTCGTTTGCCGTCAAGGTGCCGATGTGGCCGGTGCATACCTGGTTGCCTGATGCTCACGTCGATGCGCCCACGGCGGGCTCGGTCATCCTGGCGGGCGTGTTGCTGAAAATGGGCGGATACGGCTTCTTGCGGCTGTCCATGCCCCTGCTGCCCGATGCTAGTGTGTACTTCACGCCTATGGTCTATGTGCTTTCGATTATAGCGGTAATTTACACATCGCTGGTGGCCTTGGTGCAGGAGGACATGAAAAAGCTCATCGCTTATTCATCCGTCGCCCACATGGGCTTTGTAACCATCGGTATTTTCACCGCCACGAAGCAGGGCGTTGAGGGCGCGATTTTCCAAATGCTCTCGCATGGCGTTGTCTCTGGCGCGTTGTTCCTGTGCGTCGGCGTGGTTTATGACCGCCTGCACACCCGTGAAATTTCCCGCTACGGCGGGCTCGTCAACAACATGCCGAAGTACGCCTTTGCCTTCATGATATTCATGCTGGCCTCGGTAGGACTGCCCGGCACATCGGGTTTCGTTGGCGAGTTCCTGGTGTTGGCGGGCGCGTTCCAAGTGAACACCTGGGTTTCGCTGCTGGCTGCGACGGGCGTGGTTCTCGGCGCGGCCTACATGCTCTACCTCTATCGCCGCGTCGTGTATGGCGAGCTGACCAAGGACGATGTCAAAGCCATGCTCGATCTAGATACCCGCGAGATCGCGATTTTTGCGCCCATCATACTGGCGGTTATGTGGATGGGCGTTTACCCGCTGCCAGTGCTTGATGTCATGAGCGTGTCGGTTGACAACTTGCTCGAGCACTACAACGCCGCCGCTGCCGCGCATAAAGCTGCGTCCGTGCCAGCCTTGGCAGACTACGTCGTGGCATTGTTGAAATAGGAAACGCAGCAATGACCGCAATGCCCAACCTTGTTCCTGCGTATCCCGAAATGCTCCTGGCAATTGCTGGCATGGCGCTGTTGATGATTGGCGTCTTCCGCAAACAAGATTCCACCGGCCTTTTGACCTGGCTATCGGTCTTCGCCATGGCTGGGGCCGCGGCATTGATCGTCAATGGGCCGCAGGGCCCTGTAAAAACGTTTAGCGACATGTTCGTCGTCAATGCGTTCACGTCATTTGCCAAGCTGCTCACGTTATCGGGCGCGGCCATCTCATTGTTGCTCATCAATTCATGGGTCCGCAAAGAACAAATCGCCCGCTCCGAACTTCCCATCATTGTGCTGTTCGCCACCCTGGGCATGTTGATGATGATTTCGGCAAACGATTTCATCTCGCTTTACGTGGGCCTCGAGCTGCAAAGCTTGGCGCTCTACGTCTTGGCAGCCTACCATCGCAATAATTTGCGCTCGACTGAAGCTGGCGTGAAATATTTCGTGCTCGGTGCATTGGCGTCGGGCTTGCTGCTGTATGGATCGTCGTTGATCTATGGATTTGGCGGCACCACTTCTTTTGATGGTCTTGCGGCTGCCATGGCCTCCGCGCCCGAACACCATGTTGGGGTGATCATTGGTATTGTTTTTGTGATCTCAGGTATGGCGTTCAAGGTATCGGCAGTACCATTCCACATGTGGACGCCTGATGTGTACGAGGGCGCACCCACACCTATCACGGCATTCTTCTCGGTGGCGCCCAAGGTCGCGGCCCTATCGTTGTTCTTACAGGTCTTGGCCGGGCCCTTCGCGCCGCTCATTGGGCAATGGCAGCAAGTGCTGGTTTTTGTCTCGGTTATGTCGATGGGCTGGGGCGCTGTCGCCGCTGTCGCACAAACCAACATCAAACGGCTGATGGCTTATAGCTCCATCGGCCATGTGGGCTACGCCCTTATCGGCTTGGCCGTCGGCACCAGCGATGGTGCGCGCGGCATGCTGTTTTACATGCTGATCTATGTCTTTATGAATCTCGGCACCTTTGCGGTCATCTTGTCGATGCGCGTCAAAGGCAGGGCCGTCGAGGACATTAAAGATTTATCTGGCATTGGTAAGACGAACAAGGGCATGGCCCTCGCCCTGTCCATATTGATGTTTTCCACGGCCGGCATCCCGCCCTTGGCTGGGTTTTGGGGAAAGTATTTCATTTTTCAGGCGGCCATCGAAGCGGGCATGGTGTCGCTCGCTGTGTTTGGATTGCTCGCCAGCGTTATCGCGGCATTCTATTACTGGCGGCTTGTCAAGATCATGTACTTTGACGCCTCAGGCGATGCCTTTGATGCACCCGATACGGCAACTGGGCTGATCATGACCGCTTGTAGCGCGCTCATGGTTGTATTGTTCATTGTCTCGGCCCCGTTCATCGACGCTGCTGACGTCGCCGCCAAAGCATTATCGTTCGGCTAAGGGGCATCGGGCGTGGCCCACGCCCGCATCACCAGCACACACTCGCCCGCGCATATCCGCCTTCCGCAAGGCTGGCGGCTGATGGCATTCGACAACCTCGACAGTACAAACACAGCCTTGCGCCGCATGGTCGAGGCTGGGACCGAGGCAGCCGAGGGGCTAATCGTTACGGCGAAATCCCAATCCGCCGGGCGGGGCCGGAGTGGCCGGATTTGGTCGAGTCCTCCCGGTAATTTATATGCCTCGGTCGTTGTGGCTGGGCCAGAAGAGCAATCACGCGCTCCCGAACTTGGGTTTGTCGCAGCTGTTGCCGTCATCGCCGCGATCCAATCGTTGCTGCCCGACCATGCCTCCGATGCGGTCTTGCGCTGCAAATGGCCCAACGATGTCCTTTTCGAAGGTGCGAAGGTCAGTGGTATTTTGCTCGAAACAGCGGATGCGCCCGAAGCCAGTCTGCCTTTTGTTATTATTGGCGTTGGCATCAATCTCATGCCTGTTGAGGTTGCGGAGGCGATGTACCCCATCACGTCTCTGGCCGAGCATGGCAGACGCGTTACTCCCACTCAGGCCCTAGAAGCGCACTGCCGCCAGCTTGCCCACCATCTCGATATTTGGCGCAGGGGTGGTTTTGGCCCGATCCGCGAACTTTGGCTGGATCATGCCGAAGGGTTGGATGAGCCAATCACCGTGAAGTTACACAACGAAACGATCACCGGGCGGTTCACCGGCCTTGACGCCGATGGGGCGCTTATGGTGGAGCAAACCCCGGGCAACTCGCGCCGCATTCTGGCAGGCGATGTTATGGCCACAGGATAATTATTTCATGCTGCTTGCGATTGACTGCGGAAATACCAACATCGTCTTTGCCGTGTTCGACGGCGAGGTGTTGCGCGGCCAATGGCGCGCGGCCACAAAAACCGACAAGACTGCCGATGAATTCGGCATATGGCTGACACAAGTCATGCAGCATGATGGCGTTGCGGCCGCGAACATCGATGCGGCGATTATTGCTTCTGTCGTGCCAGCCAGAAATTTTGACTTAGGAAAATTGTGCGAAAAGTATTTCAAATGTAAGCCGCGCTTTATTGGTGAGCCGGGGCTTGATTTGGGTGCGGAAATCAAGATCGACAACCCTCGCGAGGTTGGTGCCGATCGAGTGGTTAATGTCATCGCAGCCCACGCTCAATTTGAAGGGCCATCAATTGTGATAGATTTTGGTACGGCGACCACGTTTGACGTGGTTGATGCCGCAGGGGCCTATTGCGGTGGCGTCATCGCACCCGGTATCAACCTCAGCATGGAAGCGCTGCACATGGCTACGGCATTGCTGCCACGCATTCCGGTCAAGCACCCAGGCAATGCGCCCGTGGTGGGCACGTCTACCATTGCCGCCATGACCTCAGGAGTATTTTGGGGCTATATCGGCCTGATCGAAGGGCTAGTAGCTCGCATTAAGGCCGAGCGCGGTGGGAACTTGAAGGTGATCGCAACGGGCGGCCTTGCGCCGCTGTTTGCTGAAGCAACCAAGGCCATTGATCATATCAATGGTGATCTGACCTTACGCGGCCTTCTGGCCGTGCACCGGCGAAATAGCCCATGAATCGCATGAGCGCCCAAACCGCGGCGAACTGGTCGATCCCCGAGGGGTTAGACAAGGGGTTGTGGTTCATTCCGCTGGGTGGTGCTGGCGAGATCGGCATGAACATGAACTTGTTCGGCTGCGATGGCCGCTGGCTCATGATCGATTGCGGCATCACCTTTGGCGACGACACCGTGCCTGGCATCGACGTGGTCATGCCTGACCCCAGTTTCATTGCCGAGCGCCGGGAGAAACTTGATGGCCTCGTGGTTACCCACGCCCATGAAGATCACCTCGGCGCAGTGGCTTATTTGTGGCCGCAGTTGCAGTGCCCGGTTTATGCGACACCGTTTGCGGCAGAGTTTCTCAAGGCCAAATTGACCGAGGCGGGTCTGGTTGACGAAGTAATGGTTCACGTTCTACCGCTCAGCGGCCAGGCCAAAATCGGTCCGTTCGAGGTGGAGTTTGTGACGCTCACTCACTCAATCCCTGAGCCCAATGCGGTTGTCATCCGTACACCCCACGGCGCGATCTTTCATACGGGCGATTGGAAGTTCGATCCCGATCCGTTGATCGGCGAGGTGAGTGATTTCAAAAAACTCGAAGCCCTCGGCCGTGAAGACATATTGGCGCTGGTCGGCGATTCCACCAACGTCTTCACCGAAGGTGAGGCGGGGTCCGAGCGCGGTGTGCGTGATTCACTAGTCACGCTATTTGGGCGTTATACCGGGCGCATCGCAGTGGGGTGCTTTTCCTCCAACGTGGCCCGGCTCGATAGTATTGCCCACGCCGCTGAAGCGAACGGCAGACACGTGGCTCTGGTTGGGCAATCACTGTGGCGGATTGTCGAGACCTCGCGCAAGACAGGTTACATCTCGCGCAATGCCAAGTTCTACGAAGCCGAGGAAGCTGCGCATTTCCCGCGCGATAAGGTTGTTTATATTTGTACTGGCAGCCAAGGCGAGGGCCGGGCTGCCTTGATGCGCATTGCGTTTGACCAACACCCGGACGTGGTGTTGGAAAAGGGCGATGTGGTGGTATTCTCCTCGCGTGTGATTCCCGGCAACGAACAAGCCGTGCATAAGGTGCAGAACCAGCTTATTCGCCTTGGCGTCGAAATTGTGACCTGGCGGGATGAGGACATTCACGTCTCTGGCCATCCGGCGCGCGACGAACTGCGGCGCATGTACGGCCTGATCCGCCCTCGCATCGCGATTCCGGTGCATGGCGAACTCATGCATATGAATGCCCATGCCAAGTTGGCTGAAGAGTGCCAAGTTCCTCAAGCGGTATTGGTTGAAAACGGCGCCGCGTTGAAATTCGCTGATGGGCGGGCAGAGGTGATGGGTAATGTGTGGAGCGGGCGACTAGCCTGGCTTGATGGCCGTACGGTGGCCCTGAACGACCCCATCATCAAAGAGCGCAAAAAATTGCTTTTTGAAGGCGCTGTGGTGGTGTCGGTAGCGCTAGATGAAGATGGCCTCGCCGATGACCCGCAAGTGACGCTGCTTGGCATTGGCGATCCGCTCGAAAACAAAGGCTTTAAAGGTAAAGACGGGCGCGACTGGGACTGGGTAGTGTCCAACGCAATTGAACGTCTGCCCAAGAAGGCCAGACGCGATGATGCCGTGATTGAAGAAGCCGTGCGCTCGGCAGTGCGCAAGGTATTCGCACCGACCGGGCGCAAACCTCTGGTGAAAGTCCACATATCACTGGTTTAGCCGAGTGCGGTGCCCTAAATGAGAGGGCTGTTTTATTGAGGATGTCATGATCGGTCGCTTAAATCATGTTGCCATAGCCGTACCCGACTTAGCCGCGGCTGCAGCCAACTACCGCGATGTGCTGGGGGCCAAGGTTTCGGCACCCCAAGCGCTACCAGAACATGGCGTCACGGTGGTGTTCGTCGAGCTTCCCAATGCCAAGATTGAACTGTTGCACCCACTGGGGGCAAATTCACCGATTGCGGCATTCCTTGAGAAAAACCCATCGGGCGGGATGCATCATGTTTGCTATGAGGTCGACAACATCCTGGCCGCGCGCGATAAATTAAAGGCTGCGGGCAAGCGTGTGTTAGGCGATGGGGAGCCAAAAATCGGGGCGCACAATAAACCCGTGTTGTTCTTGCACCCGAAAGATTTTAGCGGCACGTTAGTTGAGATTGAACAGGTCTAGCTTTTAGCATCCAGAGTTGGGGCCGACAGTGCACATTCTTCGAATTACAGCAATTGCGCTGGCAGTTTTTTTGCAAGGTCACAATGCCTCCGCTCAGAACAGCGCACCGGCAGAGACACCCATACCGGCCAATGATCGCTTGAATGCGGTAGTCTGGACAATGACAAGCGCTGAGTATGAAGGCACGGTGCGTATGGGGTATGCCGTGGCCCGTGTTCAACTGGATACTGCTTTAGCAGACAAATCCCGCACTGCCGTGGTCGATCAGGTTGGCGATTTTAGCAAGCTGCCACCGGCGATCATCATGGATATCGATGAAACGGTACTCGCCACAGGGCCTTATCAAGTGCGTTTGATGGACGACACGGTGACACGTCCCGCTGATCTTATGGCGCGCTGGGTCGAAGATGCGAATGCTAAGGCATTGCCAGGCGTTCTGGAGTTCATCGCTTATGCAGAGTCAAGAGGCGTCACTGTTTTCTTTGTCACGAACCGAAACTCCGAAAAAGAAGCTGCGACGCGCAGGAATTTGGAAACTGTTGGAATTAAACTCCCGACAGATCGCGACACGGTCTTGCTTGAGCGTGAACGGCCAGATTGGACTAACGATAAGACCACTCGCCGTGCGTTTGTGGCGGCGACACACCGCGTACTGACGCTGCTGGGCGATGACCTTAACGATTTTATATCGGCCGTTCGTTTGACATCGGCTGAACGCCGCGCTGTTGTGGCGCGGGAGTCCGCAAGATGGGGGCGGGATTGGATTATATTCCCAAATCCCATGTATGGGTCGTGGGAGGGGGCAGCGATTAATTTCCAATTTCGCGCGCCAGCCGATGATCGCCGCCGGATTAAGAATGAATCGATCCGCGCGGAATAATTTCGTTACCGTCGAGCGCGATCGCTTCCGAAAGCAGGGTAATTAAAGCCATCCAGCATTTTACCATCTTGCTTGGCAACAACGCCTGACTTCATAACAAAATCCACGGCATGTAATACTTTTACATCCGATAGCGGATCGCCTTCGACCGCGATTAGGTCAGCTATTTGCCCTGGCGCCAATGTGCCAACATCCTTGAGGCCAAACAAATCCGCAGTCATCACGGTTGCGGCCTTGATGGCATCCATGGGTGTCATGCCGAATTCGACCATGTAGTCAAATTCCCTGGCATTCTCGGCGTGATTGAAGGTCCCTGCATCTGTGCCAAAGGCAATTTTCACGCCGCGCGCATAGGCCCCCGCTCGAAGGCCTTGGCCTCGTTGCGCATGCGCACGCTGGGCGGATCCTTGATCCCCAGAAACGGCGGCGGGTAAGCCGCTGCTAGGGTCGGGACTAGAAAGGTGCCACGCTCTTTCATCAATTTCAGCGTGGCGTCGTCGACGAAGAATCCATGCTCAATAGAATCCGCACCCGCCTTCACCGCGTCGGCTATGGCGTTGGGCGTATATGCATGGACCGCAACTTTCATATCCAACTGATGCGCGGCTTCAACGATGGCCTTCATCTCGGGAAAGAAAAGTTGTTGCTCGAAGGTCTGAGTCGATGAAAAGCCGCCCGTGGCGGTGAACTTTATGAGATTGGCTCCAAGCTTGTGCTGAAAGCGAACGGCGCGGGTGCATTCATCGGGGCCATCGCATACGCCATCCATCAGCCGTGCAGTCAATTGATCACCATCAATGGTGCTGCCGTCGGCATGCCCACCCGTCGCCGACAACGCCGCCCCTGAGGCGAGAATGCGCGGCCCAACGATTCGCCCCGCATTAAAAGCGTCGCGTGCTGCGAATACGCTTTGGTCGTCGGATCCCACATCACGCACTGTCGTGAACCCCGCATTCAATGTGCGGCGCGAATAAATAATGGCGTTCACCGCCAGATCGGCGGGAACCGGTGTGGCGCGCCCGCGCCGAATGCCCTGGCCGCGGGAAAATCGCTTGGCTGGCTGCGCAGATGCACGTGAGCGTCCATGAGGCCGGGTAACACGAAACGGTTCTTGAGGTCGATGACCGCTGTACTCTCGGCCAGCCCTAGAGAGCTAGGAGTAGGGGAGCCAGAAACAACTCGGTCAATGCGATCATTCTTGATAACAAGGGTCATGTCTTTTTGTGCGGGCTGGCCAGGGACCGCCAACAATGTCCCCGCATACACGACCGTGATGTGCTCTGGCGTCTCGGAGGCAGCTCCAGGCCTGCTTTGGGCGAAGGCGAAATCAAGGCTGCCGATGCTTACAGCCAAAGCGCCGAAGAGCCCTAGCCCATAGCCGATTTTCTTGATGTTCATGGTACCCTCCCCATCCCTGTACTCAGCATATCCCAGTTGGTGCCGGCGGGGCAGGGCTTCATGGGGCCTTAACCCCCATTCCGCCACAATGCGGGATCAGGGTATGATCCAGTTTTACGACGCGGATTAGTGCTTCATGACCAAGATCATATTTTCCATGCTTATTGTCCCACTGCTGGTGGCTGCAACAGCAGAAGCCAGTACCATCACCGTGCGCGGAACCGAATGCCAGCATTTGGTCCAGCATGCATCGACCAACGATGCCACCTACACACCTGGAGTGGATGTAAAAGGCAAAGCAGTTGCACCTGCTGATCTGGATGGCGGCTCAAACATGGCCATGCCCGAGGCCATCGACATCCAGATCGGCGTTGACTTGGCCGACCGGCTTGCCCTGAAGGCTGCGAAAAACACAACACCCGCAACGCCACGTGGACAAGCCGTGCGAAAGGCGATGCCCTTCGAAGGCAAAGTTCCCCTGGGAACGATCACGGTGAAGGGCCAAGACGTGTTCTGGAACGGCGAACGCATGTTGCCACAAGATCAAGTGCTTCTGACCGAGGCATGCCGCCTGTCGATGACCACAGGAACTGGCGCATTACCGACCCGTAAGCCGCAATAAGTTCGTCGATAGTCTCGTTGCGCCTGGAGCCGGGTTCGCCTAATGTCCGGCTGAATTTACTAGCATTTCCAAGGTTTAAAGGACTGTTCGTTCATGCGCTTGTCGCGCTTTTTCCTGCCCACCCTAAAAGAAACCCCCACTGAAGCCCAGATTGTGTCGCACCGGCTGATGCTGCGGGCAGGCATGATTCGTCAGCATGCGGCTGGAATTTATAACTGGCTGCCTTTGGGTTCGATGGTGCTGCGCAATATCGCTGAAATAGTGCGCCAAGAACAAAATGCCGCCGGGGCGCAGGAAATCATTATGCCGACAGTGCAGGCAGGCGAACTTTGGAAAGAAAGCGGCCGATACGACGACTATGGCCCCGAGATGCTACGCATCAAGGACCGCCATGACCGGGATATGTTGTACGGCCCAACGCATGAAGAGGTCGTGACCGACATCTTCCGCAATAATGTCAAAAGCTATCGCGACCTACCACTCAATCTGTACCAGATACATTGGAAATTCCGCGATGAGGTGCGCCCACGGTTCGGTGTGATGCGCGGCCGCGAATTCCTCATGAAGGATGCGTACTCGTTCGATACCGACTTCGCGCGTTCGAAGCACTCATATAACCAAATGTTCGTCGCTTACCTGCGCACGTTTGCTCGCATGGGTTTAAAGGCAATTCCTATGCGCGCTGACAGCGGGCCCATCGGCGGCGACATGAGCCACGAATTTATCGTGCTCGCCGAAACTGGTGAAAGCGCCGTATTTTGCCATAAGGGCCTGCTCGAGAAGCCCATTCCGCAAAACGTGAACTATGACGCCGATCTTCAAGCGGTTGTCGATGATTGGACCAGTTTATATGCCGCCACTGAGGAAAAGCATGATGCGGCCACGGCGGCCAAACTCGGTGGTGATCTAGTGTCCGCAAGGGGCATTGAGGTGGGTCAGACATTCCACTTTGGCACAAAGTATTCAGCCTCGATGAAAGCAACGGTAGCAGGACCTGATGGCGGAACAATTACCCCGATGATGGGTTCGTACGGCATCGGTGTTTCTCGCTGTGCCGCCGCCATTATTGAAGCCAGCCACGACGATGCGGGTATTATCTGGCCCGAGGCCGTGGCGCCGTTCCGCGTTGGCCTGATCAACCTCAAACCAGGCGATGCAGCCTGTGATACGGCCTGCAATGATTTATATACGAAACTTGGCAAAGCCAATGTCAGCGTGTTGTACGATGACCGCGACGAACGCCCAGGCGTGAAGTTTGCCAATATGGACCTAATTGGCCTGCCCTGGCACTTAGTGGTTGGGCCTAAGGGTCTCGCAAAGGGGCAGATCGAACTCAAACGTCGCGCTGGTGGCGCGCGCGAAGAACTCAGCGTCGATGCGGCGTTACAGAAAATCACTTCTGCTTAGGTCATAGGCACCGCAACCATGATATTTTCCGCCTTCGAACGAATGGTTGCCGGGCGCTATCTACGGGCGCGCCGCCGTGAAGGGTTTGTTTCAGTCATCGCGGGCTTTTCTTTTGGCGGCATTGCGCTGGGCGTTGCTACACTGATCATCGTCATGGCGGTCATGAATGGCTTTCGCCAAGACATGATGAGCCGCATTCTTGGCGTCAACGGCCATATCGATGTTTCCGGCAAGGTCTATGCCATCGACAAATTCGACGACTTAGCAGCCAAGCTCAAAGTTTTGCCCGGTATCGTGTCAGTAATGCCGGCCGTTCAAGGCCAGGTGATGGCCACCGGGCAGGGGCGCTCGTCGGGCGTCCTCGTGCGTGGCGTGCGCGGCGAAGATCTCGCCCAACGGCCTTGGATCGCGAACCATATTATTGATGGTGCCCTTGATGGTTTTACCGAGGGCGAAGGAATCGCAGTCGGCTCGCGCATGGCCGAGACGTTTAACCTCCGGGCTGGATCAGAACTAACGCTGCTCGCCCCTAAGGGTAACGTAACGGCCTTTGGTGCGGTGCCCCGTGTGCAGACCTTTAAGATCGCGGCTGTGTTTAATGTGGGCATGAGCGATTTTGATGCCTCAGTGATCTTCATGCCCTTGCCGCAAGCCCAGCGGTTCTTCAAATACCCTAACGCTGTCACCAACCTTGAAATTCACCTCGCCAACCCAGACACAGCCCACATGATTTCGCGAGATATTCAACAGATCACAGGAGAAACGACACGGGTCTTGAGTTGGGAGCAAACCAACGGACCGTTGTTTAACGCGCTTCAGGTCGAGCGCAATGTCATGTTCCTGATCCTCACGCTGATCATCCTGGTGGCCGCGTTCAATATCATTTCTGGCATGATCATGCTGGTGAAGGACAAAGGCCGCGACATCGCCATTTTGCGCACCATGGGCGCCACGCGTGGCATGATCATGCGCATTTTTTTCATGGCGGGGGCGAGCATTGGGTTTGTGGGTACTTTGCTTGGCTTGATTCTGGGCGTTGTCGTTTGTGAGAACATTGAGGCGATCCGGCAATTCTTGAGCATGATTACGGGCACGGATTTATTCTCACCCGAGATCTATTTTCTATCCAAAATGCCAGCCGAGATGGACTGGAACGAAACGCTGTCGATCATCGCTATGTCATTAGCGCTGTCGTTCGGGGCAACGCTTTATCCTTCGTGGCGTGCGGCGCGGACTGACCCCGTCGACGCGTTGCGGTACGAGTAGCGCCCATGGCAATGTCGACTTCTGGCCTTGCACTGATTGGCGTGCATCGCAGCTTCCAACAGGGAGCGGCCATGCTTCATGTTTTACGTGGAGCCGAGTTGAACGTGGCGCGGGGTGAGGTTGTTGCTCTGATAGGACCCTCTGGTGCGGGTAAGTCAACTTTACTTCACATTGCCGGGCTGCTGGAAAAACCCGATCGCGGTGAGGTTCGTCTTGGTGGGGAAGACTGCGGTTCGCTTGACGATGAACGGCGCACCGCACTGCGCCGTGGCCATTTGGGCTTTGTCTACCAGTTCCATCACCTATTACCCGAGTTCTCGGCGCTAGAGAATATCGTGGTGCCACAAATGATCGCGGGCAAATCAAAGCCCGAAGCTGAGTTACGAGCGCTTGATCTACTCGCTCGCCTGGGCCTGAAGGACCGGGCTGACCATCGGCCCGGGCAACTCTCAGGCGGTGAGCAGCAACGTGTGGCTATTGCGCGTGCGCTGGCGAATAAGCCGAGTGTTTTGCTGGCTGATGAACCCACGGGCAACCTCGACCCTGATACCGCAGATGGAGTTTTCGCCGAACTCGTGGCGCTCGCGAAAGATCAAGGCTTGGCGGCATTGATCGCCACGCATAATCCGGCATTGGCCGCGCGCATGGATCGTACCGTGCGGCTGGACCACGGCGTGCTGGTGCAAGTATGACCTGCCCTCATGGTTGAAATTGCCTCCCGTTTGCAGCGATTGTTAATCGTCGGCAGCCCAGCCGCGGGAAAGTCTGACTTGGCCCAACGGATCGGCTTGATGGCCAGCTTGCCCGTTCATCACTTGGATGCCTTGTACTACCGGCCAGGGTGGGTGGATCAGAACGAAGAACGGTGGCGCGAGACGGTTGAAAAAATTTCTGCCGAAGAGCGCTGGGTAATTGATGGCAACCACCTCAACGTCATGCCCCAGCGGCTGGCGCGCGCCCAGGCGATTTTCTGGCTAGATTATGACCGCATCGAGACGACCAAGCGTGTCCTCAGCCGCATGATTCTCCCTCAACCGATGCCTCGGCTCGATTTGGCCGAGGGCTGCGTGGAATCATGGAGTGTGGATTTTCTGACCTTTGCGTGGAACTTCGTTGATACCGAGCGTAAACTGTTGGATGTGGCCTTGGCGGCCGTGAACGAGACGCAAGTCGTGATCCGGGTGCAGCGGTCGAAGGATCTGCGCTATTTCATGGATCGCTTCAAAACCCGTTTCAAATCCAAGGCATAGGAGCCAAAGATGGCAGGTCAGATGTTCTCGCGGCGAGTTGCGCTCGTGGCTGCTGCTGCAGCAGGTGCCTCAACCGCCATAGCTCAAGAAAGCAAAAGCAATTCGACACAACCCAAGTTCAAGCGGGCGTATGTTGATGGCCCCTATGGGCAAATTCACTATCGTTACGTTTTAGCCGCGAATTCAACCAAAACGCCACTTATTTGCCTTCACGCAAGCCCGCTCTCGGGTCTGGTCTATGAAAATTGGATCGAGGAAATGGGCAAGGATCGCAATGCCTTCGCCGCAGATACGCCTGGATACGGAAGTTCCGACACGCCGTCAGCGCCTGTGCAAATTCCCGATTTCGGCAAGGCCATCGTCCGATTCATGGATGAGCTGAAAATCGAACGCGCCGATATCATGGGCTATCACACCGGCTCGTTCACCTCGATCGAGGTTGCAAAAAGTTTCCCCAACCGGATTCGTCGTGTTGTCCTTATTTCGGCACCAATTTTCAACGATGAGGAGTTGAGCAACTATCGCAAGTCCACGCTGCGCCCCGCACCGACCTTCGAGCAAATGCTGGCTTCGACCCTTGAGAGCGTGCGGAAAAACGGCCGCGGAATGTTTAAAGATGTTCCCACCGATGAGCGCTATTGGGACATTAGTTTGGAGCGTATGCGCCATTATCGCACCAGTACTTGGGGATTTGCGGCGGCGTTCAATTACGACCTCAAGAAAGCGGTTGGCGAAACCCAACAGCCCATTCTGGTGCTCAATCCGCAGGACGATTTGTGGGAGCAAACACCCCGCGTAAAGCCCTATTTGAATGCCAAAAGCCGTGTCCACGACTTGCCGGGGCGCACCCACGGCATGATGGATTCGCACACCGTTGAAATTGCCAAAGTCGTGCGCGAGTTTTTGGACGCGTAAGCTCGCCACAGACACATTTTCCTGTGGATAAATCCTCGCGCCCGCTGACTTGACCAGCGGCGTGTGGGATCATCCGCCCATGACCCACGCCGCTTTCGTTCATTTACGCGTTCATTCGGCCTATTCCATGTCCGAGGGCGCCATAAAGATCGACCAATTGGCCGATCTCTGCGTGGCTGCCAACATGCCTGCGGTAGCGCTGACCGACACCCGGAATTTGTTCGGCGCTCTTGAGTTCTCCAAAGCCTGCGCCAAGGTGGGTGTGCAGCCGATTATTGGCTGCCAACTCGCCGTGCGGCGCGAAGACGTCAACAACGCGCACGGCCAAAGCGGGCGTCTGCCGGAACCTGATGCACTTGTGTTGCTCGTACAAAACGAAGCGGGCTATCTCAATCTGATCCATCTGGTTAGCAAAGCTTTTTTAGAAACCGATTCTGGTGAAACACCGCAAATCTCGTGGGCGGATCTGGAAGCTGCTCATGCTGGCCTGATTGCGCTGACGGCTGGGCCCGCCGGGATTGTTGGGCGGCACCTTGTCGATGGACAACGCGACAAGGCCGAGCTGGCCATCGAACGGCTGGCCAAAATTTATCCAGGCCGGCTTTATATCGAGTTGATGCGTCATGGCGTGCCCGCCGAAGAACGCATCGAGGCCCCATTACTAGCGCTGGCCGATAAGTATAAATTGCCACTCGTTGCCACGAACGAGGCATTCTTCGATAACGAAGGCATGTATGCCGCCCACGATGCCTTGATCTGTATTGCGGATAAGTCATTCGTGGCGGTTCACAACCGGCGCCGTCTCACGCCGCACCATCGCTTTAAGTCGGCGGATGAGATGGCCAAGCTATTTGCTGATATTCCAGAAGCGATCGCGAACACGCTAGTGATCGCCAAGCGTTGTTCGTTCTTGGTGGAAGAGCGCAAACCCATTTTGCCGCGTTCGCCCAAGACCGGGGACCGCAGCGAAGAAGAGGCCTTGCGTGACTGGGCCCGGCAAGGGTTGGAGAAGCGGCTCACGGCCTTGGTGTTCAAGCCTGGCATGTCAGCGGTCGATCAGGCGCATGTGGCCAAACCCTACCGCGAGCGGTTGGATTACGAACTCGATGTGATCGTGAAGATGGGCTTTGCCGGTTACTTCATGATCGTTGCGGACTTTATTCAATGGGCTAAGGCGCAAGGAATTCCCGTGGGGCCGGGCCGCGGATCGGGCGCAGGCTCGGTGGTTGCGTGGTCTTTGCTGATTACAGATCTCGACCCGCTGAGATTTAACCTGCTGTTCGAGCGCTTCTTGAACCCCGAACGTGTGTCGATGCCGGATTTCGACATCGATTTTTGCCAAAACCGCCGCGATGAAGTGATTCGGTACGTCCAGCAAGAATACGGTCGCGACCGTGTGGCCCAGATTATCACATTTGGAAAACTGCAAGCCCGTGCCGTGTTGCGCGGCGTTGGCCGCGTGCTGGAAATGCCGCTGGGTTATGTCGATAAAATCTGCAAGCTAGTGCCCAATAACCCTGCTGCACCCGTGACCTTGTCCCAGGCCATCGAATCGGACCCCGAGTTGCAGCGGCTGCGCGATACCGATGATAATGTGGCGCGATTGTTCGACATCTCGCTCAAGCTGGAAGGGCTCTATGCCCACGCATCTACCCACGCCGCCGGGGTAGTGATTGGTGATCGGCCCTTGGAGCAGTTGGTGCCGCTCTACCGCGACCCAAATTCCGATATGCCAGTGACGCAGTTCAACATGAAGTACGTTGAGGCTGCTGGCCTGGTGAAGTTCGACTTTCTCGGCCTCAAGACGCTGACCGTGCTGGACGTTGCGGTCAAATTATTGGCGAAGCGTGACATTCAGATTGATTTGAACAACTTGCCGCTCGATGACAAGCCAACCTTCGCGATGCTGTCGCGGGCCGATACAGCAGGCGTATTTCAGTTTGAAAGCGCGGGCATGCGTGATGTGCTGCGCAAGCTCAAGCCCGATGTGTTTGAAGACCTTATCGCCGTGGTGGCGCTCTATCGTCCCGGCCCCATGGATGACATCCCCGCTTTTATAAACCGTAAGCTGGGTACTGAACCAATTGAGTACCTGCACCCGGCGCTCGAGGCGATACAGAAAGATACCTACGGCGTGTTCGTGTATCAGGAACAAGTCATGAGCGCCGCACAGCTACTCGCGGGATATAGTCTGGGCAAGGCCGACTTGTTGCGTCGTGCTATGGGCAAGAAAATAAAGTCCGAAATGGATGCCCAACGCGACGTTTTTGTCACTGGCGCATCGGCGCGTGGCATTCCAAAGGACAAAGCTGACGAAGTTTTCGATGCCATTGCCAAATTCGCCGGCTACGGCTTCAACAAGTCGCATTCCGCGCCGTATGCCATGCTGGCCTATCAAACTGCCTATCTCAAAGCTAACTACCCGGCTGAATTCATGGCTGCTTCCATGGCGTTAGAACTCAGCAACACCGACAAGCTTGCGGGGTTCAAGGGCGAGTGCGGCAGGCTCGGCATTCCCATTCTTCCGCCCGATGTGAATCGCTCTGAGGTGTCGTTCGCGGTGGAAGACGGGAAAATTCGCTATGCCTTGGCTGCCGTGCGAAACGTGGGCGAGGGAGCCATGGCGGCCTTAGTGGCTGCTCGCAATAAAAAAGGCCCGTTCAAGTCCGTGGCCGATTTCGCCGGGCGTCTTGACGGTAACGTGGTAAATAAGCGGCTGTTGGAAAACCTCATCAAGTCTGGTGCGCTTGATTCGCTCGATCCCAATCGCGCCAAGTTGTTTGCAGGGGCCGAGACCATCATGCGGTTTGCTCAGCATAAGTCTAGCGAACGCTCCTCAAAGCAGGTGAGTCTTTTCGGCGGTGAAGATAATGCCGTCAAACTTAAGCTGACCGATATTCCAGATTGGCGGCCAATGGAGAAACTCTCCAACGAATTTGATGCTATTGGGTTTTATCTCTCTGCGCATCCGTTGGACGCCTATTCGGGCACGCTCGAAGCGCTGAACGTGAAAAAAGCGAAGGATTTAGGCGTGCTCACAGCGAATGATTGCACCCATCCTATTCGCATGGCTGGTACCGTTGTGGCCAAGCGCGAGCGCGTGGGTAAACGCGGCAATAAATATGCGTTCGTGATGCTGTCGGACGATACGGGTACGTTCGAAGTCACCATGTTCTCGGAAGTACTGGCCGCCTCACGCGAATTGATGGACTCAGGCGCCCCCGTATTGCTCACGCTTGATGCTCAGATGGAAGAGGAGCGGGTGCGCCTGTTGTGTAGCCGCGCCGACCCACTGGAAAAGGCACTGGCGGCGCGCCTGAAGAACCTGAAGCTTTCAGTGAATGGAATGCTGCCGGTGCAAGAGCTGCAAGACATTCTTGCCGCCGATGGGCGCGGCAACGGGCGTATTATCTTAGCTGCTCGCTCTAATGGCCATTGGATCGAGATCAACCTGCCGGGCCGCTACGCCATTCAACCCAAGACGCTGTCTGGTTTGAAAAACATTCCAGGCGTAACCGAGATCCGCGAGATTTAGGCTGTAAAGGGGACTTCAGAGCGTTCCGATCACCACTAAGTCTAGAGTCGCTGCCAGGCTAGTTATCTGGTCTTAAAGCCTTGTTTTACTGCTGATTTTCCGCCCTTGCCCTTTCCCCCTAAGCCCTATACAACCCGCCGCATTCCACATGCGGGTTTGCGGCGCCTGGGGTGTTCCCAGGGTCGATCCGGTGCTGGCTTAGGGCCTTATCCTAGGCTGGTTCCCCATCCGCAGAGGCAGAACCGGAAAAGGAACGACCCATGACGTTGCCCACGGCATCGCTACGTCAGCTCATCGAAGCTGGCGCTCACTTCGGCCACAATACCCGTCGCTGGAACCCCAAGATGAAGCCGTACCTGTACGGCGTTCGCGACGGTGTTCACATCATCGACTTGCAACAAACCGTACCCATGCTGGATCGCGCCCTGAAGGCGATTCACGATGTGGTCGCTGCCGGTGGCCGCGTGTTGTTCGTCGGTACCAAGCGCCAAGCCCAGGACCTGGTGAAGGAATACGCCGAGCGTTGTGGCCAGTACTTCGTCAATCACCGTTGGCTAGGCGGCACGCTCACCAATTGGAAGACGGTCTCAAATTCCATCAAACGGTTGAAGGATTTGGAAGAACAACTCGCCGACGAGCAAAAGTTGGCAGGCCGGACTAAAAAAGAACAACTCACGCTCCAACGCGAGCGCGAAAAACTCAATCGTTCGTTGGGCGGCATCAAGGACATGGGCGGTCGCCCGGATATCCTGTTCGTCATCGACACGAATAAGGAAACCATCGCTGTTGCCGAGGCTAAGGTGCTTAATATTCCGGTGGTCGCTGTTCTCGATAGCAACTCCGATCCTTCGGGCATTACTTATCCTGTGCCAGGCAACGATGACGCAATCCGCGCCATTAAGATGTACTGCGAATTGGTAGCCAACACCGTGTTGGGTGGAATTTCCGACGAAATGAAGTCCGCTGGTGTTGATATTGGTGAGGCCGAGGCTGCTCCAGCCGAAGCATTGCCTGTTGAGGCGCCTGCCGCTGCAGCAGCCGATAACGAGGATGGCAAGAAGACCGTCGTGGTGAAAAAGCCCCGCAGCCGTTCACGCACCGCCAAGAAGGGCGCCGACGACGCAGCAGCTCCCGCCGAGGCTTAAAAAGCCGCCACACGAACCTAAAGGATAAGACCATGGCTGAGATCACCGCTGCATTGGTGAAGGACCTGCGCGAGAAAACGGGCGCGGGCATGATGGACTGTAAACAGGCCCTGGCTGCCACCAGTGGCGATCTGGAGGGCGCGATTGACTGGCTGCGCAAGAAGGGGCTTTCGGCAGCGGCCAAAAAGTCAGCGCGAGTGGCGGCTGAGGGGCTTGTGGGCGTTGCCACGCAAGGTACGACGGGCGCAGTTGTCGAAGTCAATGCCGAAACTGACTTCGTTGGCCGAAACGAGACGTTCCAGAAATTCGTTGAAGAATGCGCCAAGATGTCGATCACCACATTGGGTGACATCGAAAAGTTGAAGGCGCAAAAATTTCTGGGTGAAAGCCGCACTGTCGCCGAGCAAATGACGCACTTGGTGGCGACCATTGGCGAGAACATGCAACTGCGCCGCAGTGCTGCCCTCAAGGTCGATCACGGTATTGTCGCATCGTATATTCATACCGCAGTGAAACCGGGCATCGGCCGGATAGGGGTGCTGGTTGCTCTTGAGTCCACGGGCAATGCCGACCAACTCAATGCCCTGGGCAAACAGATCGCGATGCATGTCGCGGCGGCAAATCCGCAATTTCTGAATATCGCTGGAGTTGATGCGGTTGCTCTTGAGCGCGAAAAAGCCATTTACCGTGATCAGGCAACGGCCTCGGGTAAACCGCCTGAAATTGTCGAGAAAATGGTCGTGGGACGCGTACGCAAGTACTACGAGGAAGTCGTACTGACCGAGCAGGCTTACATCATGGACGACAAAATCAAGGTCTCACAGGCGGTTGAAAAGACTGCAAAAGACGTCGGTGCGCCCGTCACCCTAAAGGGCTTCGTACGCTTTAGCTTGGGCGAGGGCATCCAGAAAGAAGAAAAGGACTTCGCCGCCGAGGTGGCCGCTACCGCAGGTAAGCGCTAAAGCATTGATATTTATATTGCTTTTTAGCCACCAATTTGGTTAAGACCTGACCCTGAGGCTTTGATATAACGGGGGCGAAGGGCCAAGGCGTTGGCGCAAAAAGGGACGGTTTGGCCGTCCCTTTTTCATACGCGCCCGAAGACCCAGGCGCGAAAATTTTGGCGGGGAATGATGGTGCAGCCGTTGCCGTATAAACGCGTAATGGTGAAGGTCTCAGGCGAGGGCCTGATGGGCCCCAATGAATTTGGCCTTCACAATGAGACCGTGGCCAAATTGGCGCGCGATATCAAAGCCGTGGTCGATGCGGGCCATCAGGTTTGTTTGGTGATCGGCGGCGGTAACATCTTTCGCGGTATTTCGGGTGCTGCCACGGGCATGGACCGCACCAGCGCCGATTACATGGGTATGCTGGCCACGGTTATCAACGCCCTGGCGGTGCAGTCTGCCTTAGAAATGATGGGTGTGCCTACACGTGTGCAGTCGGCCATTGCCATGGCCCAAGTTTGTGAATCCTATATTCGCCGTCGCGCGGTGCGCCACATGGAAAAGGGCCGAGTTGTGATTTTTGGTGCAGGCACCGGAAACCCCTACTTTACCACCGACACGGCGGCGGCCTTGCGCGCGGCTGAAATGAATTGCGACGCGCTGATGAAGGCCACTCAGGTCGACGGCGTTTACGATTCCGACCCGAAAAAAAATAAGGCTGCCAAGCGCTACGACCGCCTGACTTTCGACAAGGTTATTGCCGATGATCTCAAGGTTATGGACACGGCCGCCATTGCCTTGGCGCGGGAGAACAACCTGCCAATCATTGTGTTTGACATGCATACCGAAAACGCTGTGGCTCGCGTGCTCAACGGCGAGGGCAAGTTCACTATTGTCGCTGCTAAGTAACGGAATCTGAGGAGGGGCCCATGGCGCAAGATTTCCCGACGCTAAAGAAAGATCTCCAACATAAGATGGAGAGCACCCTGGATGTCGTGAAAAAAGAATTCTCTGGGTTGCGCACAGGCCGGGCGACAACCGCATTGCTCGATCCCGTACAGGTCGATGCCTATGGCAGCCAAATGCCATTGAACCAAGTCGCCAGCGTGTCGGTGCCCGAGCCGCGCATGATCTCGGTCTCGGTGTGGGATAAGGGTTTGCTCAAGTCTGTGGAGAAGGCGATCCGCGAGGCAAATTTGGGCCTCAATCCGATGGCCGATGGTACGCTCATCCGCGTGCCAATTCCGCCGCTGACCAGCGAGCGGCGTACCGAACTAACCAAAGTCGCCCACAAATATGCCGAACAAGCCCGTGTCGCAGTGCGCAATGTGCGCCGCGATGGCAACGAGGCGCTAAAAAAGATGGAAAAAGATCACAAGATTTCTCAAGATGAACATAAGCGCTTCAACGACGAAGTTCAGAAAATGACCGATCAAATGATCGCCAAAATCGACGACGCCTTGAAGCATAAAGAACAAGAGATCACCCAGGTTTAATCGGGAATATCGATCTTACCCATGCAGCCTCAGCGCGCCGCACTGCCCATATCGACCGCCACGGCGCCACCGCCGGGCACTCCGACGCATGTGGCGATCATCATGGACGGCAATGGGCGTTGGGCGAAGGCGCGTAACTTACCGCGCGCGGCCGGGCACAAACGCGGCGCCGATGCCGTGCGGCGGGTTCTGGAAAGCGCCGTGGCGCTTGGAATTCCTTACCTAACCCTATTCGGGTTTTCGTCTGAAAACTGGCAGCGCCCAGAAAGTGAGGTGCGTGACCTCATGGGCTTGTTGCGCCTTTATCTGCAAAGCGAAATCAAAGAGTTGGAAGAGAAGGGTGTGCGCTTCCATGTGATCGGTGATCGCACCCGCCTACCGCATGATACGGTTAAGCTGATCGAGAACGCCGAGCAAAGAACGGCATCCAATACACGTCTCACGCTTACCCTTGCCCTGAGCTATGGCAGCCGCCAGGAAATTGTCGCAGCAGCACGCGCCTTAGCGCGCGAGTGCATGGCTGGAAAAATACCGCCCGATGCCATTGATGAAGAAGCGTTTGCCACGAGATTGTTCACGAACGGCCTGCCTGATCCTGACTTGTTGATCCGCACATCGGGTGAGCAACGCATCAGCAATTTTTTGCTGTGGCAATTGGCATACACCGAGCTTTATTTCACCGATACGCTTTGGCCCGACTTTAGTCATGCCGATCTTGAGGCGGCTGTGAGTGCCTACCGCAATCGTGAGCGCCGCTATGGCGCTGTCCCGGTGTAGGGGAAAAGACGGTGTTGTGGACCCGTGTTGTCACTGGCGTCATCCTCGCGCCATTGTTTTTGCTGCTGGTCTATTTAGGCGCTCCGTATTTCAATCTCCTCGTTGGGGCAATTGCTGCGGTCATGGCGTGGGAATTTACACGCATGGACGGTGAGGAGGGGGCCAAACGGCGGTTCCTCATCGCGACGGCCTGCGTTGCTGCAGTGGTGGCGATGTCGTTCGGCATTGCAGTAGTTGCTTGGGTGGTCGTGCTGGTTGCAACCATAGCCGTGATCGTTGCCGACCAAGTGGCGGGGCGCAAAGGTCTCAAACTCGTCCAATGGGCGGTGCCTTATGTTGCGGCGCCTGCGGTTGCCTTGATATTTGTTTTATCGAAAGCCGGTTGGGAGTCGATGTTTTGGCTTTTGACGGTCGTATGGATGACGGATATCGGTGCTTATGCCTGTGGCCGGATCATCGGCGGCCCAAAAATTGCGCCCGCCATTAGCCCAAACAAGACTTGGTCGGGCACAGTTGGCGGTTTGATAATAGGCACCGCTGCGGGCCTTGGGTTGCTCTACTCGGTTGGTGTTCCGCCCACGATTGGGTTTATTGGATTGTCTTTAATTTTGTCGCTGCTGACGGTCGCTGGCGACTTACTGGAATCTGCCCTGAAGCGGCGGTTTCATGTGAAGGACTCAGGCGGACTAATCCCGGGACATGGCGGAGTGATGGATCGCTTCGACGGCTTGTGGGCGGCTGCTCCGGCGGCAGCGATTCTATGCGTCGTGTATGATGGCGGGGTCAAAACATGGTGAGCCCCAACCCAACACGCTCAGTCACAATCCTCGGTTCAACCGGCTCGGTTGGCGAAAGCACGATTGATCTTATTCAACGCGCGCCTGACAACTATCGCGTGGTTGCTCTCACGGCGCAGACCAACGCGAAGAAACTGGCTGCTCAAGCGCTTCGCCTAAAGCCTAAGTTTGTTGCAGTTGCCGATGTGGCCGCATACGGCGAACTCAAGTTGCTCTTGTCCGGGTCGGGTATTGAAATAGGTGCTGGCCCCGAGGCCATCTGCGCGGCAGGCGAGCATGAGGCTGACTGGGTCATGGCTGCTATTGTTGGCGCGGCAGGCCTAAAGCCAACCCTGGCAGCGGTGCGCCGCGGCGCGATTGTTGCCTTGGCAAACAAAGAATGTCTGGTCAGCGCTGGCGCGATTTTCATGGCCGAGGTCGCAGCACACAAGGCAACACTGTTACCCGTGGATTCCGAGCATAACGCGGTATTTCAGGTTTTTGATTTTCAGCAACGTGAGCAGGTCCGCCGCATTGTGCTGACGGCCTCGGGTGGGCCATTCCGGACTTGGTCCGATGAGCAAATGGTCCGGGCTACACCTGCTCAAGCCTTGGCACATCCGAATTGGTCCATGGGCAAGAAGATATCAATCGATTCCGCGACGATGATGAACAAGGGCCTTGAGGTTATCGAGGCGCATCATTTGTTCCGGCTTAGCGCAGACCAAATCGACGTCCTTGTTCACCCGCAATCGGTCGTGCACAGCATGGTCGAGTACAAGGACGGCTCAGTCTTGGCGCAGATGGGCTCGCCTGATATGCGCACGCCCATAGCCTATACCCTTGGCTGGCCGCATCGCATTGACGCACCCGCTGAACGGCTTGATCTCGCGCGTCTTGGCTCGCTTACGTTTGAGCAGCCCGACACTGCGCGTTTTCCGTGCCTGCGGTTGGCGCGCGAAGCATTGCGCGCGGGGGCGTCTGCACCGACGATCATGAATGCTGCGAACGAAGTTGCTGTGGGGCGCTTTTTGGCAGGCGAGATCGGATTTCTCGATATCGCGGCTGTGGTGGACCAAACGCTGACAACCATGTCAGGGCGCGATGTAAAATCATTAGATGCTGTCTTAGAGATCGATACTGAGGCGCGCGCCATGGCTGCGTCCATGCGACGCCTGCCGTCGGCAGCCGAGTGAACGAATAGGAAACCAGGCAGGCCATGGATAGTATTTTTGACATTCCGGTGACCACCGTCAGTTTTCTCGTGACGCTATCAATTGTCGTTTTTGTGCACGAGTTTGGGCACTTTATCATCGCCCGGCGAAATGGCGTGCGCTGCGAAAGCTTCTCGATTGGCTTTGGCCCGGAGCTGTTCGGGTTTAACGATAAACACGGGACACGGTGGAAGTTTAGCGCCATTCCCTTGGGCGGCTACGTTAAGATGTTCGGCGAAGGCGAGACAATGTTGGTCGTCGAGGGCGGCGGTCAAGTCGCCGATGCCGAGCCGCGAGAATTGACGGCGGAAGAAAAAGCGGTCTCGTTTAAACATAAGTCATTACTGCAGCGTGCGGCTATTGTTTTCGCCGGGCCTGCAGCAAATTTTGTGTTCGCGATCTTGGTTTTTTGGGTTGTGTTTTTGCTGGCGGGCCGGCCGATTACCGAGCCAATTATTGGTCAAGTCGTTGCAGGCAGCGCAGCCGAGAAGGCAGGGTTTCTGCCTGGCGATAAGATCTTGAGCGTGGATGGAACAACGGTCGAACGGTTCGAGGACATTCAACGCATCGTCGCCATGGCCCATGGGGCGCCCATGTCGTTCGATGTCGAGCGTGAGGGCGCGGAACTGAGCATCGAGGCCCAACCGCGTATTATTGATGACACGGACGGTTTTGGTAACGCCACAAAGCGGGCCCTTTTAGGTATTTCAGCCTCGGGCGAGAAGCGCCGGATTGAACAGCCTGGTTTGGTACAGGCGCTGGGCTGGTCTATCGGCCAGACCTATACGGTGGTCGACAGCACGTTTGTTGCCATCGGGCAAATGATCAATGGCCAGCGCGGAACGGAAGATTTAGGCGGCCCCATCCGGATTGCCAAGTATTCGGGCCAGGCAGCAAGGTCAGGTTGGGGCAATTTCGTCATTTTCATGGCAATCTTGTCGGTAAATCTGGGGCTTATCAACTTGTTCCCCGTGCCTCTGCTTGACGGCGGACACCTGTTGTTTTACGCCATCGAAGCCGTTTGTGGCCGACCTTTGCCCGAACGGATTCAGGAGTGGGGTCTCAGGATCGGGCTAGCTTTGGTCCTATTGCTGATGGTTTTCGTGACCTGGAACGATATTGTGCAGCTCTAATCATTCCGGCCGGTTCCAAAGATTAACGTGTCAGTCGTGTCCATGCACAAGCCCCTGAAAAGAGCGGGATCTTGGCCGGTTCTTGCGGCCATGCTGGTTGCTCTATTTAATGTGGCACCTGCCGCCGCGCAGTCGAGCGAAACGATCACAGGCGTGGCCGTTCAGGGCAATCAGCGCATTGAGGGCGCGACCATTCGCAGCTACCTGACAGTTTCTGAGGGCGACGCCTTCGATCCCGCGCGCATCGACCGATCCATCAAGAATTTGTTCGCCACTGGGTTATTCGCTGACGTCAGCATTGGCCGCCAAGGCGATATTTTGCTAGTGCGGGTGGTCGAGAACCCCATCATCAACCGCATCTCGATTGAGGGGAATAAGCGTATCGAAGACGATAAGATCACCCCCGAGATTCAGTTGCGTCCACGTGTGGTTTATACCCGCACTAAGGTGCAGCAAGACGTCGAGAAAATCTTAGAGCTTTACCGCCGCAAGGGCCGCTTTGGCGTTCGCGTCGAGCCAAAGGTCATTGAGTTGCCGCAGAACCGCGTCGATCTCGTTTATGAAGTGACCGAAGGCAAGCCCACTTATGTTCGAAAGATTGATTTCATCGGCAACAAAGAATTCGACGACGATGATTTGCGCGGTGTGGTGCTGACGGTCGAGGAGCGTTGGTGGAAGTTCCTGACCTCGAATGATACTTACGATCCCGAGCGTATGAATTTTGACCGGGAATTGCTGCGCCGTCACTATCTGCAAAATGGATACGCTGATTTCGAGGTGATCTCGGGCGTGGCCGAATTGGCGCCAAACCGCGAAAGCTTCTTCATGACGTTCACCGTGAAAGAAGGCGAACGCTATCGTCTCGGCAAGGTTGATATCGACGTGAAATTGAAGGGCTACGACAAGCGCAGGCTTGAGCCCGATATCCTGACTCAGCCCGGGGATTGGTACAACGCCAAGGAAATCGACGACACTATTAACAAGATCACCGACGCGGTTGGCAACGCCGGTTACGCTTTTATCGATGTGAACCCGCGCCTTCGTCGCGATGAATCCAGGCACACGATTGACGTCACCTACGAAGTTGAGGAAGGGCCACGCGTGTTCGTCGAGCGCGTCGAGGTGAAGGGCAACGTTGTCACCTTAGACAAAGTCATCCGCAGGGAAATTCTTCTGGCCGAAGGCGATGCCTTTAATACGGCCAAGATTCGCCGCTCCAAAGAGCGGCTTGAGAACCTCGGGTTCTTCAAGGAAGACAAGGTGAAGGTTGAGAACACACCTTCGCAGGTTTCGCCGGACCGCACGGTCATCACGGCCGAAGTCGAGGAGCAATCCACTGGCGAGCTGCAATTCGGCATTGGCTTTTCTAGCGCAAGCGGCGCGTTGTTCGATGTCGGTGTCACCCAGCGGAACTTGTTGGGCAAGGGGCAGGAGCTAAAATTCAACTTTAGCCTGGCGCAGCAAGAAACGCAGATCAATCTGAGTTTTACTGAGCCATATTTCCTTGATCGCCGGATTGTCGCGGGCGGCGATTTATTCGCGCAACGGCAAGACTATCAGGACCAAGCCGGGTTCACGTCGACGACCATTGGCGGCGCGCTACGCTTGGGCTTTAACTATAACGAATACCTCTTCCAGCGGTTTAGCTATAACTTGTCGCAGACCAAGCTGACGGGTATCAGCGCTTTCTCATCACAGTACATTCGCGAGCAGCAAGGCAAATCAATTACCTCGCAAATCAGTCAATCGATCTCGTTAAATAAGCTCAATAACGTGATCGAGCCCAGCCGGGGTTATTATGTGAGTTTGTCAACCGATTTGGCAGGATTGGGTGGGTCTGAGAAGTTTGTTAAGGGTGGTTTGAGCGTGGGTTGGTATGCCGAACCCTTCGAGGGCTGGGTCTTTGGCCTGCTTGGAAACTCGGGCTATATCGTTGGAATCGGTGAAGATATTAAGGTCTACCAACGCTACCAGCTTGGTGGTATTACCCTGCGCGGTTTTGACGATTTCGGGGTCAGCCCACGTGATGGCACGACTGGCGATGCGTTGGGCGGCGACTGGATTGTCACTGGAACTGCAGAGTTGAAGATACCACTGGGCTTACCTAAAGAAATCGGAATTACGCCAAAACTATTCACCGATTGGGGTGCGATTGGCCCCCCCCGAGACCTGCTGCGACGCTTAACTCCGGTCGAAGCGGCGACGATCCTGCGCTCTACTAAGTTCAGAGGGGCGGTGGGCATTGGAGTGCAGTGGGAATCGCCGGTTGGCCCAATCCAAATCGATTGGTCGCCGAAGGTGTTCTTCGCGCAACAGTACGATGACCGGCAAAAGTTCCGAGTGAACTTTGGCCAACGTTTTTAGACAATGGCTTGACGCTTAAGGAAGGACAAATGAACAAAAATATTTTACGCACGCTCGCAGTCGCGGTTCTCGCGTTAGCAGCGAATGGAGCCACGGCGCAAACCGAGCGCCTCCCGGCTCCGGTGATCGGTATCGTCGACACAGACTTGATCTTGCGCGATTCACTCGCCTCGAAGGGTGTGTTCTTGGAACGCGACAAATACGCGACCCAGTATCAAACTCAGGTGACTGAAGACGAAAAGAAACTACGCACCGAAGATCAGGAACTGGCGCAACAACGCGGCGTGATGGCGCCCGATGTATTTCAAAAGCGCGTCGAAGATTTCCAGAAAAAACTTGCGGACTACCAAACCAAGTTCCGCGATAAGTCTGAGCGGCTGAACGCCTCGGTGGAGCAGTCGTTGCGCGAAGTCGAGCAAATTATGATGACGGTCACGGGCGAAGTGGTGAAAGAACGTGGCATCAACTTGGTCGTGATGCGCCGCCAGATCCTGATCTTCAGCGATCCGGGCATGGACATCACCGCGCCGGTTTTGACCAAGCTCAATCAGCGTTTGGCAAGCGTGAAATTCCAAGACCCCGCAACCCTGCAACGCTTAGACGAGCAGGGTAATCCGGTCGGTGGTGCGCTCTCCCCGGTGGCTGGCGGTGCTGCTCCGGCGCCGAAGCCTGCTGCGGCCGGCCAAGCAGCGCCTAAGAAGCCATAAAGCCTCACCGATGCCCGATCCCCGGTTCTACCGGCGATCAGGCCCGTTGACGCTTGCCCGCGTCGCCGAACTCGCGCAATCGAGTTTGGCGGGTGGAGCCGATCCGAAAATTGAGATCGCCGATGTGGCCGAATTGGATTCAGCTACATCGGCCGATCTTACTTATGTTTCGGATAAGTCATTTCTCCCGGCTTTAGCTTCGACTAAAGCACGCGCGTGTCTGGTCTCAAAATCTCTGGACGCCAAGGCCAGCGATCATTGTGTCCTCCTGGAATGCACAGACCCCCGTTCGGCTTTTGCAGCCGTGGCAACGGCATTATATCCCGATATCCTGCCGCAATGGCCGTCGCGTGAGTTGGTCGCACCTGACTCCGATATCGCGCCAACAGCCCGCGTCGCATCAGGGGCCGTGATTGGCGCACGTGCCAAGATTGGAGCGGGCACTTACATTGGTCCAAATACTGTGATCGGACCTGGTGTTGTCGTCGGCGACAATTGCGTGATTGGTGCTAATACGACTCTTATTTTTTGCCTTATCGGCAATCGCGTGGTGATTCACGCCGGCGTGCAGATTGGCCAAGATGGCCTTGGCTTTACCGCGAGCCCGGGCGGGCCGGTGAAGGTTCCGCAATTGGGCCGCGTGATCATTCACGATGACGTCGAAATTGGCGCCAATTGCACATTCGATCGTGGAACGCTTGGCGATACCATTATTGGGCGCAGCTGTAAGTTCGATAACCTTGTCCAAATCGCGCATAATGTCGTGATGGGGCAGGGGTGCGTCGTTGCGGCACAGGCAGGCATCGCCGGAAGTTGCACCATTGGCGCTGGCGTGGTGATTGGCCCGCAGGTGGGTATTATCAACCACCTTACGATTGGCGCTGGGGCACAAATAGCTGGGCAGTCGGGCGTTAGGAAGGACGTGGCGGCCAAAGAGACTGTGATGGGCTATCCGGCCAAGCCTATCCGTCAGTTTTGGCGGGAAATTGCCGCCCTGACGCGGCTGGCAAAGCGCGGTTGACCGGGGCTAAGAAGAGGCCCTAAATGCCGGTTAGGGTTGAAGAATTTCACCTTATACACAGCCCGGGACAAAGGGGATTGGTCATGGACGGGCAAAACGCCGCTAGCGTTGGCGAGACCATCGATATTCACCGGATCATGCAGATGATTCCGCATCGCTACCCATTCCTATTAGTGGATCGGGTGGTCGATGTGCTGCCGGGCGAAAGCGCGGTTGGGTTGAAAAACGTCACCATCAATGAGCCGTTTTTTCAGGGACATTTTCCAGGCCGCCCTGTGATGCCCGGCGTTTTGATTGTCGAGGCGATGGCCCAAACAGCGGCTGTCATCGTGGTGTCGAAGCTGGGCAAAACCGTCGAGGGTAAGCTGGTCTACTTTATGTCGATCGAAAACGCGCGGTTTCGAAAGCCCGTCGAACCGGGTGATCAATTGCGACTTTATTGCAAAAAAGAACGGGCTCGCGCCAACGTCTGGAAGTTTTCGGGCGAAGCGCATGTCAACGGCGCGGTCGTAGCCGAGGCTTCTTATACCGCCATGATCATGGATTCATAGTTGTATGACAAATTTTCACCAAACAGCGGTCGTCGACGCTTCGGCCAACATCGCGCCCGGTGTCGAAATCGGGCCCTATTGCGTCATTGGATCCAATGTCACTTTGGCGGCAGGCGTGAAGTTGCTCTCGCACGTTGTGATCGATCCCAACACCACGGTTGGCGAAAATACTGTGGTGCATCCGTTCTCGACGCTGGGCATGGCGCCACAGCACATTCGCTACAAAGGCGAGCCATCACGGCTTGAGATCGGCAAGAATAATGTCATCCGCGAACATGTCACGCTCCACCGTGGCACCGAGCAGGGCGGCATGGTCACGCGCGTGGGCGATAACTGCTTTTTCATGGTGGGTAGTCACGTCGCGCATGATTGCATTATCGAAAACAACGTCATCTTGACCAATGGTGTGGCGCTTGGCGGGCACGTCAAGATTGGCGAGTTCGCCATCATCGGCGGGCAATGCGGCGTGCAGCAATTTGTGCGTATCGGCAAGTATGCCATGATTGGCGGCAAAACCGGTGTCGACCGCGATATCATTCCGTATGGATCGGCTCAGGGAAATCGCGCACATCTCAGTGGCTTGAACCTCATCGGGCTCAAACGCCGTGGCTTCTCGCGCGCCGATATCCAAAAATTCCGCGCGGCTTATGGTTTGCTGTTCTCGCAAGACAGTACGATGGCTGACCGCTTGAATGAAGTCTCAGACCTGTACGCGGCACAATCTGGCGTGATGGATATCGTCAATTTCATTCGTGCGGAGTCCTCGCGCCCCTTGTGCACGCCCTCGGCGGCGGCCAACGGGAATGGCAACGGCGGCTAGCCTCGCGGCGGCGTTCAGCCATGGCGCCATCACAGACTGCAAAACTTGGGATTATCGCTGGCGGTGGGGCGTTGCCCAGCCTACTGGCGCGGGCCTGCCGCGAGACGGGGCGGGCTCATTTTGTACTAGGCCTCCGAGGCTTCGCCGATGCCGCCGTGCTCGGCGGCGAACCCGACGCTTGGATAAGATTAGGTGAAGCGGGCTTGGGATTCGATCTCATGCGCCGTGCAGGCGTGAGCGAAATCGTCATGGCGGGCGCCGTGCGCCGCGCGAAACTCGATGATATCCGCCCCGATGCAAAAACCGCTTCGTTTTTCGCACGCGTTGCCTTAAAGGCGCTGGGCGACGACGGATTGCTCACGGCTGTGGTCGCCGAGATCGAGCGCGAGGGGTTTCGGGTCATTGGCCCCGATCAAATTTTATCCGGACTGTTGGCTCCAGAAGGCACGCTAAGCCGCCATGCCCCCGACGCCGCGGCTCTCGCCGATGTCGCAGTCGGGGCAGCTGCCGCACGCGAGCTTGGCCGTCGCGATCTTGGTCAAGCGGTGATTGTCGCGCACAAATGTGTGCAAGGCGAGGAGGGGCCCGCGGGGACCGATGCGCTTATTGTCGCGTGCGGCACCAAAGCCAAAGGCGGCGTGTTGGTCAAGATGAAGAAACCCCAGCAAGAGCGGCGGGTAGATTTGCCAGCCATTGGGGTCGAGACTGTGCGGCAAGCCTTAGCAGCAGGCCTGCGCGGTATTGCGGTGGAGGCGGGGCAAACCCTGATCATCGACCGCGAAGCAGTGGCTGCCGCCGCCGATGCGGCTGGCATTTTTGTCATTGGCGTCAGCGGGCAAAGCCTTGGCTTACCTGACAAGCGTGCGCCTTTTGTGTACATCATCGCCGCTGAACCTTCAGGCGATCAACTGGGCAGCCTGTTGATCCGCGCGCTCAAGGAGGAGACGGGCGGGAATATTCGTATTGCCGGAATTGGCGGGTCTGCCATGACACAGGCCGGTCCACAAACGCTGTTCGATCCGGCAGAACTGGCACTGTTGGGTATTTTCGAGGTCATACCCAAGGCTGGCATGGTTTTGCGCCGGGTGCGCGAGACCGTGGCCGATATCGAAGCGCGCAAACCCGATGTGCTGGTGACCATCGACTCCTGGGGCTTTACGGGGCGCATCCACGAACGCCTCAGCAAGCACGCTAGCCCCATCAAGCGCGTTCGTTATGTCGCACCGCAGGTATGGGCCTGGCGGCCAGGCCGAGCGCGGCAACTGTCGCGTTGGATCCATCACCTCATGGTGTTGTTTCCTTTCGAGCCGCCTTACTTCACCAAGTATGGCCTACCGACATCGTGGGTCGGGCACCCGGTGCTGGAATGTGGAGCCGATAAGGGGAACGCGGCACGCTTTCGTGAGTGTCATGGCATAGCCGAGGCCGATACCGTGGTAACGGTACTCCCTGGCAGCCGTAACTCCGAGGTTTCGCGGTTACTTCGTGTGTTTGGTGACGTGGTCAGGGCATTGCAGGATAAAGTACCGAGACTGAGGATCGTAATTCCCACCGTGGCCAATGTCGAAGCGAAGGTCCGCGCGGAGACCACGAATTGGCCAGTCCAGCCGATCATCGTGACGAGCACCGAAGATCGATTTGATGCCTTTGCAGCTTCAAAGGCTGCATTGGCTGCCTCGGGCACAGTGTCACTGGAACTGGCAATGGCCGGTGTGGCACACGTGATCGCTTACCGAATTAATGCTTTGTCAGCCTTGGCCCTTAGGTTTTTGATCAAAACGAAATTTGTCAATTTGGTGAACGTGTTGCTTAATCGTGAAGCCGTGCACGAACGGCTACAAGGCCAATGCAATGCTGATGTGCTGACACAAGACATGCTACGGCTTCTGAGTGACACCGCTTACAGCAATCAAATGAAGGCAGATTTCCGCGAGGCACTAACGTCGCTATCGCCTGCTGGCGTATCGCCCAGCAGGGAAGCGGCGCGTGCGGTACTAAAGCTTGTGGCAAACTAGGCGATACCGTCGAGCAAGGCCTTATTCATCTCGGTGCTTACTTCGACTAAATTCGCGGCTGCTTTGTATTGATTGAGCGCCGACTGCAAGCCAACGATTTCTAATGTCAGGTTGACCGGCTGGCCAACGTCTTGCGCGGCGACCGCGACGCCTCCATTCGGTTGGCTGGAATAAACCGGCTCGGATGCCGTAAAATTCTGTGTCGTGACGTTGGCAATATTATTGGCGCGCACGGCTGAGGCCGTGGCAGCGGCATTAAGCGATGAGGCGGCAATGGGCAATATATCCATGGGGGTACTATACCTGACCGCCACCAAACGCACAGCCGCCCGATAGCGTTGCCAATAAAATCAATGGGCTATGGCCAGGTTGTGTTTGGCACGGTTTGGCCTATCCTAGGGCCACTCCGAGAGGAGGGGCACATGACGGTTTCCTCGACACGAGCCACTGTCTACGCGGTGCTATTTGGGTTGGCGGTCGCAGCCAACGTTTTCCTGTGGATTGACGATATCGAAGAACAATGGCGGATGCTGTTGGCAGCCATTGCCTTTGTTGGTTGCGCGGGGCTTTTACGCGGCTCTTTGCACATGGCGGCGGGTGATGCCATGTCCGAGCACAAGATTAAGACACTTGGCGCGGAAGAATAGGCAAACAAAAACGCCCGGCTTTGAGGCCGGGCGTTTGTAAATGTCTTGTCTAGGGCTATTTGCGCTTCTTGAGCGGCACGTACTTGCGCACCGTTTGACCCGTATAAAGCTGGCGCGGGCGGCCGATCTTGTTCTGGGGATCTTCGATCATCTCGTTCCACTGGGCGATCCAGCCGGTGGTGCGCGCCAAGGCGAACAGCGGCGTGAACATGGTGACCGGAATACCCATGGCTTGGAAGATGATGCCCGAATAGAAGTCGACATTGGGATACAACTTCTTCTGGATGAAGTAGTCGTCTTCCAACGCAATGCGCTCTAATTCCATGGCGATATCAAGGAGTGCGTTGTCTTTGATGCCGAGTTCGACCAGCACTTCGTGGCAGGTGCGGCTCATGATGCGTGCACGAGGATCGTAGTTCTTATACACGCGGTGGCCGAAGCCCATCAGGCGGAAGGTGTCGTTCTTATCCTTTGCGCGCTTCACAAACTCGCCAATTTTATCCTTGGACCCAATTTCCTTGAGCATGTTCAGCACGGCTTCGTTGGCGCCGCCGTGCGCGGGGCCCCACAGCGAAGCAATGCCTGCCGCGATGCAAGCAAATGGGTTTGCGCCCGATGATCCAGCCAAACGCACGGTGGAGGTCGAAGCGTTTTGCTCATGGTCGGCGTGTAGAATCAGAATGCGGTCCATGGCTTTGGCCAGGATCGGATTGACTTGGTAATCTTCGCATGGAGTGGCGTACATCATGTGTAGGAAGTTTTCCGCATAACCCAAATCGTTGCGCGGATACATGAAGGGCTGGCCGATGGAATATTTAAAGGCCCAGGCCGCAATGGTCGGGATCTTGGCGATCAAGCGGTACGAGGCGATCTTGCGGTGCTCGGGGTTATTGATGTCGAGGCTGTCGTGATAAAACGCCGATAGCGCGCCGACAGCGCCACACATCACCGCCATGGGGTGAGCATCGCGGCGGAAGCCCGAATAGAAGCTATGCACCTGCTCGTGAAGCATCGTGTGATAGGTCAGGTCATGCTCGAACTTGTCCTTTTGGGCTTCGTTCGGCAGTTCGCCGTTGAGCATCAAGTAGGCGACTTCCTCGAAATTGCAGTTCTCTGCCAATTCCTCGATCGCGTAACCGCGATGCAGCAGTACACCCTTGTCGCCGTCGATGTAGGTGATTTTAGATTCACAGCTTCCAGTGGATGTGAAGCCGGGGTCGAACGTGAACATCCCGGTGTCAGCGTAGAACTTGCGAATGTCCACGACATCCGGTCCGGTGGACCCACTCATCTTCGGATAGGTCCAAGATTTGCCGCTTTCGTTGTCGGTGATGGTGACTGTCTTATTGGCCACGGTCATCCCTTTCATTTTGAAGTGTTCTGCGGCGCACTCACGGTCCCAAATTGGAGCCGTCCCCGGCGCTGCTGTGTGCAGTGCTTATAGCCCCAAAAAACACGTTAAATCAACGCCCTGGGGGCCATATCTATCGACATTTCCAGGGCTTATCATCGATATGTAGTCAATTTGACGGGCCCGGCCAATCTACGGACTTGGTCTAAGCTTTTATCGCGTCACCGATGCGCGCAAGGCTCTCGTCCTTGCCTAACACCTCCATCACTTCGAAGACGGGTGGGGAGACGGTCGACCCCGACAACGCCACGCGAATGGGCTGTGCAACTTGGCCTAATTTCAAACCCTTCGCTTCGGCGGTTGTGCGGGCCCAAGCTTCAAGTTCTGGCGCTGACCAGTTTGCGCGCGCTTCGAGTTGAGGTAACGCGACACTCAAGAACTCCTTGCCGTCGTCGGCCAATATGGCGCGGGCTTTGTCATCTACGGTCAGCGGACGTTTACGGGCGTAGAACGCGGCGCTATCGGCTAGTTCGATCAGCGTTTTGGCGCGCTGCTTGAGGCCAGCCATTCCGCGTATCAAGCGCCCCGCGATTGTTTCGTCAATCGCATTGTTGATACGCTGAGTAATCATGGGCGTAAGCAACTCGACAAGGCGAGTATCGTTTGCTTCGCGAATGTAGTGGCCGTTGAGGTTGGTGAGTTTGGCCATGTCGAAGCGTGCGGCTGCGCGCCCGACATTCGTCACATCGAACCATTCGATGGCTTGGGCATCGGAGATGATTTCGTCATCGCCGTGGCCCCAACTCAGGCGCAGTAGGTAATTACGCAGGGCTTCGGGCAAGAACCCCATATCTCGGTAGGCATCCACACCCAATGCGCCATGACGTTTCGACAGCTTCGCGCCGTCGGCACCGTGGATCAGCGGGATATGCCCATAAAGCGGTGGTGTCCAACCCATGGCGCGAAAGAGTTGGATTTGACGGAATGCGTTTGTGAGGTGGTCATCGCCACGAATCACGTGCGTGATGTTCATGTCATGATCATCGACCACGACCGAGAGCATATAAGTGGGGTTGCCGTCCGAGCGCAGCAAGACCATGTCATCGAGCTGGGTGTTGGCGACCGTTACCTGACCTTGAACTAAATCCTCCAAGACCGTTTCGCCATCAAGCGGGGCTTTCAGGCGAACGGCATATTTTGCACCCACAGGTGCTTCAGATGAATTGCGCTCGCGCCAGCGGCCATCGTATCGTTGCGGCAGGCCCTTGGCTTTTTGCTCCTCGCGCATGGCGGTCAGTTCTTCAGGCGTACAAAAACACTTGTAAGCTTTGCCAGCAGCGATCAGTTGATCGACGGCTTCGCGGTGTCGGGCGGCGCGGGCAAATTGAAACACCACGTCGCCGCCCCACTTCAGACCCAACCAACTCAAGCCATCAAGAATAGCCTCAATAGCGGGTTGGGTAGAGCGGGCGCGGTCGGTGTCCTCGATGCGCAGGAGAAACTTGCCCCCAGTATGTTTGGCATAGAGGTAGTTAAACAGCGCCGTGCGCGCCCCGCCGATATGCAGGTAGCCAGTGGGCGAGGGGGCAAAGCGGGTGACGACGGTCATGGGAATTCGATCTCGGAGTGCCAGGTTAATCAGTGATCGCGGCGGGCCGCTGATTTATCATATTCCCACCCTTGATCCAGCAACGGATTTTGCCATGCTTCGGTCGATCGTAGACGAGTTCATAAGCCAGGCCGACCGAGCCTTTCTGTGGCTGGCGGTTGCTTTCGCGGCTGGGATTGCGGTGTTTTTCACCTGGCCTTCTGATCCACCGTCTTGGTTTGGGCCATTCTTCGTTGCTACGGCGATAGGTGGGGTTCTGCTCCGGCGCCGGCTTGACCTCATCACCGGCTGTGCTTTGGCGGTGCTCGCATTTGGCATGGGCATAAGTGCTGCTCAAGTGCGTGTCGATGCCGTCCGCGCCCCTGTTCTTGAACACGAGATTGGCCCCCTTGATGTGGCGGGCTTTGCGACCGAAGTCGAGCGAGAACCCGGACGCATCCGCGTGATCTTGGAGCGGGCGCGCTTCGAAGCCGAGGGCGTGTCGCGCAAACCTGCTCGCATCCGTTTGTCGTTGCCAGCCAAACATGGCGCGCCGCGTGTGGGTGACAGGATTGTGGTGCGTGCAGTACTGCGCCCACCCGAACGGCCCGTGGTACCGGGCGGCTTCGAGTACCAGCGCTTTCTGTTTTTCGAGCGCATCGGCGCCTTGGGTTATTCTTTGCAACCGTGGCAGTTGCGCAAACCGGCGCGTGATGAGGGAATGTTGAATGGGGCCCGCGAAGGCTTGGAGAACCTGCGCCGTGACATTTCCGACCGAATCCTCGCGGCCGTGCCGGGCGATGCAGGTGCGGTGGCCGTAGCTTTGGTGACGGGTGAGCAATCGCTGATCCCTGAGCCATTGCAGGAGTCTTACCGGGTGTCGGGTTTGGCGCATTTGTTGTCGATCTCGGGTGTGCATATGTCGCTGTTGGCGGCGGCCGTGTTCGTGCTGGTGCGCAGATCGCTTGCCCTCTGGCCCTATGTTGCATTGCGCGTCGACCTCAAAAAATTGGCCGCCTGGGCGGCACTGGCGGCAGCCACATTTTATGTATTGATCTCGGGGATGAGCGTGCCTGCCGTACGCGCTTACATCATGGTGGCGGTGGTGATTGCTGCCATCTTTTTCGACCGCCGCGCCGTATCGCTGCGCAGCGTCGGCTTGGCGGCCTTGGCGTTGATGGCACTTTACCCCGAAGCAGTGGTGGGTCCGAGCTTCCAAATGTCGTTCATGGCCGTGTTGGCCCTGGTGGCGTTGTACGAACACTATCATTTGCGGCCGATCTGGCGCGGGATTGATGGCGAGTTCCGGCTTGGCCGGGCAGTTGCTGTGTATGTTATTGGGCTGATTGCCACCGACTTGGTTGCGGGGTCTATCACCTCTTTGTTTGCGGCCTATCATTTCAATCGGCTGCCCGCCTATTCGCTGGCCGCCAATGTGCTGGCCGCGCCGCTGACCGGCTTGTGGGTGATGCCCGCCGGGTTGATCGCGCTGGCGTTGATGCCCTTTGGTCTTGATGGCCCGTTCCTGACGTTGATGGGCAAAGGGGTCAAGGCGATCAACAATCTTGCGATCACTGTCGCAGATTGGCCGGGCGCGCAGGTCCATGTGCCGCCCATGTCGCCTGTGGTCATGTCGGGTGCGGCGTTTGGCTTGGTCATGGTTTGCTTGTGGCGTGGACGTTTGCGCTGGGTTGGCATGCTGCCAGTTATTGCCGCCATGGCGCAGCCGTGGCTGGCTACGCCACCGGAATTCTGGTCGATGAGAGTGGGCGGGTGATGGCGGTGACAGACGATGCAGGCCATGTGGTGTTGAACCTTGACCGGCGCGACCGCTTTGTCCGCTCGGTCTTGAAGGAACGTTACGGCCAATCGCAGGAACGTTGGCCGGTCGCAGAGGCCAACGCCGCATTGGGTTTGGCCTGCGATGCGGCGGGCTGCGTGCTCAATCGCAACGACACGCGAGTGACCTTGGCGTTATCTGCCGCTGCCTTGGCCGAGGACTGCGGTGTTACCGCAATCATCATCGCGCCAACTCAATTCGCCGATGATTGCCGGGGCAGCTTTGTCATCGACCGCGGCAATCTGTTCCGCGAAGGGGCTCATGCCCTTTACCTGAGCGATGGCCGGGTGCGCGTGGAGAGCGTCGAAGATCTCACCGGCGATCGTATCTGGTCGCGGCAGCCTCAGCGGCGGACGAGGCCGGTCATACCCGAAGTCTCACGTAGCGAAGACTTCGACAACACTCTCAGCGCCGATCAATAACGCCGGTATAAACCCACCAGCTTGCCTTGCACCTTGACGCGGTCGGGGCCGAAGATGCGAGTCTCGTAACTTTTATTAGCCGGTTCTAGTGCAATCGACTCGCCCTTGCGGCGCAGGCGTTTCAGCGTCGCTTCTTCGTTATCGACCAAGGCCACGACAATCGAGCCGTTCTCGGCGGTGTCGCAACGCTTGATCAGCACCGTGTCGCCATCATTGATGCCCGCATCGATCATCGAATCGCCGTCGATGGTGAGTGCGTAATGCTCACCACCACCCAGCAGCCCGGCCGGGACACCAATGTGCTCGGTGGGGTTGCGTAAGGCTTCAATCGGTGTGCCAGCGGCGATCTTGCCATAGAGCGGTAGCTCGACAGTTTCGGCGGGCGAACTGGTTTTGGCAGATGCTCCACTGATGCCGAAATTTCCTGGGATGACATTGGGGGCGAAACTTGCCGCAGGCCGGTCGGTGGCTGCATCTGGCAGTTTCAGCACTTCCAGTGCGCGGGCCTTGTGGGCGAGGCGGCGCAGAAACCCGCGTTCCTCGAGCGAGGTGATTAGCCGGTGGATGCCCGACTTGGATTTGAGCTGCAGGGCGTCCTTCATTTCGTCGAAGGAGGGGGCCACGCCGTCACGGTTCATCCGGTCGCGAATCAGGAGCAGAAGCTGGTACTGCTTTTTGGTGAGCATGGGGGGAAAATGCCTCCACCGTGAGATTCCGCGTTATTGGCGGCCCTTATGGCGGCCAGCACGCATGAACAAAAGGGCAACGGTGGATGTTCTACTTTAGTTCTACCGCCCGGTCAAGCGCTTACCAACTCTTGTTGATGCCCATCCAAGCGGCAATCAGCGCCATGAACAAAATCGAATGGGCAAGCGGCCGGAGCCGGTTGAGCGAGTCGGTCATGGTCTGGGCGGTCTTATCATCCCATGTGGCATTCAACGCCGACATAGGATCGAGACCAGCCAAAGCAGCACGCACGGGGCGCAGACGTGAGCGCACCAGGGCGCTGACCACTAGCATCAACCCCAGCAGCAGCACTTTCAATGCAAGCCAATTGGCTTGCACCATGCCCGTGCCCATGAAACCAACGATGCCATCGTAAATGGTGCCAAGGCCAATGATGGCGCGCACCCAAATTTCAATTGTGTAGAGGATCTCGCCCAGGCCGCGCTGCTTCAACACGCCGGTCGCGACCACCAGGGCGAACCAGCCTAATCCGATGATCCATGTCGCCGTGAGGTAGCCAGGGTCGGTGAGCGTGTAGACGCCCAGATCAATTCCAATGACCACACCCAGGGGCAACAGCAAGGCCAGTGCCGCACTGGAGATGGCGTTGCACCAGCTTGCCGTGCGGGCCGCCAAGATGCGCACCGTGGGTAGCGTACCAAACACTGAGGCCCGCTTGGCGGCATAGAAGGCGGGCATGTCGACGCCCACGATCAGGGCGAAGGCGAACACATGGGCGAAGTGGAAAAAATCGATGGAGGTCATGACTATTCAACTTTTGCGGTGGTGAGGGCGCAGTGTGGTGTCGTTGAAATGATACCGCCTGTTACGCCTGTTATTGCAGGAAAAGAACAGGGATAAATCGGGCTAAGTGTTTGATATTCCCAAAGACCACTTTTTGCTATCAGGCAATTCACGTTTAAGTCCTTGCGATCACTCATTTTCGATTCCGCCCGGCACACATTATACCGCTGCGGTATAGCCGCCCGATGTTTGGTATTTTCATACCCGGCCTATTCAACAGTTCTAACGTTAGGTGCAGACCTGGCCTAGAACAAGATGCTGCACAAAAGAATCCTGGGGAAATCGCGCTCAGCGTGTACATGCCTTGAGGCGGCGGCTGATCATGGGGTGATATCGCGCACCAATCGGAACCCCAGCGTATAGAACCTTGCGTCGGCGGCGTTCTTGTTGCGCAAGCTGGAGCGGATGCCCCAGGGAAAATGCGCCCACGATGCGCTGCGGTTGATGCGCCGGTCCGAGGCGCACTTCTCACTCGCACCATCCCACGCGCTGCCGTCGGTGGGTGCGCCGGTGTAGCTGTCGTGGAAGCAATCGGCCATCCACTCCCAGGCGTTGCCCAGCATGTCGTAGAGTCCAAAGGCATTGGGCTTGTAGTGACCGACGGGCGAGGTGAACACATATCCATCGCGGCATTGAATGAGCCGGTCGGTGCCGTTGAAGCCATACGTCACCGGTGCGCCGGGCTTGCCCCATTGATAGGGGCCATCGCCTGCATCGAGGTCGCCGCCATTGGCGTACTCGCACGCTTGTTCGGGCGCATCGCCCCAATGACGCGCCGTTGAGCTGCCCGTGCGTGCGGCATATTCCCATTCGGCTTCTGTGGGCAGGCGATAGGTGTGGCCGGTTTTGGCCGAGAGCCACTGCGCGTAGCCCACCGCATCATACCAACTCACGCACACCACGGGCTCATCATCGGCTTGCTTGAAGCCGGTGTCTTTCCAACTTTTGCCAGGGGTGGTGACAAAGTACACCCCGGGGGCGTCATAGATGCGGCAGTAAAAACCATCCTCGCGCGCGGTGGCGGCCACGAAGGCGGCGTATTGCGCCTTGGTGATCTCAAAGCGGCCCAGCGCGAAGGGTTTGGCAATCGTCACGCCATGGCGCGGCTTTTCCCAGGCGGCGTACTGCGGGGGCATTTTCTCGCGGTCAGATTCAGCGGAGGTCGAGCCCATCTCAAAACGGCCGGCGGGAATAGAAACCATGTCTGGGCAATCGGCGCAGTCCTTGATCACCGCGCCGGGCTTGATGGCCTCGGCCGCATGGGTGAGGGGGGCGAGAAGCAGTAGAGCGGGGAAAAAAACCGCGGTGAATAAATGTTTGCGAGTCATTTCAATGCCTCGTGTGCAGTGTCGCGCCAGCTTATGTACCCGGTACATAAGCACACGCCGTCTCCTTCGGCACGGGCAGACCGTGATCTTCGAATTGCCGTCCATGGAAGCTCATGGCGAGGGGTTGGTCGATGACCCGCCACCTTTGATCAACGGTGTCTTTCACGCTTAACTTACGTTTCCGGGCCATAGACAAGCCAAAAGGATGAGTGAGCAACGCTGCATCATGCGCTTTCTTCCGTACCTGGTAGATCAGAATTGTCTATAGTCTTGGCGTGCACATCAAGGGGGAGGGACCGATGAACCGTCGTGAAATTTTGAATTTTTCGGCATTGGCGATGGCCAGCGGGATGACAAGTCTTGTGTCGAAGGCCAACGCGCAGCCGAGCGAAACCGGGATAGGAAAGGTCTTCACGCCGATAGCTGACTCAAACCCTTTAGGCTGCAAGATTGTGACCTTCACCACGGTCTCGCCCGACGTGAAGGCCAGCATCAAGTTTTATCGCGACGTTATTGGCATGAGCTTGGCCGACGAGGGCACGCTGCCCGATGGCCTGACCAACGCGCCGGGTGTGGGCAAAAAGGGGCGGCACTATGCCATCATGAATATGCCCGAGACCAAAAGCGCCGAGGTGCGCATATTGGAAGCGCCTAAAAATGCAACGGCTAACCGTCCGCGCCCCACATCGGGCCCCAATGATCCGGGTCTGTTGGTGATGGAAGGCGGCACGCGCGACCCGGCCGAGAGTTATCACAAGCTCGCCAGCGCGGGCACGCCGATGATTTCCCCCCCGCGCTATTATTGGTTCCGCAACACCACCTGGGGCCGCGATGTGGATGTGATGAGTTACGCGCCCTTTGGGCCCGGCGGCGAGCAAATGTTCATTACCACCGAAATCAACAGCGATCGCCACCCCTGGAAATATTCGGGCCTGCACTCGGGCTTTTTCAATACAGCGGTGACCAGCTTGGACCAGCGCCCGCTGGATGCCTTTTTCGAAAATGCCTTCGGCCTCAAGCGCACCTCGCAAATGGAGTGCTTTCAGAAAAACGCCAACGAACTGGTGGGCGCACCGCCCGACACTTATTTTCTGTGGGGCAATGTTGGCAGTGGCGTAAGTATTGAAGTATGGGAAGTCAAAGCCGCCAAGGGCACCACATACCCCACGTCGCTCGACCGCACGGGGCTGGCGATGATCACCTTGCGCGTGAATGACGTGGCCAAATGCCGGGCGATGTGCGCGACGGCCGGAATCACACCCGTGGGCGAGGGCGCGCTGCCACTTGTTGGCCGTGCTTCACCGGGCGGCTTTACCCTGCGCGGCGCTGCGGGCGAACTGATCGAGGTGGTGGGGGCGTAATAGTTATGTACAGGGTACATAACTATTATTATTAATCAAATAGTTAAAGTAATAATTTCTACTAGCTGACCCGCTGTTGCCTCGGGTGCAAAAGGTGCGCGGATAACCAAACAATCAGCGCGCGCCAAACTTGAAATCATGCCGCTGTCTTGTTTGGGGAAGGGCGTGGCGGTGAGTTCGCCGTTGGCATCGCGCGTGAGCGACCCACGCAAATAATCTTCGCGCTTGTCGTTGGCTTTGAGCGCGCTGCCCAGTTTGGCTTTGGTTGTGGCGGGCGCTGCACCCGGCAGTCCTTGCATTTTTTCAAGCGCAGGACCTAAGAACAATATCGCACACACCATGGCCGAGACGGGGTTGCCCGGCAGGCCCATGAACGGTTTGCCTTTGAGGCTGCCAAACAACAACGGTTTGCCCGGGCGCATGGCGATTTTGTGGAAATTCACGCTGAGGCCATTTTCGCCCAGTACTTTCGCGATGAGATCGTGGTCGCCAACAGAAACGCCGCCCGTGGTTACGAGCATGTCGAGATCAGAGGCGGCCTGAGCCATTGTCTTGAGCGACGTGGCATCATCGCTCGCAATGCCGAGGTGCATGGGTGTCGCGCCCTGGGATGCGATGAACGCGCACAAGCCCGGGCCATTGGCCGAAACCAATTGCCCATGTTTGACCTCGTCGCCCGGCATGACCACTTCATCGCCGGTGGACAGCACGCCAATGCGCGGACGTTTGAACACGCTGAGGCGCGGTAAATTCATGGCCGCGAGCAAGCCCACATCGCGGAACGTCAGGCGGCGCGGCGCGCTGAGTATCGTTTCGCCGGTTTTGAAATCCTGCCCCATGGGGCGGATGTGGCGGCCTTTTGTAGCGGCCTCGTTGATGGTGACGTGATCACCGCTGGCCGCTGTATCTTCTTGAATCACGATTGAATCAGCGCCCTCGGGCACATACGCGCCGGTAAAAATACGCACAGCTTGGCCTGGGCCAAGTGTGCCGTTCCATGGATGCCCGGCGGCCGCCGTTCCGATGACTTTGAGTGCCGCGCCGAGAGATGCATCAGCCGCGCGCACCGCATAGCCATCCATGGCCGAAACATCGGCGCTGGGGTGAGAAATTTTCGCCACCGCATCCACCGCCAGCACGCGGCCGAGCGCATCCATCACGGCTATTTCTTCAACGCCGATGGGATTGAGCGCAGCGACAATGGCTGTGCGCGCGTCTGCAACGGAGATCATTTGGCTTCGAACGTGCCTGATTTGCCGCCGGACTTTCTGACCAGACGGACGCCGGAGATCATCATGCCCCGGTCGACGGACTTGCACATGTCGTACACGGTCAGCGCCGCGGTGCTGACGGCGGTGAGTGCTTCCATCTCCACGCCGGTGGCACCGGTGACTTTGCAGGTGGCGGTAATGTTCACACAGTTTTTCTTGGTATCGCACGTCAGCTCGACATTGACCGACGACAAGCTCAAGGGATGACACAAGGGAATCAGGTCGGGTGTGCGTTTGGCCGCCATGATGCCTGCGAGTTGTGCCACGGCCAGCACATCGCCTTTTTTCATTTGGCGTTTTTGAATCATGCGCAGCGTTTCGGGTTGCATGATCACCGCGCCCTTGGCCACAGCTTCGCGCGCCGTGGCAGCCTTGCCCGAGACGTCGACCATCACCGCGTTGCCCTTGGCATCGAAGTGGGTGAGCGATTTTTTGGGGCGCGCCTTAGGCATGGGCGGGTGCTTTCGACAAGATCGCCCGCGTGGCGAGTTCCACATCGGCTTGTTTCATGAGCGACTCACCAATCAAGAAACACTTCGCGCCAACGCGCTCCATTCGCGCCAAGTCGGCAGGGCCTTTCAATCCGCTTTCGGCGATCAGTACGCGGTCTTTGGGGATTAAGGCTGCCAGGCGCTCAGTGGTGGCTAAGTCCGTGGCTAATGTTTTGAGGTTGCGGTTGTTCACGCCAATCAGCTGTGACTTTAATTTCAAGGCGCGGGCCAACTCGGCTTCGTCATGCACTTCGATGATGACATCCATGCCGAATTGAATGGCGGCAGCTTCCAGTTCGGCGGCTATCGCATCATCCACGGCGGCGATAATGATGAGAATACAATCGGCGTTGATGGCGCGCGCTTCGGCCACTTGGTAGGGGTCGAGCATGAAATCTTTGCGCAGCGCGGGCAGTTTTGTCGCCGCACGGGCGGCGGTGAGGAATTCATCGCGGCCCTGGAAGTTGTCTTCTTCCGTCAGCACCGATAAGCACGCTGCCCCCGCGCGTTCGTATGCGCGGGCCAAGGCAGGCGGATCGAAATCGGCGCGGATCAAGCCCGCCGATGGCGAGGCTTTTTTGATTTCGGCGATAAGCGCGTATTGGCCCGCGGTCACTTTCGCAGCAAGGGCCGTGGCAAAGCCGCGCACCGGCGAGGCACGGCGGGCAAAGGCCTCGACATCGGATTGCGTGAGTTCGCGCTTGCGAGCGGCGATGCGCAAGCGTTTTTGAGCGCAGATGGCGGCGAGTGTATCGCTCATGGGCTATGTCCGTTGGTAATGGCCACTAAGGCCTCTAGCGCTTTTTGTGCAGCGCCGCTGGCGATGGATTGCGCTGCAAGTGCGGCACCGGCCCTCAAATCGGCCGCTTTGCCCGCGACGATGAGCGCGGCCGCCGCGTTTAACAACACGATATCACGATAAGCGTTTTTCTCACCCGCCAGAACCTTTAACAGGGCTTGCGCGTTATGCCCCGCATCGCCGCCTTTGAGGGCTGCGGCCTCGGCACGCGGCAAGCCCGCATCTTCCGGCGTCACGTCGAAGGTACGCACCTGGCCGTTATTCAATTCGGCGACAAAACTCGCCCCGGTGGTGGTGAGTTCGTCCAGCCCGTCGGAGCCATGCACCACCCAGGCCCGCGTCGAGCCCAAGCGGCCAAGCGTTTCGGCCATGGGCACAATCCATTTATGCGCGAACACGCCGAGCAATTGTTTTTTCGTGCCCGCCGGGTTCGACAATGGTCCAACCAAGTTGAAAATGGTGCGCAGGCCTAGTTCGCCACGCACGGGGGCCACGTATTTCATGGCGCTATGGTGTTTTTGCGCGAACATGAAACCCACCTTGGCGCGCGTGATGGCAAGTTCAATTAACTCCGGTGCGGCGTCGAGGTTCACACCAAGTGCGGCCAGCACATCGGCTGCGCCGGTTTTTGATGAAACAGCGCGGTTGCCATGCTTGGCCACGCACACGCCGCAACCGGCCACCACAAAAGCCACGGCGGTCGAGATGTTATAGCTGCCCGAGGCATCACCACCCGTGCCGACCGTGTCGATGGCATCGGCCGGTGCGTTCACCGGCACGGCTTTGGCGCGCATGATGCGTGCTGCGCCCGTCAGCTCGGCCACGGTTTCGCCGCGCACGCGCAAGGCCATCAGGAAAGCTGCGATTTGCGCGGGCGTGCACCCGCCCGACATGATGGCCTCGAAGGCGGACTCTGCCTCGGCCTCGCTTAAGGCAGTGCCATCGGCGAGCTTGGCTAGCGTCGGTTTTAAATCGGTCATGCCGCGGCGGCGGTATTCGCCGTCTTCGGAACGTCGCGTGCCTTCAGGCCGGTGGCGATCAGGAAATTACGCAAGATGTGATGGCCGAATTGCGAGGCGATGCTCTCGGGGTGGAACTGCACGCCGAACACCGGCTCGCTCTTATGCGCCATGGCCATGATCAGGCCATCATCGGTGCTAGCGGTGACTTCAAGCTGACCGGGCAGGGTGGCGCGTTCGACAATGAGTGAATGATAACGCGTGGCTGAAAAACGTCGGGGCACGTCCTTGAACATGGCATGGCCAGTATGGGTAATCTGGCTGACCTTGCCATGCATGGGGGCCGGGGCGCGGATCACCCGGCCCTGAAACGCCTGGCCGATGGCTTGGTGGCCCAAACACACACCAAAAATGGGAATCTTACCCGCCGCTTTGCCAATCAGGTCCAGGCAAATGCCCGCCTTGTCCGGGTCGCAAGGGCCCGGCGACAGGATAATACCGGCGGGCTTCAGGGCGATGGCGTCGGCCACGCTGATCTTGTCGTTGCGGTGCACCACGACATCGGCGCCCAGTTCACCTAAAAAGTGCCACAGGTTGTAGGTAAAACTGTCGTAGTTATCGATCAGCAGGTACATGATTCTAATGGTCCTTTGTGGCGGCCAAAATGCCGCCCGCGACCCCGCGCGTCAAGGAAAGCGCAAGGGCGTTGTTTAGGCTGCGTTAATGCCTTTGGGCAATGATCTAAGGCTTTGATTCAATTTAGCAAGTTGCAAGATGGTTTCATCCCCCACAAAGAGCGCGAAAACGGCCAAACACAAGACGGGCATTCTGGGCGTGCATCCATTGCTCGCCGCCGTTGCTGCCATGGCACTGATGTTTGCGGGTGCGGTGTTTGGCGCGTGGCTCAACATGGCCAAGCGCGAGCAGGCTGTTGTGCAAGCTGCAAAGCTCGCCCCGCCTGCCGCAGTGGCAAAACCACGTACAGCGCCGCCAAGTTTTACGCCGCCGGTGATCGCAAATATGGACGAGCTCGACACCGAGCCACCCGCAATCGCTGGCCCACCACCACCGCCAAACTTGGCTGAACAAGTTGCAAAAGCGCAGGCAGCCCCCCCGTTGGCCGATCCGCTGCATGCCTTTGCATTACCGTTCTCTGCACCGGCCAACCGTATCCTTATCGCCATCGTCATCGACGACATGGGTTTAGACCGCGTTCACAGCCAGCGGGCGGTGGAGTTGCCAGGCCCACTTACATTGTCGTTTCTGACTTACGCCAACAATCTGTCCACGTGGGCCGCGGTTGCCCGCGATGCTGGGCATGAAGTGCTAGTGGATCGATTCTGACACTTGGGTCGCTCTCTTGAGCTTGGCGATGATCTTATCTGGGTCCGCGGTCCAGACGAAGGGTTTTGGGTCGTGATTGTTGGTCTCGATGAACTCGATGATAGCGGTCTTGAGTTCGTCGACGGATCG